>DATJIW010000099.1:0-78319 GCA_035492775.1 Vicinamibacterales bacterium
ACTGCCAGAGCAGCGCGTCGACCGCGTAGTCGCGACCGGCCGCGAGCGCGCCCGTGTGCGACGCCGCCGCGGCGGCGCCGGCGGCCGTGCGCCCGGACTTCACGGCGATCACGGGCATCCGCCGCGTGATGCGCCTCGCGATCTGCGTGAACTTGCGGGGGTTGCCGAAGTTCTCGAGGTACATGAGCACGAGCTTGGTGTCGGGGTCCTGCTCCCAGTACTCGAGCAGGTCGTTGCCGCTGACGTCGGCCTTGTTGCCCATCGACGCGAACATCGAGATGCCGAGGCCGAGCTGCCGCGCGCGGTTCAGGATCGCGGCCCCCATCGCGCCCGACTGCGACAGGAACCCGATGCCGCCGCGGATGGGCTGCGTCGGCGCGAACGTGGCGTCGAGCTGGAACGCCGGGTCCGTGTTGAGGATGCCCATGCAGTTCGGGCCGATCATCCGCATGCCGTACGCGCGTACGCGCTCGGTCAACGCATCCTGTCGCGCGCGACCTTCGGGGCCGGTCTCGGCAAATCCCGCGGAAATCACCACGAGCGACTTGACGCCCGCCGCGGCGCAGTCGTCCACGATCGCGAGTACGCGATCGTACGGCACGGCGACGATGGCGAGATCAAGGCCTGGTGGCAGGTCGCGGGCGGATGGGACGGCCGGCAGTCCTCCGAGATCAGGCGCCACCGGGTGCACTGGAAAGATGCGTCCGTTGTAGCCGCCCTTTTGCAGCGCGCGCAGGACGCGGGATCCGATTTTCGAAGGATCGCGCGAAGCCCCGATCACGGCGATCGAGCGCGGCTCGAGCAGCGGTCGGATGGACGCCGCAGCCGCCTGCTGTCGCCGCCGCTCGGACGTCGCGACGCTGTTGGCCGACGCCGACAGTGTCAGCTGGAGCTCCACGACGCCATCACCTGACGTCGATCGGATCTCGAATGCGGAATCGCGAAAGACGTCCCGCATCGGCAGGTTGTCGGCGAGCATCGAGGCATGAAACGTGCGGAACCCGGCATCCGCCGCGTGAACCGCCAGGCGTTCGAGCAGCAGCGTCGAGATCCCTTTCCCCTGAAAACGATCGTCCACCGCAAAAGAGACTTCGGCTGCAGTGCCCGTCAACGCCACGTAGGAGGCGACCGCGACGATTCGCGCGTCTCCCTCGACCGATCGCAGCGCGATCAGACTGAGTCCCTTCCGCGGATCCCCAGAGCCGATCAGCCGTCCGATGATGGTCGCATCCGGTTCGGACAACGAGAAGAACCGGTGCCACCGCGCGTTCACGGAGAGATCGTGAAAGAAGCGGACGATGAGCGCCTTGTCGTGTGGTTCGGCAGGGCGCACCGTGGCGCTCGTTCCGTCGCGGAGGATGAGACGCGCCGAGTCCAGATCGTCGGCAGCAGGCAGAGCCGCGGGAATGTTCCGCATGCCCGAGCACCGAGCAGGGCGCGTGCCATATCGCGCGAGGATCTCGCACGGTTTTGGGGACGGCATCGACGGAATACCGGCACGTCCGCCGGGAACCCGTCGTCGAGGGCGCCGGCCATACGACCCCTGGCGATTCGCCGCGCCGGATGGGCGGCGCGCAGTATGCGTCAAGGCGGTCGATGGCCGCGATGGCTCTGCTCGGGTCGCCCGCACATGCCGTACGCGCGCAGCTCACACGTGCCTGGCGCGACCGGGATGCGGCGATCGCGGCAATTGCGTTTGCCGGGATTCTTCTGTACCTCTGGCTCAGATATGGCCGCGGGGCGGAGCATGCCGAGCTGCCATTGCTGGTTGCGCTGGGCATCGGCGGCGGCCTGCTCGTGCCGCAGCTCGCGTGGGACGCGCTGCACGCGAGGTTCGGCTCGGACCAACTCGCGGCCGTTTCGATCGTGGCGTCAGTGCTGCTCGGCGAGTACCTCGCCGGCGCGATTGTCGTCTTGATGCTGGCCGGGGGGCAGACGCTCCAGCGCTTTGCCATCGGCCGCGCGACGGCGGCGCTCCGCGCCCTCGCGTCCCGTGTGCCGACCGTCGCGCACCGGTTGCGTAATGGCATTCTCGAAGACGTCCCGGTCGGCGAAGTGCACATCGGCGACGAGCTGTCGATTCTCGCTCACGAGATTTGTCCGGTCGACGGCGAGGTCGTCCGGGGTCGTGGCGGAATGGACGAAGCGTTCCTGACGGGTGAGCCGTTTCACGTGGCGAAGGCGCCTGGCAGCCGCGTCTCCTCTGGCACGCGGAACGCGGATGCGGCGCTGCTCGTTCGCGCGACACACACGGCCGCAGATTCGCGATACGCCCAGATCGTCAAGGTCGTGCGCGACGCCGAGCAGCGGCGTCCGGCGCTTCGCCGCATCGGCGATCAAATCGGGGCGTGGTACACGCCGTTGGCGCTCGGCATCGCGATCGCGGCCTGGTGGATCTCCGGCAATCCGGTCCGGTTCCTGAGCGTCGTGGTCGTCGCGACCCCCTGCCCGGTGCTGATCGGGATTCCCGTCGCGATCATTGGCGCTATTTCCACAGCGGCGCGTCGCGGCATCATCGTGAAAGACCCTGCCGCACTCGAGCAGCTGACGCTCTGCCGGACCATGATCTTCGACAAGACCGGCACGTTGACCTACGGCCGTCCGTCTCTCAGCGAAGAGATCTACTCGCCGGCCTTCGACCGGCAAACGCTTCTCCCCATCGTCGCCGCAATCGAACGACACAGCCGGCATCCGATTGCCGCGGCCATCGTCAGCGCGGCTCAGACGGCCGGCTGCGTGCTGCCCGACGTTGCATGGAGCCGCGAAGAACGAGGCGTCGGCCTGCGCGCCGGCGTCAACGGATGGGACATCCTCATCACCGGACGCGAGCATGTGACGGGAGTGGACGGACTGCCTCCGCCTCCGGCCTCCGGTCTCGAATGCATCGTTGTCGTCGACGGCCGGTTTGCGGCGGCCTACCGGTTCCTGGACGTGGCCCGTGTCAACAGCCGGCGCTTCGTCGGCCATCTCGCGTCATCTCACGGGATCACGCGGGTGCTGATCGTCTCCGGAGACCGCGAAGCGGAGGTCAGCCGCCTCGCACGATCGATGTCGATCGATCGCATCTATGCCAACCAATCGCCGGAAGCAAAGCTGGACATCGTCCGCAGCGAGGTCGCTCGCGCGAAAACCGCATTCGTCGGCGACGGGATCAACGACGCGCCGGCGCTTCTCACGGCGACGGTCGGGATTGCCTTCGGTCGTAACAGCGACGTGACCTCGGAAGCCGCGAGGATCGTCGTCGCCGATTCGTCGCTCTCGAAAGTGGACGCGGTCCTGCACATCAGCCGTCGCCTGCGGCGGGTGGCGCTGCAAAGCGCCATCGGCGGGATGGCCCTCAGCACCATCGGCATGGTCTTCGCCGCGTCGGGTGTGCTCGCGCCGGTCGCGGGAGCGATCCTGCAGGAAGCGATCGATCTCGCGGCCGTGCTCAACGCCCTCCGGACGGCGGCTCCGATTTCGAGCGACCTTTAACGTCGGAGCAGTTTGGCTGGCGCAGGTCGGAGACGCGCATCGGTCAGTCCACCTCTGTCGTTCCCGTCGTCACGCCGACCGGCTGATCCTCTGCCGGTTCGTTCCACTGCGGCGGGACCGCCAGCACCGGAACGTGGCAGAGGCAGAGGATTCGATAGGTCACCGATCCCATGCGCGGTCCGAGCAGCGGCGAGCCGTGCAGGCCCATCAGCACGAGACCGGCGCCGCGGTCGCGGACCACTTTCGCCGCTTCCTCGGCAGGATCCCCATAGGCGATGAGCGCTTCGGCCTGGCTGCGGTCCGACATCTCCGACGCGAGCTGCTGGAGCGCGTCCTCGGCCACCGCACGCCGGCTCGCGGTCAGACCGGCGACGTGGACCCCGGGCAGCAGCCGGCTCCGGACCGGCTCGATCACGTGAATGAGGAGCACGTGCAGGTTCAGCGTGTCGGCGATCCGATTCGCAATGTGCGCCTGATGCGCCGAGGCTGGCGAGAGATCGACAGGAATGGCGATGCGCCGGATTTTTCGCGCCGCAGCATCGAGATCGGCAGGCCCGGGATCGGCCGCGGGCGTCACGAGCACCGGCACAGTCGTCTCGCGCAGCACGCGTTCGGTGGTGGAGCCGAAGAACAGCTTGCGCGCACCGGTGAGGCCGTGCGAGCTCATCACGATCAGCTCGCAGTCCTTGCGGTATCGCGCGTCGCGCAGGATTTCGACCGGCGGCTTGCCGACGGACACCTGGTACTCGCAGCGGGCCAGGATCGGCCGGTCGGGGCCGAGCGCCTCGACGACGAATTCCTGGAGCTGGCCTTTGGACAGGTCCGGGCTCCAATAGATACCGGTGCCGACGTCCATGGCCGTCGTCAACAGCGGATCCTCGACGCTCATCACGACAAGGCGCGCGCCGAAGCGCTCGGCGATGGCCGCCGCGTAGCGCAGCGCTCCGATGGAGGCGTCCGAATAGTCAATCGGACACAGAATGCAGGGTGGGACGCTCATGATGTTCTCCAATGCAGGAACGGCCGTGACGGCGCGCCGCGCCTGTAAAACCACAGCTCAGCAGTTCCGTCGCGATCCTGGCAGATCGGCAGCATCGAGGGTCCAGAACGCGCCGAAAGGACTCGCCATCCTGCCGGAATTCCGTCGGTCGACGTCCGAACCGCCGGCGTTCCGCCGGCGCCGTGGGCCACGGATGTGGACCGATTGCCCTGTGCATGACCCGCATAAAGGATGCTGCGCGCGTCTGTTGCAACGGTGACGCCGGACTGCGCGCGATCCGGGTGGCCGCCGCCTTGCTCATGACGACGTCAGGTGCAACATGACCAGAGGACTCTTCGGCGGCGCCGCGATCGCGCTCGGGACCGCAATCGCAATTGGCGCGCTTGGCTGCGGTACCAAATCTCCGACCGGACCGACCTGCACGATATCGATCGCGCCGGCCGCGTTGACCCATGAGAGCGGGGGTGGCTCCGGCTCGATTTCGGTCACCGCGCCCCAGGGCTGTGCGTGGACCGCCGCGACGACCGATTCATGGATCGTCATCAACAGCGGCGCTTCGGGAGATGGCTCCGGCACCGTGGCTTACAGCGTCGGCGCGAATTCGACGGCGAACGCTCGAGTGGGGACAATCACGATCGGCAGCGAGCGGCACACCGTGACGCAAGCGGGAAAGTCCGCGACGGCCTGCACGTACACGATCTCCCCATCGAGCGCCGACTACACGAAGGACGGCGGCTCGGGCACGTTCACGGTTGCCGCGGCCGAAGGCTGCGCCTGGACCGCCACGAGCAACGCGTCGTGGCTGACCCTCGGGACGCGATCGGGTACGGGGAACGGAGCCGTGTCGTATTCCGTCGCGCGTCATACGGAGATTGAAGCGCGCAACGGTACCATTGCGCTCGCCGACCGGACGTTCACCGTCCGCCAGAGCGGCGACGCGGGTATTTGTCAGTACGCCGTCTCCCCCGTGGATTTCAATCCGTGCATGGCCGCCAGCACCGTGATGACGGCGATCAGCACGTCTGCGAGCTGCCCCTGGACGGCAACCGTGAACGTGCCATGGCTCCGCCTCAGCACCGGTGCCGGAAGCGGCGGGAGTAGTGTGTCGATTTCATTTTCGGAGAATTACGACGCGCCCAGACAGGGGATCGTGATGATCCGCTGGCCGACACCGACCGCCGGACAGAACGTCCGCGTATCGCAGGCGGGATGCCGCTACGGTGTGAGCCGTTCGTCGTTCGGGTTCGTCGCCGCCGGCGGAAGCGACAGGTTCGACGTGCTGCAGCAGAGCGACCCGATCGAGTGCGGCGGCGCGCTGCAGGATCGTTGTATCTGGACGGCGCAGTCGAACGTGGCGTGGATCGTCGTGACGACTCCTATGCCAAAGTCGGGCGACAATTCCGTCTCGTTCACCGTTGCCGCCAACAACAGTGCGACCGCCCGGGTCGGCACGATCACCGTGCGCGACCAGGTGGTCACGATTACTCAAAGCGGTTCGCCGTTCTAGAAGAGCCCCGTCCTTCGGAGTGGGGAAACATCCGCAGCGGTGCGGATATTTCCCTGCGCTGCCGCTCCGCGAGTTCGCGTCTTTCCGCTGCATGTGCCGCATTTCCGGTGATTTCGCCGGAATCCCGAGATTGGCCCGCCTGTTGCCCCTCCTTCGGCCGGAGACAGCAAGCCATGGTCACGAAAGAACGTGTGGAAGCCGTGCTGGGCCGCGTGCGACCGTTCCTGCTCGCGGACGGCGGCGACATCGAATTGGTCGACGTGGAGGGCGCCTCAGCCACCGTACGGCTCTCCGGCGCCTGCGCGGGATGCCCCACGGCGCATATCACGCTTCACCTCGGCATCGAGGCGGCGCTTCGCGACGCCATGCCGGATTTCGGGACGCTGCGCGTCGGGTGAGGTTATGGACGCACGACGCGAGATGCCGGTGCCTGACCGGCTGGTCATCGGCCGCAGCGACAAAATGCGCGCGGTCTTCGAATTCGTGGACGTCATCGCCCGCAGCGAAAGCACGGTCCTCATCACCGGCGAGAGCGGCACGGGCAAGGAAGTCATCGCCGGATTGATTCATCAGACCAGCCGCCGCAGGGGTGCTCCGTTCGTGCCCGTCAGCTGCGCGCTGTTTTCAGAGACCCTGATCGAATCGGAGCTGTTCGGTCACGAACGCGGCGCGTTCACCGGCGCCATCAAGGATCGTCCAGGACGGTTCGAGCTGGCGCAGGGGGGCACCATCTTCCTCGACGACGTCGATGATGTTCCGCTCGGCATGCAGGTGAAGCTGCTGCGTGTGCTCCAGAACCGCACCATCGAAAGGCTTGGCGGCACGCGGCTGATTCCCGTCAACGTCCGCGTCCTGGCAGGCACGAAGCGCGATCTGCGCCAGCTGGTCGCCGAGGGAAAGTTCCGGGAAGACCTCTACTATCGGCTCAACGTCCTTCCGCTGACGCTGCCTCCGCTGCGCGATCGGCCGGAGGACATTCCGGTCCTGATGGAAGCGTTTCTCGGCCGGTTCTTCAGCCGGCGGGGCGATCCGCCTCCGCCGATCTCTGCCGCCGTCGTTCGCGCGTTCACCGCTTATCCATGGCCAGGCAACGTGCGCGAGCTCGAAAACGCGTGCGAACGGATCGCGCAGATGAACACCTGCGGCACGATCCGTATCGGGTGTGCAGCCGTAAATATCCTGCTCCGCGCCTCAGAGGAGCCGCACCCGGTTCCGCAGCCGCCCGCATCCGCCGAGTCCTCGGAGCGTTCGCTGGACGATCGCCTGCGCGAGTTCGAGTCCAGCCTGATTCGCTGGGCGCTCGACGCCAGCCACGGAAACAAGTCGAAGGCCGCGGCGATGCTGAAGATCAAGCGTTCGACGCTCGGCGACAGGATTCGCCACTGCGGGCTCGAGTCTGCACCGGAAAGCCGCGAAGTAACCGACCGCGACGCGGTCGGGCCGTGGCTCGCTTCTTGATGTTCCCGGGGACGACATGGTTTCCCGCGCCCATTATCAAAGGCACACCATCGTGAACATGATCAGCGGCCGCGAGAAAGTCCCCCCGTCGATGGAAAAGTTCCCCGCGCTCCGCATACTGGTCGTGGACGACGAAGCGTTGATCCGGTGGTCGCTCGTGCAGACGCTGAACGACTCGGGACACGAGACGGAAGAAGCCTGGGACGCGGCGACGGCGATCAGGACGGTGGCCGAAACACCCCGGCCGTTCGACGTCGCCCTTCTCGACCTCTGTCTGCCGGATTCGAAGGGTCTCGAGCTGCTGTCAGAGGTGCGCCGGCTGGCGCCGAAGACGCAGGTGATTCTGATGACCGCGTACGGCACTCCGGAGATCGTTGAGAGGGCCATCGATTTGGGAGCGTTCCGCGTGGTCGGCAAGCCGCTCGAGATGAACGACATCACGCCACTGGTCGCCAGCGCGTCCCGCGCCGCGGGTTGACCTGACCTCCCATATACTCAGACCGGATGACATCACCGACGATTCTCGTCGTTGACGACGAGGACTTGATCCGATGGTCGCTGGCAAGCCGCCTGGCAGACGAGGGCTACCGGGTGATCGAGGCCGCCACCGCGGCGGAAGCGTTGGAGCGGCATCGCGACAGCGAGGCCGATCTGGTCCTCCTCGACTACAAGCTGCCGGACGGCGACGGCCTCAGCGTCCTCACCCAAATCAAGCAAACGAATCCCGATACGCTCGTCATCCTTCTCACGGCCCACTCCAGCGTCGACATGGCCGTGGAGGCGATGAAACGCGGGGCGTTCCACTACGCGAACAAGCCCTTCAACCTCGATGAAATCGTTCTGCTGGTGCAGAAGGCGCTGGAAACGACGGCGCTGCGCCGTGAAGTGCGGATGCTGCGCGCGAACCAGGCGCAGCCCTACACCCTAGATCGGCTCGTCGGCGACAGCGAATCCATGGTCGGCACCCGCAACCTGCTGCACAGGGTGGCGCTGAGCCCGGCATCCACCGTACTCCTGATGGGCGAAAGCGGTACGGGCAAGGATCTGGCGGCCAAGATCATTCACTATTCGAGCGACCGGGCCGCGAAGCCGTTCATGAACATCACCTGTTCGGCGCTTCCGGAAGCGCTCCTCGAGAGCGAACTTTTCGGGCACGAGCGCGGTGCGTTCACGGGCGCGGACCGCCAGAAACGCGGGCTCCTGGAATTGGCCGACGGCGGAACGGTGTTCCTCGACGAAATCGGTGAGATGCAGCCGATGCTGCAGGCGAAGCTGCTGCGCTTTCTCGAAGATCGTGCGTTCAAGCGTGTCGGCGGGGCGATTGACATCCAGGTGCAGGTCCGCGTCATCGCCGCGAGCAACCGCAACCTGGAAGACGAAGTGAAACGCGGGCGGTTCAGGGAAGATCTCTATTATCGCCTCAACGTGATGCCGATTCTCATGCCGTCGCTGCGGATGCACAGCGACGACATTCCACGGCTGATCGCCTACTACGTCGACAGCTTCAACACCGAATTCCGCAAACGGATCCGCCACATCGCCCCCGCGGCAATGGATCGGCTCAAGACATACCCCTGGCCCGGAAACGTTCGCGAGCTGCGGAATGCAGTCGAGCGCGCGATGCTCCTCGCGGATGGGGAGGAGCTCACGATCCACCATTTCCCGATGCTCGAGAAACGCGCCGGCGAGCTGAGCGAGTCCGTCGACCTTCCGGCCGAAGGCATCGATCTCGATCAGCTCGAACGGTCGCTCGTCGTCCAGGCGCTCCAGCGCACCGGCTGGAACCAGACGAAGGCGGCGACGCTGCTCGGCCTGAATCGCGACCAGATCCGCTACCGGATCGAGAAGTTCAAGCTCGAGAAGCCCGTGTAACCGACACGACGTCGGCGACGTACCGGTCCAGCAGCGGCCAGTTGGTGAATTCGTGGTCGACGCTCGTGTCCGTGGACGCGCCCTGCTGCCGCGCGATCCGCGCCATGATTTTCCGGATGACCCAGTTGTAGCGCGTGTACGCGAGCGCGCCGGCCACGGGGAAACAACACGCGGGTTTCCATCCCGTTTCCGTCACGAACACATCGATCATCCGCCGCGCGTCGCGCGCGGCCTGGGCCCGCCTGTCGGCCGGCGCCCGCAGATCCTCCGCGCCCGCTTCCGACAGCGTCACCGACACGAACACGGCGTGCAGGCGCTGCAGGTCGTCTCGGTAGCGGCGAACGAACCGGATCATCTCCCGCTCGTGATGTCCCGCGTGCACCGACGCGGCGACCCAGACCATCCGATACCGCGCCCATTCGACCGGGGCGCGCATCGTGCGGACGTCGCAGAATTCCGCTTCCACCCCGAACTTCCTGAGCCCCTGCGCGATCCGCTCGACGATCTTCCGGGTCTGTCCCTGTCGGGTTGCGTAGAAGATGCCCGCTCTCATGATGAACCTCTGACCCACCGAATCGCACGGGCTGTGCCATCGGTCCCCGCTGACAATCCGCGCAGATCGCAGTGGAACGGTGGGGAATTCTCCGCGCCACGCGGAAAACTCCACGCGCGCGGATGCCCTCGCCTTGGTGGAACTGCGGCAAATCCGGCCGAAACGAGCCATCTCGACGCGGTACGCCGGTTGCCCTCACGGCCGGTGCGGCCACATCGGCCGCACGCATCAGCGAGGACTGTCATGAAACGAGGACTGCTTGTCGGGTGGTCTGCAGTTGCGGTGCTGGCCGCGGGAGTTTCTCTGGCGGCACGTCCCACGGCGCCGGCGGATATCGCGCTTGCCATCGACACCGCGAAGGTCACGATTGCGGGCACGTCGAATATTCACGAGTACACGGCGTCGACGACGAACGTGCGGGTGACGCAGGCCCGGCTCGGCGCAGTGCTCGACGGACATTTCTGCGACGACGCGCTGAAGCCGGGGGCGGTTGAAGCGTTCGAGATCTCGATCGGCGCGGCCACCCTCACGTCACCGAAGGGGGAGGCGCTCGACAAGAACATGCGGAAGGCGCTCAAGACCGACCAGTTCCCGGAGATCAGGTTCCGGCTCGCGCGGCTGGAGACGACGGGCAAACCGGCGGGAACGGCAAAGGCGATCGGCACTTTGATCATCGCGGGGGTCGAGCGGGAGGTCGCGCTCGATATCACCACCAGGGCGGACGGTGGAAAGCTGTTCGTCCAGGGGCATCTCGACCTGCTGATGACCGACTACGGCATCAAGCCGCCAACCGCAATGATGGGCATGCTCAAGACCGATCCAAAAGTAACCGTGACGTTCGAAACCGTGCTGGCAGTACCGCTCTCATAACTCACGATGCTCTTAACCGCGCTTCATAGATCCCGCAGAGGATGACGACCATGAGATCAACATCTACTCTCTCGACGATGCTGCTCGTCGCCGCGCTCTCGGCGCCAGCGGCGCTCGCGCAGCAACCTCAGGACAGTTCGGCGCCGCCAACCGACGCCACGGCGACCACGGCGAAGCCGGCCGCGGCGGCGCCCTCAGCCACGCCCGCCGACCCGGCGAAGGCGGATCCGGTGGACCCGGCGAAGGCCGCCGAAGATGCCGCGAAGCAGGCGGCGGAAGATTCCTGGAAGAAGGGACGCCCGATCACAATCCAGTACTACCGCCCGCAGGACAAGCGCGGGATCAACATGTTCGAGACGACGAAGGATCCCGGCGTCGAGTTCACCGGGTTCAAGCTGGACTTCGGCGCCGCGTTCACGGCTCAGGCGCAGGACCTGTCGCACAGCAACAGCGCCATACCCGTCGTCGTGAACGGTGTCGACGCCAACCGCCTCGCTGACATCGGACTCGGCTTCAACAATCCGACGGCGAACCTGAACCTGCACGTGCAGCTCGCGCCCGGCGTCCGGGTGGCGCTGACCAGCTATCTGTCGGCACGGCACCACAACGAGACCTGGGTGAAGGACGGCTACATCCAGATCGATCAATCGCCGCTTGGCTGGACCCCGATGAAGATGCTGATGGAAATCGCGACAATCCGCGTAGGCGACTTCGAAATCAACTACGGCGACACGCACTTCCGCCGGACCGACAACGGAAACGCCATCTACAACCCGTTCATCGGCAACTACATGATGGACGCGTTCACGACGCAGATTGGCGGAGAGCTGTACCTGAAACCGGGCAGCATGATCGGCATGGTGGCGCTGACGGCGGGAGAACTCCGCGGCACGGTCCAGACACCGCAGAAACGCAGCCCCGTCTTCATCGGCAAACTTGGGTTCGATCACAAGTTCAACCCCGACCTGCGCGTGCGGCTCACGGGCTCGATGTACAAGACGAACAAGGCGATGAGCGACACCCTCTACAGCGGCGACCGCGCGGGCTCACGCTACTACTTCGTCCTGGAGAACACGCAGGCGACCGAGTCGGCGCAGAAGGACTCGGGCATGCTGCAGCCCGGCTTCTCGAACCGCGTGACCGCGTTTCAGATGAACCCGTTCGTGAAATATCGCGGACTGGAGCTGTTCGGCGTCGTCGAGCGGTCGAAGGGCGGCGCGCTCGCCGACACGAACGACCGCACCTGGCATCAGTACGCGCTTGATACCGTCTACCGGTTCGCGCCGAATGAGCAGCTGTTCGTCGGGGCGCGGTACAACAAGGCGTACGGGCAGCTGCCGGCCGTGGTCGGCAACGCCGGAGCGGATCGCTGGCAATTCTCCGGCGGCTGGTTCATCACCGCGAACGTCGTCGCGAAGGGGGAGTACGTCGACCAGACGTACTTCGGCTACCCCGTCACCAACATCAGGAACGGCGGCAAGTTCCACGGATTCATGGCCGAAGGGACGATCGCCTTCTGAACCTTGATCGTCGGGAACGATGGGCTGGCGGCTCACGCCGCCAGCCTTTCGTTTGTCGACGCGCTGCTGCGGACGATTCGACCGGTTGCGCGAAATATTCCCCACGTTCGCCGTGCTCTTCGGCCGCGATCGGCTGTTTTTGGGGCAAATCTTCACAACTGCTGGCGGCGGGGAGTTTGCTCTCGTCCAGGGCATGATTTCCATCCACCGCATTCTCGTTGCGACCGATTTCGGCCTTGCGTCCGAATCGGCGCTGCAGTACGGGCGCGAATTGGCCCGAAGCTTCGGCGCCGACCTGCACGTCCTGCACGTTACGGAGAACCTCTTCGCGCGTGCTGTGGACGCTTATAGCTATGTCCCGCTGGAACTCCAGCAGGAGCTCGAGGTGGAGAGCCAGAAACAGACCGAGGCACTGCTCGACGATGAAGACCGCCGCGAGCTGCACGCCATTGCCGCGACGGTGACGAGCAACACGCCGGCGGACACGATTGTCGAGTACGCGCGCGACCACCACATCGGCCTGATCGTCGTCGGCACCCATGGCCATGGCATGGTTGCGCACCTGTTCCTCGGGAGCGTCGCCGAACACGTCGTCCGCACGGCGCCGTGTCCGGTGCTGACAGTGCGCAATCCGGAGCAGGAATTCGTGTTTCCGGACGCCCTCGTCCTTGCCGAGCGGACAGCGGCGACAGAGCCTCGGAACTAGTGGACGGCGCGGGCGGCGGTCGATCGCGCCGTCGCCCGCCGGCCCTCGTGAGTTGGACGTACGCACTTCGACAAATCAGTTCGTGAGGCAAGGCAATGCGCTCTGCAGCGTTGGCGGCAGTAATCGTGACGGCGGTCGCATTGATCGCGGCGCCGCTCCGTGCCGCTGATCCGTCGACCGTCAACTCCGACCTCGTCGTCCGCGAGTCTGAAGGCGTGTATTTCGTGGCCGCCCGCTTCCAGGTGGCGCGACCCCGAGACGTGGCGCTGGGCGTCCTGACGGATTACGAACGCATCCCCGAGTTCATGCCCGGCGTGGAGACCAGCGTGGTGCTCGAGCGGACGCCGGGGCGCGCCGTCATCCAGCAGGAGGCGACATCACGTCTGATGATGTTCAAGAAGCGGGTTCGCCTCGTGCTGGAAATCGAGGAAGGGTCGAATATGCTCCGTTTCCGCGATCGCTGCGGTCAGAGCTTCGAGCAATACGAGGGCGCGTGGAGACTTTCCGCGGTGTCGGGCGGCACCGACATCGTTTATGAGCTCACGGCGCGCCCGGCGTTCGACGTGCCCGAGTTCGTCCTGAAACGGCTGCTCAAACGCGACTCGGGGCTGATGATCCAGGGGCTGCGCCGCGAGATCGAACGACGGCCTGCGCAGAGGGTGGCCGCAGACGGCGCGACGATTGACAAGGGAGGCCAGCGATGACCCCGTATGCCTTGATGCTGTCGCTCCTGTTCGCGTGGGCGATCGCGGTACTCTGGCGCACGCGGCGCTACGCATTTGCCTGGGGCGCTACGCCCGATGAGCTGGGCCGGAACTGGCCGGGCGACGAGTTGTGTCCGGGTTCTCGCAGCGTCGCGACGCGAGCGATCGCGATTGACGCTCCTGCGGACGTTGTGTGGAGCTACATCGCCCAAATCGGCCAGGACAGGGCGGGCTTCTACAGCTACACGCGGCTCGAGAACCTGTTCCGCTGCGCAATGCCGAACGTGTCCGCGATCGTGCCCGCGTGGCAGCACCGCAAGGCGGGCGAGACCGTTTGGCTGGCGCGCGCCGACAGGTACAAGGGAGAGGCGCGGCTCAAGGTCGCGCGCGTGGACGAGCGCCGCGATCTCGTTCTGACGTCTCCCGCGGACTGGGGCCGCGTCGTCCGGAAGGAGCACGCGCGCGAAGGCGCGTGGGCGCTCGTGGTGATTCCGACAGGCGCGACTGCGTGCCGGTTGATCGTGCGTTCGCGAGGCCCCGAAGGCGGTGGCGTGCTCAGCGCGCTGACCCGGGCGCTCGTGTTCGATCCGGCGCACTTCATCATGGAGCGCCGCATGATGCGCCATATCAAGCAGCTTGCCGAAGTGTCGGCGGCGCGCCACTGACAAGCAGCAGGCGCGCTCTCAGCCGCGGGCGCTGTCAGGTACGACGGCGCACGAGAAACGCCACGCCCGATCCGAGCAGCACGAGCGACGCGGGCTCCGGCGTGGGCGAGCCGGCAGCGGAGCTGAAATCATACGTAATGCTCTCGGCTGTATACAGGCCGGCCGTCGGGTTCGCCATGAAGCTGATTGTCGCGGTGCCGTTGCCGATGAGGTCCGCGCTGTAAAACGGCGGGTTCGGATCATTGAACGACGTAAACGCCTGAAGACTTCCGGTCATGCTGAATGGGGCGGTGAAGATCAGATGGTCCGGCGTGATGTCGCTGCTCGAAAACGTCGGGCCTTTGAAATCGAAGTTCACGAAGAACGTCGTCGGGGATGGATACAGCGTCCCGCCGAGCGTGTTGTTCGTGCTCCCCTCCGAGGAGCAACTCACGCACGTGCTGCTGAAGCTCAGGGTCACCGGTTGATCCGACGAACATGGGCTGCAGTCGAGCGCCACGGTTGTGGACCAGCCGTCCGGCAGGCCCGCACTCGCGGCGAGACCTGAACCTGTAAAAGAGAACGAACCGCCGGACAGCGTCGCCACCGCTTGGCCGCCGGTGATTGCGACCGGATCGGCCGAGGCAGGAGGGGCACCGATTAGTCCAATGAGGACAACAGCCGCCAGAGTATGGAGAACCGCTTGCCGCATTCAACACCTCCGGCGCCGCAGGTGCAAGCCGGCCGCCCATATGCCGCAAGTTCGTTCGTCGGCCGTCGTGTTCACTTCGCCAGAGCCCGTTCCAGTTCTTCGAGGCGTTGATTGATTTCCGTCCAACGCGACTGCTCGGCTGTCAGCTGAGACGCTGCGTCAGCCTCTTCCGCATTGAGCCGCTGCAGTTCCGCCGTACGCTGCGCGATCTGCCGCTTCATGAACGGCATCTGCGACTCAAGCTGGTTGCGCTCGTCGAGGTTCACGTTCTGTTGAAGTGCCCGCTGCATTTTTTCCAATGCGTCGGTCTGCCGGACAATCTCATCTTGCGTCTGCGTGATTTGCGCGCGGAAGTCATCGGCCCTCCTGACCAGCGAATTCACGCGCTGCTCCTGCATCTGGAGCCGGCCGAAGGCCAGTTGCACGCGGGGTCCGGCAGACGCCATTTGTTCCATCGCCGCACGAAGTCCGTGAACCTCCACGAGAAGCGCCGCGAGCGTGTCTTGATTTGAGGCTGCCGTTTGACCGAAAACAGGGACTCGAAGCACGACGATCGCGAGCAGGACGACTATCGGAATCCACGGGGCCGAGTAGCGCTTCATTGTTGCCTCCGCCAAACGAATCGTTATTTGCCGGCGTTGCGGATCTGTGTCACGAACCGGTTCACCGATGCCGTCAGCGCGTCGGCCACGGACTTGGCATGCGCGGCCGGCGAGCCACCCGCCATCCCTCCTTCGTGCAGGAGTGCCACGTTCAGCGAGACGAGTCCCTTCAGGTACGGCAGGGTCGCATCGGCCTGCGACATCAACGACGCGTCGTAGCGGGACACGCAGGTGCCGTCCTGGAGCCGGCTCGTGGCGATGCTGATCCAGACATACGTCTCTTCGTCGCCGAACGGCTTCGTCTTGAACCCGGCGTCCGCCAGGATGCGTGCGACGGACGATTTGATCTTCGCCTGATCCAGTCCGCACGCGCCGGCCTGGGGACTCAGGTCGTCCACGACGGTTCCGATCGTTGTGAGCCCGCGCAGCTCCGATCCTGGCGGGAGGACCGGCGGGCGAGCACCGGCTGCTGATTCCGTTGCGCCGGCTGCGGGAACTCCCGCCGACGCGGCCGGTGCCGGCGGAGGCGCTCCGCCGAGGACGGAATGCTCGTGCGCGTCCGGTGCCTCGTACGTGAGCCGCACCTCGTCGCCTTCGTGTCCCTGTTGAAGGAATCGAATGTCGACCACGAGGTGGGTGCGATCGGCCGACGGTATGTAGCGGTAGCGCAACTGCCATCCGCTCTCGACCTCGTACACGACTTCGAGGCCGCCGGAGGACCATCGTGACGACGTGGGAAGCGAGACCGTGCCGAGCGTCAGCTCCTCGAGATGTCCGTGGGGATGAAATGTGCGGGTCAGGCCCTGATCGTCGCTGATCGAGACGCTGTCCGGCTTCTGCACGATCGTGAGATGCGAAGGCGGCGTGCGCGCTTCCGCTGTGAGTTGTGTCGCACGCGTGCTGTCGTCGGCGCTCTCTCGAACGACTTGCGGGACGCGCTCTGCGCCGCTGCTCCGCCGCCCGCGGCCTTCGCGGGACCCTTCACCAGCCTCGTCGCCCGTTGCACCGGGTCCGCCGCCTCGCGCCCAGCTTTCGTTGAATCCAACTTCGGCTGGACGCTGCGTCAGCGCCGGGTTCAACACCCATACTCCCGCAACGTTCGGAGCACTCGTTTGACCGAGAGGACCGTGCGGCAAGGGCGCTCCGGATGACGACCCGAGCGCCACGAAAAACATCATCAAACCGGCGAACCGGAGCGGCATACAGCCCCCACCTTTGCACGGTAACACGGGTGAAATCTACGCCGCACGTCGTGGCCGGCTCCGGATGGATCGAGATCGACAGTCGAACGTCAGGCCGTATCCGATCTGACGTGTTGCATCGCGCCCGTTGACGTCGCGCATCCCCACCCATTGTCGTCTCGCGATCGCTCGGCAGCACGCCGGGATTCTACAACCGCGGCCGCTTCCGCCGGTATGGACTCGGCCTCCTTTTCTGGCGGGCATGCCGAAATTGCTGCCCAGAGCCAGACATCGTCCCCGGGGAATCAAACCTTCAGCCGTTTTCGCTGTGACGCACGCACACGGCGCGGGAATGGCGGTTGCACCAGAGTGGAACGTCGTTCAGACAAAAACACGCTGTGGAATCTCAACCCTTGGTCAAATCCCAGGTCCGCTTCCATCTCCCCAAGAACTGCGTGCAATGCGACGGCGCGAGCACGATCGTGCTGCAGACCGTCGTGTGCGGTTCATCGGTGTCGCTCGCCTGGATTTGCCAGGCGTGCGGCCGCGAGACGCCCATCAATCTTGGCCTCGCGCTTCATGCGGAGCGCAGATCCGGAGCGAGAGATCGTCGCCGCATTACGCGGCGGGATCGCAGGAGCTCGCGCACCGCGGAGTGAGCCGGGGCCCAGCGCGAGCCTCAGGGAACGAGTTCGTGTTGTGCGTAGAGCGCCAGCATGTCGCCGGCAGACGGCTGGCTCACGACGTACTTCGCGACGAAGTCCTCTGCCCCCGGATAGCCGGATCGCATGATCGCAGCCGCCGCGGCGTGAACGTCATAGGCCGTGCAGCGCAGCTCTACACGATCGCCGAGGAGCAGCCAGTCCGCACCGGGATGCCCGAACGGCATTCCGACGCTGCCGGCATTCACCACGCGCGTCCCTCCGACAGATCGATCGAACTGCATGTGCGTATGGCCGCAGACGACCAGGTCCGCGCGCGCGGCATCAATAATCGGGAGCAGCCTGGCGTCTGATGTCTGCGCGGTAAAGATTTCATTCTCGTTCCGAGGCGTCGCGTGGCAGAAGAGAACGCTGCCGAGCGATGGCATCGTCACCCGCATCGTCATCGGCCACGCAGCAACCGCGATGCGCGCCGTGTCGCTCAAGACCCGCGCATTCCACTCGAGTGAAGGCCGGTACGACGCCGGGAAATGGCGCGGCGCGCCGCCGGCCAGGCACTCGAGAAGCGCGACGTCTCCGTTGCCGTAGATGAAGTCAACCGGCGGGCCAGCCGTCCACAGGCTGTCGAGGACCAGGTGCGGCATCGGCCCGGGGAAGACGTCGCCGCCGACGACGATTCGATCGACGCCGATCGCGCGGACGTCAGCAAGCACGGCTTCGAGCGCCGGGAGATTGCCGTGGATGTCGTTGAGAACGGCGATGCGGGGCATGGGCCTAGAAAACGGCGCCGCGCGCTTCGACGGGCCACAGCGCTTCGACCGTACCCTGGCGCATCGCGACGAACCAGTCGTGCAGGTTCACCGTCGGGTCGCAGTGGCTGGGGATCAACAGCACTTTGTCGCCGAGTGCGAGCGACGGCCCCGCCCCGGTGCGGTGCAGGACCACGTGCTCGTCGGAGACGTTCGTCACCTGCCAGCCGTCGAAGGCCGGAGCGGGCAGGCCGGAGTCGGTCGAAAACGCCTTCAGTCCCGCGTCCAGCGTCGCGCGCTCGCCGCGAACGCTCATGACGGTGGCAAGCACGAACAACGCGTGGTCGAAGCGCGGCGCGGCGGTGTCCTGTTCATTGCGGGCGTAGTCGGTGTCCATCAGGACGTACGAGCCGGGCTGCACTTCGCTGAAGACATGACTGGCTGCCTCATAGGGGAAAGTCCCCGTGCCGCCGCCGGTGACGATCTCGCATGGCATTCCGGCGGCCGTCAGCGCAGCCCGTGCTTCGTCTGCCTTGCGTGCTGCCGCGTCGATCGCGTCGCGACGCTCGGCAACGCTGCGGCAGTGCTGCGCGCTGCCCGCGTACGCGTGAAGACCCATGAACGTGAAACGCGGACAGGCAGCGATCGCGCGCGCGAGCGCCACGACGTCGGCCGGCGTCGCGACGCCACACCGGTTCTGCCCGACATCGATCTCGACGTAGACGTCGAGGCGCGCCTCCTCCGACACACACAGGAGGCCGAGCCGCTCGACGACGCTCATCTCGTCCACACAGACGCCAAGCCGGGCGGCCGGATATTGGCGCGCGAGTTGCGCCAGCCGGCGCAACTTGCGTTCGCCGACAATCTCGTTGGTGATGAGCACGTTTTCGATGCCGCGCGACAGAAAAACTTCGGCCTCGGCAACCTTCTGACAACAGATGCCGACGGCGCCCGCGGCGATCTGGCGGCGTGCGATTTCAGGGCACTTGTGGCTCTTCGCGTGCGGCCGGACCCGCACGTCATAACCCGCCGCCGCCGCTCGCATGCGATCGAGATTCGACTCGAATCGATCCAGATCGAGGATCAGAGCCGGGGTATCGACATCCTGCAGCCGGTCGCCGTCCGCGGCCGGCTCCCAGTGAAAAGGCATAGACGCGAAGTCTAATTGATTGGCGCGGCGATACGTGTGTTCAGTGCTCCGCGCATGGCCTGACGCGCGCGTGACAAGCTGGACATGACGGTGCCGATCGGGATGTTCATGACATCGGCGAGCTCCCGATACGTCAGCCCTTCCAGTTCGCGAAGCACGAGCAGTTCTCGAAACCTTGCCGGCAGAGTCGTCAGCGCCTGATCGATGAGCGCGACACCGTCCGTCCGCAGCATGAGCGCCTCGGGATCCGCCGCGGGAATGGCGCCCCCGTGCTGCTGTTCATCGAACGGCTCGCTGAGCGGCGCAACACGCTGCCCGGCCCAGTCGCGACAGCAGTTGCGGACGATCTTGAGGAACCACGCCCGCCCATTGCCTCCGGTAAACGTCTTGAAGTAGCGAAGCGCCCGCAGCGAGGCTTCCTGCACGACGTCCTCCGCATCGTGTTCGTCCCGCATCAGCCATCGCGCCAGTCGGTGCGCCGCGTCGAGGTGGGGGAGCACCACCTGTTGAAAACTCTCACCGTCGTTGCACGCGTCGCCTGTCATAGCCTCAGTGTGGAGCGCCTTCGAACCGCAGGCCACAGACAGTGCCCGTACGCGACCCGTACGACAGTCGCACAGTCCGGATCATTTTCCCCGCGGCCAGGCTTGAAAGAGTTCGACGGGCGGGGCTTCTCGAAGGAGGCTCGCGAGTGTTGCCGGGAGCCGCGAATCGGAGCGCGATTCGCGGCTCACAGGCGCCATGCGGGCATGCAGCGCATTGGCCTGCCGCGCCCCCGCATCCGCAGTCACTGCTTTTTGTAGAAGAAGTAGTCGGCCGTGTATGGCACGAATGCCTTGCGTCCGATGTCAGTCGGTATGTCACAGCCCGATCCCGGCGCGGCTCCGCCGATCGTGTGCACCCGCTGGACGAAGGTCGTCGCCGCCAACGTGGCGCCGGCAGTTGGCCCCGCCGCCGTTCCCGCCGTCTCCAGTTTCACCCACGGGATGGCGCCAGAGCCGGTCGGATCCGCAACGGACGCGATTGCCCGTGCCCAAACGGCACTCGTGTCCCGGGAGTCCTGCCACGTCGCGCGCACGACGACGTTGCCTTCGGCGGGATTCGGACTGAAGAAGTGCGTCGTGAGCTGGGCGCCTTCGTCGGTGAACAACGTGGCCTCCGGCGTGAACAGCGTCCACGTGACACGCCCGAGGGAATCCGCAGGCTGGCATACGTAGTTCTGCGTGCCGACGCCCCGCCCGAGCAGAAAAGCCACATTGCCGGCTGGAACCTGGAGGCTGGCCGGCACAGTGGGCGGTGTCACCCCCTGCGCGAAGGCGGCGCTCGGCAGCGCGAGCGCGGACGCCACGCCGAGCGCGGCGATCGATCGATAGAGGGGTGTGTCCCAGGGGGCTCGCCATCCGTTGTTGTTGTTCATTAAGACTTCCTTGTTGCACGTGAGTTGACTGTGGGTGAACACGCTGAGATGTCGAGTCTGGAGCAACAACCGGCGGCCGACCACAGACAGCGGTCACACAGCACCCGTACAACACCCGTACAGCGGAGCGGCCGTCCGTAAAACGGGGCCGGACGATTCGGCGCGACGATGACCGGGGCTCAGCGGTAGGATCAGAGGGCCATGGCACGTAGCGCCGCCGAGTCATTCGGCGCGCAGCTCAGGGCACTCCGCGAGGCAGCAGGCTTCACGCAGGAGGAGCTCGCGACGATCAGCGGGCTCTCGGTGCATGCGATCAGCGCGCTCGAGCGCGGACACCGTCGTCGTCCGCATTCGGACACTGTCCGTGCACTGTCGGCGGCGCTTGCGCTGACCGATCCGGTCCGTGACGCGCTCCTTGTCAGCGCGCGGGCCCCTTCCCGGGATCCGGCCCACGACGACCGGACGGGCGCCGCTCTGCCCCTGCCGCTCACCGTGCTTCTCGGGCGCGAATCGGACCTGGAGACGATATCTCTCTGGCTCCGAACGCCTGAAGTGCGACTCGTCACAATCACGGGTCCCGGCGGCGTCGGCAAGACTCGTCTTGCGCTCGAGATCGCGCGGGCTGTCGCAGCGGAAGGGAAGATCCGCGTGCTGTTCGCGGGATTGGCGTCGGTTCCGAACGCGGGGCTCGTGGCTCCGACGATCGCCGAGACGCTGGGCGTGCTGGACGCGACGGCCCTCGATCTGCCAAGGCGTGCGAGGGTCGCCTGCGAAGGCACGCCGACGCTGCTGGTGCTCGACAACTTCGAACATGTCCTCGACGCGGCGCCGCTGGTGGCCGATCTCCTCACCACGGTGGCCCCTCTGCGAATCCTGGCTACGAGCCGTGCGCCGCTGCGCCTGCGAGGAGAGCGCGAGTACGCGCTCGGGCCGCTTGCCGTCGAACCGGATCTGGAGGCGATGACGCTTGCGGATCTCCGCCGTTCGCCCGCCGTGCAGCTCTTCGTCGACCGCGCGCGGGACGTGCGACCCGATTTCCGGCTGACACCAGCCAACGTGTCGACGGTGACCGCCATCTGTCGGCGGCTCGATGCTTTGCCGCTCGCGCTCGAATTGGCGGCGCCCTGGATCAAAGTGCTGACGGCCGAGGATCTCTTGCGCCGCCTCGCGCGCGACGTGCTGCTGTCGCCCGTTGGCCCGCGCGATCTGCCGGAACGTCAGCGGACGATCAATGCCACCGTCGCGTGGAGCTATCAGCTGCTCGGGCCGGCCGAGCAGCGCGTTTTCCGTCAGTTCGGCGCGCTGCCCGGGCGATTCTCGATCGAGGCGGCCGCGGCCGTGCTCGCAGGTCCCGAGCAGTCCGCATCGGCGATCGATCCCGCGCTCGGCGCGGCGGCCGGTCTGATTGACAAGAGCCTCCTCCTGCGCGTCGAGGCGACCGCGCATCACCGCCCGGTCTTTCAGATGCTCGAAACGGTGCGCGCCTACGCGGCGCTCGAGCTCACCCAGGCGGGCGAGCGCGACGAGGCCCTCGGACGGCTGGCGCACTACTGCATCGCGGAAGCCTTCCTTGCATCCGAGGGGCTGTTCGGTCCGGCGCAGGCCGAATGGCTGGATCGCGTACGGGATGACCTCGAGAGCTATCGCGATGCGCTGACGTGGCTCATGGAGCGCGGCCAGCCAGTCCACGCCGCCACTATCGCATGGGGGCTGATGTATTTCTGGGTCATCCGCGGATACGCAGTCGAAGGCCTTCAATGGTACGAGCAGATTCTGAATCTGCCGGCGCTGCCGCCCGTTGCCGAGTCGAGAGCGCTGGTAGGGGCCGCGATGATGTGGTACTCGCTGGGCGAACTCGCGCGCGCACGCACCGGGCTCACGCGCGCCCTCGAACTCGCGCAGCAGGCCGGCGACCCCGAAATGATCGCGCAGTCCGAGCATCTGCTGGGGCACGTCGAACACGCCCTCGGGAACGCGAGCGCTGCCCGCACGTTCCTCGGGCACAGTGTCGAGGGATTCCGGGCGCTCGGAATTGCGTGGGGCGTGGGCAATTCCCTGAACGGCCTGGCCAAGGTCGCGCTCCTGACCGGCGATGCCGGGGAAGCGGAGCGCCTCCTCGATGAAGCCGCGTCCGTGCTGCGCAACTCGGGTCCGTGGTTCCTCGCGCTCGTGTCGTTTCGCCGCGCCACGCTCGCCGTGCAGCGCGGGAATTCCGACGAGGCGATCGCATTTGCGCGCGACAGCCTTGCGTTGTTCCGGCAGCTCAACGACAAGTTCGCGGTCGTGTACGCGCTGGTTCCGCTCGCGGCCGCGGCCGCGCTGAAAGGCGACGACCTGTGGACGGCGCGGATCCTCGGCGCGCGCGACGCCGTGACGGAACGCACGGGCGCCACTGTCGTCGACCGCTGGGTGCACGCGCTGGGCGAACAGGCGGAACGGATCGTGCGCTCGCGCCTCTCCCCGGATCGCTGGGCCCGGGCGTATGGAGCCGGGCGCACGACGTCCATCGATGCGCTGATGAAAGACGTCGAAAACGCCGCGGGATCCCGCGAGCGCTAGCTGCCGCTCAGCCTCACCTCACTGATTTCCCCACGTCACCCGACCGTTACGTCGGCCTTGGAATATTCGACACGCTCCTCCGATTAGGAACGGAGGAACAGGTCAATCCAATCCGGCAACAAGGAGTCAGCACGAGTGAACAACCTACGATTGCTCTCGCGTATCGGTCTGCCCGCCATGTCGGCAGCCCTCATACTCACCATGGCACTGAGCCGTGACACCGCCCTTCATGCAGCATTCATCGACGGCGCGAAAGGGGCCCAGCTCCTCATCGGGAAAGACGACGACAGGATCGACAACGCCGCCATCCAGGCAGGTGCGGCAGCGAACCAATCCCTCAACCGCACGGACGTCCTCGAAGGCGGACCGGGCAACGACGTGATCTTCGGACTGAATGGAAACGACGTCATCGACGGAGGCCCCGGACAGGACATCATCCTCGGCGGACCGGACGGCGGACCGGCTCCGGGCGGTCCTCCCAACAGCGACATCATGTTCGGCGGACCCGGCGACGATGTGAATCTCTGGGCGCCAGGTGATGGCAGCGAGGCGTTCATCGGCGGGCCCGGACTCGACGCGATCATCTTCGGAGCCACCGATCGCAATGCGGCAGCCGATCCCGCGACGGGCGTGCGCCTGCCGACGCTTCTCCACGGCATCGACGGATTTCCGCAGGGGATTCCCACCGCGGACGTCAGCGGTCTCGTGCAGCACTGCAGCATCGAACGCAGCCCGCTGGCCGGCTACGATTACCTCGTCCGCTTTCGCGGTCCCGACGACAGCATCATTGTCACGGTGCGTCTCAAGGACGTCGAACAGGTGTTCTGCCCGAGCAGAAACGGCTCCGGGATTGCCGTCGCGGACCTCACCGCGCACTCGCCGGCTTTCGTAGACGTGACGCGTCAGGAAGTCGAAGGGCTGAACCCGCTCGTCGCCGCGATGGTGCGGTAGGCCGGGACCCCCGGGGTGCTCGCCATGCAGCGTATAATCCGCTTACTGCTGTGGCGAGCACCATTACGGAGCGCTCGATCGGCGATGTCACGGTCCTGGACGTCCCTGCCCAGGTGATGTTCTACGAGGCGGCGGCGCAGCTGCGGACGCGGATCAATGAGCTCGTCGTGGAAGGCCGTCTCAAGCTGCTGCTCGACATGCGGCAGGTCACCTATCTCGACAGCTTCGGCGTCGGCGTGATCGCCTCGAAGTACGTCAGTCTCCGCAAGAAGGGCGGCGACCTGAAGCTGCTGCATCCGTCGGCGCGCAGCCGTCACGTGCTCAGCATCGCGCGGCTGATCCAGATCATCGAATGCTTCGACGAAGAGGACGCGGCGATCCGCAGCTTTCAATCCGGGGCGACAGCATGAACATGACTACCGTCACACGCGACGAGACCGCCCGGCTGGCCGCGCTGCGGCGCTATCGCATTCTGGATACGGAGCCGGAACGGGCGTTCGACGATCTCGCGCTTCTCGCGTCCCACATCTGCGAGACTCCCATCGCGCTCATCACGCTGGTCGATGCAGACCGGCAATGGTTCAAAGCCCACCCGGGCATCGCGGTCACGCAGACCTCGCGCGCCGTGTCCTTCTGTTCGCATGCAATCGAGCAGTCGGGTTTGTTCATCATTCCCGACGCGAGCGAGGACGTTCGGTTTCGCGACAATCCGTTCGTCGCCAGCGGCCCCCGCTTCCGCTTCTATGCCGGAGCGCCGCTGCTGGCTCGCGAAGGGGAAGCCCTCGGCACACTCTGCGTGATCGATCGCGTTCCCCGCATGCTCTCCGAAACCCAGCGCGAGGCGCTCGACGCGCTTCGGCGGCAGGTGGAAGGGCAGCTGGAACTCCGGCGGAACCTGCACGAGCTGAAGATCGCTCTCGCGGCGCGCGATCAGGCCGAAGCGGACGTGGCCACGCTGAGCAGCCTGATGCCGTACTGCTCGACGTGTCAGCTGGACATGACGATTCCGGCGGAGCCGTCGTCCATTCCGCGGATTGCGGAAGGGGTGACCGCCGTCCTCCGGAGGAAGGGATGGCCGGAAGACGACGTGATCGCGGTCGAACTGTCGGTGCAGGAAGCCATTGCGAATGCGATCCGGCATGGCTGCCGCAACGATCCCACGCAGCACATCCAGTGCTGCGTGATAATTGACGCCTCCGGCGAGGTCGTGATCGTCGTTCGCGATCCAGGGACCGGTTTCGATGCGACTGCGGTTCCAAACCCCTTGCAGTCGGAAAACCTCTTCAAGTCGAGCGGCCGTGGCGTCTTTCTGATCAACACCCTCATGGACCGGGTCGAGTACCTCGATGGCGGCCGCGAAGTGCAGATGCGGAAGCGGAAGACGGACGCGTAAGACTACACATCGCACTGCCGATTTCGCATAGCCGCATGGCAGTTCGGCCGGCAGGCTGTATCCGTCATGCCAATACCAGCCTGCGGTCCGTGCTCGAATTCCGCGCGGCGGTTCGCCGTTCCCATCCTGTGCGCGGTCACTGCGTGCCTCCTCCCGCTGACGGCGCTGGCACAGTCTGCCAGGACCGATCCGCTCCAGCAGATGAACGAGGCCGTGGACGCCCTGACCAGGAAGGTCTGGCCGAGCGTCGTGCAGATCATGGTGACGGGATACGGGACGCGCGACGACAACGGGCGGAGCGACGTGAGCGCCGTCCTGTCCAGGCAGCGGTCCGTCGGTTCCGGCTTCGTAATCGATCCCGAGGGCTACATCATGACGAACGCGCATGTCGTGAGCGGGGCGCAGCGCGTCGAGGTCGTGCTGCCCGCGTCGGGCGCGGACGGGTCGCTCATGACCGCCCTCACGCCGAAGACCACGGTCGTTCCCGCGCGTGTCGTGGGGACCGCGTCGGAGATCGATCTGGCGCTGCTGAAAGTCGACGGCCTGTCGCTGCCGGCGCTGCCGCTTGCGACGTATCGGCAGCTGCGTCAGGGCGAAACCGTGTTCGCGTTCGGCAGCCCGGGCGGGCTGAGAAATACGCTGACGCACGGCCTCGTCTCCGCCGTCGCGCGACAAACGGATCCCGACTCGCCGCTCATCTTCATCCAGACCGATGCGCCGATCAATCCGGGGAACTCCGGCGGTCCGCTCGTGAACATCCGCGGTGAAGTCGTCGGCGTGAACACGTTCATCCTGTCGCCGTCGGGCGGCAGCGACGGGCTTGGCTTTGCGATCCCCTGCGCGACCGTCCGAACGGTGTTCCGCCAGCTGAAAGAGCACGGCCGGCTCCGGCGTCAGGAAGTCGGCATGAGCATTCAGACGATCACGCCGATCATGGCCACCTCACTCGGATTGCCGCGCACCTCCGGTGTCGTCGTGTCCGACGTCTGGCCGGGTGGGCCGGCCGAAGCCGCAGGGTTGAAGATCGGCGACATCCTGGTCTCGATTGACGGCGACCCGGCCGACAATCTGCCGACGGTGAACTACAACTTCCGGCTGCGCGATTCGCCGATGCCGGTGCGCATGGTCGTGCTGCGGGGAACGTCGGAGGTGACCCTGAACGTATCGACCATCGAGCAATACGGCACATTCGATTCGATCACGATCGACGATCCGGCGCAGGATGTCATCCCGGAACTCGGGATCATGGGCGTGGGGATCGACGCGCGCATCGCGAGCCAGGCAAAGGGGCTCCGGGACCCGCTCGGCGTCATCGTCGCCGCCCGCGTCGCGGGCGGCACGGCCGGCGACGTGCCATTGCAGCAGGGGGATGTGATCCGGACGCTCAACACGCAGGTCACGGCGTCGGTGAAAGACCTTCGCGACCTGTTGCGCAAGACGCCGGCAGGTGCGCCGATTACACTCCAGATCCAGCGCGATGGCCGCCTGATGTACGTGTCCTTCACACTCGAGTGACGGACCGGCACGTTGACGCGCCGAGCTTGGCGCGATAAAGTAGCTCTTGACACTCGCGCCGCGACGCGTATACTTTGCAATGTAAAGTATGCGCATCATCCGAGCCGCACACCTGGGGATGTGCTTCGGCGTCCGCGACGCCATCGCGCTCGCGCTCGAGAAAGCCGGCACCACCCCGCTCACGATACTCGGCGACCTCGTCCATAATCCCGCCGTGCTGCGCACCCTCGAGGACCGGGGGATCGCGGCCGCGCAGGACGTCGCCGAGGTCACGACCAGCACGGTGATGATCACCGCGCACGGCACATCGTTTCGGACGCTGGCGCGCACGCGCGCGCTGGGACTGACCGTCGTCGAAGCCACGTGTCCGCTCGTCCGCGTCGCACACCGCGCGGTGGCGGCCCTCACCCGCGACGGCTACCACGTCGTCGTCGTCGGCCAGCGCGACCACGTCGAGGTGCGCGGGCTGACCGGCGACCTGGATCGATTCGACGTCGTGCTCGACGAGCAGGACGTCCTCGCGCTCGACGAGCATCCCCGCATCGGCATCGCCGCGCAGACGACCCAGCCGTTGGAGAAGGTGCGGCACATCGTGGACCTGATCCGCCGGAGGTTTCCCCGCTCGGAGATCCGGTTCATCGACACGATCTGCAAGCCGACGAAAGACCGGCAGTTGGCCGCAGCCGAGATCGCGCGGGAGGCGGATGTTGTCGTCGTGGTCGGCGGTCGATCCAGCAACAACACGCGCGAACTCGTCAGGACGTCCGCGCGATACTGCAGCCGCGTCCATCACGTGGAGGCCGACGAGGACGTCCGCCGCGAATGGTTCCAACCATCGGACACCGTCGGACTGACCGCCGGCACATCGACGCCCGACGATGTGATCGACCGTGTCGAAGCGCGGATCCGCGCGCTTGCGACTCAGCACGACACGACGGCGGCCGGTCTGGCAGGGGCCGTGGATGGGCTGCGATGAGCGATCACCTTCCCGAGCGGATGCGCTGGACCATCGTCTTCGCCTTCGCGATCGCGATGGCCTGGCTCGAAGCCGCAAGTGTCTTCTATATCCGGGTGCTCGTCGATCGCGTCCAGCCGTACCAGCCGCAGCCGTTGCCCATTCACGGCACGCTCGGCAACGTCGAACAATGGCGTGAGGCCGCCACGCTCATCATGCTGGCGACCGTGGGGCTGCTGGCAGGCCGGACGTGGCGCCGGCGCGCCGGATACGCCGCGCTCGCGTTCGGCGCCTGGGACATTTTCTATTACGTCTTCCTGCGGCTGATTTCGGACTGGCCCAAGACACTGCTGGATTGGGACGTCCTGTTCCTGCTCCCGCTGCCGTGGTGGGGACCCGTGCTGGCACCGGTCAGCATCGCGCTCGTGATGATGATCTGGGGGACGCTCGTGACACAGTCGGCCGATCGCCCGCGGCGCGCGCGATGGCCCTGGGCGCTGGGCTGGACGGGCATCGCAGTGGCGCTGGGCCTGTTCATGATCGACGCGTGGCGCGCGCTGCCGAACGGCCGCGACGCCGTCCTGCAGGCGCTTCCGACGACGTTCCATTGGGCGCTGTTCTGCGTCGCCCTGGCGCTGATTGCTTCGCCGGCGCTTCACCAGATGGTCAGCCGTCGGGCTCCTGCTCGAACAGCGCCGGCTCAATCTCGGTGACGAGACGATGGCGCTGGCGATTGCCGATGCCGTTTCGGCGGCCGGCCGCGCACGGCAGGTCGGTTTCGAGCGTTGCGATACCCCGATTGCACGTCCATCCGATATAATCCGCGCCTCCCCGTTCAGCCAGCGAGGCGCCATGGCCCGAAAGCAGTCCGGCAGAAAAACGAAGGCCCGTCCACGCCGTGCGGCGCGCACGGCCCGCAGCACGACCCGGCGCTCCCGTCCGAGCCCGCCTGGGCGGCGCAGTCCCCAACCGCCTCCGCTGCTCCGGCCGATGCCGGACGCAGAGCACCATTCGATCGGCACCGTCGAGATCGACGTTCAGCGGACCGGCGCGGCCCGCGTCAAACGCGTCGTCTACCCGCCGGGCTTCCGCTGGTCGAAGCACATGAAACCGGTGACTGGTACCGATCGCTGCATGCACGCGCACGTGGGCTTCATCGCGCACGGGCGCATCCACATGGAATATCCCGACGGCTCCGTCGTCGAGTACCAGGCGCCGCAGGTCGTCGCGATCGAGCCCGGGCACGACGGATGGGTGGTGGGTCGCGAGCCGGCGGTGTTGATCGAGTTCGATTTCGAGCGCGACACCGTCGCGCGGCTCGCGTTGCCGCAGACGCATCAGTGAGGGAGAGCCCCCGAAGGGAGAGACCCCGGAAGCAGAGACCCCGGAGGGGGATTAACTGAGAGGCCACGGAGGCCACGAAGGGGCGCCGGTCGGATACGCTGGCCGTCGGCCAGCGCAGGGCCGGATGAAAACGCGTGAGATACAAGCAACATTCCCCTGCTGCTGTTGCTTGTATCTCACGCGTTTTTATCCGGCCGCCGCGCGGAGCGCGGCATCCGACCGGCGCCCCCTCCGTGACCTCCGTGGCCTCTTAGTTGAGTAACCGTGGCCTCTATCCACCGAGGACGACGAGTCCCACCTTGTTGACGCCGCTCTCCGCGATCGCGATGTTGCCGTCGCGCGTGACGGACATGTTCCGCACGACGCCGCCGCCTCCGGGGATGACCCAGGTCTGGAACTTCTGTGTCCTGGGATCGAACCGCACCAACGTATTCGGCCGGACGGCGGACTCGCTGTACCAGATGACGTCGTCGAGCGCGGCAATGCCGTAGGGCCGTGATTCCGGTCCGCCCGGTGACGGCCACTCCATTCGCTGGCCCGTCTTTGTATCGAGGCGCCCGAGGTACCCACGCGAGTAGTCCGAGTACCACACCGCGTCGTCGCTCGTAATTGCTATCCGACGGGGACGCGTTTCCGCATTCGGGAGCGTCCATTCCGTGATCTTCATGGTTTGTGGATCGATCGCGGAGATCCTGTTCGTGCCGAATTCGCAGACGATCGGCGTGCCGTGAGACGTGAACACCATCCCGTACGGATTCGATCGCGGCTGCGGATATGTCACGACCTTCACGTCACCGGAGTTCGGATCGAGCCGTCCGACCATATTGGCGCCTTGCACGGTGAACCACAGCATCCCGGCGCGATCGAAGAGGGGCGTGTGTGGATCTCGCGCACCCTCGGGCAGCTTGAATTCGACGATCCGGCCGGTCGCCGGATCCAGGCGGCCGATATAGCCTTTCGAATTGGCCGTGAACCAGATTCGTCCCTCTGCGTCGGCGGTGAGTCCGTGCGGACCCGACTGCGGGATGTCGATCGGGAACTCCTTGATCTTCCCGGTCTTCGGATCGATGCGACCGAGGACGTTGGAGAACATGCCCGTGTACCAGATCGATCCGTCCGCGGTGGCGAGTGGATCGTGCGGGCGCGAGCCGAGTGTCGGCAGATTCCATTCCTTGAAAGTCACCTTGACGGGCCCTGGAATGACCACTGCTCTGGGTCTGGGCTGCTCCGGAAAATTCTTCGCCAGGTAATCGACGACGACGTCGGACTGATCTTTCGGCAGCGCCACCATCGTCGAGATCAGCTCGACCCAGCCCTGACGCGTGTAGCCGCCGGAATTGGCGATGTTCGTCAGTTGATGACAGAGCGCGCAGTACCGCTGCACTTCGTCCTTTCCGGGTCCGTCGGGCAGATTCGCTGACGCGCGTCCCCGTCCCTGCTGCGGGACGGGTGCGGCGGCGCCGAGCGAGAACGCGAAGGATGCGGCGAGTAACAGTGCGGCTCCGCCGAGCAGCTCGTTGCGCATATACGCGCATGATACGTCCGATGTCGCCGAACGAAGTCCACCTCGACTGCGACGCTTACAGACGGGCTGAGACGAGTCGAACGCTCGACACCGTTCACTGCACTTGGCGACCTGGATGCTCTGAAAGTGTCGCAAACATCCAAAAATCGCTTATTTCCTGTGCTTGCTGGCGGGCCCGCCGTTTGCTCTCTTCTCTGGTCGAGGTCACGATGGCGAGCCCAGCTCGGCCGTCACCGGCGGCCTGAGGAGGTAACGATGCGCACGTTGTCGCTGATACGAACAAGCGTATTGGTCGTCGCGGCGTTGATGATGACGGCGGGGGCGGCACGAGCCGCCGAGCCGGATTCGTGGATTACGGCAAAAACCAAAGTGGCGCTCATGACCACCGAGGGCATCCACACCGCCCATCTCAATGTGGATACCGTGAAGGGCGTCGTGACGCTCCACGGTCAGGTACCGACTGCGGACCAGAAGACCAAGGCTGAAGACGTCGCCAAAAAAATCGACGGCGTCAAGACCGTGAAGAACCTGCTCCAGGTGGTTCCGAGCGCGGAGCGAAAGACCGTCGATCGATCTGACGACGAAATCAAGAAGGCGCTCGACAAGGCGTTCGACAACCACAAGGTCCTGAAGGACAGCGGCATCAAGGTCGAGTCCGTGAACAACGGCGTCGTGCTGTTGTCGGGCAAGACGAAGTCGCACGCGGCGTATGTCGAGTCGGTCGAAGTTGCGGACGCCGTAGCGGGCGTCAAGCGAGTGTCATCCGAAGTCGTCCTCGAACCGGCCTCGTAGCCGGCTCGCCGGGTCTCGCGCCACGGGACCCGGCGAAACACCCTCGTCGTTCGCATTACGCCACAATAGTGTCGTGGACCACGGGCTCGATCGACTTGCCGAGTTCCTGGCGGCGCACGGCCGCGTGATCGTGCTGTCCGGCGCGGGCTGCTCGACCGAATCAGGCATTCCCGACTATCGCGATCGCAACGGCGACTGGAAACATCCGCGTCCCGTGATGTACCAGCAGTTCGTTGCGCAGGAATCGACGCGGCAGCGGTACTGGACGCGCAGTGTCGTGGGCTGGCGGCGGATTTCCGGCGCGGTCCCGAATCGCGCGCATACGGTCCTTGCGCGGCTCGAAGCCGGCGCATTTGTCAGCGCCGTCATTACGCAGAACGTGGACGGCCTGCACACCCGTGCGGGCAGCCGCGACGTCATCGATCTGCACGGGCGGCTCGACACCGTGCAGTGCCTGGCTTGCGGCGCCTTGAGCGATCGCGCCGATTTTCAGCAGCGTCTTCTCGAGCGGAACGCGCATCTCTCGTACATGACCGCTGAAGCGATCGCGCCGGATGGCGACGCAGCAGTCGTCGACGTCGACTGCGGACGCGTCGATGTGCCAGCCTGCCTCGCGTGCGGAGGCATCCTCAAGCCGCACGTCGTGTTCTTTGGCGAAGGCGTGCCGCCGTCGCGTCTTGCCGAGGCGTTCGCACGCCTCGACTCGGCGGATGCGCTGCTCGTCGTCGGTTCGTCGCTGATGGTCTTCTCGGGATATCGGTTCGTGCAGGCTGCCGTCCGCAACGGCAAGCCTGTTGCCGCGATCAATCTGGGGCGCACGCGTGCGGACGATCAGATCTCGCTCAAGGTGGAATCGTCCTGCAGCGACGCGCTTGCGGCGCTCGAGGAGCGGCTGCTCGCCGGCCCTATGATGCGGCGACGCGCCGCCGCTCCGCCCCGGCGAGGATGAAACATAACACCAGCGCCGGAATGCCGAGCAGGCCGGCGCCGATGAAGAACAGGGCGTATCCCTCCAGCAGCGTGCGTCCGGAAGCCAGCGACTCCACCATTACCCCGGAGAAGCCTTTCGCGAACTTGCCGACGTAGGTGTACGCGGAACTCAAGAGCGCGTACTGCGTTGCCGTATAGCCTCGCGTGGTCAGCGTTGACATGTACGTGACCAGCGCCACGCCGGCGAATGCGGCTCCAAAGTTGTCGCAGATCATGACGGCGCCGAACACGCGCACGTCCGGACCGGTATACGCCAGAATCGCGAATGACGCGATGACCACGCTCTGTATCAGGAGGCCTGCGATGAGCGTACGGAAGTACCCGATGCGCACCGCGCTCAGTCCTCCGGCTGCGATGCCCAGCAGCGATCCGATGAGTCCGATCGAAGCACGCACCGCGCCCACGGTGTCTTTCGAGAGGCCGAGATCGTGGTAATACGGGTTGGCCATCGGGCCCATGAGGTATTCGGGTAACCGATACAAACTGATCATCGCGAGCATCAGCAGCGCGACCGATCCGTAGGCTCTGAAAAACTCCGTGAACGGGCCGACGACCGCCTCGGTGAATCCACGGAAACTCCCCAGCGTCTCTCGAGGCCGCGATCGGTCCGCCGGCGCTTCCGAACGCTGCGGCTCGATCGCCACCAGTGTTGCGGCAATGCCGACCGCCATCAACGCCGCCATCCCGGCGTATGAGATCGGCCATCCCAGACGGCTCGCGGAGATCAGGATCAATGCATCGGTCACGAGGATCGCGGCGCGATAGCCAAGTTGGTACGCCGCCGACAACAATCCCAGCTCGTCCGAGTCGGTGGCCGCCTCGATGCGCCACGCGTCGATCACGATGTCCTGCGTGGACGAGGAGAACGCCACGACGAGGGCCAGCACGCCGATCGTCGCGAGGCCGTGGCGGGTACCGGTCGCGGCCATCCCGAGGAGGCCCGCGGCGATGAGCGCCTGCATGAGCAGCATCCAGCTGCGTCGTCGCCCGAGCCGGCCGAAGATCGGGGCATCGAGACGGTCGACGACCGGCGCCCAGAGGAATTTGAGTGAATACGCAAGTCCGACCCACGACAGGAACCCGATCGCCTGCAGGGTCGTGCCTTGATCGCGGAGCCAGTAGCCGAGCGTATTTCCGGTCAGAAAGAAGGGAAGCCCGGATGAGAAGCCGAGCATCAGCATGACCGCGACTTTGGGCTGACCGAGTGACGCGAGGACAGTGCGTTTCGTCGCGGGGCGTACGGACGCGGTGGCCATCGGCGCAGTCATGTTACCAGCGGCGCGCGCGAAGTCGGGCCCATGGTTGAGGTAAGAGATCAGCGACAGAGCATTCTTTTGTCAGCGGCTCGGGCGACTTGGCCGCGCACATGGAAGGAATGTCGAGAGAATTTGCGTCGCTCGTCAAGGCTGCACTCTTGCTTGCCCATACGGATCGCCCCCAGCGGTCGGAGGTCGTGAACATGCGGCGCGTCGCGGTTGCTCTACTCTTTGCAATGCTGGCTACTGTCAGGTTCGCTCACGCTGCGGCTATCAGCGTGGCCGGAGCGGAATGCGGATCGCCGCCGCTGCTCGGCCTCCAGATCATCGTCCCCGCCACCGGCTCCAATCTGGGCACTGCGTGTCCCGACAACAGCTTCGGCTCGATTTTCGGCGACACCGGTGGGGGCGAAACGGGGCCGCTCTATGGCTCGCCGCTGCTGACGATTGATTTCACCGTCAGCGATTTGAGCGCGCTTGCCAATCTCGAGATACTTCAGGGCTCGGCGTTCGACAAGTTGGTGACGACGCCGACGGGTTTCGAGCTGCAGGGCGGCGGGATTCTCGCGTGCGCCCCTTCGAAGGATCCGGCGACCGACTGCTTCCCGGATGCCGTGGTGACGTTCAGCGACTTCAATCCTGGCACCGTGCTCAGGGTGACGGCGGTCAACGGGGTCGCCGTTCCCGAGCCCGCGACGACGGCATTGATCCTGAGCGGGATGACCGCGGCGTTCGTCCGGCGGCGCGCGCGCCGGCGTAAAGTTCGTTCCTAGCGGGCGCTAGTCTTCAGGGCCGCGTAGCGCGGATCGGCGCGCAGGCCGCGGAGATCGGGGTCGGTCTCGATCGACGAGAGCGGCAGACCCGCCCCGATCGCCTCGCGTAAATCCGCGAAAGCGCGATCCGTGTCGTTCAAGAGCGCGGACATGACCGCTTCGTCGTAGAGCAGGTCCGCGCTTTTCGCGTCGATCTCGCGGGCTTCCTTCATGAACCGGCGCGCCGTGCTCGCGTCCCCCTTTTTCGCGTAATACAACGCCAGGTTGCCCCGCGTCGTCGCGTCGCGCGGATTCACCTGGATGGCTTTCAGCGCGAGCCCGATGGCCTTGTCGTATGCGGTCGCCGCCTGTTCGCGCCGGCCCGCCCATCGATAGCCGTCGGCGAGGTTGCCGGCAAAGACTTCCGCGTTCGGCTGCATCGCAGCGGCTTTCTCGAACATCGGAACCGCCTCGGCGAAGCGTCCCGCATATGCGTACGTGATGCCGAGATTGGTGTAGGTGTTCGGGATCTGCTGAAGCGTGAGCGCGTGCTGGAACGCATCCAGCGCTTTGTCGTACTGAGCGGTCCGAAGATAGACGGCGCCGAGATCGTTATATCCGTTCACGTTGTCTGGCGCGAGCTGGATGACGTGCTGGAATGCCGCAATCGCGTCAGGATATCGACCGAGCTGGAGGTATGCCGCACCAAGGGTGTCGCTGTTGACCCAGTGATACGGATTGACGTCGACTGCCTTGCGATAGGCGTCAAGCGATTCCTCCGCCCGTCCCGCGGACAGATACGCGCGTCCGAGTCGGCGGAACGCATCGTCCGAGTTCGGCGCGAGGTCCGTGGCTTTCTTCAGCTCGACGATCGATTCCGCCGTTCGTCCCGTCGCCTGGTACACGTTCCCGAGCGCGATGTGGACTTCCACGAGTTTGTCGTCCAGCGCATCGGCCTGCTGCGCGGCAGAAAGGGCCTCCGCGGCCCAATGCGGCTCCTTCGTCGTTCGATACATCCGGAGCGAACTGTCTGCAATGCCGGCGTAAGCCAGCGCGAACGAGGGATCCTGGCGGAGGGCGTCCTTGTAGGCGTCGATCGCGGCCTGGACGTTTGTCATGTTCTGCTCGCCGCGCATCGCGCGCCGCCCGCGCAGATACGCGGCGTACGCCTCGATGTTGTCGGTCGGGTGCGTCACCGTCCGAGCGGTTTCAGCGTCGGTGAGTTTGACCGGCAGCTGCGCGACGAGAGCGCTGAAGATCCTGTCTTCGAGCGTGAGCAGATCCGCAGGCACGCCGGAGAACTCCTGCGACCAGATCTCGCGGTTCGCCGCGACGTCCTGGAGGTGAGCGGTCACGCGCAGCTTGTCGCCGTTGCCCTGGACCGATCCCGTGACGAGAAGATTCGCACCGAGATCCTTCCCCGTCTCGGCGAGTGTCGTCTTGCGGATCGCGCGCTGCACGGCGCTGTCGGCAGCGACGGTGACATGCTTTACCGCGAACAATTTCGAACTCAGCGACTCGTCGAGGCCCGCGGCTGCGGATTCGAGATTGGGTGCGTCGCCAACGGTTTTGAACGGCAGGACGGCAATCCGCGTCTGCGCAGCGCCCTCCGCCGCTGCCGACGCGTGTGCCGCGGCCGCCCTGTTGCGCATCATCACAACAGTCGGGACCACCGTCGCAGCGATGAGCGCGAGTCCAATACCGCCTCCCCATATCAGCCGTCGTCGCGGAGTCCAAGGGGCGGCGCGCCCGACCGTGGCGGATGCGGTCGCCGCGCGGACTCTCGTCGACGGAGCGCCGCCAAGGTCCGCTTCGATCTCATGTGCGTCGGCGTATCTCGCTGCGGGATCGCGCTCGAGACATCGCATGACCACCCGCTCGAGGTCGTCGGGAATCGCCGGAATGATTGCCCGCGGCGGCTTCGGACGCTCGCGGACGCGCATCATCATGATCTCGATGGCCGACGGTGCGTCGAAGGGCGTATCGCCCGTCAACATCTCGTACAGGATCAAGCCGACGGCGTAGATGTCCACCCGGTGATCGACGACGCCGCCCTCGACCTGCTCGGGTGCGATATATCGCGGCGTGCCGAGGAATTCGCCCGGCCGCGTCAGTCCTGCCGCCGTCGCCTCGAGCGATTTCGCCAGGCCGAAATCCGACACATACAGGTGATCGTTCGGGCCGATGAGGATGTTCTGCGGTTTCAGATCGCGATGCACGATGCCGGCGTCATGCGCGGCTGCGAGTCCTGACGCGAGCTGGCGTCCGAGGGAGCGGACCCGATCGAACGGCAGGCGTCCTTCTTTCAGATCGGCGGCGAGGTCGCGGCCGTCCACGAACGACATCGTGATGTACTTGACGCCCTCGGCGTCTCCGAGATCGTGAATGCGGAGGACGTTCCGGTGCGAGACCTGCCGCGCGAGCAGCAGCTCCTGCTTGAATCGACGGTCGAAATCCCGCGCGGATTCAGGGTCGGCGGTGAGATCGGGGCGCACCACCTTGAGCGCGACGTGCAGGCCGAGCTCGGTGTCCCAGGCGCGGTACACGGATCCCATGCCTCCGCGTCCGAGAAATCCGTCGATGCGATAGCGGCCGCCGAACATGGCGCCGCGCTGGAGCGCGTCTGCCGGTGGAGGAGCGCCGACGCCTCCAGACCGGACGGTTGCGTCGGCTGCGTCCGATAATCGCGTTGCGTCGGGATCGTCCGCGTCCCCAGCCATCGCTTCGCGCCAGATTATGGATCGAACCGTCCGGTCGTCGGGCCCACGGCCATTGCGCGTCGGCAATCGGCCGTGGGATATTACGCGCGCCGACCTCATGCGTTTCTTGGTGGTGATGCTCCTGTCCGGGGCGCCGGCGGTCGTGAGTGCACAAACTCCGGCAACGCCCGCGCCGGCGAAGATCGCGTCGATCTCCGGTGTCGCGGTGGCGCCCGGGCCTGTCGTCACGATCACCGCCACGGGGCCGCTCCCCACACCGCGCGTCGGCGTCCTTCAGGGGCCCGATCGTATCTACGTCGATCTCGCTGGCGTGTCGACGCGGACGGTGAAGAGGACCGGCGACGGTGCGGTGGTCACGACCGTCCGTGCGGCGCAGCACGGGATCGATCCGCTCGTCACCCGCATTGTGATCGACCTGACGCAGCCGTGCAGCTATTCGGTCAACAAGCTGCAGCAGGCGGAAGGGCGTCTCGAGATTTCACTGACGCCGAAGTCACCGGTGGGTGCCCCTGCGGCTGTGCCCGCCCGCGCGGCCGCGCCTGCGCCCGCCACCGCACCCGCGCCCGCGTCCGCACCCGCGCCCGCGCCCGCATCCCCCGCCCGTGTATCCGCCCCCGCCCCCGCATCCGCGCCTGCCCCCGCACCCGCACCCGCGCCCGCGTCCCCCGCCGGTATATCCGCCCCCGCACCCGCGCCCGCATCCCCCGCCCGTGTATCCGCCCCCGCATCCCGCGCCCCGGCACCCGCACCCGCGCCCGCACCCGCGTCCCGCGCCCGCAAAAACTCTTCTGACCCGGCCATGCGGCGCTACCTTGCGAAGCTGAAGTCCGCGCTGGATACCGTAGAGACGTTGCGTGACGTTCTGAACGACATCGACCAGGGGCATAATGTGCCCCCCGAGCGGCTCTCGTCTGCCAGGCTCGAGCTGGCTCACTTGCAAGCGGCGCTGAATTCGGCCCACCCTCCGTCCAAGTTTGAAGAGGTCGACGGACTGCTGAAGAGCGTCGGCGCGTTTGCCTCGACTGCGCTGGACCTCGCATCCAAGTCGACGGGAGAAGTGCCGAAAAATGCCTCCTCGGCAGCGGCGGGAGCCCTGATGATGCTAGACCGCGCTCTGGCACAGCTCGACCAGAACGATTCCGCCAAGGATCAGTTTGCCGCGCTGTTGGTCGGCTGGTAAAATAACTTTACGTGGGGCATTCGTACCTCACGCACCACAGACAAAATGAAAAAGGGCAGCCTGTTGGCAGCGGCGGTGGCCGCTGTGTCCATGACGATTGCGCCTGCGCTCGGAAACGCTCGAGCCGCAACTGCAGCCTCAGCCGCGACGGATCTCAGCGTCGAGACTTGGGACGCGACATCACGTGGCGACATCGATCCGAAGGTTTTTGCCATCGCGATGGACGCCGCGGCGGATGCGCTCGAGCGCGGCCAGGTATCGGCACCAGCGACGCTGACGATCATCGATTACAGCCGTCCGTCCACCGACAAGCGGATGTGGGTGTACGACCTCCGCTCCCACGCCCTGCTGTTCGACGAATGGGTCGCGCACGGCCGCGGAAGTGGCAAGACGATGGCGTCGTCGTTTTCGAATCAGCCCGACAGCAATATGTCCAGCCTCGGCCTCTTCAAAACGGGTGAAGCCTACGAAGGGCACAACGGATACTCCCTTCGTCTCGACGGGCTGGATCGCGGGGTGAACGATCGCGCTCGCGAGCGGGCCATCGTCATCCATGGCGCGCCGTATGTGAATCCGGTTGTTGCGCGTGCGCAGGGTTATCTGGGGCGCAGCCTCGGCTGTCCCGCCGTCCGACCCGAGATCGCGCACGCGCTCATCGACGCCGTCAAGGGCGGCGGCCTGCTGTTCGCGTACGGCGGCCGTTCCTGAATCCTTCCAGCCGCCATTTGAAGCGCTGAAGTCCGCGGCACACGCGCCGGTGCGCGGCACGCGATTGGCTTCGGCCCCCATGCGCAACTCGCGGCCGAGTTATTCGGCGTCAAGCTGATCGCACTCAATGCAGCGAACGGCCGCAAGCTGCTCTTCACGGTCGTCTTTCTCGCGATCCTCTGGACCATCGCTCAGCTCGTACGATGGGGCGTCAGCCATGTCGTCTCGCACGAGACGAGAGCCGCCTTCTGGACGCGCCAGTTCATCAGCATTGCGGCGCTCGCGATCACGGTCGTCGGCCTGGTGTCGATCTGGTGCGACAATCCGGCGCGCGCCGCGGCGGCGCTTGGCCTCGCCTCGGCGGGACGTGCGTTCGCGCTGCAGCGCGTCGTGACGTCGCTCGCGGGATATCTGCTGATCCTGCGCGGCGACATGTTCAACGTCGGGGATCGGATCAAGATGGGCGGTGTGCGAGGCGACGTGATCCGCATCGGGTTCATCCAGATGACGATCATGGAGATGGGCCAGCCGCCTGCCGCGCAGTCGGAGCAACCCGGGATGTGGGTCGAGGCGCGGCAGTACAGCGGGCGGATCGTCAGCGTGTCCAACGCGATGATTTTCGACGAGCCCGTCTACAACTACTCGCGCGATTTCCCATTCATCTGGGAGGAGATGCACATCCCGATCAGTTTCAAGGACGATCGGAGCGCCGCCGAGCAGATCCTGCTGCGTGCGGCGGCGGATTGCGCGCTGCGCGACCGCGACGTTCCCGAGGAAGCGATGCGGGAGCTGGCGCGGCGTTACTTCATGAAGGCTGCGAGCGTCGAGCCGAGGGTTTACTGGCGGATTACAGATAACTGGGTGGAGTTGTCGGTGCGGTTGGTGACGAGCGTCGAGGGTGCCGCCGCTGAAGGTCGTCCAGGTCCCGCCCCCCTCGTCTCCCTGAGGCTGTCCCCATTTTTTGCGAAAAATGGGGACTGTCACCATTTTTCGCAAAAAATGGGGACTGTCCCCTTTATTGCACTGGAACGCTGGCGATGCACGTGAGCCACGGGCGATCGGCCGCCAGGCGGCCGGAATTCGCCGGTTTCCTGGAACCGGACGGTCGATTGTCCTTACGCAGCATGTAACGGCTTGCGTGCATCGTAAGTTTCCGCTGACAATGACGCTGATGCCGTTCCGCCGCCGCTTCTTCGCGGCAGGCGCCCTGATCGTCGTCCTGGCGCAACTGACGGCTGTCCTCGCCGTGCCGCTCGCCGCATGCGCGGCGATAACCCCCGCCGCGCACCACGACAGCGTCGAGTGCTGTCCGGCCGGCAGCCATCCCCCCGGCGAGTGCCCGCTGCACCGACAGGACGCGAAGCACTCCGGAGGGTGCCGCCTGACCTGCGCGACGCAGGGGACCACGCCATTCGTGCCCGGCATCGCCGGCGTCCTGCCACCGGCCTTCGCGATGGCGACCCGCTTCGCCGCCGGTCCCCGTACGATCGTCCACGACCCGTCGGGAATTTTCCGCAGCATCACTCCCGCGTCCCCACCGCCCAAATCCGCCGCGTAGCGCGTACCTCGACGCCCCTGACGGAGCGTCACGACTCCATTTCTCGGAGGACAAGGAAATGCGGACGTGTGTGTGTGCCCTCGCACTCGCGTCGCTGCTGGCGGCAGCGACCGCGCGGGCCCAGGAGACGATCGACTCTGCGAGCGTGAGCGGACGTGTCGTCGACGCGCAGAACGCGGTGGTGCCGGGCGCGACGGTGACGCTGCGTCAACAGGATACGAACGTCACGCGGACGACGCAGACGAACCGCGACGGCAGGTTCCGCTTCACGTATCTTCAGATCGGGAACTACGAACTCGTCGCGCAGCTCTCCGGCTTCGCCGACGCCAGGCGCTCGCTGACGCTGACCGCCGGTGCCGCGTTCGAACTGACGATGACGCTGTCGCTCGCGACGGTCGACACCCAGGTGACGGTGACCGCGGACGCGCCGGTCCTCGAAACCGCGCGCACACAGATCGCCGCGACGGTCCAGCGCTCCGAGGTCGCTGCCGTGCCGCTCAACGGGCGGAACTTCCTCGACCTCGCACTGCTCGCGCCCGGCGTGTCCCCGTCGAATACGGGCACGACACAGCTCTTTGCGGAAACCTCCGCCGTGCCAGGCGGCGGCCTTTCGGTCGGCAGCCAGCGCAACTTCTCGAACAACTTTGTTCTCGACGGCGTGTCGGCCAACGACGACGCGGCGGGGTTGAGCGGCACGCCCGTCAGCGTCGACGCGGTGGAGCAGTTCCAAGTGGTCACGTCGGGGGGGCAGGCGCAGCTCGGACGCGCGCTCGGGGGTTACTTCAACGTCGTCACCCGGAGCGGCACCAACGCGTTCTTCGGAGACGGATTCGGATACTTCCGGGATTCGAAACTGAACGCGGACAACGCGCTCTCGCATACGCGGCTGCCCATGGACCAGCAGCAGCTGGGCGGCAGCGCCGGCGGTCCGCTCGTCAGGAACGAAACGTTCTTTTTCGCGAACGTCGAACGGCGCAATCTCGATCAGACGGGACTGGTGACGATCGCGCCGGCAGCCGTCGAGGCGATCAACGCGAAGCTCGCGGCGACGGGCTACCCGGGCTCGTCGATCGCGACGGGGCCATACGCGAACCCCGTCGACACGCTCAACGTGCTGACGAAGGTCGATCACGCGGCCGGCCCGCGCGATCAGATGAGCGGCCGATATCTGCTGTATCGCGCGCAGTCGCACAACTCGCGCGGTGCGGGCGGGCTTGCGGCGGCTACCGCGTCTGCCGACCTCGCCAACGTCGATCAGGCGCTGTCGTTTTCGAACACCGCGACGATGTCGTCGAGTATGGTGAACGAGACACGGATGCAGTTCGTTCGAAGTAATCTCGACGCTCCACCGAGCGACCCCGTTGGTCCGGCAGTCGCCATCGCAGGCGTAGCGTCTTTCGGGACGCTGTCCGTGTCGCCGACTCGCCGCAGCAACACCCTGGTCGAACTCGTGGACAATGTGTCGCGCCAGTTTGGCGCGCACGCGTTACGCGCTGGCGCCGACCTGATCTGGAACGAGGACACGATAACGTTCCCGCGCGCGACGCGAGGCTCGTACACGTTCTCATCGCTGGCGCGCTTTCTGGGAGGCGACTACAACAACGCCGGTTTCACGCAGGCCTTCGGGGACGCCTCGGTATCCCAGACCAATCCCAACATCGGACTGTATGCGCAGGACGAGTGGAAGGTCGCTCCCTCGTTCACACTCAACGCGGGCCTCCGCTACGATCTGCAGTTCCTGCACACGATTCGAACCGACACGAACAACGTTGCGCCGCGAGTCGGCTTCGCATGGGCGCCATTCGCATCGGGACGAACGATCGTCCGAGGCGGCGCCGGCCTCTATTTCGATCGCGTCCCGCTGAGGGCCCTCGCCAATGCGCTCCTATCGGCGAACAACACGACCGACATCGGCAATCTGCGCCAGGTGATCGTGTCGCTCTCGCCCGCGCAGGCTGGCGCTCCGGTGTTCCCGGCGATCCTGACGGCGCCGCAGGCATCGGTATCGCTCCCCAATCTCACGACGATGCAGCGAGACATGCAGAATGCGTACTCGCAGCAGGCGAACATCGAAATCGAGCACGAATTCGGACAGCGGACGACGGTCTCCGCTGCACTTCAATACATGCGCGGCCAACATCTGATCGTGTCGATCAATCAGAACGTGCCCACGTGTGTCGCCGTCGGCGCCAACAACGGCTGCCGGCCGAGTTCGACGTACGGAAACAACAGCCAGTACACCTCGGCGGCATCATCCGACTACGAAGGACTGCAGCTCTCCGTTCTGCGGCACGCGTCGTCCTGGGGCCAGTACCGCGTGTCGTATACGCTCTCCAAAGCGATGTCGAACGTCGGCGAGTTCTTCTTCAGTTCGCCGATCGATCCGTTCGACCTCTCGAAGGATTGGAGCCGCGCTGATGACGACCAGCGTCATCGGCTCGTGATCAGCGGCAGCGCGGCGGCGCGCGGCGGGTGGACCGATCGCTCCTGGGGACGTCTGCTCCGCGATCTCGAGATCAGCGGGACGATGCGCGCGTATTCGTCGCTGCCGTTCAACATCACCTCCGGGCTGACGACCGTCCAGGGCACGGCTGCGCGCCCGGTGATCGACGGGGCGTTCATCCCGCGCAATGCGGGGGATGGTCCCGACTTCTTCACGCTCGACCTTCGCGCCGGGCGGAGCTGGCGCTTCAGGTCCGGTGCGTCGCTCGAAGGATTCGTCGAAGCGTTCAATCTCACGAATCACACGAACGTGGTGACCGTGAACGGCAACTTCGGGGCCGGAGCATACCCGACGAATCCGTCCGTGTCGTTCGGCCAGCCGACCGCCGTCAGTGATCCGCGCGTGCTCCAGCTTGCCGTGCGCGTGAAATTTGGAGGGCGATAGGAGCGGTGACGCCCGGCGTTCAATCGCCTCGGGCGATTTCGCGTCTCACCGCGCCGACGATCTCCTGCAGATCGTAGGGCTTCCCGATTACTTCGAAGATCGTCAGATCGCGTGAATCCGGTTCGATCTCCTTGAGCCGGGACGGATTCGTGCTCGTGATGACCCAGCGGCAGTCCCGCAGGCCTTCGAGTGTGCGCAGGTGTTTGTAAAACGTCCACGCCCGGTCGTATGGCGGCGCGACATCGTAGATGATGACCGCCGGCTTGTGCGCGGCGATCCCGTCCTCCACTGTCTGGTCGCCGCGGCGAATCGCCTGAACGTGCGCGGACACGACGACGAATCCCTCGGACTCCAGGTAGACGCGCAGCATTTCGACGGTGTCATCGCTGCTGTTCAGCACACCTACGACGATCGGGGCGTCGGTCATGACGGGGGGGCTGCAAGCTCCGCACCGCTCCATGGCTGAGTCGAACTTTTCTCTCCGGCGAACGGGAACCTTCAGCCAGTCCCAGCGGATAGAATGTGTACGCGAATGTCTCAGCGCGACGGCAACTCCGAGTCGCATCTCGCCGCGATTGTTTCCTCCTCCGAGGATGCGATTGTCAGCAAGGACCTCAACGGGATCATCCAGACCTGGAATCGCAGCGCAGAGCGCATGTTCGGCTACACGGCCGAGGAGGCGGTCGGCCGGTCGATCACGATCATCATCCCGGAGGACCGGCTGGCAGAAGAGGAAACCGTGCTGACCAGCATCCGCGCGGGTGTGCCGATTGAGCACTTCGAGACGATCCGGCGCCGCAAGGATGGAACCCTCATCGAGATCTCGCTGACCGTGTCGCCGATCATCCGGGCCGATGGCGTCATCATCGGCGCCTCGAAGATCGCACGCGATATCACGGAACAGAAGCGTCTTCAGCGCGCGGCCGAAGAAGGGAGCCGGATGAAGGATGAATTTCTCGCCCTGCTCTCACACGAGCTGCGCACACCGCTGAATACGGTCATGGGTTACATGCGCATCCTGCGGCGCGACGATCTCGCGCCGGAGCTGCGCGAACGCGCGCTGGACGCGATGGAGCGCAATTCGGCGTCGCTCACGCAGCTGGTGAACGACGTCCTCGACACCTCGCGGATCGTCACGGGAAAGATGCGCCTCGTTCTCGCTCCGGTGTCGCTGCCGCAGATCATTGCCGACGCGATCGAAACCATCCGCGCGCCCGCAATCTCTAAGGGCGTGCAGCTGGAGCTGCACATGGGCGGGTCGCTGGAAGTCATCGGCGACGAAGATCGGCTCCGGCAAGTGCTCTGGAATCTGCTCTCGAATGCCGTGAAATTCACGCCCGAGGGTGGACGCGTGACGCTCGACGCCGAGGTCGAACGCGGCGGTGTCCGCATTGTCGTGGCGGACACGGGCATCGGGATCACGCGCGAAAACCTGCCGCTCGTGTTTCAGCGGTTCTGGCAGGCGGAACAGGGGACCTCGCGGGAGTACGCCGGCCTGGGCCTCGGTCTCGCGCTCGTCCGCCACATCGTCGAAATGCACGGCGGCACGATCGAGGCGGCGAGCGGCGGCCGTGACCAGGGCGCAACGTTCACGGTGCGCCTGCCGCGCTCGGGCACGTCCGTCTCCGGGGGCAGCAGCGGCGGCGAATCCGCCGGCCAGCGATCGGAGGAAGACGCGCTGAGCGGAGACGCTGCCATGCGATCGTGACGTGACGATCTGCTAAACTCGTCAGGTTCTCCGGTCGCGCGCCCGTAGCTCAGTTGGATAGAGCGCCGGGCTTCGAACCCGTAGGTCGGGGGTTCAAATCCCTCCGGGCGCGCCAATAAAAGTGAGTCTTTGAACAACGCGCCCGTAGCTCAGCTGGATAGAGCGTTGGCCTCCGGAGCCAAAGGTCGCAGGTTCGAATCCTGCCGGGCGCGCCAAATCCCTTTGGGTCTATTCCGGTCACATGGGTGACAGTACGGTCTCAGCGACCTCGTGACAGCGTCGCTCTCGTTTTTCCCAACAGCCGTTCGTACGTCTGACCGCCGAGGGCGCCGTGCGGCCCGGGGCAAGGCGTAACAGTCCTCCCCGCCGAGCTGCGGCGACGGCTCCCGTTCCGAATTCTGGTCGTCCAGACCACACCGGCGCCGAATTCCAGCGCGAGTTGCGTGTGCTGTGGGAGATCTCGACATCCAACACGCCGACATCCGCCCACGGACGCCCCGTCTCCACGGCGATATTCGCGTGCAATCGCTCATTCCTCGATCGGATCCAGGCGCTGATGCAACTTCACAGTCGTCGTGGAGGTAACATTGGCGCGCCCTGGCGTGTCGGCGTGCGCCGCAACGGGAGGAGCTCCATGTACAAGACGAAGCCGCGCTTTCCATGCGTCATGCCGTCCGAAGCGCCGTTGAACGTGCTCGCGCTCAACGCGTCCCTCAAGCACGAGCCCGCCGTCTCCAACACCGGCGAGCTCGCCGCGCTCGTGCTCGACGAGCTCCGCGCGATCGCGCCGGTCAGCGCGGAAATCGTTCGCCTGTCGGATGAAGCGCTGCCGGTCGGCCTTGGTTTCCGCGAAGGGCCGAACGACAACTGGCCCGCACTCGTGACGAAGATCAAATCCGCGGACATCGTGCTGTTCTGCACGCCGATCTGGTGGGGCGGCCGATCGAGCCTGATGCAGCGCGTGATCGAGCGCCTCGACGCGCTCGATGAGGAATACAGCACCACCGGACGCAGCGCCATCAAGGGCAAGGTGGCGGGAATCGTCATCACCGGAAGCGAGGACGGTGCGTTGAGCGTCATGGGCAGCATCATGATGGTCCTCAGCTGGATGGGGTTCACGCTGCCGCCGGAATGTGCGGCGTATTGGGTCGGCGAGGTTGGACAGCCTACGTCAGAGGACCGCGAGAAGCGGCTGAAGAACATGGCAACGATGCACATGGCCAAGGGACTGGCCCAGAATCTCGTCTACTACGCGCGGCTGCTGAAAGCGCATCCGCAGACACTCATCGGCAAGGCGACGTGCTGCGCGATCCACAAGGATCTCGACGCGCCCGCCGCGTTCGGTGAACTCGCCGAGGATGTAGTCTGACCACCGCTTATGGAGAGCGCGAACCTCCAGCCTCTCACCTCCGGCCTCCGGCCGCCAATTGTTGCGCGGCGCGCGTTTCGCTGTGATCCACGCCGAGCGAGTTTCGGAACTCCTTCGCGGCGAGCTGGAAGTTGGTGAGCGCTTCGTTCGTGTGTCCCTGCGCCTGAAGGACGCGGCCCAGGGCCAGATACGCGCGTCCTGCGAACATGGACGACGTGCCCGGCTGCGCAGCATCCTGAATCTGCCGCAGCGACTGGCTGGCGTCTGCGCGCGCGTCCTCCATCCGGCCGAGTTGTCGCTCTGTTTCAGACCGCTCGGCCAGGAGCGTGGGGATGATGTCGGCGCCTTGCTTGCCGGCCTTCGCGGACGCAGTGGCGATGGTCAATGCCTGATTCACGAGATCTAACGCCGCACCGAGATCTCCACGCGAACGTGCCAGACGGCTTTGTTCCGCCCGAAGCGAGCCGAAGAAGATGTGCCCGGGAGGAACACTGCGCTGCAAGCGGGGCTGCAGTTCAGCCAGCATGTCCTGCGCGCGTGCGAGATCCCCGCGCAAACGATAAATGGATGCGCGCAGCAGCAAGGCCTGATTCGCCCGCGGTTGATCGCCGTTCTTGATCGATCCCTCGTATCCGCGCTCCGCCTGCGAGGCCGCTTCGTCCAGCCGTCCCAGATCACGCAGCGGCGCCGCATGACTGATGAGATGCCAGGGCAAGGCGTCGGGCGCGTCCTCGCCGCCGCTTTCTTTGACGATGGCGCGATGGATCAGACGTTCCGCTTCTGACGGACGCCCGAGCTGCCCGACCGTCACACCCCAGGAGTAGTACACCGATGCGGCAGCAGCGGTGTCGCCCCGTCCCTGCAACGTCAACCGTGCAGCAATCTGTTCGAACTGGATCGACGCGTCTCGAAGTCGGCCCGCGAGGCGAAGCGAGTTTCCCAGATCCAGCGAGGTGAGGAAGTCGAGCCGCCAGGACGGGATGGGCGACTCGTTCAAGACCTGCTGCGCCAGCTGCAGGCGGGCGATGGCCTCGGCGGCCGCTCCGCTGGCGCGGGAGACGGCTCCGCCGATCTGCAGGCAGAAAACTCGATCGAGCGCGAATTCAGGCTGCTGTGGAAGCGCGGCGAGGCCCTCGCGGACCAGCGCCTCCGAGCGTGCCGCGTCGGCGCCGTACGACACTTCTCCCGCCAGCGCGCAGGCCGCCTTCGCGCGCGCGCCGGCATCGGTCACCCCGCGTGAGAGTTGATAGGCTTCCTGGAGCAGGCGATGTGATTGAGCGCCGCCGTCCTTGGAGATGTCGGCGCTGCGGCCGAGCGTGATGAGGATTTCCACGCGATCCGCGATCGGCGCCTCCTGCTGCTGCACGAGAATGCGCTCCGCGCCATCGATCATTTCCGGGCTCTGATATCCCTCGCTGAGGACGGTCTGGTTCAGCTCGTTGATCGCTTCCGCGCGGGAGAGTTCACGGAATGCGAGGTCGCGCTGCCGCCTCGCGGTGCGGGCCTGCGCCAGTGTTCCGACGACTCCGGCGGCAATGGCCACGACGGCGAGCGACACCAGCGCGACGGCAGTTCGGTTCCGGCGCGCAAACTTTCCGGCGCGGTAAGAAAACGTATCGGGCCGCGCGCGGATGGGTTCGTGTTCGAGATAGCGCCGAAGGTCGTCGGCGAATGCGGCGACGGATGCATATCTCTCCGCGGGGTTTTTCTTCAGCGCTTTGTTGGCGATCGTATCGAGGTCCCCGCGAAGTTGGCGGCGAAGCGTGTCGGGGGCGGTTCCGCGAGCGGCAGCCAGTTCGCTGTCGTCCGGCGAGATCACCGTCGACGGGGGTCGCGTCTCGCCTTCGACGAGCGCTTTCAACAGTTGAGCAGGAGAATCCGACGCGTCTCCGGTGGGATGCCGACCGGCCAGGAGCATGTACAGGACCACCCCCAGCGCGTACACGTCGGTCGCGGTCGTGATCGCGCCGCCCATGAGCTGTTCCGGCGCCGCAAACCGCGGCGTCAACGCGCCTCCTTCGAGCGAAATGGTGGAGGCGACGGCGGGATGTTCGTCCCCGGTCAGGAGCTTCGCGATGCCGAAGTCGAGCAGCTTGACCTGGCCGTCGTTTCTCACGAGAACGTTGGATGGCTTGATATCGCGATGCACGACCAGATTGGCGTGGGCGTGCGAAACTGCGTTCAGCACGTCGAGAAAGAGCCTGATGCGCGCGTCGATCCCGAGCGCGTGTTCGTCGCAGTACTCATCGATCGGCCGGCCCTCGACGAATTCCAGAATCAGGAACGGCTGCGACGTGTCGGTGACTCCCGCGTCGATCAGTTCAGCGATATGCGGGTGTGCGAGTCTGCCGAGGATCGTGCCTTCGCGCCGAAAGCGCTCGGCGCCTCCCGGTCCGATCATTGCGAAATTGATGAATTTCACGGCGACCTGCCGCTCGAAACGGCCATCGCTGCGCTCGGCCAGCCAGACGCTTCCCATGCCGCCGCTGCCCAGGTGCTTCAGGATGCGGTAATGCGGAATGACCTCGGTTGCGAGCGATTGCGCGAAGCGGCTCGCATCGGTGACGGCGATTGCCTGCGCCGCTACCTCGATCGCCGGCGCTAGCAGGAAATCTCCCGCCTGGCGATAGGAGGTCAGGAGCGACGTGACTTCTGCGGCAAGAGACTCGTCCCCGGCGCATGCCTGCTGCAGGAATGCATCGCGGCGTTCGGGCGGCATCGCCAATGCCGACTGCAGCAGATCCTCGACCAGCTTCCATCGATCGGCCTCGAGCGGCATGCAGGGCCTCGACTTTCGTCGCGTATTTACCGGCGGTCTGGAGACGCGATGCCCGTCATATGGCGATAGAGCCACGCGCGAGCCGTGCTCCAGTCGCGCATCACCGTGACGGCGGAGACTTTCAACACTTCAGCAGTCTCTTCCACGCTCAGTCCGCCGAAGAAGCGCAGTTCGACGACGCGCACCTTGCGTTCGTCGAACCGCCCCAGCGCATTCAGGGCGTCGTCGAGTGCGACCAGGTCGTCGGTGCGGCGGCCATCGACGATGGCGACGTCGTCGAGGGAGAAATGCTGAACGCCGCCGCCGCGTTTCAGGTTCCGCCGGCGGGCGTGGTCGACGAGAATGCGGCGCATGACCTGGGCTGACACCGCGAAGAAGTGCGCGCGGTTCTCCCAGTGCATCCGTCTGTAATCGACCAGACGGAGGTAGGCCTCGTTTACGAGCGCGGTCGTCTGCAGGCTGTGATCGCGCCGCTCTCCGTTCAGGTAATAGTGCGCGAGGCGGCGCAGCTCGTCGTAGACGATGGGAGCGAGCTTGTCGAGGGCGCTTCGATCGCCGCCGCTCCATGCCTGCAGCAGCGTGCTGACGTCGCCAGACGACGGAGTTCTTGGCTTGGCCACGGTGTTCCTTGTTCGAACCCGGAGACCGCCGCTGGCGCGGATTATAGCGGCATGTGCAGCCCCCGAAGCAATGCCGTTCCAGATGATAGTCGCCGCCCCCGCCTTGCGCCTATTTGTATGTGCAGTTTGCCGGTCCTGGGCCGCGAGCACGTCATCGCCGGGAGGCGTCGTCATGAGAGCTTTAGAAATGTCGTCACCCCGAAGGTCAGGTGTGCTGACGATCCTCCTCGCTGTCCTGTCGGCCGTCGCGCTGCCGGCGCGCGGCGCAACGATCTTCGTGACGACCACAGACGACAAAATTGGCGGCGGGTTCGGATGCTCGCTCAAAGAAGCGATGTACGCGGCCAGACTGCATGCATCCTACGATGGTGTCCATGCCATTGCGATCAACGGATACGATCCGACCACACATTTCCCCAACATTGCCCACACACAGTGCCTGGTCGGCGACGGCGTCGATGACACGATCGTGCTCGCGACGAACGTGCTGTCGTCGACGATCTTCTCATTCGGGAAAGTCAACGAGGACGACCAGAATTTCATCGGGCCGACGGCCACTGCCATGGTCACGACGAAGGTGACCATCGAAGCAAATGGGGCGATCCTCCTGCACTCGTTCCTGGCCGACAGCGAGCAATTTCGCCTGTTCGCGGTTGGTCCCGGAGGCCGGTTGACGATCCGGAATGCCATCATCGGCGGTTTCCGTGTTCACGGTGGAAACGGCGTCTGCGGAGGCGGTGGCGGAATGGGTGCGGGCGGGGCTATCCACGTTGCCGGCGGGACCTTGTTCGTCGAAAACACCACGTTCGTGAACAACGGCGCTGTCGGAGGGAACGGTAGCGAGGGAATCGCGGGGGGCGGCGGGGGCATGGGCGGCGATGGGGGGTGCGGCTTTGAAAACATTGTCGGGGGCGATGACGGCGGCGGCGGTGGTGGGGCTCGCGGAAACGGCGCGCGGGCCGATTTCTACAATGGCGGCGGCGGTGGAGGCACCGTTTTTTCGGGCAATCAGCGGACAGGCGGGTACCGCTGTGGCGCAGACGGCGGGATACACGGCGATTTCGAGCACAACGATGGGTACGATGTCGCGAGTGGCTGTTCGGGTGGTGGCGGCGGCGGAGGCAATGCTCCTGAAGACCCTCTTCCTGGCACGATTTACGGCGGCAGTGGACTCTATGGCGGCGGTGGCGGGGGGGCGGCGGACAAGGGAGGCCGCGGCGGGATCGGTGGCGGAGGGGGAGGGGGCGGTAACGGCGGAGATGGAGGATTCGGCGCAGGAGGTGGCGGCGGGCACGGCATCTTCATCCCAGGCGATAGCGGCCATGGCGGAATGTTTGGAAGTGACGGTGCATCCGACGTTGACGGCTCGGGTGGTGCGGGAGCAGGACTGGGTGGCGCAATCTTCAGTTATGGCGGCGATGTCACCATCCGCAACAGTACGTTCAATGGCAATTTCGTGCAAAGGGGAGATGGCATCAGCTGTCTGAAGCCCGACGGAACCAGCGAGTATGGCTGTTCGCCGTCCTCGCCTGCGTCTGATGCCGGCGGAGCGGTCTTCGCGGTCAACGGATTCCTCAAGATCTATAACTCGACCATCGCCGGGAATCACGTCTCGGGAACCGCTGCGGGCGCCGGGGGCGGTGTGTTCTTCCTCCAGATGCAGGATGTTCCGCAGCAGTTTGAACCGCCGACGTTCGTTCTCGATAACAACATCATCGCGACCAACGGCACCAACGAATGCGTGATGAGAGTGGCCTCGTCCACTCTCGCCGGCGAGTTCGCGGGAAACCTGGTTCAAAGCAACGACTCGGCGGATCCCTGCCCTGTCGAGGGGATTGTGAAAAATGGTGAAGACCCGCTGCTGGGTCCCTTGCTAATGAACGGTGGATTCACGAACACGATGGCGATTACCACCGGCAGTCCGGCGTACGGCACGGCCGATCCGGGGACGTCACTGCCCGCCGACCAGCGCGGGCAGCAGCGGCCTTCGAAAGACGGTCATGGATATGACATTGGCGCCTTTGAAGCATGCGACGGCGGCGCCGACGCGCTGAAGTGCATCATTCCCAAATCTGCTGATGGAACTGAACCCTTCAGGCTGAGGGTTCTCGCGTCGCCGCCAGATGGCGGGATCACGGAACCTATTCCCAATCCGTCGCCTTTCGAACCATATTTGGAACCTCACGGGGCGGTATTGTTTCTAAACGCCACTCCGCTCAGCGGTGGACTTTACCAGGCGCATTATTTCGTCAATTGGACCGGAGGCGTTCTCGACGATCCGACACGTCCCTCCAACGCGGTCCTGATGGACCAGGATCGTACGATCACGGCGAACTTCCAGCTTCACGACTTCTCGATGTCGGTGAATCCGGTCACACTGACGATTCCGCTGGGCGGTTCAGCGTCAAGCACTGTCACGTCCGTCGGCTTGGGTGATTTTTCCGACAAAATCAATCTTTCCGCCGGTATCGCGCCCGCTGGCGTGCGCGCCTCTGTCAGTCCGAATTCGACTTCGGCACCTTACCCGGCGAGTTCATCGCTCAGCCTCACAATCGGATCGTCCGTGACGCCACAGGCGTATGGGCAGGAGGTCACAGGATCTTCCAGCGGCGTCTCCGGGGACCTTTCGCACCGCGTCGTTGTCCCTGTCACGATCGTGGCCACATCGGCTGCCGTCGTGAACATGATCAATCAGGACCAGGTCCTGGGCTGCATCGACAGCTCGGGAGTCGGCCAGTCGCTGGTCGCAAAAATCAATGCGTATCAGTCACTCGCGAGTGGCGGCCGTATGCAGGGCGCGACCAACGTCCTGGCGGCATTTCAATACGAGGTGCAGGGGCAAACCGGACGACACATCGCGACCACCTGCACGGATCCGGTGGGCGGAAACCAGTTCAACGCCGGACAGACGTTGATCGCGGACGCACAGTCACTGCAGGCCACGTCGGGTACGCGACTCAAGCCGAACCCCATCGTCGGGTCGGTCGTGAACTCCGCGAATGTCGGTTTATCGGGGGCGACGGTCAATCTGCTGAATACGCGGAAGAGTGTCGTCGCGACCACTGCAACCGATGCCGTGGGTTTCTACTACTTCGCGGACCCGAGCGGGTTGACGGCCGGTACGGCGTACACCGTCACCGTGACGCTTCCCAAAGGCTACAAGAGTTCCAGCCCCGGGACGCAGAGCTTCACATGGTCGAATAGTCCGGTGCTGTTGCCGAATTTCGTGCTGAAGTGACGGTTCAACCCCTTCGAGGCAGCAGGCCCGAAGCACCGCCGGCGAGGCCGCGTCACTTCTCCGCCTCCGTCGCCTTGTAGAACTTCACCAGATCCGCGTGCATGTTCGCCGACGCGGGGCGGTCGATGTAGACCATGTGCCCGGATTCGTCGTGCGCCGTCATGATGTTGTGCGCGCGCACGTCGGGGGAGACGTCGCCCGACCACTGGCCGATCCCGCCCGGACGGTCTGTATTTGACATCCCAATGGAGATGCAGCAGACTCCATTGGAATGGCCAATGAACACCCGCCGAAGACCGACGTCCTGCAGGGCACGCTCGATCTGATGGTCCTGCAGACGCTCGCGACGATGGGTCCGCAGCATGGCTACGCCGTCGCCGCCCGGCTCGAGCAGGTCTCGGCGGGATCGATCCGGCTGAACATGGGGACGCTGTATCCGTCGTTGATGCGCCTCGAACAGCGCGGGCTCGTGCGCGGTTCCTGGGGAACGACGGAGAACAACCGGCGGGCCCGGTATTACGCGCTCACGACGGCCGGCCGTCGACGCCTTGCCGAACAACGGGCGGAGTGGGACCGCATGGCGGCCATCATGAACACCCTGCTGAACACGGCGGAGTGAGGAAGGGAAGACCGCCATGGACCTGCTTCGCGAGTGGCTCGCACGGGCGTCGGGCGTGCTGCGCCCGCGCCGCACCGACGCGGATCTCGAGGCGGAACTGCGCGCGCACGTCGCGCTCGCCGGCGATGCCGCGCGGGGCAGCGCGTCTCGATCGGAGGTGGCGTCGGCCATGGAGTCGCTGCGCGATCAACGCGGTGTCCCGTCGGTCGAGGCGCTCGTCCGTGACGTCCGCCAGGCACTTCGTTCGCTCCGGCGCTCGCCGACGTTTGCGCTCGTCACGATAATCACGCTTGCCCTGGGAATCGCCGCGATCACGACGGTCTTCGCCGTCATCGACGGCGTCCTGCTCGCGCCACTGCCCTATCCCGACGCGGGCCGCGTGGTCGCCGTCTGGAACACGGCGCCTGGCGCACCCGGCCTCGCCGACGTCTCGGGAGACCTTCGTCTGTCCGACTCGATGTATTTCACGTACGCGGAGCAAAACCGGGTCTTCGACGCGTTCGGCATCTGGGGAGACCAGACAGCGACCGTGACCGGACGGGGCGAGCCCGAGGAAGTCCGCGTCGCGGTCGTATCGGACGGCGTACTGCAGGCGCTCGGGATTGCTCCTGCAGCCGGACGTCTCCTCAACGCATCCGATCAGCAGACTGGGGCGCCGCGCACGATCCTCATCTCGTACGGCTACTGGCAGCGCCGCTTCGGCGGAGATCCTCGCGCCGTCGGCTCGATGCTGACCGTTGACGCGCAGCCGAGACAGATCGCCGGCGTCCTTTCCGTGTCGTTCACGCTCGCCGATTCGCACCCGGATCTGATTCTGCCCGCACGGTTCGACCGCGCGCGTGCGCAGATGCCCGGCTTTGGCTGGAACGGGGTCGCGCGCCTCAGGCCCGGCGTCACGATCGCTCAGGCCAACGCCGACCTCGCGCGCATGCTGCCGATCTGGATGTCCTCCTGGCCGGCGCCGAAAGGAGTCGACCCGCACATCTATGAATCATGGCGGATTACACCCGCGATCCGCCCGCTCAAGGACGACATCGTCGGCGGCGTCCGCTCCGCGTTGTGGGTGCTGATGGCAACGGCCGGCATCGTGCTGCTGATCGCGTGCGCGAACGTCGCGACGCTCGTGCTCGTCCGCACGGACGAGCGTCATCACGAGCTGGCGGTCCGCGTCGCCCTCGGCGCGGGGCGCGGCCGGATCGTTCGCGCGATTGCGATGGAAATGCTGCTGCTCGCGCTCGGTGCCGCGATCGCCGGTGCGGCCGCCAGCGCTGGAATCGTGGCGGCTCTTGTCTCTTTCGCGCCGTCAAATCTGCCGCGCGCAGGGGAGATCGCGCTCGGCATGCGCGAGCTCGTGTTCGCCGGCGCGGTGGGAGTCCTGGCCGCCGTCGCGATCGGCCTGATGCCGGCATTTCGATCGATGCCGTCGCTCTCAGACGCCGCCGGCGGTGGGACGCGGACGATCACCGAGAGCCGCAGGCATCAGCGTGGACGAAACACGCTCATCGTCGCACAGCTGGCGATGGCGCTCGTGCTCCTCGTGGCGTCGGGCCTGATGCTGCGTACGTTCGGGGCGCTGCACACGGTGCAACCGGGCTTCACGGAACCGTCCCGCCAGCTCGTGCTGCGGATGTCGGTGCCGGACGTGCTCGTGCCGGACGACGCCCGCGTGGCGCTGCTCGAACGCGGGATCGTCGAGCGTGTTGGAGCCATTCCAGGCGTCGAATCGACCGGATTCGCGACCACGATTCCGATGGAAGGATCGCTGCCCGATTGGGACGTCATCATTCCGGAGGGCGCCCATCTTTCGGCCGCCGATATGCCGCCGCTCCGGCTCTTCAAAATGATTTCGCCGAGCTACCTGCCCTCGATGGGCACCCCAATCGTCGCCGGCCGCGACTTTGCGTGGGCCGACCTGAATGGCGCCAGCCGCGTCATTCTCGTCTCCGAAAATCTCGCGCGCGAGTTGTGGGGGAGTGCACAGGGCGCGATCGGCAAGCGGCTTCAAACGCTTCCGGGCGCGCCGTGGCACGAGGTGATTGGCGTCGTCGCCGACGTCCGTGAAAACGGCGCACAGAAACCCGCGCCTTCGATCGTGTACTGGCCGGCGTACGAACAGAATCCTTACCGGGAGCAGCGCTCGTATGTCGCGCGGACGATCACGCTGGTCGTCAGGACGCCGCGGGCGGGAAGCGGGTCGCTCCTCACGGACGTGCAGCGCGCCGTCTGGTCGGTCAGACCCGACCTGGCCATCGCCGGCGTCCAGACTATGCAGGCGATATACGACCGCTCGATGGCCCAAACGTCGTTCACGATGACGACGCTGCTGGCGGCCGGCGCGATGGCGCTGGTGCTCGCGATCATCGGCGTGTACGGCACGGTCTCGTATTCGGTGACGCGGCGGATGCGCGAGCTCGGGATCCGTGTTGCGCTCGGTGGCCCGCCGCGGGCACTCGTAGGAGCCTTCGTGCGGTGGGGACTGGTGCTCGGCGCGATGGCGATCCCGCCGGGTGTCGCGGCGTCCGCACTGCTGGCCCGCCTCATGTCCGCGCTGCTCTTCGGAGTCCGTCCGCTGGATGCCGTTACCTACATAGCTGTGATCGGCATACTGGCGCTGGCTGCGGCAGCTGCGAGCTATCTTCCCGCCAGACGCATCCTGTCGGTCGACCCCGTCCGCGCGCTGAACAGCTGACGGGGATGCCTTGCGTCTACTGGAGACGCCCGTACTCGGCCCTCGCCTGCTGCAGCACCGGTACTTGCGGATCGGCGTCTTTCCACAACCTCAGGAAATCCGTGTAAGCCGCTCGTGCTTTCGTGTGGTCTCCTGCCAGCGCATATGATCTGCCCAGCTGCAGTCGAGCGAGCGCGCCGATTGGATCGGTGATGACGACGCCGCGGTGCTCGAGAACCTTCTGGAACTCCGCCGCCGCCTCCGACCCCTTGTGCGCAGCAAGAAACGCCAGCCCGCGAAAGTACGTTGGATACATCGCGCCGAACAGGGCCGAGATGGTGCTGAGCGGAACCCCGAGTTCGTGTGGCACCGCGATTTGAAGGACGTCGAGTGCAGGGCTCGGTTCATTTCGATCGAGCGCAAGGACCGCGCGCAGCACCGGCACATAGCTGTATCGGACCGCGGTGTTCTCAGGCGACCGGCGCTCGAGGTCCTCGGTGAGACTCTGCGCACGTGAGGCATCGCCGGCGAGCGCCAGCGCCAGCGCGGCGCCGTACTCGACTTCGCGGTCGTGCGAGAGGCGCAAGGCCGCCGCGGCTTCGCGAACGGCCGCGGGTCGATCGCCGAACAGCGCTTCGCGAACCGCGGCGCCGGCCTCCCACAACGCCGCACGCTCCGGCTGCTGCGCCTGCATCGCCTCATCCACGGCACGGCGCGAAAGCGCGCGTGCATCGGAAAGATGTCCGTCATAGGCCGCGACGAACGCCTCCCGCGCCGACATCCAGTTGTCTCCGCCGGGCCGCGCCCGCGCCAGCGCGGCTTCGCGCTGAAGAGCCGCAGCATCCCCTGTGACGAAGCCGATGTCGTAGGCCAGCATGATGAGCTCGTCCGCGTCGAGCCCCCGCGCTCTCGCTGCGTGCAGCGCGTTGGCAGCCTCGCCGGTCCTCCCCAGGTACAGGTTGTTCGTCCCAACGCTGTAATACCCGGGCCAGTCGTCCGGATCGAGTTCGACCGCTTTCTGTGCTTCCGCCAGACCGCGATCGTAGCGTCCGCGGGTCTTGCTGATCATTCCGGCCAGAAAGCTGTGGACGTGCGTCTCGCGAGGATACGCCCGCGCCCATGTCTCGCAGGTTTGCTGCGCCGCCTCGAGGTTTCCGGTCCCGAGCATCTCGTAATTCACGGTGATCAGGAATTTTTCGGGTTCACTTGTACGGTCCCGCAGTTGCCATGCCCGCTCGACGCTGGCCACCGCGAGGTCCGGCTGATCGAGGTCAGCGTAAATGCGTCCCAGGGACGCATGCGCGACCGCGAAGCTCGGATCGAGTTCGATCGCGCGGCGGAACAGCGGTAGCGACGCGACGGCGCCGTGTACGGCATGGACCTCCCAGCCCGCGGTGTAGGCTTTCAGAGCATCGAGAGACGATGTCGTCGCCTCCTGCAACGGCTTGGCGTACTTCTCGACGCTCGCGAGCGACTCGCCCACTCGTGTTCTGAAGCGGCTCGCGATCTCGCTGAGCGCGTTCAGGACGTCCTCCTTTCGCGATGCCTGCGCCTGCTCCTCATCGAGCACATCGCCATTGAGGCACTTCTTGGCCCGCAGTCCGAGCACATAACGTGCGCCGACGGAGGCAATGGATCCCTGCAGCACGGCTGCGGCGCCCGTGCGCTCGCAGATCTCCGCAGCCGCGTCTGCAGTGAGGCGCAGATCCGCCGGTTTGTTCATCAGTTTCAGTGTGCGGCGGATGCGCTGGTCGGAAACGACACTGAGATACGGTGACTGCTCCAGCTGGATCGCCAGGCCCTGCCTCAAGGTTCCGTCGAATACGGCCTCCCCAGTCGAATTGTCGAAGTCGGCGAGTACCACCGTGTCTTTAGCGGTCAGGGGCGGCCTCCGGCGCAGGTGAACTCGAGCTTCAGCGCCCGCGAAGAGCACGAGCAATGCTGCCGCGACGACCCACCCGATCCGGTTCCAGTGGCTCGTTTCCCGAACGTGTATTTCCACCTTCGAATGAGTGGCTGCGAGCACACTGACTTCGGCGGGCGTAGCGGAACGGGCATTTCGCGCAAAGCGATAGCCCCGGCCGGGCACCGTAACGATGTAGCGATCCTGGTCGGTCTCGCCGAGCGCCTTACGCAGCGCGAAGATGTTGCGCGTGAGGTTCGTTTCCTCTACGAAGGTGTTCGGCCACACGGCCTGCATCAGTTCGTCCTTGGTGGCGATTTCGGTGCCGTGCTGCAGCAGGACGATGAGGAGCTGAAAGCTCTTGGGAGTGAGCGCGATCGGTTCCACGCCGCGAAACAGCCGCTGCTGCTGAACGTCGACTCGAAAAGCACCGAATTCGTAAGTTTCTGTGTCCGAGCGACTTGGGGTTGCAGACACGGGACGAACCTACCAAAGACTCCAAGAAATTCCAAGAAATTCGGATCCAACAGCGAAGGACTTCGGACCCCGCCGTTCGCCATATTGCGCGCAGTTCCATTGCGCGGAACCGAAGCGAAGTCCATGGCGAAGCAGACGACGATCACGATCGAGACGAGGTCCCTGTTGATCGTGCAGGCGCGGCAGGCGTGCCGTGCCTGGTGCCCGGAATGTTCAGCCGAAGCCGAAATGGTGCTGCTGGTGCCCGGGGCGATCTCCGGACCTGACGCCGCACTGTTGGCGGCCTGGCTGAAATCCGGAGACGTGCACCGATCCACGAGGCCCGACGGCACGGCGCTGATCTGCGTCCGTTCGCTGCTCGCGCGCAAGGAAAAACCACGTACCGGCGACGCCTCGACGTCGCCGCGTCACGAAAAGGAGACAACATGAAGAGCAGGTTGCTTCAGATCTCGCTTGCGCCAGCGGCGCTGCTGGCGCTGATGGTCCTTCCGGCCGGAACCCAGACCGACGCACAAGGCCCCACACCCGCCCGCTACCTGGTCACGGATCTGGGAACGCTCGGCGGCGCCAACAGCTTCGCGTATGCGATCAACAGCGCGGGGATCGTCGCCGGAGGCGCGAACACGTCAGGCCAGAACGATCCCGTCGCTCAAACGGCATTCGTATGGGCCGGCGATTCGCTGATCTCTCTCGGCACCCTCGCTGGATCCGTCTGCCCGGACTGCAGTAGCGAGGGTTCCGCGGTGAGCGCCGACGGAACGGCTGCGGCAATCTCCGAAACTGCGGCCCTTGATCCGAATGGCGAGGACTTCTGCGAGTTCGGGACGCATCGTCAGTGCCTCGCGGCTGTCTGGCGGGGCGGCGTGCTCACCGCACTCGAGCCGCTACCCGGCGGCAACAACGCCGAGGCGTTTTTCACGAACAATCGAGGTCAGGTCGTTGGTGTCTCGGAGACGGGAACGCCCGATGGTACGTGCCTCACGCCGTTCCAGGTCCGGCGCTTCGAAGCCGTGAAATGGTCTCCGGATGGCGTACCGGCGCACCTGCCGCCTCTTGCCGGCGACACCGTTTCGTTTGCGTTCACGGCCAATGACGCAGGTCAGGTGGTCGGGTTCTCTGGCCTTTGCTCGAATGTGACCTTGCCACCGTTCATCCCACCGAATGCGCCGCACGCAGTGATGTGGGACCAGCGCGGATTGCCCCACGACCTCGGCAACCCCGATGGAGGAGCCGGTGACAACGTCGCTGTAGGCATCAACAATCAGGGTCAGATTACGGTCAACTCGGTGATGACGGACGGAACCATTCACACATTCCTGTGGAGCGCCGGCGCACTGCAGGATCTCGGAACCTACCCGTCGGATTCGTTCGTGACCGTCGCGCCATGCTGTAACAACGTCAACGATCGCGGACAGATCGTCGGCTTCTCGGTGGATTCACAGTTCAATCAGCGCGCGTTGCTCTGGGAGGACAAGGACGCGGCGCCGCTCGATCTGAATCAACTCCTACCGGTGGATTCAACCTGGTATCTGCTCAGCCCGGCGGGGATCAACAACGCCGGGGAAATAGCCGCTACTGCTCTGAATCTGAATACGTTCGAGATTCATGCTGTCGTGGCGTCCCCGGTGAGGGGAAGCGCTCCCGCGGCCCGGGGTGCGATGAAGCCGCCAGCGCTACCACAACGCGTCCGCGCGCTTTTACGCAGCTACTTGCATTGAGAGGCTACACAGCTCGTCAACGGAGGGGCGGGCCTCAAACCGCCTCTCCTCAGCGTCACAGCTCGTTCCTCGCGAAGCATAGCTCTTCCACGATGCGGCCGCCGATGAGGTGTTCCTGGATGATGCGCTCCGCATTCTCCGGTGTCACATCGCGATACCAGGTCCCTTCCGGATACACGACGCAGATTGGCCCGCTGGTACACATGCGGAGACAGGCGCATTTCGTCCGGTAGCACGGGCCATCCGGGCCGCTAATATCGAGCTCCTTCATCCGCCGCTTCACATACGTCCAGGTAGCTTCGCCCGACTCGGGATCGGTGCAGTCAGGTCCCGCGCAGAGGAACATATGACGCGACAGTTTGCCGATTCCGAAGAGCGCGACCGATTCGGCCAGCGTGCGCTTCGGCTTTGGTGAGGACATCCCACGATTCTACGGCACCTGCTTTGCTCCTGGTCGGGCCGCGAAGGAGGACCTCCGACATGGCTGATCGCGACCGTAGCAGGGACGACGACGGGTTGGACGAGGAACGGATCAAGGGAGTCGGCGACGAGGCCGATGACGACGAGTTCGAGGATTCGGACGACCTCGAGGACAGCGAAGCGGACGAAGACGATCAGGAGGGTACGTTCTGAGCAGACGTTCCGAGATCGTTGTCGTGACCGGCGCCTCCGCAGGCGTCGGTCGCGCCGTCGTCCGCCGGTTTGCACGCGAGGGAGCCTGGATCGGCCTCCTCGCGCGCGGGCGCGATGGGTTGGAGGGCGCACGCCGCGAAGTGGAGGATGCCGGAGGTCGTGCGCTCGTCCTGCCCACGGATGTCGCGGAGTGGGATCAGGTCGATGCCGCGGCGGATCGGATCGAGCGCGAGTTCGGTCCGATCGACATCTGGATCAATAACGCGATGGCGTCCGTGTTCTCCCCCGTGCGGGAGATGCGCCCTGATGAGTACCGGCGCGTAACGGACGTCACATACCTCGGCGTCGTGCACGGCACGCTCGCCGCGCTGAAGCGCATGCGCGCCCGCGATCGCGGAACGATCGTACAGGTTGGGTCCGCCCTCGCGTATCGCGGTATTCCGCTGCAGTCCGCGTATTGTGCCGCGAAGCACGCCGTCCAGGGCTTCATGGACTCGCTGCGTGCGGAGCTGTTGCACGACGGCAGCAGCGTGCACGTGACGATGGTGCAGCTCCCGGCGGTGAATACGCCGCAGTTCCGGTGGGTGAAGAGCCGGTTGCCGCGCAAGGCGCAGCCCGTGCCGCCGATTTACCAGCCCGAAGTGCCCGCCGAAGCCATCCACTGGGCGGCGCATCACAGGCGCCGCGAGTTGTGGGTAGGCATGCCGACGGTGCAGGCGATCATCGCCAACCGCCTCGCACCTGGCGCACTCGATCGCTATCTTGCCGCGACGGGCTTCGACTCGCAGCAGACCGATGAACCGGAGGATCCGGATCGTCCCGATAATCTGTGGGCGCCGGTTCCGGGTGATCACGGCGCGCACGGCGTATTCGATTCGCGCGCGACGGATCGAAGCGAACAGCTGTGGGCTGCCACGCACCGGGGTGTGACTGTCGGTAGTACGCTCGCGGCCGCCGCCTTCGTGCTCGGCGCGGCGCTGATCTCGTCACGAAATGGCAACGGCAACGGCACCGCCGAGCAACGGCACGAGGGGCTCACGGCGGGTGACCGCGAGTCGCTCCGCGAGCTGATCGAACGCCCATCGCCTATCGCGAGTACTTCTTGAAGACCGCCTCGAGGTTTGCCGGTTTACTTTCGCGCAACGGCGCCCAGAGATCCCCCACCTCCCGGAAACGCCGTGGCGCCGTCCGGATGGTGAAGTCGCGTGGGTCGATCCCCTCGTCTACTTCCGCCCACCTGAGCGGCGTGGAGACCCCGGCATAGCTGCTCGCGCGCGCGCTGTAGGCGGTCGCGAGCGTCTTCCCGAGGATATTCTGAAGAAAGTCCACATAGACCGTTCCGCGCGGACGCCGGGCCACCATCCGTTCCACGGTCGCTTCCTTCGGGTGCCGCGATGCGACGAGCGTCGCCACGATCTGGCAGAAGAGCATCCCTGACTCGTAGGACGTGTGCGACGGCAGCGGAATATAGATGTGGAGCCCGCTCGATCCGGACGTCTTGGGAACCGAGGGCACTTTCATCGACGCCAGCTCGTCGCGCACCCATCGGGCGACATCGACCACGCGCGAAAACGGCGCGTCATCGGATGGATCGAGATCGATAGCGACCCAATCCGCATCCTGCGGCGTCTGCACTCTCGAGAACCATGGGTCCTGCGAAATCGCCGCAAGCTGTGTCATGTAGACGAGCGTCGTCAACGATCCGCCGATGAAACGAAGCGAGTCGGGCTCGCCGATGGGATCGAGCCCCTCAGGCAGCTGCTCGACACGGACGCCGGCCGGCGGCTTTTCGGCGCGCGACCTCTGTTGATAGAACGCCTTGCCCGCAACGCCGTTTGGAAAGCGCTTCATCACGAGCGGACGGTCGGCGACGGCCGGTAGCAGGTATGGGGAGACTTCGACGTAGTAGCGCAGCAGGTCGCCCTTCGTCAGCCCGAGATCGGGCCAGAACAGCTTCGACAGGTTGGTGACACCGACGCGGTCGCCGTTCGGCAGCTCGATGGTGCCGTCGCGACGTGCGTCCTCGAGTGCCTGGAGCTGCCCGATTACTGCCGAAACGGCCGATGCGCTTCGCGGTGCGCGCGTGCGTGCGGGCGTGGGACCGGATGTGGAGACGGGCTCTCGCTCTTTCGATTCGCGGCGGCCCTTCGCCCGCACTGCGGGCGCCTCCTCCCTGATCACGTCGCGTGGGGACTTGTCATCGCGCAACCCGAGATACACGGGATGACGAAGCTTGCCGTCGGCCGTCCATTCGGTGAATTTGATCTGCGCTACCAGGTCAGGCCGTGCCCAGTGCGCTGGTTCGTTCGTCTTGAATCCGGTCGAGAACGGAGAGCTGTCGGTGCGCCGCTGCTGCAGGAGCGACCACACCCGCGCCAGCTCGTTCTGATCGAAGCCGGTGCCCGTGTGGCCCACGTAAACGAGATCTTTCCCGTCGTAGACGCCAAGGAGTAACGCGCCGAAATACGAACGAGTCTGCCGCGGCTCCGTCCAGCCCCCGATGACGAACTCCTGTTCGTGGACGAGCTTGATTTTCCGCCACGCCGGCGAGCGCCGGCCTGCCTGATACGTCGACGATGCGTCTTTTGCGATCAGGCCTTCCCAGCCCTCGGAGCGTGCGCGAGCTTCGAGCGCCCGAGCATCACCGCGTACTTGTTCGCTGAGGCGCAGCACACCGGTCGCGTCGACCTTCCGCTTCAGCAGCTTTTCGAGCCGTTCGCGCCGGACGGTCAGCGGAAGGCGGCAGAGGTCCTCTGTGCCGGCGCGAAGCAGATCGAACACGATGAGTGCGGTCGGCTGTGCGCGGTCCTGGCGCTCGACGTCGCTCTCGCCGGTCAGGTGAATGCGCCCCTGCAGCCGCTGGAACCCGGCGGGACGACCCGCGCTGTCGAGCGCGACGATCTCGCCATCCAGGGTCGCCGGAATCCCCAGACCGTTGCCGATCTCCCGCAGCGCGGCCACGATAGCGGGGAACTGGCGCGCCTTGTCGTTGCCGTTTCGCGACCATAGCCGGACGTTGCCCCGCGGTTCGACCTCCACGATGGCGCGGATTCCGTCGTACTTCGGTTCGTAAACCAGCGCGGGGTCTTTGAGAGGTGCCTGGGCGAGGGTCGCAAGCATCGGTTGGGGCGGCGCCATGCTTCGTGTAATCTATCGGGGAATGCTCTTTCGCAGGAAATCCTCCGGCGCGGCATCGATCTTCGGCGCGCTCGAGCTGCGCGTAATGGAAGCGGTCTGGCGGCGATCGGCGCCGGTCAGCGTGCGCGATCTCGTGGCCGAGTTCGACGGGACGGCATATACGACGCTGATGACGACGCTCGATCGGCTCCATCGCAAGGGGATGCTCGACCGTGAAAAGACCGGTCGCGCGTTCGTCTACCATGCGAGATATTCCCGCGAGCAGATCGAATCGGGCATGGCCGCCCGCGCGCTCGAATCGCTGCTCGACCGCTCGGCGGCCGAACCGGTCCTCTCGTATTTCATCGACGAAGTCAGCCGCTGCGACGCCCGGTTGCTCGACGAGCTCGAGCGCCTCGTCCAGGAAAAGCGCCGCGAGCAGGGACGCCGATGAGGTATTGGCTGCTCGCGTCGATGGTGACGCTGTCGTCGTTCGCGATCGGCCTCGTTCTGATGTCGGCGGTCGATGCTGCGCTGGTTTCATCGTTCCGGCAGCGTCTCGCCCGATGGCCTTCATCGGTTCGCGCGACCGCGCTTCTGTGCCTCCGCGTGCTGCCGGTCGTCTCGGCCCTGGCCTTCGGCGCGGCACTCGTGTTCCCGACGTTCCTGTATTACGAACCTCGGAACACGGACGAGCCGCTCACTGGCACCGTGGCGGCCATTGCGGTCCTTGGCTTCCTGACACTGCTCTGGAGCGCATTCCGAACCACACAGAGCTGGATCTCGACGCGGCGCCTCGGCAGACACTGGAAGCGCGCCGCGCGCGTCGTCGTGCTTCCCTCCAATGTGCGCGCGTTCGTCGTGGACGATCCATTTCCGATCGTCGCGGTCGTTGGATGGCGGAAGCCGGCGCTGTTCATTTCGGAGCGGGTGCTGAGCGAGTGCACCACCGGCGAAATCGAGGCGATGATCCGCCACGAACGTGCGCACATCGCATCCCGCGACAATCTGAAACGGCTGGCGCTGAGGGGCTGTCCGCGCCTGCCGTTCTCGTCCGAACTCGACGCCGCATGGAACATGGCCGCCGAGGAGGCGGCCGACGCCCGCGCGGCGGGGAACGATGCTGCGCGCCGCCTCGACCTCGCTCATGCGCTAATCCGGCTGGCCCGCCTTGCGCCGATTCCCAATCTCCCGGCGGGCATCAGCGCCTTCTATCCCGGCGGGAGCGTCGAGCATCGGGTCCGGCTGCTGCTCGAACCTGCGACGCAGCCCGGGTCCAGCCGCGTGTATCTCCTGGCTGGCCTCGCGGCAACTCTGCTGGCTGGCGGGTTCATCGTCTCCGCGCCAGCCATCCACGCCGCGATGGAGGCCCTCGTCCGCCTCGTCCCGTAGCTTCCAGGCATTCGCAATCGAACACTACCGCTGGTAGTAGGTACTACCCGGTCGATACACTCGTGTCTGTGTGCTTTTTGCCAGGGAAACTGCACGTGAGGGTCATTCGGGATGTCGTTCTCCTATTGTTTTTCGCGCTGCCGGCGATAGCGCAGGCGCCAAACAATTCCGCGGTCGTCGTCGTCGTAACCGACCAGTCAGGCGCGGTCGTGGCTGGCGCGACCGTCTCGGTCATCAACAGCGACACCGGTGCGTCGCGCGAGGTGTCCTCGGGGCCTGACGGCGCGGCCACCATCTCCGGGCTGTCCGCGGGCGGTCCTTACGCGGTGACCGTTACCAAGAGCGGCTTTTCACCGCAATCCGTCGACAACGTGAGCCTGCGGGCGGGCGAGACGGCCACTCTGAAACTCAAACTGCTCGTCGGCGGCGAACGTGCGGAGGTCACCGTCTACGGGACGACCGAAGGCGTGCATGCGAATCCGCAGATGGGGCAGCGGCTCGACAGCAAGCGAATCGACGAGACTCCGATTCTGGGCCGCAAGATCTCCTCGCTCCCGCTCCTCGACTCCACCTTCCGGCAGGCGAAAGGCACCGGCGACCTCTTCGTAAACACGACGTACTTCGTCACGGCGTCCGGCGGCCGGCGCGAAACGACGGTCACGGTCGACGGCGCGAGCGACGATGAAGGATGGGGCCGGCAGACGGCGCTCATCACGCTGCCTATCGGCTCCGTGCAGGAGATGTCGGCGCTGACCAACGCCTTCTCGGCAGAATTCGGGTGGACGGCAGGGCCCGCGCTGAACATCGTCACGAAATCCGGGTCCAACGATCTTCACGGCGAAGGCCTCTACATGGGCCGGCCTTCCGCGTGGGAGGCCAAGTCGTTTTCGACCGACAACTTCTGCCCGCCGTCGGTGGAGTCGTGCACGAACCCCGATACGCTCCAGTCGATGAGGCCGGCCGACGTTCCCGACGTGTTGCACCAGGTGTCGGGCACGCTCGGTGGACCGATTGTGAAGGACCGTACGTTCTTCTTCGCCACAAACGACTACACGCGGCAGAATCGGACGTCGTTCCTGTCGCCGAGTCTGCCGGTCTTCGTGCTGCCCGCCGACGGCAATCTCGCATACGTCGGCGAGTATCGCCAGGAGCTGCTCGACACGCGCGTCGATCACAAGATCACGCCGTCGCAGACGCTGATGGTGCGGTTCAACCTCGATCGGTTTCACGACACGAATCCGCAGGATACCGTCGGAGGGACCGCCGCGCCGACCGTCGCCCGGCAGTACTCGCGCGCGGGATGGTCGACGCAGGCGAACCACACGATGGTGCTCGCACCGACGCTGCTGAACGAAGTCCGGTTCAGTTATCTCGACGGCGATCCCGTCACGAAGTGGGATCCGCTGTTCCTCTCGACCACGTACACACGCAGCGGATCCGTGCCCTTCACCATCGGGCAGTCGCGCGCGGCCGATCTATACAGCCGTCAGGCGCAACTGTCGGACACGGTGACGTGGTCGAAGGGCGCGCACAACTTCCGCTTCGGCGGCAGCGCTGCGCGGCACAGTTCGGGCGGAGCCGGCTCGGAGTTCGGCACGGCGATCCTGGGCACATTCACGTTCCGCAGTACGACGACCGCGCCGTTCGACCAGCTGACGCTCGCCGACGTCCAGCAGTACACACAGCCGATCGACTTCGGCATCTCGAGCTACGCCATGAAGCAGTGGCTGCTCTCAGGGTATGCGCAGGACGATTACCGGATCCGGCGGGATCTGACGCTGTCGCTCGGCATGCGCTACGACCGGCAGACGCTGACGGATGCAACGAAGAACCTCGCCCCGCGAGTGGGCTTCGGATGGAACCCGAACGGGAACCCGCGGCTTGCCGTGCGCGGCGGGTACGCGATGTATTACACACAAGTCCGGTCCAATGTCGTTGCGGCGGCGTTGACCGGCGGTCTCGACGGCCTCGCGACCTACACCGCCATTCCCGGCCAGCTCGGATTCCCGACGTGTCTCACGGGTTCGTGCCTGCCGGTGGCGTTCGATCCGCACACGCTCCCTGCGTCCCAGCTGCCCGCGCGCGACATCACGATCCAGCCCGGCGCGCGCGCGTTCTACGAACAGCAGTTCGCGAAGTACGGCTTGAATTTCGACCTTCTGCCCAACTATCCAGACAAGCTGCTCAATCCGCGCACGCAGATGGTGTCGATTGGCGTCGAGCGGGAACTCATGAAGGGATTGTTCGTTTCCGCGGATTACGCGCACCAGCACTGGGGCCACATCGACCGCACCGTCGATCTGAACGCGCCCGCGCCGTTCGACCGGACGGCGCCGGGACAGGTACGCACCGTCGCCGCGGCGAATTCGACACGCCCCATCCTGCCCGTGAACGGCGGCGTGCGGCAGGTCAACGTGCTGATGAACCTTGGCGTTGCGGACTACGACGGACTTCAGACGCAGGTCACGTATCGCGGCAGCGCGAGGATGTTCGCGGAAGTCAGCTACACGCTGTCGAAGTCGACGAACACGACAGAGCCCGACGGGAACGGCGTCAACCCGAACGATGGCAACATCGCCAGCCTCGGCGAAGTCGAGCGCGGTCTCAGCCTCCTCGATCAACGCCACCGCGCCGTCATCACGTTCAATTACCGGTTCCCGTACAACATCACCGCAGGAACCGTGACGCAGCTCGCCTCGGCGCGTCCGTTCAGCGCCACCACGGGCGTCGATAACAACGGCGATGGCTTGAACACCGATCGGCCTGTGACCAACGGGTCTGTCGTCGGCCGGTCAACGTTCAGGAGCACGGCGACGTCGGATGTCGGCGCGTTTGTCGAGGGACGCATTCCCCTGTCCACCGGCGCGCTGCTGCTCAGACTGGAAGCGTTCAACCTGTTCAATACCGTCAACGTCCTCGGACGCGCCCAGACCGTCTACGGCGACACGGCTGCGCCGAATCCGACGTTCGGCCAGCTCGTGACGGTCGGTTCCGCCGCCACGGCGCTGCCGGCCCTCGCGAACATCGACCCTTGCCGGATGTTCCAGGTCCAGATCCGCTACCAGTTCTGAGGGCCGGTTCGCGCGTTCAGCTCTACTGTGGCAGAATCCTCTTTCCGGATGGACGCGCAGGATCTCGAACGAATTGCCAGGCTGGCCCTTCGCGAGCTTGGCGCAGGCAACGTCGGGGTGACGATCGAGGCCGATCAGCCCGACCGCTGGCGGATTACCGTCACCGGTCCCGACTCTTCGACGCTCCTGGTTCGCGCCGGCCGGGGGACGACCGCGCAATACGTCCGGCAGCAGATCTACGATCAGTGGCGGGAGCGATAGCGCGTGCAGATCCGTGAAGTATCCGCGCGCAGGGCTTCGTCCGATAAACTCGAGGTTGGAGGCGCACGATGGCCGCGAGACCGACCTGGAAGGGTTTCCTCAAGATCAGCCTGGTGAACATTCCGGTGCGGGTGTTCCCCGCGACCGATTCCGCAGCCACGATCAGCTTCAACCAGCTTCATGGCGAGTGTCAGACGCGCATCCAGCAGAAGCGGTGGTGCCCGAAGTGCGAGCGTGAGATCCCGCTCGCAGAGATCGTCAAAGGCTACGAGTTCGAGAAGGGCCGCTACGTCGTGATGGAGGAGGACGACCTTTCCAAGGTCCGTCCCGAGTCGACGCGCGTCATCGACCTGGTGCAGTTCACGAACGCCGAGGCCATCGATCCGATTTACATCGAACGTCCGTACTACCTGGCGCCCGACGGCCAGATGGCGCTCGAAGCGTTTGCCGTCATGCGCGAGGGCATGAAGGGCAAGGCGGGGATCGGCAAGCTCGCCCTGTACGGCCGGGAGTATCTCGTTGCGGTGCAGCCCAAGGACAAGGGCCTGGTGATGTACACCATGCGGCGCGCGAACGAGATCCGCAGCATGAACAACATCGAGGAGCTCGACAGCGTTCCGTCGAAGGTTAAGCCGGAGGAGATCAAGCTCGCCAAGGCCGTCATCGAGAATTTCGATGCGGCGCTGAACCTCGAAGACTACAAGGACGCGTACCAGGAAGAGCTGCAGCGGATCATCGACGCGAAGATCGCGGGCGAGGAAGTCGTCGCAACGGAGGAGCAGGCGCCGCCGAAAGTCGTCAACCTGATGGACGCCCTCCGCCAGAGCCTCGATCGCGTCAGCGTCGAGAAGAAGAAGTCCGCGAAGGCGGACATGGAGAAGGCGGCCAAGACGAAGGCCGCGCCTGCGAAGAAGAGGGCTCGCGGATAATCTTCTCTTACGAAAACTCCCAATTCCCAACACCCACTTCCCCAATTACATCCAAAACCGTTTGAACCAACTTGGGAATTGGGAGTTGGGAGTTGGGAATTCTCAGTTGATTACCACGTTGTCGAACGTCGCCGTTGCGGACGTCGACGTGGTGTGACTCGCCACGGCCAGGCCCACATAGACCGTTGCGGCCATGGGGATGTTCTCGGTTCCGACCAGCGTCCAGTTCGCGCCGTCGCCTGACTCATAGGCGTTGAACACGTTCCCCGTCCGTGTGAGCTTCACCCACCGCGGCGCGGTGTTCAGGCTGCCGGCGGTGCTCACGCTGTTGCCATTGGCGACCGGCCGCCTCTGGAACGCCAGACCCTTGCCCGGCGAGACGAGCATGAAGGCGTGCGCCGAGCCCGCCGACAGCGTTTCGCGGATCATCACGCCAGCCTTCGTCCATTTGTCGGCGAACTGCACGCTCGCCACGCGCGCGATGATGGTGCCGTCTCCCGTCATTTGCGTGCGCGCGTAGTTGAACGCGTCAGCCGTGCCCCAGACGTCCGCGCCGGAGCCCGTCACGGAGAACGTGCCGCTCGAGTAGCTTGCGTTGCCCGCAATGGGAACGCTGCCCACGTCGCCGTCGGTCCATCCTGTCGGCAGTGTGGGCGGCGGCGGTGGAGGCGGCGGAGCCGATCCGCCAACCGAGACGGAGTCGAACGTCGTCCGCGCGGTCGTCCCCGAGACATGGCTCGAGACCGCAAGGCCGACGTACACCGTGGCCGGCATCGAGAACGTGTCGCTGGCGACGGTGTTCCAGGACGTGCCGTTGGCGGACTCGTAGGCGGTGATCGTGTTCCCGCTGCGCGCGAGCTTCACCCACCGCGGCGCGGCCGCGAACGTTCCCGCGGTGCTCACGCTCGAGTTGTTGTCCGCCAGGCGGCGCTGGAACGCCGTGCCCTTGCCGGGGGATACGAGCATGAAGGCCTGTGCAGACGAGGCCGACAGCGATCCGCGGATCATGACGCCCGCCTTCGTCCAGACCGAAACGTTCTGCTCGGTCGCAACGCGCGCGACGATCGTGCCGTCGCCGCTCATCGTCGTATAGGCGTACTGCAACGCGTCCGCGGTGCCCCAGACGTCCGCGCCGGCGCCGATGACGGTGAACGTCGGGTTCGCGTAAGACGATGAGCCCGGAGCGCCCGTGGCGCCGATGTCGGTGTTGGACCAGCCGGTGGGCAGCGTGGACCCGCCGCCGCCGGATGAACCCGCAGTCGTAAAGCTCCAGACGACTCCGGCCGCCGGGACGTACGCCATCGTCTTCGACACGATTTTCCAGTAGTACGTCGTGCCGGGCTGCAGCGCCGGCAGCGCGTAGGTGCGGTAATCCGTGGTGTACTGGCTCGGGCCGAGCTGAACGTTGCCGGCGAGCAGCGGCGGATTCGATGTGGTGCCGAAGTAGATGTCGTAGATCTGTCCCCACAGGCCGCCGTTCCACGTCAGCGATACGCCGCTCGTGGGCACGGCCGTCGCGGCGTTGGCCGGAGCGTTGTACGCAGGAGCGTCGGGCGGAAGCGGCACGAACGGCTTCGTTTCGCTGTAGCCGGAACCGTTGGTCCACTTCCGGTTGAACGTATCGGTCATCCACTGGAAAATCCACGAGCGTGTCGTGAAGTAATTGTGCTCGCGCTGCGAGTCGGACGAGGGCGACGTCCAGTTCGACGAACCGAAGATGGAGAGACCCTGCGAGTAGAGCGTCACTCCTTTCGCATGATCGATACCTTGATGACCATCGAGCCGCACCTGAATGCCGGCGTGGTACATCATGTCGACGTTGTACGCATCCCAGAGCCGGTCCGGATTACGGTATTCGGTTTCGTCGGTGATCAGGCGGACCGGGATTCCGCGATTCACCGCGCGGATCATCGCCAGCGAATGTGACTGGTCCGTGATCCGGAACATCTGCACGTCGATCTGCTGCGTTTCTTTGTCGTAGGCGGTAATCGCGCGATTCCGGTAACTGTCGTCGGGCGGGAAGTTGAGCTCCGGATCGATCGGATACAGCGGAAACGAACGCGTCAGCGGGCCGTTCACGTTTGCGAAGTTGGCAAATTCGGTGGTGCTCGTCCACAGGTCGTCGAACTTGCGCATGAAGCTCTGCACGAGCGACGGCGTGTTCGTGTAGAAGATGATTTCGTCCGTGTAGTTCACGTAGGGCGTTTCGGGGACGAATTCGAACGGCGCGTAATTGGCGCCCGCGAACTCGATCTGCCCCTGCGACGCGAAGATCATGCACTTCCAGTGAAGGATGCCGCTGCCAAGGCGATTCCGCATCGGAATGCCGGCGTCCTGGAGCTGCTGCTGCTGCGGCAGACAGTGTTCGTGCTGTTCTTCGCACCGCGGATCCATCAGCACGCGGATCTTCACGCCGCGCTGCCATGCGGCGACGAGCGCGTTCGTGTAGCGGGCGTCGGTGAACATCCACGCGCCCACGTCGATCTCGACCGTTTCCTGCGCGATATACGTCAGCAGGTCGGCGCGGCAGTCCTGAAACGTGGGATCGCACAGCCGTTCCTGGGGCTGGAGCGTCTGCGCTCCGGCCTGTCCGGCGCCAAATCCGATCACCGCAAGGACCGCAGCGACCCACCACGAACCCCTCAACGTTTTCACCATATTACGTACGACGACGTCTCGTCCCTTCGCAAGGTGCTGGGGCCCAATGCCAGCAGAGTGCCACTATCGACACACTCTTTTGGCTGATTGCAGTCGGGCCCTGAGAAACCGCAGGTCCTTATGAGAAGAAAGTTTCCGAAAAGAGGAGAGAAATGGGGTGGATGACGGGGATCGAACCCGCAGCGTCCGGAGCCACAGTCCGGTGCTCTACCATTGAGCTACATCCACCATCGTGGTCGTGGGTAGAACCTTGCGATTATAGCGTCATTCGGCCGTGACGGGCCGTCGAGACGGGCGTGAAGGTTCGAGGGCTGGACGGGTTACCGGACCTGCCGCGCGCCCGTGCGCCGCGGGCCGCAGTCGCGGAACAGCGCGTCCTGGTTCGGGATGTCGGCGAGATTTCCATGAACGACGCGCACGGCGGCCGAGTGCACGTGCGGTGACTGACTGCCTTTGGCTTCGTACATCAGCTTGTCGGCGCGCTGGATCAACTCGGCTGACAGCTTGCGCGCGACTCCGCGGCGTTCGATGACGGGTCCAAGGCGCAGGCAGACGACGCCGACGTCGACCTGAACGGGTTTGGCGGCGAGCCGACCCTCGTCCTGGGTCCAGTCATGGGCCTCAACGGCCGTCTTGAACCGTTGCGCGATCTCCAATGCTTCCGCGCATCCAGGCAGGTCCGGTATCAGGAAACAGAACTCGTCGCCTCCGAACCGCGCGTGGAGGTCACGCGCTTCGGCGCCGCGCTCCATGGCGAGGAAGTCCTCCGATCGGATCTGGTCGGCGAGTACGTGCGCGACGCGCTCGATGATCCGATCGCCGATCGCGTGACCGAGTGTGTCGTTGTACCACTTGAAGCTGGTGATATCGACAACCCCGACTCCGCACCAGCGGACGCGCTGCTCGACCGCCAGGAACGACTCGAGCCGCTCCATGAACCAGTCGAAGTTGAGCAGCTTCGTTTTCGGATCGCGGTGAGACTTTTCGGTCAGCTCGGCGACGACATCCTCGAAATAGCGCGCGATGTTGCTGACGGTGACGTCCTTCTCGGTCAACTGTCGCTGGAGGCGCTCCATCTTGGCCGCAAAGCCCTCCGACAGCGCCCGCATCGCTTCGTGCTTCGACTCCTCGACCAGCTGTCGCTGCCGACCGACGACCAGATCGATCAGGGTGAGGAGCTGATGCGCCTGGTCCGGCGACAGCGGCAGCTCCGCGAGGATCCAGTCGCGCAGCTCTGCCGTAGTGTGCGGCGGGTCGTCCTGATTGGGCTCCCGCCCCCGGGTTGGGACTGCGATGGCCATGGCGCGCTGAGCGAAATGATCAAGGCTCATGCCGCATGAAGTTCCGTGGAAAATTCGCCATCAGGCGCCGCCGAGACACCGGAAACGCGACAGTCGCAGGGCATTTCGCTACACCTTTTGGCAGTCGGGCGCCCTGTTCAATCTGCCGGAGCAGGTGCGCAGGTTGCAGCAATGTACTTACAGAAGCTGCCTGTGGGTGTAACAGACTCCAAACCGTTCGTGTCCCGTTCGACCTCCCGGACCCGCCGAGCGGCCTCCCGCACGCGTGTAGCCGCCCAACCCGACGAGGTACTGCGCGCCCTGCTCGAGGCGATGCCCGATTGCGCCATTTGTACCGTCGCCCCGGATGGCCAAATCCGGTATTGGAACCAGAGCAGCGAGCGCCTCTTCGGGCATCAGCCATCGGAAGCCGTCGGACGCTCGTATTCAATGCTGTTCGTCGATGCCGACCGCGAGGCCGGTCTTCCGGAGGAGCACCTCGCCCATGCGCTCAGTGCGGGACATCACGTCTCGGAAGGGCGTCGCGTACGACGCGGCGGGGCGGTTTTCGACGCGCACGCGGTGCTCGTAGCCACTAAATCGAGCGGCGCCGGACGCGCCGTCACGCTCGTCGTGCGCGACATGACCGAACGCAAGCGGCTCGAGGCGGATCTCCGGCGGCGCGCGGAGCAGCTCGAAACCGTCAACCGCGTGAAGGAAGAATTCCTCGCCACGCTCTCGCACGAGCTGCGCACGCCGCTGAACGCCATACTCGGATGGGCGCGGCTGATGCGGACGGGACGACTGGACGACCACGCGCGTGCCCACGCGCTCGAGACGATCGAGCGCAACGCGCACATCCAGGAGCAGCTCATCGCCGACATCCTCGACGTGTCGCGGATCGTGACCGGAAAGCTGCGCATCAAGCTGCAGCCGATCGATTTCGCACCGATCGTCCGTGCCGCGGTCGAAGCCGTCCGCCCGGCGGCGGAGGCGAAAGGCGTCGTGCTGCGTCCGTCGGTCGCTTCGCCCGGTGCGGTGATGGGCGATCCCGATCGCCTGCGCCAGGTTCTCTGGAACCTGCTCACGAACGCCATCAAGTTCACCCCGCCCGGCGGAACCGTCAGCGTGTCCTGCGTCCGCGGAGGCACGAATGCGATCGTGCAGGTGTCGGATACGGGCGAAGGCATCCTGCCGGAACTCCTGCCCTTCGTATTCGATCGATTCCGGCAGGGGGATGCATCGGCGACGCGTCCGCACGGCGGTCTCGGGCTGGGGCTGTCGATCGTGCGGCACCTGATCGAGCTGCACGGCGGACAGGTGCAGGTGTGGAGCGATGGCGGCGGCCGGGGCGCCACCTTTGCGGTGCAGCTCCCGATCGTGCCTGACCAGGTCGCGCCGCGAAACTGATCGCAGGTTCCCGTCCCCTCAGGCCCAGATGTCGCCGACCGTGAAGCCCTCCGGGAACGGATCCTCCGGATCGAGCGCGTACTGCGCGAAGCCCGTAATCCACGCGGTCCCCGCGAGTTCCGGCACCACCGCTGCGTAAGGCCCGACGACGGTCGGTTCGAGCAGCGTGCCGGTGAATACGGTCCCGAGGATGCCTTCGTGACGGAACGGCTTCCCGATCGCCAGCTGCCCGCGCGCGTGAAGCGCCGCCATCCTCGCGCACGTGCCCGTGCCGCATGGGGATCGATCGATCGCACCGGTCCACGTCGAAGGCCGGTTCCAGTCGAGACGCCCGGTCGAGACGATCACCGCGTTCCGCCAGTCGTTCTCGTCGGACGCCGGCGGACCCGACAGCTGCGCGATTGTCGGCCCGGTAATCGCGGCATTTTCGGGATGGACGACGGGCAGCTGTTCCTGTGCCGCCGCCTTGATCATCTCGCCGATGCGCACGATGTCCTTGCCTTCATCCGGCACGAGCCGGAGACCGAACGGCCTCGCGTCCGCAATGACGTAGAACATTCCGCCCCACGCGACATCCACGCGGACCCGGCCGAGCGACGGCACGTCGATCTCGCGGTCGAGATGTACCGCGAACGCCGGAACATTTCTGAACGCGACGCGCGTGACCTTGCCATTCCGGCAATCGGCGCGCACGCGGATGAGGCCGGCGGGAGCCTCGAGCGTCAGTTCCGTGACCGGCTCGCGCATCGGCACCATGCCTGTTTCGAGCAGCGCCGTGGTCACGCAGATCGTGTTCGTGCCAGACATCGGCGGATACTCGACCTGTTCCATGATGACGAAGCCCGCATCGGCATCGGGATGCGTCGGCGGCAGGACCAGATTGCAGTTCGCTGCCGGATATCCGCGCGGCTCCCGCAGCATGCGCAGCCGCAGACCGTCCATGTGTGTCGAGAGGAACTGCATCTTCTCGAACATCGACGCGCCGGGCACGTCGCGCACGCCGCCGACGATCACGCGTCCGGGCTCTCCGCACGCGTGCAGATCGACGGCCGAAATGAGTGAAGACAATCGCATGGCCGCCGCTCATTCTACGATCCCGGACGCGCCGCGCTTGACCTTGACGTAACGTAAGACCTCACAGTTTTCGATGGAGGCCATTCGTGGGGGCAACCTACCGCGTGCAGCAGTTCTCGGAGCTGGCGGGCGTCACCGTCCGGGCGCTGCATCACTACGACCGACTGGCGCTGCTGAAACCGCGCCGGACCGATGCGGGCTACCGCGTGTACTCCACGTCGGACCTGGATCGGCTCGAGCGCATCGTCGCGCTGAAATTCCTCGGGCTGCCGCTGAAGCAGATCAAAGCCGTCCTCGACCGCGACACGCGTACGCTGCCGGCGGTACTGCGCAGCCAGCGGCGTGCGCTCGAGGAGAAGCGTCGGCGGCTCGACATCGCCATCCAGGCGATTCGCGACGCGGAGCGCACCGTCCAGGCCAGCGGCACCCCCGACGCCTTCGTCATCAGACGCATCATCGAGGTGATCGAAATGCAGGAGAATACCGAGTACTTCAAGCAGTTCTACAGCGACGAGGCGTGGGCCGAACTCGAGAAGCGCCGCGCCGAGATGACACCCGAAATGCGCCGGCTGGCCGAGGACGGCACCAGGCGCTGGATGGAGCTGTTCCACGACGTCCAGGCTGCCATGGCTGCAAACGAGAATCCCGCGAGCGAGAAGGCGCGGGAACTCGGCCGGCGATGGCAGTCGCTCGTCCACGAGTTCACGCAAGGGCACCAGGGCGTCTCCGACGGCCTCCGGAAGGTCTGGGCGAACAAGGAGCAGTGGCCGACCCAGATGCAGAAACAGGCGGCGCCGTTCATGGACCCGCAGATCTGGGAATACATCGGAAAGGTGTTCGGCGCTTCGTCCCAAAAGGGTTGACAGCCCGAACGCCGTGGTGCGGTCATGGCGCCATGACACGCACCACGATTTCTGTTGCCCTCCTGACGTTCGCGGGTATCGCGCAGTCTGCGGCGCCTCCGCCATCGCTTCCTGCCGCGGTCGGCAGGCTGCAGGCGCACGATGCGGTGGGCGCGGCCGCGATCCTCGAATCGATCGTGCACACCGATCCGTCGAACGGGCGGGCGTGGCGCGTGCTCGCCAGCGCGTACGAGCAGTTGCATCGGCTCGACGATGCGATCGCGGCGGAAAAGAAGTCGCTCGAGGTCGATGCCGCCATGCCGGCGCCGCTGTTCTCGATCGGCAGCTTGTATGCGGAAAAAGGGAATCCGGACGCAGCCTTCATGTGGCTCGAGCGCGCAAGGGCGAGCCGCAAGATCGACATGACGCAGATGGAGACGGACGCCTCGTTCGACTCGATTAGAAAGGATCCCCGCTTTGCCGCGCTCCTTCCCCGCGCCGAGGACTTCCGCGACCCGTTCGTCGAACCGGTGCGCATCATTCGGGAATGGGACGGCGAATCGACGAACGATCAGTTCGGCTGGATCGCGCGCAACATCGGCGATGTCGACGGCGACGGTGTCCCCGACGTCGTCACGTCGGCTCCGACGAGCAACGCCGGCGGCCAGGCCGCCGGCCGCATATATG
>DATJIW010000100.1:0-5006 GCA_035492775.1 Vicinamibacterales bacterium
GAAGCTCGCACTGTTCGCCCGTCTTGAAGCGAAACCCGGCAAGGAGAAGGACGTCGCCGACTTCCTGCGCCAGGGCCTCGCGCTCGCCAACGAGGAATCGACCACTCTGATGTGGTTCGCGCTGCGCCTCGGTCCGACCACGTTTGCCATCTTCGATACGTTCGCAGACGAGGCAGGACGCCAGCGGCACCTGGGCGGCCCGATCGCTCAGGCCCTGATGGCGCAGGCGCCGACCCTGCTTGCGGCGCCGCCGCAGATCGAGCCGCTGGAGGTGCTGGGCGCCAAACTGCCTGCGTAGGCAGAATCCGGGAAACGAAAACCTCTAACGCTGGACAAGTCGGAAGGCCGGACCGAATTCCCGCAGCATGTCGACGACCGCAGCTGAACGCTGACCGCCGTCAGCTGCGGTCTCAACACCCTTGCACGGCTCTCCGCAGCGCCTCCTCGATCTCAGGAAGGACGGCGGCGTCCTCGATCGTGGCGGGCACGCTGTACGCCTCCCCGTCGGCAATCCGCCGCATCGTACCGCGCAGGATTTTGCCCGAGCGGGTCTTGGGCAGCCGCTTGACGACGACTGCGATCTTGAAACACGCGACGGGTCCGATGCGATCGCGAATCAGCTGCACGCCTTCCGCCGCGATGTCGTCGTGGCGGGTGTCGGGAACGCCTGCCTTGAGCACGACGAAACCGACCGGCACCTGTCCCTTGATGGCGTCGCAAATGCCGACGACCGCGCACTCCGCGACGTCGGGATGCGCCGCCAGCACCTCCTCCATTGCGCCGGTCGCGAGGCGGTGTCCGGCCACGTTGATCACGTCGTCGGTCCGTGTCATCACGTAGACGTAGCCGTCCTCGTCGATGAAGCCGGCGTCGGCGGTTTTGTAGTAGCCGGGAAAATCCGAGAGGTACGTCTGCTCGTACCTCGCATCGGCGTTCCACAACGTCGGCAGCGAGCCGGGCGGCAGCGGCAGCCTGCAGACGAGCGAGCCCATCTCACCGCGCTTCACCGGAGTGCCCTGCCCATTGAGCACCTGGACGTCCCAGCCGGCAACCGGCTTCGCTGCCGATCCGGGTTTCACCGGCAGCAGCTCGATTCCCACACAGTTGGCGCACACCGGCCATCCCGTTTCGGTCTGCCACCAGTGGTCGATCACCGGTACCTGCAGTTTCTCCTGCGCCCACGCGAGCGTGTCGGGATCCGTGCGTTCACCCGCGAGGAACAGCGTGCGCAGCGCCGACAGGTCGTAGTTCCTGATCAGCGCTCCTGCGGGATCCTCGCGCTTGATGGCGCGAAACGCCGTCGGCGCCGTGAAGAACGACGCGACGCGGTGCTGCGACGCCACCCGCCAGAACACACCGGCGTCCGGAGTACCTACTGGTTTGCCCTCGAACAGCACCGTCGTGCAGCCGTGCGTGAGCGGCGCGTAGACGATGTAGGAGTGCCCGACCACCCATCCGATGTCGGACGCGGCCCAGAACACTTCGCCCGGCTGAACGCCGTAGACGTTCTTCATCGTCCAGTCGAGCGCGACGAGATGCCCGCCGTTGTCGCGCACGATGCCCTTGGGCTGGCCGGTCGTCCCGGACGTGTACAGGATGTAGAGCGGATCGGTTGCCGCAACGGGGACGCAGTCGTGCGGCTGTGCGCCGGCGACGGCGTCGAGCCAGTCGATATCGCGGCCGGCGATCATTTCGGCGGCGGACATCGGACGCTGATAGACGACCGAGTGCGATGGCTTGTGCTGCGCCATCGCAATCGCCGCATCGAGGAGCGGCTTGTACGGCACCACGCGTTTCGCTTCGACGGCGCAGGATGCGGTGACGACCACTCTCGGTCGCGCATCGTCGATGCGCGTCGCGAGCTCGCGCGAAGCGAATCCGCCGAAGACGACCGAGTGAATGGCTCCCAGCCGCGCCGTCGCCAGCATGGCGACGATCGCCTCGGGAATCATCGGCATGTAGATGATGACGCGGTCGCCCTTCGAGACACCCAGTCGCGCGAGAGCACCGGCGAATACGGACACCGCGTCCAGCAGCTCGCGAAACGTGAGCACCGCAATCGTGCCCGTCACCGGACTGTCGTAGATGAGCGCCGGCTGTGCCGACCGGCCGCGCGCGACGTGGCGGTCGACGGCGTTGTAGCACGTATTGACCTTGGCGCCGGGAAACCACCGGTAGAACGGCGGCCGCGATCGATCGCACACGGAATCCCACTTCGCGTACCAGTCGATCGTCTCGGCAGCCTCAGCCCAGAAGCCGTCGGGATCTTTCAGTGAGCGCTCGTGAATGACGTCGGAGAGGTGTGCCATGCTGCCCCCGGTTCATTCAAGGAACCGCCGCAGGCCGGTGCCTGCGACGACGCAGTATACGACGCCGTGCCGCCTTGATTCCCTCTCACCGTGCGGCTGCATGGGAAGACACGCCTCTGCAACGCGTCTGCCGTGGAACTGAAGAACTGAAAGAGGATGATTACGGTCGAATTACGAGGCGTCCCCGGTCTGGGTGAATGCATCGTGCTGTGCGCAGACGCTCGACCACAGGTTCGTGTCGTTCTGTCTGAAGCACGAGGCGTGATACCCGCACACGGTGAAGAACGGAAGGTCGTGCGTAACTGCGCTCCAGATGTTTTCGAGCGCGACCGCGGCGTCGTGATTCCCCGCCACGATCAGACGTTCCGCCATGTTGCCGAAAAGCGTCAACCGTCGCGACCCGTCCGTCACACCGCGTCGGTAGCCTTCGAGTTCAGCCGCGATGTCTGCGAGCACGGTCGCGTCGGGAAGGCCGTCCCGCATGAACCTGCTCAATGCATCGGCCGTGTCGACCGCCCGGTAGCGTACGAGCCCTTGAACGTCCCACCCGCGATCGCGAAGCCGCATGCTCAATCCCTCGCGAATCTCGGGTGTGCCGATCACGCACGCCGCATCACCGCGTTGAAGCGCGCCGTCGAAGAGCGCGGCAAGGCCGTCGAGGAACGACGGATCGCCATAGAGCTGCATCGCGTGCCCGGCCCCTGACCCGCTATTGAGGCGCAACAGCGACGTCAGTGACGGTGCGAACACGCGACCATCGCGTACGTGTTCGAGCGCGCTGCGGAGATGGCGGGACGCATGCGACTTGTTGACGTATCCCCGTCCGCCAGAGCGGAACGCCGCGTCGATCATTTCCTCTTCGTCGAACATGCTGAGGAACACGACAGGTATTTCCGAACCTGCCTCCGTCAACGCCAGCATCGTCTGCAGACCACCCAGGCGAGGCATGTTGATGTCAAGAACGATGAGGTCTGGAGCGACGGCGCGTACTGCGTCAAGCGCTTCGGAGCCGTCGGTCACCGCAGCGGCGACCTCGAAGTCCTCGGAAAGCATCGTCGAAAGGCGTGCGAGGACCTGCGGGTGATCGTCGACGAGAAGCACTCTGGGCTTCGGACCGACTGATGTGTGACCGCGTCGCAGTCGCGGGCTCATCGTGGGACAAAGGATACCGCAGCGAGTCGCAATCGAAAGGCAGATCTTCGACGAAAAAACTACCAGTGGCAGCTGTGATCAGTTCCGGTGGGCGCCCGCATTGCCGGGACGGATCGTCGCGTATACTCCCACGCCGAGATTCGCACGTCTGCCGTAGAACGGCCTCAAGGTCTCGGGAACGATCCCGGCTGAGACGGCGACACCGGCACCCGGGCGCAGGCGTTTCCAGCTTCCGATGTACCGGGTGTAGCCGGCTTGCAGCTTCGCGACGACGAAAATGCCGGTGGAAGCGACCGCCAGGTCGTCCGCCGATTTCTGCGAGAGTTCGACACGGCCAAACCAGGCGTCGCGATCGTGAAGCGTGACGCTGGTTTCGGCGAGCAGGGCATTCGTGGCGTTGGTAAGCGGCTCCTTATTGCGGCCCCAACCGAGCGTCGAGGCCCAGATGCCGCCGGTTTTGAGCGTCTTGTGATACGTCGCCGACGCGGTGAACCGATCGACGTCGATCCGTGGTTCGCCGGTCTGGCCGGCTTCTGCTTCGCTGAGATGGCCGGCGGACACCTGCAGCGCCCAACGCGACGTCGGAAGAAACCAGACCCGTCCCGACCACGAATCGAGCCGTCCGAAATCGAAGTCGGTGCGATGGTCGTCCGGCTCCCGCCCGTTGAAGACCGACGCCTCGGTTTTCCAGCGATTGCCGTAGATCCCACCGGTGATCACGCCGAACGTGACGTGCGTGGAATCGAACCAGTGGTGCGTGATCGGCGCCAATGGGCTGGCCATCGCCGAAATGCGGTGTGGAAACGCCGTCGGGCCGAGCGCCGGTTCGCCGACCGGTCCTCCGTAGACCTGCCAACGGATCCCGCCGGCGAGCGGCCGATCGTAAGCGGCCGCAAGCTCCATGAACAGATCGTGTGGATGCTGCCGGTCGTGGATCGTCTCGCCTTTGCACTGCTCGCCGGTTGAGAGAAGGTCGGGATATCCGCAGTCCCCTATCGTCAGCGGTTCGAGGCTGATCATGCCCCGCAGCGTGAGGCGGCCGTTTCCAAGCCGTCGAGCCGCCATGCCCATGGCCCAGTTGATGCTGCCTGCCTGGTCGGCGCCGCGGGCGCCGCTCTCGTTGAGGTACTGCAGAAAGGCGACACCGTGTGCCATAAGGGTCCACGGGCCCGCCTGGCCGTGGACGGCGTACATCGGGCTTTCATCCGGAAGCCAGGACGTGCCGGAGCCGTCTCGGCCCGGCAGCAGAGCGGTGCGATTGTCGTCCATCGCCATGTGCTGCATGTCGTGCGGCTCTGGCGGCTGAGCCCGGACTTGGGCACTGGTGAGAATACCCACCCAGAACGACACCAGGAGCGCCACGACGTCCCTGCCGAATGTGCATAGGAGAGGCGTTCGGTGCTGACCACAATCACCGCCATGGACACGAACGCCTTGCTTCAAGGAACAGTCGCGACGCTGACCGCGGTGGCGTGGAAGGTGGCGGGAGCCGTACTGCTCTGGCTGATCGGACGGTGGCTGATCAGTCTCGGGGTCCGCATGCTC
>DATJIW010000101.1:0-2735 GCA_035492775.1 Vicinamibacterales bacterium
GCGAAGCGATGCGCAAGCTCATCGACGCTTTCCTCGCCAAGGGAAACGAGTTCTCGGCGTTCGTGAAGATGGGGCGCACGCAGTTGCAGGACGCGGTGCCGATGACCCTTGGCCAGGAGTTCACCGCGTTCGGCCACACCATCCTCGAGGACGTGGAGCGGCTGGGCGAGGCCCAGGCGCTCATCCGCGAGATCAACATGGGCGCGACCGCCATTGGCACGCGAATCAATGCACCCGAGGGATATGCGGAGGCCGTGCGGCGCCATCTCTCCACGGTTTCGGGACTCGAGCTCATCACCGCTCCGGATCTCGTCGAGGCAACGGCCGACACCGGCGCATTTGTCCAGCTTTCCGGAGTGCTCAAGCGGTGCGCGGTGAAGATCTCCAAGGTCTGCAACGACCTTCGCCTCCTGAGCTCCGGCCCGCGCGCCGGTCTCGGCGAGATCAATCTGCCGCCGATGCAGCCGGGGTCGTCGATTATGCCGGGCAAGGTGAACCCGGTGATTCCCGAGGTCGTGAACCAAGTGTGCTTCGACGTCATCGGGTCGGACGTGACGGTGACGATCGCCGCCGAGGCGGGGCAGTTGCAGCTGAACGTGTTCGAGCCGGTGATCGCCTTCCGGCTCTTGCAAAGCATCGAGGAACTGCGGAACGGGTGTCGCGTGCTGCGCGAGCGGTGCGTGGACGGCATCACGGCGAACCCGGGCCAGATGCGGCACTTCGTCGAGCACTCGATCGGGATCGTCACCGCGCTCCTGCCCGTCATCGGCTATGAGCGGGCGACGTCGGTGGCGAAAGAAGCGCTCGAGAGCGGGCGCGGCGTGTACGACGTCGTGATGTCGCGCGGGCTGCTGACGCGCCAGGAGTTGGATCGGCTGCTCGATCCCGAGGCCATGACCGGCCGGCCGGCCGGGACCTGAGCCGGCTCGCCGACCGTGCCTCCCCGACGACGAAAGCGCCTGGATGCCGCGGCGTTCAATCTTCCGGTCGACGATATCAAGCGCGGTTTCTACACTGATTCGTACTTCGTGCGCGCGCGCGAAATCCTTCGACAGGACAAGCGCTCGCCCACCGTACTGATGCAGTTCAGCGGAAAGCGCGAAGGCTGGTTGAGCGGGATCGATGAAGCAGTCGCGATCCTGAAGTTGTGCGCCGACGACTGGAGCGCCCTGACGGTGCACGCATTGTACGAGGCGGACCGGTTCGAGACCTGGGACACGGTGCTCACGATCGAAGGAGCGTACGACGCGTTCGGTCACCTCGAAACGATCTGCCTCGGCGCTTTGGCACGCGGGACACGGATCTGCACGAACGCCAAGCTGCTGTCGCTGGCGGCGCAATCCAAGCCGGTCCTGTTTTTCGGGGCGCGGGACGACGTGTTTCCCATGCAAGCGCGAGACGGCTATGCGGCGTTCGCCGGCGGCGTGAAACTCGTCTCGACGGAAGCGCAGACGTCCTTTTTCGGCGGCAAAGCCATCGGGACGATCCCGCACGCGTTGATCGGCGCCTACGGAGGCGACACGGTCAAGGCGACGAAGCGTTTCGCCGAGACGATCGAGGGCGTGGACGTGATCGCGCTGGTGGACTACGACAACGACTCGGTGAAGACGAGTCTCGACGTGGCGCGCGCGCTGGAGGGTCGTCTCTGGGGAGTGCGCCTCGATACCGCCGAGTACATGGTGGACAAGTCGGTGATCCCGCAGATGGGCGATTTCAGGCCGACGGGCGTCAATGCGCCGCTCGTTTGGAACGTCCGCAACGCGCTGGACGCCGAAGGATTCGGCGACGTGAAGATCGTCGTCTCCCGCGGCTTCGACGTGCTCCGCATCCAGGCGTTCGAGGAGGAGGGTGTCCCGGTGGATGCGTACGGGGTTGGCGCCGCGCTGTATGACGGACAGTTCGACTTCACCGCCGACATCGTGCAGGTGAACGGCAAGGCCGAGGGAAAGGCCGGCCGACGGCTTCGGCCCAATCCGCGGTTGGAGCGCGTGAAGTAATGGCCGCCGAGGTCAAGCTCGATGCCGCCGGCGTCGCGAAGCTCAAGACCCTCGACGAGGCGCTGCTGCTTCTACAGCGGATCCACGGGACCGTCGAGCAGTACGCGGTGGCGTTCAAGCGGGGCCAGCCGACGTCGTCCTACGTGATGAATCTTCGGCGCCAGCTTCCTTCGTTCGCGGCGAACCTCAAGGCGCATTTCTCGCTGATCGCCGACGAGGCCTTGGCGCTGAATCTGGCGACGAGCCGCGGCGCGAGTGAGCAGACACGAGTCCGGTTGCTGCGCGAGGGTGTGGCGCGCATGCGAACGAACCTCGAGATCGCCGCGATTCAGACGCGGACGAAGCATCAGGTCAACGAAGAAAAACCGGCCGTACCCGACGGAGAAAGCGCGCGCTAACGGCGTGTCGGGAAAGTGACTACCGTCGAGGGCGGCTGGGTTGATTTGCCCTACGTGAGCCGGTAGGTTCCGCTTGCTCCACCAAAAAATCGCATCGAGCGTGTCTGCGGTTCGCGCGCTCAGAACGCCGGTACAAGGATAGCTCATGCCTTTTCACCTCCGCCTGCGCCGGCCGGGCACCCGCAAAGCGGGTGCGGCGGCGCTGACGGTCGGCTTCGCGCTCTTACTCGCCGCGTGTGGCCAGAACTACCCCAATTCGATCTTCCACCAACGCACCGATTTCAATCGGGACGTTGACTTCCTCTTCAAAATCCTGATCTACGCCGGAACGGCGGTCTTC
>DATJIW010000102.1:0-32484 GCA_035492775.1 Vicinamibacterales bacterium
GAGGCCCGCAGGCGTCGGTACGTGCGTCATCCAGAACCAGTAGGCTCCGCACAGCGCCACGGCGGTGGCCGTCAGCAGGCCCGCCTGCGAACGCCGCCCCGCCGACAGCTTGTAGAGCGCGGCCGCCGCGAGATAGCACACACCGATCCGTGGGAGCACGCCGGGCAAGCGCCAGTGCGCGAGGTCGAAGTGTGGAAACAGCGCGAGTATCCAGCCGATGCCGACGATGAGCGCGCCACGTCGCAGAATCGCGCTCCACGCCGCGCTCTTTCGCGACAAGGTGATCGCGACGCCGACGATGAAGAGGAAGAACGGGAAGATCAGGTCGGTCGGCGTCCAGCCGTCCCACGTCGCGTGCTCGAGCGGCCAGTACACATGGGTGCCGTCGCCGGGGTTGTTCACGATCACCATCGCCGCCATCGTCACGCCGCGAAACACGTCGAGCGAGACGAGGCGCCTCGTCACGGCGTTGCCAGCCGGAGCTGTGCGGGTGTCAGCGATTGATGCCGTCGGACTCACGCGGGTCGAGAGTACCGCGCCCGTATAATCCGGTCAATGGAAGCGAAACCGTTCGATGCGGTCCTGCTCGTCGCGTTCGGAGGACCGCAAGGGCCGGATGAAGTCCGTCCCTTTCTTGAAAACGTGCTAAGGGGACGTCGTGTCGCGCCTGAGCGGCTTGAAGAGGTCGCCCACCATTACGAGTTGTTCGGCGGGGTATCCCCGTTGACCGAGCGTACGCTCGCGCAGGCGGAACTCCTCGAGCGACGCCTGCGGGAGCGGGGACTTCCCCTTCCGGTGCACGTCGGCATGCGGAATTGGCATCCATACCTCGCGGACGTCCTCGGCCAGATGGCACAGCGCGGCGAGCGCCGTGCGATTGGCGTGCTGGCCGCCGCGCAACGCAGCTATTCAGGATGCCTTCAATACAAAGAGAACGTGCGCGACGCACAATCGGCCAACGCAACGCGAGGCGTTCCGCCGGTTGAGATCACCTATGTTGCAGACTGGCACGAACACGCGGGTTTCATCGAAGCGAACGCGGACCACGTGCGGGAAGCGATCGCACGTCTTCCGGAAGATGTGCGGACGCGCGCGCGGTTGATCTTCACCGCGCACAGCATTCCCGTCAGCATGGCGCAGGCGTATCCGTACGAGCGGAATCTGCGCGCGACTGCGGCGCGCGTCGCGCAGGCTGCGGGCTTCGCCGAATGGACGCTCGTCTATCAGAGCCGGAGCGGGCGTCCCGAGGATCCCTGGCTCGAGCCGGACGTCTGCGATGCCCTTCGGGCGCAACACGGCCGGCACACGCCGGCAGTCGTCCTGTGCCCGATCGGGTTTCTGTGCGATCACGTCGAGGTGTTGTACGACCTCGACATCGAAGCAGCCGCCGTCGCACGCGAACTGAATCTGCCCCTCGTCCGGGCGTCGACCGTGGACGACCATCCGCGGTTCATCGACGCGCTGGCGGATGCGGTGTCGGACGTCTGGGAGCGATATAGAGTGGGACGGCCCCTGGTCGTCAGCGCCGTCGGGCCGTAGCCCGTGCCCGTTGCGGCACCCGGGACAACAAAAAGCGAGCCCCGAACGTCAAAAGAGGCGTCATGCCAAGACAGCTGTTCCTTGCCTTTTGTGTGATCGCGATGGTGACGCCCCTTTCCGCCCGCGGACAGGGGCAGCAAATCATCATTACCGGCCCGCCCGACGGCATTCCGATGCCGCTTCAGCAGCGGGGACAGGGAAAGACGGGCACCGCAATGCTCCGCGGCCGTGTCGTCGCAATGGACACCGGGCAGCCGATCCGCCGCGCGCAGGTCCGTCTGACCGGGCAGGACCTCGGGATGAAATCTGCGCTCACCGACGCGAATGGCCGCTACGAGTTCAAGGAACTGCCTGCGGGCCGGGTCAACCTCAGTGTCAGCAAGGGCGGCTTCGTCAACATGCAGTACGGCCAGACTCGCCCATTCGAGCCGGGGCGTCCGATCGAGCTGTCCGACGGGCAGCTGATGGAGAAGATCGACGTGGCGCTCCCTCGCGGTAGCGTCGTCTCCGGCCGGGTGGTCGACGAATTCGGCGAGCCCGTTACCGACGCGATGGTGACGGCGATGCGGATGTCGTTCGCCAACGGCCGCAAGCGTCTCGTTCCAACGGGCCGCATGGGACAGAGCAACGATCTCGGGCAGTTCCGCATCTTTGGTCTGCCGCCAGGCGACTACTACGTCAGCGCGACGTACCGGGACCTCGCGCTTGCCATGGACATCGGCATCGCCGCCGCAGGCCCCGCCAGCGGTTCCGGCTCGGCACCGTCTTCGGGCTATGCACCGACGTATTTCCCTGGCACCTCCTCCCCCGCTGAGGCACAGCGGGTGTCGGTCGCGGTCGGTCAGGAAATGACAGGCATCGATATCAGCCTGCAGCCCGTGAAGCTCGCGCGCATCACAGGTCAGGCCGTTGCTTCCGATGGGCGGCCGCTCGCCTCCGCCATGGTCATGCTGATGCCGGCGTCGCGCGACGGTGGCTTCTTCATGCCCGGCGGCACGACGCGCACGAACGCCTCCGGGCAGTTCACGCTGAACAGTGTCGCGCCCGGCGAATACAGCCTCCAGGTTCGGTCCACGGGTCCGATGATGTTCGATTCCGGCGGCGGCGCGATGGTGTTCTCGATGTCCACCACCGATGCCGGCGGCGCTCCTTCGCGCCAGGAACCCGAGTTCGCGAACCTGCCGGTTTCCGTGAGCGGCGAAGACGTCTCAGGCCTCGTCGTCATGACGACGCACGGCGCGCACGCGGCGGGACGCGTCGTCTTCGACAACGGCGAGCGGCCCGACGGTACGTCGCAGATTCGGATCTCGGCGCCGTCGGCCGATCCGGAAGGCGGTCCCACGGTTGGCGCGGGCGTCGGCCAGGTGCACGACGACGGGCACTTCGATCTGACGGGGCTGGCCGGCGCACGGATGATCCGTGCGGGCGGGCTGCCGAAGGGATGGGTGTTGAAAAGCGTGCAGCTGAACGGCCTCGATATCACCGACACCGGCTACGACTTCAAGCCTGGAGAGGACGTGACCGGCCTCGACGTCGTGTTGACGGAGCAGACTACTGAAGTCGATGGGTCGGTGACCGACAGCCAGGGGCAGACGATCAAGGATTACACGGTCGTCGTGTTCTCGACCGACGAGGGCAAGTGGACGCTGCCGATGACGCGCTGGACGCAATCGGCGCGGCCCGATCAGGAAGGCCGCTTCCGGATCCAGAACCTGCCGCCTGGAAGCTATTACGCCGTCGCCGTGGAATACGTCGCTCAGGGCGAATGGAGCGACCCGGAATGGCTCGCGCGCGCGCGAGAAAAGGCGACGACCCTGACCGTGACCGAAGGCGCGGGGAGGACGGTCGCGCTGAAGCTGGTGAGTTGGTGAGTTGGTGAGTTCGTGAACTCGGTTCAAGGGGGATCGCGGCGCTGCTGATCGATCAGCAGCGCCTCCGCCTCATCGGCCGGAACGTCGACGCGACGGGCATAGAGATACGACACAAGGAAGATTGCGACGATCAGACCGAACGAGAACCACCTGTTGACCTCGAAAGGGATGATGCCTTCCTCCCGCAGGAACTCCAGCAGCAGCTTCAATCCGACCCACGCGATGATGATGAACGCTCCGTCGACCAGCGCCGGGTAGCGGCGCACGAGCGCGAGCAATTTTCCAATTACCATCCGCATCGTGAGGATCCCGAGCAGCCCGCCGGTGATCACGACCCACGTTTTGGGTGACATCGCAACGGCCACGAGGATTGAATCCACGGCGAACACGACGTCGGTGAGTTCGACTTTCACGACCGTCGCCCAGAACGGTGACAACCCCATCCATGCCCGCGCGGGCCGGATCTCACGCCGCGACTGTGCGCCGCCTCTCGCAAAGAAGTGCTGATAAGAGAGGTACATCAGGTAGCCGGCGCCGACCAGCTTGATCCACGCGACGCGGATCAGGTGGATCGCGAGCGTCACCGCGACGATTCTGAAACCGAACGCTCCCACGATGCCGTACCGAAGGGATTTTTTCTGCTGGCTCGGCGGCAGTCCGAGCACCAGCATTGCGAGCACGAGCGCGTTGTCGGCGCTCAGCAGCCCTTCCAGGAGCACCAGCAGCCCAATCGTCAGGAAATCGCTGGGTTGTATGCTCATTCGAGACGAGTCAAGGCCTTGACATGAACCATATCAAAGCCTACATTTGGATTGACGCAACCTTCAGGCCGGAACGGCCGGTAAACACGAGGTTTTGCCGAAAGGCGGGACATGCGCGCGGAACACGAGCTGTACTTTATCAGCATGGCCGCCCGTCTGTTGGACATGCATCCGCAGACGCTCCGGAAATACGAGCGTCTCGGCCTGGTGCAGCCAACCAGAACGGTGGGCAGCATGCGTTTGTATACGCGGGAGCAACTCGATCGCCTCCGGCTGATCAAGAAACTGGTGGACGACGAAGGCGTGAACCTTGCGGGTGTTCACCGGTTGCTCGAGATTGCGGAGTCGCTGCAGCGGATCGGGCCGCTCATGAGCGGTGAGGCCGGCAGCCGCGACACGCGTCGGCGTCTGCTGCAGGAACTCGAACGGATGCGCGAGATGGTAGGCCTGTAAATGGAGTTCAAGGACTATTACGCAACGCTGGGTCTGTCCAAGACCTCGACAGACAAGGAAATCAAGCAGGCGTACCGGAAGCTTGCGCGGAAGCATCATCCGGACGTGAATCCGGGCGACAAATCCGCCGAGGCGAAGTTCAAGGAAATCAACGAGGCGTACGAAGTCCTCGGCGATCCCGACAAGCGCAAGAAGTACGACGAGCTGGGCGCGAACTGGCGCATGTACGAACAGGCGCAGCAGCAGGGCGGCGCGCCGTTCGGCGGCTTCGGGGGGGCCGGCGGATACGGGGGTGAAGGGGGCGCCTGGACGATCAACATGGGCGGTCCCGGCGGTTACCGCACCATGTCCGAAGACGAAATGCGGGACATGTTCGGCACTGAGAACCCGTTTTCCGATTTCTTCAACGCGTTCTTCGGCGGCGGCGGCGCAGCGGCCGGCGAGTCCCGCGCGCGCGGGCGCACGCCGCGCACCGAGAGGGGCCGCGACGTCGAACACGAGATCGATCTGACGCTGGAAGAAGCGTTCCACGGCGCGACGCGCCGCATCTCGATCAAGCAGGCGGGGCACGCGCGCACGGTCGACGTCCGGATTCCTGCCGGCGTCAAGGATGGATCGCGCGTCCGCGTGCACGGTGAAGGAGAAGCGGGCTCGAACGGCGGCACGGCAGGCGACCTGTTCCTGCGCGTCCGCGTGAAGCCGCACGCGATTTTCGAACGCCAGGGAGACGATCTGTATACGAAGGTCGCCCTGCCGCTGACGACCGCGGTCCTCGGCGGCGAAGCACAGATCCCGACGATTTCGGGGCCGGTCCGGCTGAAGGTGCCAGAGACGACGCAGCCCGGACAGGTGTTCCGCCTGAAGGGTCACGGCATGCCGCGCATCGGCAAGACCGACACGCGCGGCGATCTCTACGCGACCGCCGACGTCCAGCTGCCGCGGACATTGAACAAGGACCAGCGCACGTATTTCGAAGCACTGAAGAAACTGGAAAGTCGATAACGACGATGGACATCAACAAATACACAGAAAAAGCGCAGGAAGCGATCGTCGCCGCGCAGCAGTTCGGCGACCGCGAGGGCCATCCCGAGATCACGCCCGAGCACCTGCTCCTGACGCTCCTCGAGCAACAGGGCGGCATCGTCCCGGAAGTGTTGCGCAAGATGAACGTCGATCCCTCGGCGATGGCGCGCGATGTCAGGGCCGAGATGGCGCGCAGTGCGCGCGTGCACGGCGGGTCGCAGCCGACGCTTTCGGTACGGCTGCGGGACGTGTTCAAGAAGGCTGAGGATCAGGCCAAACACATGGGCGACGAGTACGTCAGCACGGAACATCTCCTGCTGGCGGTTGCAGGCGAAACGCGTTCGCCCGCCGGTCGTCTCCTTCAGCAGCGAGGCGTCACGCACGACGCCGTGCTCGCAGCATTGACCTCCATCCGGGGATCGCAGAAGGTCACGTCTCAGAATCCCGAGGGCACTTATCAGTCGCTGCAGAAATACGGCCGCGATCTGACCGAGCTGGCGCGCAAGCACAAGCTGGATCCCGTCATCGGCCGCGACGAAGAGATCCGCCGCGTCATCCAGGTGCTGTCCCGCCGCACGAAGAACAATCCTGTCCTCATCGGTGAGCCGGGCGTCGGCAAGACGGCGATCGTCGAAGGCCTGGCACGCCGCATCGTCGAGAAGGACGTGCCGGAAGGCCTCAAGGACAAGACCGTCTTTGCTCTCGACATGGGCGCGCTCGTCGCGGGCGCCAAATATCGCGGCGAGTTCGAAGAGCGGCTCAAAGCCGTCCTGAAGGAGATCGCGGACTCGGAGGGCCGCATCATCCTGTTCATCGACGAGCTGCACACAGTCGTGGGGGCCGGCGCAGCCGAAGGGGCGATGGATGCCTCTCAGATGCTGAAGCCGATGCTCGCCCGCGGCGAGCTGCACACGATCGGCGCGACGACGCTCGACGAGTACCGGAAGTACATCGAAAAAGACGCCGCGCTCGAGCGGCGCTTCCAGCCCGTCATGGTTGGTGAGCCGACTGTCGAGGACACGATCAGCATCCTCCGCGGTCTGAAGGAGCGCTACGAGATTCACCACAACGTGAAGCTGAAGGATTCAGCGCTCGTCGCGGCGGCGGTGCTCTCGAACCGCTACATCACGGACCGGTTCCTCCCGGACAAGGCGATCGACCTCGTGGACGAGGCCGCGTCGAAGATCCGTATGGAGATCGACTCGATGCCGAGCGAGCTGGACGAAGTGCGTCGGCGCGTGCTGCAGCTCGAAATCGAACGCGAAGCGTTGCGGAAAGAGACCGACAAGGCGTCGGTTGAACGTCTCGGCCGGCTCGAGAAAGAGCTGGCGGATCTCAAGGAAGAACAAGCGCGACTCAGAGCGCAGTGGGAGCGTGAAAAGGAGACGATCCACGGCGCGGCGGATCTGAAAAAGCAGCTCGAGGACGCGCGGAACGCCCTGCAGGAGGCACAACGGCAGGGAGACTACGCGAAGGCATCGGAGCTGATGTACGCACGCATCCCCGAGCTCGAGAAACGGATTCAGACCGCCGAAACGAATCAGGACGGCGGCGGCCGCATGCTCAAGCTCGAGGTCGACGAGGAAGACATCGCCGAAGTCGTGTCGCGCTGGACGCACATCCCCGTCAGCCGACTCATGGAGGGGGAAATCCAGAAGCTGATTCGCATGGAAGAACGGCTCCACCAGCGCATCGTCGGCCAGGAAGACGCGATTGCCGCCGTTGCCAACGCGATCCGTCGCGCGCGTGCCGGACTGCAGGATCCGAATCGTCCCCTCGGCAGCTTCATCTTCCTGGGGCCGACGGGCGTCGGCAAAACGGAGCTCGCCCGGGCGCTCGCCGAATTCCTGTTCGACGACGAGCAGGCGATGGTGCGGATCGACATGTCGGAGTACCAGGAGAAGCACACCGTGTCGCGGCTGATCGGTGCGCCGCCCGGCTATGTGGGCTACGAAGAGGCGGGGCAGCTTACCGAAGCCGTCCGTCGACGTCCTTACTCCGTCGTCCTCTTCGATGAAATCGAAAAGGCACACCCGGAAGTGCTCAACGTTCTGCTGCAGCTGCTCGACGATGGACGGCTGACGGACGGGAAAGGCCGGACCGTCGACTTCAAGAACGCGGTCGTGATCATGACGTCGAACGTCGGCAGCCACTTCATCGCCGAAGCGGCAAGCCGATCCAAGCTCGATGCTGGGTCCGAGCTGAGCGAAGGCATCCGGCGCGAGGTGATGGATGCGCTGCGCGCGCATTTCCGTCCGGAGTTCCTGAACCGGATCGACGAAATCATCGTGTTCCACGCGCTCAGCCGAGAGCAGATGCGCAGCGTGATCGATATTCAGCTTCGAGGGCTGATGCGGCGGCTGGAGGATCGCAAGATCCACATCGAGCTGACCCCCAAGGCGAAGGACCTGCTGATCGAGGAGGGCTACGACCCCACGTATGGCGCGCGTCCACTCAAACGCGCGATCCAGCGGCGCCTGCTGGATCAGCTGGCGATGCGCGTTCTTCAGGGTGAGTTCACCGAGGGAGACACCGTCCGTATCGATGCCGCCGGAGGTGAGCTGACATTCCGGCGGGCGGAGGCGCCTGTCACGGCGTGAAAGGCCATTGAGGTGAGGTCACTGAGGTGAGGTCACTGAGGTCTTTAACTAAGAGGCCACGGAGGCCACGGAGGAGCCGCCGTCCTGCCGCGCGAACCGCGCGGCAGAAACCCGAAAGAGATCCTGAAAATGAACCGCGCGATGGCTGGGGCGGCTCATTTTCAGGATCTCTTTCGGGTTTCTGACAGGCCGGCTCTGCCGGCCTGCAGCACGGCGGCTCACAGTGTCCGGGCCGGCCTTTGAACGAGACCCCTCCGTGGCCTCCGTGGCCTCTCAGTTGACCTACTCTGACGCCTCTGATCTCCTCTCTCCTCCGATCTCCTTTGCGCTTCTTCCGCCCATCGGCTCGCGGCCCTGATGAATCGAGTACTATTTCGGTGTTGAGAACACTCTTGACCGGCTGCCCCGGATCCCTGCGCGCTCTCTATGGCTGACTCCCCCCGCCCGCCTCTTCGAAACCGCCGCAACAACGAGCGGCGAATGACGCAGCGGCCGGGCGCCAGCGGCGCGATCTGGTATGTGCTCGGCTTCATGCTGCTGCTCGCCGTGGCACAGGCGTTTTTCTACCAGATGCAGGGCGGAGAAACGATCTCGTACAGCGATTTCAAGAACGCCGTGCGGCAGGACAAGGTCCAGGAAGTCACCCTGTCGGACGATAGGGTCCGCGGCCTGATGAAGCCCGATTCGGGCGACAAGCCGAAGCCCTTCAGCGCGGTGCGCGTCGCGGATGACAAGCTGCCCGAAGAGCTCGAGCAGCACGGCGTCAAATACACCGGCGAGGTGCCCAACCGCTGGCTGTCCGATGTGCTCGGCTGGGTCATCCCACTCGTCTTCATCGTCGGGCTCTGGACCTTCTTCTTCCGACGGATGGGCGGCGCCGAAGGCGGCGTGATGTCCTTCGCGCGCAGCAAGGCCAAGATCTACTCCGACGACGACGTGAAGATCGGCTTCGGGGACGTCGCGGGCGTGGACGAAGCCGAGGAAGAACTGAAGGAGATTGTCGAGTTCCTGAAAACACCGCGGAAGTACACGGCCATTGGCGGAAAGATCCCCAAGGGAGTCCTCCTTGTCGGGCCCCCTGGAACCGGGAAGACGCTGCTGGCGCGCGCCGTCGCAGGCGAAGCGAAGGTGCCGTTCTTCAGCCTGAGCGGCTCGGAGTTCGTGGAGATGTTTGTCGGCGTGGGCGCGGCTCGCGTCCGTGATCTGTTCTCGCAGGCCGAGGCCAAGGCGCCCTGCATCGTCTTCATCGACGAGCTCGATGCGCTGGGCAAGGTCCGCATCCAGACCCCGATGGGCAGCCACGAGGAGCGCGAGCAGACCCTCAACCAGCTCCTCGCGGAAATGGACGGATTCGACGGGCGCAAGGGAATCATCATCATGGGGGCGACCAATCGTCCTGAAGTGCTGGATCCTGCCCTGCTCCGGCCGGGCCGTTTCGATCGGCAGATCCTGGTCGACAAGCCGGATGTGCGCGGACGTGAAGATATCCTGCGGATCCATGCCAAGACCGTGAAGATTGCGGCCGACGTCGATCTGAAAGTCGTTGCCGCGCGGACCGCGGGATTCGCGGGCGCCGATCTGGCGAACCTCGTCAACGAGGCGGCTCTTCTCGCCGCGCGCCGCGACAAGCAGGCGGTCGAAGCCAAGGACTTCGACGAGGCGATCGATCGGATCATCGCCGGACTCGAGAAGAAGCGCGCGATCAGCGACAAGGAGCGGCGCATCATCGCGTATCACGAGTCGGGGCACGCCATCGTGGCGAGCGTCATCCCGGGGCTCGATCCGGTCCACAAGATTTCGATCATCGGCCGCGGTTTCGGCGCGCTCGGCTACACGATGCAGGTGCCGCTCGAGGATCGGTATCTGATGACGCGCACGGACCTGCTCGGCCAGTTGGCGGTGCTGCTCGGCGGGCGCAGCGCCGAGGAGATCGCGTTCCGCGAGATCTCGACCGGTGCGCAGAACGACTTGCAGCGCGCCACCGACATCGCCCGCGCGATGGTGACCGAATACGGGATGAGCGACTCGCTCGGCGCGGTCAACTACGACGGCGGTCGCGGGGCCAAGTTCCTCGACACGCCATTCATGCAGGAACGCGGCCTCCATTCCGAAGACACCGCCCAGAAGATCGACGGAGAAGTGAAGCGGATCCTTACCGACGCACATCACCAGGCGCGGCAGATCCTTCAGGAGCGGAACGATGTGCTCGACGAACTCTCGCGCCGCCTGCTGGAGCGCGAAGTGATCGAAGGAGCGGAGCTCCGCGAACTGCTCGGCCCGGTGCCGCCAAAGGATCCTGAAGGGACGATTCCGGCGGCGCTGCCTCCGGAAGGACCCGCACCCGTCGACCGATCGCAGTAATCACCGCGCTTTCGCGCGGCATAGAATACATGCGGCATGGCGGCGCCCTCCTCTCGCCGGATCCCGATCCTTTTTGCTGCGAGCGCGCTGCGGCCTTACACCTCTTCGTCGCGCGCGGCGGCGCTTGCGCTGCCCGAGACCCTCTTTGCGGCATTCTTCGTCAGCGGCCTGCTGCTCGATTCCGCGGGCAGGTTCGGTCCATGGATCGTGCTGGCAGCGGCGCTTCTGGGTTTCGCGGTCAGGCGCATCGACATCGAGAACTGGACGCTCTTCATCCCCGGCGGCGTGACCGGGCGCGTCGAGCGGGCGTTCGGGCCTCGGGCGGCGACGGCCACCGCCTGCACAACGCTGCTGGAGCGCATCCTTCTCGCGGCGCTGGCCTGCGTCGTGTTCGGACACTATTGCGCCGCGTTCGTCTTCACGCTCACCCAGTACTCGATCGTCCTGCGAAAAGCGACGGCCGCGGACCTGGCCACCCTGATGGGGCTCGCGATGCTCGGGTGGCTGTGGCTGCGTGCACGCCGCGGCCCCCTGATGACGCCGGCACAGCGGGCGCGGTACGTCTGGATTGCCGTGGGCATCCTGCTCGTGCTGTTCGTGAGCGCCATGATTGCGGCAGTGGCGCGTCACGCTGTTCCGCCGCTGCCCTCCGCTGCGGGGTGGTGGACGTCAGGCGCGTCCTGGCGCAGCGAGTCGCGGACCGTGTTCTGGGCCGTGCTGGCCGCCTTCGCCGCGCTCGGCCGTGCGGGGTCGACCATTGGCGTGGCCGACAGCATTCCCCGCGCGGCTCACGAGCTCGAGCCGCCGCGTATCGCTGGTCTGCGCAGGACCGTGCGCATGACTGGGGCCGCGGCGCTGCTGTTCACCGCAGGTCTCTCGTTCGCGCTGGCCGCGTTTGCAGACGAGACGACGCGGCTGCAGTGGACCGCGGCGCCGCTCGAGTGGCTGGCGTTCGCCGTGACGCCGCACTGGATCGGTCTCCTCCTGCGGCCAATCGTGGTCATCGCCGCTGCCCTCCTCCTCGGTCAGACGGGAAGAGCCGGCATGTGGGGCGCGGAGTCGGCGCTGCTCAGGCTCGCCGAACGGGGAGCGATTTCAGGCCGGTTCCAGGAACAGGACGCCAGGTTCGGCCGGCATGAGACCGCCATCAACACCGCGGTCGTAGCGGTGGCAGCCGCGGTGCTGCTGAGCGGCGCCAGCATCCCGTGGCTCGCAACGGCCTACGCGACGGCGATGCTGTGGACGATCGCGATCCAGGCCGCCGCGCTGGGCCGTCTCTCGTTTGCGCGCGGACGCCGCGCGGTCAGGCTCGTCGGAATCCTGCTTGCCGCTTGTGCGGTCGCCATGCTGCTGCGGGCCGAGCCCGGTGCGGTCGCTGCCAGCGCGGTGCTCGCGTCGCTGACGATCGTCTTCGCGCGGCATGTGCGCCGCGTCGAGCAGCCCACGCAGGACGCAGACGCCGAAAGCCTGCTCGTTTCCAGCCAGATTCTTTCGTCGGATCTGCCGGAGCGGCCCGGCAGCATCCTCGTTCCCGTCCGCAACCCGCACGTGCTGTCGCATCTCACGGCAGCCCTCCGCTCGGCCCGCGAGCACGACATCGTCGTGATGACCGCGCGGCTCATCGGCAGCGACGGCTCGGAGGACTCGGACTCCATGGATCCGACGCCGGCGGAACGTGCGCTCTTCGCGCGTGTGATCGCCATAGCCGAGCGATTCGGGCGGCCTGTGCGACTCGTGATCGTGCCGGCGCATGACGTGTTCGACGCGGTGATCTCCACCGTGATCCGCATCCGCGCGTCGGACGTGTACGTCGGCGAATCGACGTCGATTTCCGCCGACGCACAAGCGCGCCGCCTCGGCGAAGCATGGGAACGCGCCGAAATGCCGGACCTGCAGGTCCGGCTCGTGATCTTTCACACGAGCGGCCGATCCGACATCTTCCACCTGGGTCCTCATGCGCCGGAGCTCGGCGCGCGGGACCTCGAACTCATTCATCGCATGTGGCTCGACGCTGCCAAGAGCGCCGGACCGCACATCCACCACCACGACATCGTCAGGGCGGCGTTGAATACCATGGCAGACCAACTGAGCGGCCCGGGCCGCGAGGAGGCGCTGAAGGCCATACGCGCAGTCGCGAGGCCGGCAGACGAACTCGCGGCCGTCCTTCGCGAACGCGATTACCAGCGGCTCCGCGATATGGTGCGCAACCGGCCGGCGAGCGATCTCGCCGAGCTGCTGGCGGATCTCAGCCTCGACGAGCAGGCGATCGCCTTCCGCCTGCTGCCGCGCAAAGAGGCCGCGGAAACCTTCGAGTACCTCGAACAGGACGCACGCGAAGCGCTCCTCAAGACCCTGTCGAAAGAGGACGTCGCCGCCATCCTCAACAACATGGCGCCCGACGACCGCACCACGTTCCTCGAGGAACTCCCCGCCACCGTCACGCGCGAGCTGCTGTCGCTGCTCTCCACGCAGGAACGCGCGATTGCCGTGACGCTCCTCGGTTATCCCGACAAGTCGATCGGGCGCCTGATGACGCCCGACTACGTCGCCGTCCGTGAAGGCTGGACGATCCAGCAGGTCCTCGACTACGTCCGTACGCACGGGCACGACAGCGAGACCCTCAACGTCATCTACGTCGTCGACGATGATGGGATGCTGATCGACGATATCCGGATCCGGGAAATCCTGCTGGCGGATCCCGCCCGCCGCGTGTCGGAGATCATGGACCGTCATTTCGTCGCGCTGAAGGCGACCGACGATCAGCAGGAGGCCGTCGCTGCGTTCCGGCAGTTCGACCGGACGGCGCTGCCGGTCACCGACACATCGGGTGTGCTCATCGGCATCGTCACGGTTGACGACGTTCTGGACGTAGTCGAGACGGAAGCCACCGAGGACATCCAGCGGATCGGCGGTTCGGAAGCGCTGGACGAACCCTACATGGAGATCGGCTTCGCGCGCATGATCCGGAAGCGTGCGGGGTGGCTGACGGCACTGTTCCTCGGCGAAATGTTGACGGCGACAGCGATGGGATTTTTCGAGAACGAGCTGAACAAAGCGATCGTACTGACGTTCTTCCTGCCGCTCATCATCTCGAGCGGCGGCAACTCGGGCTCTCAGGCGTCGACGCTCGTGATCCGTGCGCTCGCGCTCGGCGAGCTGACGCTGCGCGACTGGTGGCGTGTCATGCGGCGGGAAATCGGCGCCGGGCTCGCACTCGGCTGCATCCTCGCGGTCGTCGGCTTCATGCGAATTACTGTCTGGTCGGCGTTCTCCGACATCTACGGCGCGCACTGGCTGCTCGTCGCCGTGACGGTGGCATTTGCCATCATCGGCGTGGTGCTCTGGGGCACGCTGATCGGATCGCTGCTGCCGCTGCTGATTCGACGCCTGGGCTTCGACCCCGCGACGTCGTCTGCTCCGTTCGTCGCGACGCTCGTCGACGTGACGGGGCTGATCATCTATTTCTCGGTGGCGCTGGTGGTGCTCCGGGGCACACTGCTGTAGCTTCCGTCTTCGATGACACCGGCGCTGGCAGCCGGTTTGCTGGATCAGCGCTCCCGGGCGCCCGGTGTGGCTGCCCGGTGCGGAATCAGGAACGAGACCGCCCAACCTTTGCCAGGTACTGGAGGGCGCCATGGGCCTGCCGATTCGAGCCGCAGTTCTTGGGCTGGTCGCGGCGACGACGATGTCGCCGCGGACTGCAGCGGCCGACCCGGTCGCGATCACCAACGGCTACTTCACCGCAGGAACAGTGGATACATCGGCGCAGGCGGTGCTGAATGGCGACGGCTTCGGCCTGAACGCGTTCATCGAGGCCTACATCAGCACGCTGTCGTTGTCGTGTACGCCTTGCGCACCGGGCACGACGCTCGACCTTGGCGGGAGTTTCGAGGGACCGCGGGCTTCGGGCAGTGCCTTCGTGGACGGCGTCACGTACTCCGAAGTCTTTCTCGACGGGATGACCGGGACCTTCTCGTCGCCCGCATTCGTGATCTCCGGCACCGACAGTGTTCGGGTTACCCGGCCGTTCACGTTCTCGGCGGTCGTCAGCGGGTATCTGCTGGATCCGTTTGTGTACGGGATCACGCAGCCGGCGTTCACGAAAACGCTTTCGGGAACCGGGGTCGCGAGTGCCACCTTCCTCTTCAACGACGATGAGACTCCGCTGTTCTTCGGGACGGGCCTGCGGTACGACTTCACGAATCCCGGAGCCACACCAGAGCCGGCGACGCTGTTGCTGGTCGCGACAGGCGTGGCAATCGGCGCTCTCGGTCGCCGGCGCGGACGGTCCGTCAGGATTTGAACGACACCACGCGTGCGGTAAACGTTATCGGCGGCGAAAGACGAAGAGCAGGATCACGATGACGACTGCGGCGCCCAGCCAGACGCCGCGATCCTGGTCGAAGCTGTTTCCAACCCAGTCTGCGGCGGACTGAATTCCCGCGCCAAGACCGGCAAGGCCGCCGTATTCGCCGAGATTCTGCATCGCTGATTTCCGCCCGAACCGCTAACGAAGAACCTCGATGTCGGTCGACGAACGACCGACCTGGCACGAGGACTGCCCCACAGTTTATGCGAGCGCGGCGCCGATGCTAGCGGCCACCCGGATGGGGGCCGCCCGGATATCCGTGCTTGTCGAGGGCGGCCTGCAAGTCGCGCAGGGTGTTGTCGCACGGCGCCGTGAGCTTCCGCTTCTGATCCAGTGAAAGTGCCAGGGACCGCACGTTGGTATTGCGGTGCGACAGGGCGATGATCTGCGCGTTGACGCTCATGAACGTGTCCAGCGCCGTGGTGGCCGTCGCGATTTTCGGGCGCGAGGCAGGGCGAGCCAGCGGCCCCAGCGCCTCGAGGGCATCGCGCGCCACCGTCTCTGCCGCGGTCATACGGCCTTCCAGCCGCATCATCGACGTGTCTTCAGGCTCGGCAATGTGAGGCGCCTGCAGCGCCTGGATCTCTCGAACGGCCGCCACCGCAGTCGCGGCATGCGCCTTGACCCGCCACGGATCTCCTGCGGCCTCGACCGAACCGAGGGCGTTCGCGAATTCGTCGGCGGCTTGCTGTGCCGGACCAAACGACAGGCGCTGCGCCTTCAAATTCGTGTTCTCGACCGCAAGATCCATGATCCGGCGATCCAGCGATTCGTACTCGGCGAACCTCGCGGCGAAGTCCTGAAGGAGGCGCGATTCGTCCGCGTACCCCAGACGCTGCAGCAACGGTCCCAGTGCGTCCATGTCCGTGTGGACCGATCGTTTTGCGGCGTCAGCCTCGCGCGCATCCGCGATTGACACGTCGTCGGTGTCGGCCATCACCGCACGGTTGGAGGCATCGGTGGCCTTCGTGAATTCGATTCGCAGATCCGCCGCCAGCCGGCGGGCCTCGGCGAGTTGTCCGAGCGCGGCGTTGACATCGCCGCACCGCAGGGTGAGCCCCGCGGCCAGCAGCATTACGCCCACGTGCGGAACGCCGCTCCGGCGCATGCCGACAGCCACGCTCGCAAAGTAGCACGGAACGGATCGGGACCTGCCGCCTTTAACGAACTCTTAACGGCCGCGCGGGCCCACGGCGGACGGCCAAGCAGGACGCTCCACAGCTGCACGTGCGTTGATTTGACCGCGGGGCGGAACGCGATCTCGCGCCCCTATAAGGGCACCACCTGCACGGCGGCGTCCTTGACTTCCTCGAGAAACCGGTTCAGCGTCGATCCCTTCATCAGGATCTCGAGCCGCGTGCGCGAGGACTGGCCGAAGATGACGTGCGTGATGCCTTCGCGCTGCGCGAAGGCGACGAGTCCGTCGGCTGGACGGTCGGCTCTGACGCGGACGACTGTTGCGCCGAGGGACTCGGCCAGCGCGATGTTGCGGTGCAGCTGATCGCGATCGGCCGTCTTGATCCGCTCGGGCAGCTCCGTTGGCGTCTCGACGTAGACGGCGTACCAGCGGGCGCCGAGGCGGCCGGCGATGCGGGCGCCGGTCCGGATCACGCGCGGCGCGCTGACGCTCGAGCTCATACAGACCATGACGCGCTCGGGAATCAATCCCGGCTCGAGCCCCTCACGCTGCCGATACGAGGCCGCCTTCTCCCCCACTTCGTCGGCCACGGCGCGCAGCGCCAGCTCGCGCAGCGTGGAGAGATTGCCTTCGCGGAAGAAGTTCGTCAGCGCCTGCTCGATCTTCTCGGGCCGATAGATCTTGCCCTGCCGTAGACGCGTACGCAGCTCGTCGACGGTGACGTCGACGTTGACCACTTCGTCGGCGCGATCGAGGAAGGTGTCGGGCACCGTTTCGCGCACGCGCACGCCCGTGACCCTGCTGACCAGATCGTTCAATGTCTCGAGGTGCTGGATGTTGACGGCGGTCATGATGGTGATGCCCGCATCGAGCAGCTCGATCACGTCCTGGTACCGCTTCTCATGGCGGCTGCCGGGCACGTTGCTGTGCGCGAGTTCGTCGACGACGCAGATCTGCGGTTTGCGGACGAGGATCGCGTCGAGATCCATCTCCTCGAGCTCGACGCCCTTGTAGGGGAACTTCCTCCGGGCAATCACCTCGAGGTCCGCGAGCTGCGCCTCGGTATCGGCACGCCCGTACGTCTCGACCAGCCCCACCACGATGTCGGCGCCGCCAGCTTTGAGGGTGGCCGCGTCCTTGAGCATCCGGTAGGTCTTCCCCACGCCGGGCGCAGCCCCGATGTAGACGCGCAGCCTGGCACGCGACTCGCTCTGGAGACGCGCGAGCAGCTGGTCGGCCGAGGGGCGTGCGAGATCGGTCATGTATTCATGCTAAGGGCCAGTGAACGAGCCGGTTGCGCGGCTAACGCACTTTTTATGGCTTTCTAAGCCTGTTTCAACGGTCGTTTTTCTACTCTCGGAATCACGACCATGACGACCTACCTGACGCCTCAGCGGGAGTACGACGTGCAGGCGCGACGGATAACCGGCACACACGCCGAGAAGCTGGAACAGCTCGACGCAGCGATCCAGGAACTCCTCGACATCAAGGTGCTCGAATGCGCGTCCGACCGGCCGGGCGTACAGTTCGTCGCCGTGCCGCGCCAGCGCAGTCATGCCTTCGCGATGACGGTGACGGTACTCGCACTGCTCGTCCTGCTCGTTCTGCTCCTTGGCGTGCGCACGTCGCACGCGCAGACGACGGACCCGCAGCCGCCTCAGACGCCGGCCACGGCGGCGCAAACCACGCCAGACGACTCGCCCTTCGCCCACATCAAGTTCGGCGCGACCTTCGAGGGGTTCTACGAATACGACGCCAACCATCCCGACGATCGCGTGATCCCGCTCCGTGCCTACGACACGCGGGCGAACGTCTTCGGTATGCAGCAGGCGGCGTTCGTCATCGACGACGCGCCCGATGTCGACAAGGGACGCCGCTATGGCATGCGGCTCGACTTCCAGTTCGGTCAGGCGATCAGCGTGCTCCAGGGCAATCCCTCCAACGAGCCGCGGCCGGAGCTCTATCGCAATGTCTGGCAGGCCTACGGGACATATATCTTCCCCGTCGGCAAGGGGCTGCAGGTCGACTTCGGCAAGTTCGCCTCGAACCTGGGCTACGAGACGAACTACGCGAAGGACAACTTCAACTTTTCGCGGGCGTACCTGTTCAACTTCCTGCCCTACTACCACACCGGATTCCGCACGTCTCTGCCGCTGTCCGATAAGGTCACCGTGATGTACATGCTGACCAACGGCATCCAGCAGACCGAAGACTTCAACAACTTCAAGTCGAATCACTTCACGGTGATTCTCAAGCCGGTGCCCGCCTTCACCTGGAACACGAGCTACTACTTCGGGCAGGAGCAGCCGGACAACAGCCTGCCGAATGGACCCGACGGCTGGTTCCGGGTGTTCGACACGAACGGCACGATCGCCGCGACCAGGAAGCTGGCGCTGGGCTTCGATGTGACGCACACCACCAACGAGGTCCACAGTGGTGACGAGTCACTCGCGCTGGATGGCGTGGGTGCCTACGCCCGCTATCAGTTCACGACCCCGGCGTCCGTCAGCCTCCGTTACGAGCACCTTGCCGACGACGGGCTTTTCAGCCGCGTCAAGCAGACGCTGCAGGAAGTCACGTTCACTGCCGAGCACAAGTTCGCCGAAGGGTTCCTGGTGCGCGGCGAGTTCCGGCGCGACTGGTCCGACACGGGGTTCTTCCCGGCGCACGGCGGCCGCGTCCTCGATCACCAGAACACCGCCCTCGTCGGCATGGTGTGGTGGATCGGCAACAAGACGGGAGGCTGGTAATCATGCTCGACGCGGTCTTCGTCGTTATTACCGTCGCGTTTTTTGCGCTTGCCGCGGCGTACACCCGCGGCTGCGAGCGCCTGAGGAAACCATGACGCTCGACTCGATCGTCAGCCTCGTCGTCACGGCGGTGCTGCTCGTGTATCTGACCTACGCCCTGTTGAAACCGGAAAAATTCTAGGCCACGGGATAAATGGAGCACACGGAATACACACCATGACAGCAAATGGCTGGCTGCAAATCGGCATCTACCTGCTGTGCATCGCGGCGGTGACGCCGCCGCTCGGGCGGTTTATGACGCGGGTGTTCAACCGGGAACGCACGTTCCTCGATCCGATCCTGCGGCCGATCGAGCGACTGATTTACCGGCTGACGGGCGTCGACGAGGCGCACGAGATGCGGTGGACGGAGTACGCGGTCGCCATGCTGGCGTTCAGCGTCGTGTCCATGCTTGTGCTCTACCTGATGCAGCGCGTTCAGCAGTGGCTGCCCTGGAACCCGCAGGGGTTCGCGGCGGTGCCGTCCGCGCTCGCCTTCAATACCGCCGCCTCGTTCACGACCAATACCAACTGGCAGGCCTACAGCGGCGAGTCGACGATGAGTTATCTCACGCAGATGGCCGGGCTCGCGTTCCACAACTTCGTGTCGGCCGCGACCGGCATCGCGCTGGCCATCGCGTTTATCCGCGGCATCGCGCAGCGTGAAAAGGACACGCTCGGCAATTTCTGGGTCGACCTCGTTCGCTGCAGCTTGTGGATCCTGCTGCCGCTCTGTCTCGTCGGAGCGTTATTCCTCGTCTCGCAGGGCGTCGTCCAGAACCTGCGTCCCTACGACGTGGTGACGACGATAGAGGGCGCGAAGCAGACGATGGCGCAGGGGCCGGTCGCCTCGCAGGAAATCATCAAAGAGCTCGGCACCAACGGCGGCGGCTTCTTCAATGCCAACAGCGCGCATCCGTTCGAGAATCCCACGCCGCTGACGAATTTCGTGGAGATGGTGTGCATCTTCGCGCTTTCCGCAGGGCTGACCTTTACGCTCGGCGACATGACGGGGTCGCGCAGGCACGGGTGGGCTGTATGGGCGGCGATGGCGTTCCTTTTTCTGGCCGGCGTGACGACCGCTTACTGGTCCGAGGCGAACGGAAATCCGCTGCTCACCCGGGCAGGGGCGAGCCAGGTCGTCACCGATGGATCGCCAGGCGGCAACATGGAAGGCAAGGAAGTGCGTTTCGGGATCGCGAATTCGGTGCTGTTCGCGACGATTACAACGGACGCGAGCTGCGGAGCGATCAACTCGTGGCACGACTCGTTCACACCGCTGGGGGGCCTGGTACCTCTCACCAACATCATGCTTGGCGAAGTCATCTTCGGCGGCGTCGGCGCGGGGATGTACGGGATCCTGATCTTCGTCGTCTTGTCCGTCTTCATTGCCGGCCTGATGGTCGGCCGGACACCCGAGTACCTGGGCAAGAAGATCGAAGCCTACGACGTGCAGATGGCGATGCTCGTCGTCCTCGTGTTTCCGCTGACGATTCTCGCGTTCAGCGCGATCTCATCGGTGGCGCCGGCGTTCGGCACGTCGAGCATTCTGAACCCGGGGCCGCACGGGCTGTCGGAGATCCTCTACGCCTATTCGTCCGGGACCGGCAATAACGGGTCGGCCTTCGCCGGTCTGAACGCCAACACCAACTGGTACAACGTCTCGATCGGCCTCGCCATGCTCGTCGGGCGCTTCTTCATGATTCTGCCGATGCTGGCGATCGCCGGCAATCTCGGCCGCAAGAAGCGAGTGCCGCCCTCGCCCGGCACGTTCCCGGTGACCACGCCGCTCTTCACCGGCCTTCTCGTGAGCGTCGTGCTGATCGTCGGCGCGCTCACGTTCTTTCCGGCCCTCAGTCTCGGTCCGATCGTCGAGCATCTGATGATGCTGAACGGCAGGGTGTTCTGACATGTCGAGCCATCAGCCGAAGGCCCGGTCCATCTGGGATGCGCAGATCATCAAGCGCGCGTCGATCGACGCGCTGGTCAAGCTGCACCCGCGGACCATGGCAAAGAACCCCGTCATGTTCGTGGTCGAGGCCGGCAGCGTGTTGACGACGCTGGCGCTGGTGCGCGACGCCATCGCGGGGCGTGGCAGCCTCGGTTTCGAGATCCAGATCACGTTCTGGCTGTGGCTGACCGTGCTCTTCGCCAACTTCGCCGAAGCGATGGCGGAAGGGCGCGGCAAGGCGCAGGCCGACACCTTGCGCCGGACCCGGACCGAGACCGTCGCCAACCGCCTCACTCCCGCCGGCCTCACCGACGTCGTCCCCGCCTCCTCCCTCCGCAAGGACGATTTCGTCATGGTGACAGCCGGCGAGTTCATTCCCGGCGACGGCGAGATCGTCGAAGGCGTCGCGTCGGTTGACGAGTCGGCGATTACCGGCGAGTCGGCGCCCGTCATTCGCGAGGCCGGCGGCGACCGCTCCGCGGTGACCGGTGGCACCCGCGTCCTGTCGGACTGGATCAAGGTTCGCATCACCGCGGATCCCGGTCATTCGTTCCTCGACCGGATGATCGCGCTCGTCGAAGGGGCCGAGCGGCAGAAGACGCCGAACGAGATCGCGCTCAACATCCTGCTCGCCGGTCTCACGATCATCTTCCTGCTGGCCGTCGTCACGCTGCAGCCGTTCGCCGTCTATTCCGGCGCCCCGCAGACGGTGTTCGTGCTGGTGTCGCTGCTCGTCTGCCTCATCCCGACGACGATCGGCGGCCTCCTATCGGCGATCGGTATCGCCGGCATGGATCGCCTGGTCCAGCGCAACGTGCTGGCGATGTCGGGGCGGGCCGTTGAGGCGGCCGGCGACGTGCACACGCTGCTGCTCGACAAGACCGGCACGATCACGTTCGGCAACCGCCAGGCGGCCGAATTCCGATCGGCGCCAGGGGTCAGCGACGCCGCGCTCGCGGATGCGGCGCAGCTCGCCTCGCTCGCCGACGAAACCCCCGAAGGCCGGTCGATCGTCGTGCTGGCCAAGCAGAAGTACAACATCCGCGGCCGGGAGCTCGCCTCGCACGAAGCGACATTCATCCCGTTCACCGCGCAGACGCGCATGTCGGGCGTGGACCTGGATGGCCGCGTCATCCGCAAGGGCGCGGCCGACGCAATTGAGAAGTTCCTGGCTGCCCAGGGGGCCGTCTTCCCCGTCGAAGTGCGGCAGCAGGTGGATCGCATCGCGCGCGAAGGCGGCACGCCGCTGGCGGTCGCCGAAGGCCCACGCGTCCTCGGCGTCGTGCACCTCAAGGACATCGTCAAGGGCGGCATCCGCGATCGATTCGCGGCGCTGCGCGCGATTGGCATCCGCACGGTGATGATCACCGGCGACAACCCGCTGACTGCTGCGTCGATCGCGAACGAAGCCGGCGTCGACGACTTTCTCGCCGAGGCGACGCCGGAAGACAAGATGGCGCTGATCAAGAAGGAACAGTCCGACGGCAAGCTCGTGGCGATGACCGGCGACGGCACCAACGACGCCCCGGCGCTGGCCCAGGCCGACGTCGGCGTGGCGATGAACACCGGCACGCAGGCGGCGAAGGAAGCCGGCAACATGGTCGACCTCGACTCGAGCCCGACCAAGCTGATCGACATCGTCGAGATCGGCAAGCAGCTCCTGATGACGCGCGGCGCGCTGACGACGTTCTCGATCGCCAACGACGTCGCCAAGTACTTCGCGATCATCCCGGCGATGTTCGCCGCCGCGTTCCCTGTGCTGATGGCGCTCAACATCATGCGCCTGAAGACGCCGGAATCGGCGATTCTCTCGGCGGTCATCTTCAACGCGCTGATCATCGTCGCGCTGGTGCCGCTGGCGCTGCGCGGGGTGACCTACCGCGCGATGAGCGCCGAGGCGCTCCTGCGGCGCAACCTGTTCATCTACGGCGTCGGCGGCATCATCGCGCCGTTTGTCGGCATCAAGATCATCGACGTCGTCATCACGACCTTGAGGCTCGCATGAATCTGAAGAAGAATCTCGTCGTCGCCGTGCTGATGACGGCCGTCACGACGGTCCTGCTGGGTCTCGTCTATCCGCTTGTGGTGACTGGGCTCGCGCAGGCGTTGTTCCACGACCAGGCGAACGGCCAGCTGCGCGTCCGCGACGGGCACGTCGTCGGGTCGGAAATCATCGGCCAGGGATTTGCGTCCCCCGGCTACTTCCACAGCCGCGCGTCGGCCGCCGGCAACGGCTACGACCCGACCAGTTCCGGCGGCACCAACCTCGGACCGACCAACAAGAAGCTGATCGACAGCGTCACCGCGGCTGTCGACGCCGCGCGCAACGAAAATCCCAACGCTCCGGTGCCGATCGACATGGTCACGACGTCGGCGTCGGGCTTCGATCCCGACATCACCCCGGATAACGCCATGTTCCAGGTGCCGCGTATCGCCAGGACGCGGGGCATCGGCGAGTACGACCTTAAGCAGTTCGTGCAGGAGCACATCGCACCACGCCAGCTCGGCTTCCTCGGCGAGCCGCGAGTCAACGTGCTGATGCTCAACATGGCGCTGGACGCTCGTTGGCCGAAAGCGAAGGAGTGACGATGTCGACGGCGGCCGATCCAGACGCGATCCCTCGGCGGTCCCCGACGAAACTCCGGGAGCCGCAATCGAAATCGGAGCCGGCGCTCGGCTACTCTTCGGCGAAGCGGTAGCCGACCCACGGCTCGGTCTGGATGTACTGCGGCTTGGAGGGATCGCGTTCGAGTTTACGGCGCAGCGCATTGACCAGCACGCGCAAATGCTCGGGCTGATCGACCGCGTTGGGCCCCCAGATGGCTTTCAGAATCGCGCGATGCGTCAATACGCGGCCGGGATGCTGCGCGAGGAATAACAGCAGCTCGAGCTCCTTCGGCGTCAGGCGCAGCTCGTCGCTGCCGCGGGTCACGCGTCGGCGATCGACGTCGATGACGAGGTCGCCTCGTTTGATGATCCCCGCTGGGACGGCGCCGTCGGTCCGCCGCAGGGCGACACGAATGCGCGCCAGCAGCTCCTCCGCACCGAACGGTTTGGTGACGTAATCGTCGGCACCTGCGTCGAGCGCGGCCACCTTGTCGTGTTCGGCGCCGCGGGCGGACAGCACGAGGATCGGCACCGCACGCCCTTCCCGCAGACGTCGGCATACCTCGATGCCGTCGAGATCGGGCAGGCCCAGATCGAGGATGACGAGCTGGGGAGGCTGACGGTCCACGGCCTCGAGCGCGGCATGCCCGCTCGTTGCAGTTGCGACGTCGTAGCCGCGCGCGCGCAGCAGCGGCGCCATCGTCGCCAGGATGGCGGGCTCGTCGTCCACGATCAGGATCCGGGCGGCCATCCGCTACTCGGCCGCCACGACCGCGTGCATACGGGCAGGCACAGCAATCGAGAAACAGGCGCCGCGCGGCGCGAGGTTCTCGGCCCACACGCGCCCGCCGTCTGCGGCGACGAGGCCGCGTGTAATGGCGAGCCCCATGCCTGTCCCCGGCACACGGCTCCGGAACAGTTCCCCGCGATAGAACGGCTCGAACAGGCGCTCGAGCTCCCGGGCCTGAACGCCGGGGCCTTCGTCGCGCACGTCGAGCCGCAGGCCTTCGTCGTCGGTCCAGCCCTGCACGTGGATCGGGCCGCTCGGCGCATAACGGGCCGCGTTTTCCAGCAGGTGCACCAACCCCGAGGACGCCAGCCGCGGATCGACCTCCACGGCCAGGTCTTCCCGCGCGTCGACCCGCACGTCGCGTCCGGCGAGCGCCGGCGCGGCGAGACTGAGCGCCGCCTCGACGATCTCCGCCGGCGTCGTCCACGATCGATGCGGCTGCACCGTGCCGGCGTCGATGCGCGCCATGTCGAGGATCTCGTCGAACAGGCGCGTCAGCCGGTCCAGTTCGCCCGCCGCGACGCGCGCCTGTTCGCGTCGCTGATCTTCGGACAGCGCCATCGTATCGAGGTTGGTGATCGCGGTCCTGATCGCGGTCAGCGGCGTCCGTAGGTCGTGACTGAGCGCGGCCAGCAGCGCCGAGGCCAGCTCGGCGCGATGGCGCGAGAGTTCCGCGCCGCGCCGCTCATCCAGGAACTGCGATCGCTCGAGCGCGATCGCGACGATGCCAGCAACGGCGTCGCGCGTGCCCGGCTCGAGCGCGCGTCCGCCCGTCGCGAGCAGGGCGATGGTGCGCGCGCCGATGCGCACGGGTGCCAGCGCAATCGTGCCGCCGTTCGATGCGATCTCGCGGTGGCCGCCATAGGTTCGGGTGCGCGCGTCGAACTCCATCGAGCCGCCGCCGGCGGCGAACGTGCGGTCCAGCTCCGCCGTCGCGATCTCCGGCGCGACCGCGCCCCCCTGATGGATCTGCCAGCCGCCGTCGCTCTGCGGCACGCAGATGGTGACGACGTCCAGCTCGAACCGGCGCGCGACGTGCCGCGCAATCGCGGCGAGGGCCCCTTCCCGTTCGGTGGTCAGGAGGATGTCACGCGTCAGATCGAAGAGCCGCGTCACCTCGTTGCGGCGATCCAGCGCTTCCTGGGCGCGCACACGCGCATTCGTCGACAGCCGGCTCGCGACGATGCTGACGACGAGCAATGAGAAGAGCGCCACCCAGTTGTGCGGATCGGCGATGGTGAGCGTCCCGACCGGAGGGAGGAAGAAGAAGTTGAAGCAGAGCGTCGCCATCAGCGACGTGGCGATCGCGACGAGGACGTCGCCCATCGAGGCGACGAACAGGGTGACGAGCAGGTAGGCCAGCGCAACCGTCGTGGCGTTGTCGACGCGAAGGCCCCTGAGCGCGAGCGTGACCGCGAGCACGCCGAGCAGGCCGATGCCGAATTGCCGCGCGGTCCGCCAGCTCACCTGCTGATCCTAGTCCGAACGCTCGCGGCGCTCTCCGGCTCCGCTCTTTATGGTTTTTTTATGCGGCGCCCGGTACCATCAGGGCCAGCCTAAGTCGCCGGAAATCCGGTGCGCGGGGGAACCAGGCCGCCAATACCGGCGGCGGGGGCGTATTCGAAAGATAGGGGACCTTCCAACCCCGAGCCCGTCAGCTAACCTCGCCGGCTGAATTGGAAGGCTTCGCGTGCCCGACGGCGGTCTATACCCGTTATTCAAGCGGCTGATTCTCGGCCGCCCGATTCCCACACATCTCGCGCATCACGAGCGGCTTTCCCGCCTCACAGGGCTCGCCGTTCTCTCGTCCGATGCGCTGTCGTCGGTGGCCTACGCGACCGAGGAAATTCTCCGCGTCCTCGTTGCCGGCGGTCTTGCGGCGTTGTCATTGTCGATCCCCATCGGAATCCTGATCGCGCTGCTCCTCGGGACGGTGGCCTTCTCGTACCGCCAGACCATCCATGCCTATCCGAGCGGGGGCGGCGCCTACATCGTCTCGAAGGACAACCTCAGCGACAACGCGGCGCTGGTCGCTGCGGCGGCGCTGCTCATCGACTACACGCTGACGGTCGCGGTCAGCATCGCGGCGGGCGTCGCGGCCGTCACGTCGGCGTTTCCGTCGCTGCACGTCAACCGCGTCGAACTTTCGCTGCTCTTCCTGGCCGTGCTGACGGTGGGCAACCTGCGGGGAATCCGCGAATCCGGACGCATCTTCTCGATTCCGACGTACTTCTTCATCGTGATGATCCTGTCAATGATCGCGGTGGGCGCCTGGCGCTACCTCACCGGCGCGATCGTTCCGGTCGTTCCGGAGAATCCGCTGCGCGTGGGGCACGACACGCTCGGGTGGTTCGTGCTGCTGACGGCGTTCTCCAACGGTTGCACGGCCATGACGGGGGTCGAGGCCGTGTCGAATGGCGTCCCCGCGTTCCGGCCGCCGGAAGCACGCCATGCCGTGCACGTGCTCGTCACGATGGCGATGCTCGCGATCACCATGTTCGTCGGGATCACGATGCTGGCCCACGCCTACGGGGTGGTGCCGTCGGAGACCGAAACGGTCGTGTCGCAAATTGCGCGCGGCAGCTTCGGCGGCCGCGGCGTTCTGTATCTCTGCGTTCAGGGCGCGACGATGCTGATCCTCGTGCTCGCCGCGAACACAGCGTATTCGGACTTCCCCCGCCTGGCGTCGATCGTGTCGCGCGACGCGTACCTTCCGCGTCAGTTCGCCAACCAGGGGGACCGCCTCGCCTTCTCGAACGGTATCCTTGCGCTCAGTTTCTTTGCCGGTGTCCTGCTTGTCGTATTCAAGGGGGATACTCACGCGCTGATCCCCCTGTACATGATCGGGGTCTTCATCTCGTTCACGCTTTCGCAGTCGGGCATGGTCCTGCACTGGAGACGGGTACGAGAGCCTGGCTGGCGTGCGAGCGCCCTGGTCAACGGCATCGGCGCCGTCGCCACGGCCGTCGTTCTCGTGATCGTCGCGACGACGAAGGCGCTCGAGGGCGCGTGGATCATCATGCTGCTGATTCCCGTTCTTGTGGCCGTCTTCAAAGCCACGAAGCGTCACTACCGCCATGTCGCGTCCCAGTTGTCGTTGAAAGGCTGGTCGATAGAACGGCGGCAGCACAGCACGGTGCTGGTTCCCATCGGCGGCGTCCACCGGGCGGTCCTTCAGGCGATCGCGTACGCGCGCAGCCTTTCCGACGATGTCAGGGCGCTTTTCGTGGATACGGACCCCGAGAGCACCGAGAGGGTGCGCGCGGAATGGGCCCGATGGGGCGGCGGGACGCCTCTCGAGGTGCTTCCATCGCCTTACCGATCGTTGATGGAGCCGCTGCTCGAGTACATCGACCAGCTGCAGGCGTCAAGCCCGCAGGACTATGTCACGGTGGTCCTGCCGGAGTTCGTGCCGGCCCGCTGGTGGCAGCATCTTCTTCACAACCAGCGCGCCTTACTGATCAAGGGCGCCCTGCTCTTCCGTCCCCGAGTCGTCGTGACCAGCGTGCCGTTTCATCTGGAGCGGTAAAGCCAGCCACTCGCCACATAGGCAAGGCCGTCAGTCGACGAGAAATCGATAAATGCTGGTCGACCTGTATTCTTCATTCGGCCGCAGGATCGTCGACGGGAACCGGGGACGGTTCGGCGAATCCGGAAAGTGCTGCGTCTCGAGACACAGTCCGGCATGTTTGCCGTAGCGGCGGCCGGCCTTGCCGACGATCGATCCATCGAGCCGGTTGCCGCTGTAGACCTGCACGCCCGGCTCCGTTGTCCAAATCTCCAGGACGCGGCCGCTTGACGGATCCCGGAGCCGCGCGGCGCGCGCGACGCCTTCGCCCGTGTGATTCAGCACCCAGTTGTGGTCGTATCCGCCGGCGTGAGCGAGCTGCCCTTCATTCGCGCCGATCCCCCTGCCTATCGGAGTCGGCTCGCAGAAATCGAACGGCGTGCCCGTCACCGGTGCGCATGCGCCGGTCGGAATGAGCGTCTCGTCAATCGGCGTGAAGCGATCCGCGTCGATCATCAGCTCGTGCCCGAGCACGTCGTCGCTTGCACCGGCGCTCAGGTTGAAGTACGTGTGCTGCGTGAGATTGATCGGTGTCGCGGCGTTCGTGATCGCGCGATATTCGACGACGAGCTCGTTGCTGTCGCGGAGCGTGTAAGTGACGCGCACTTCGACCGACCCCGGATAGCCTTCTTCCCCATCCGCGCTGATGCGCGTGAATTTCACGGTTTCAGCGCCGGGCACTTTTCGCGTTTCCGCAACCCAGGGACGCTTGTCGAAGCCGCACACGCCTCCATGCAGATGGTTCGGCGGATCGTTCGTCGCGAGCGCGTATTCGCGGCCGTCGAGCGTGAAACGACCCCGCGCGATCCGGTTCGCATATCGGCCGATGAGTGCGCCGAAATAGGGCGGCAGTGGATCCCGGGCGTAGCGGATTGGATCGTCGAATCCGAGGACGATGTCGCCGGGCGCGCCGAAGCGGTCGGGGACGAGCAGCGACGTGATGATGCCGCCGTAGGTGATGGCATCGAGGCGGATGCCGTTTCGGTTCGTGAGACTCAGCCGTTCGATTGCGACGCCTTTCACGCGCGCACCGGTCAGCTCGCGGCGGACCACGCACGGCTCCGGTGCAAGCTGCACGCCGATGCTCTTTGATAGAATCCCAAGCGTTTTTCCGCTCCATCTTTGACGAGGTACGTTGCTGATGACACGACGCATGTCCCAGTGGGCGCTCGTGGCGATTCTGGCATCGGCCGCCGGGATCACCGGCGCCGCCCAGGCGCCAGTCCCGCCGTCCGCCGCGAATCCATACGCGCGCGATACGAAGCAGCCGATCGACGAAGCCTACACCACCAAGATCAAGGAATACACCACCGCCCCGTACTTCACGTCGCCGCTCGTGGATTATCTGCCGGCTTCGAAGACCGTGCCGACGCCGATGGCCGTGCTGAAGGATGTCGCCGGCGCGCCGGGCATCCTGCCCTACTCGCACGAGGTCTACCAGTACATGCGTATGGTCGAGAAGGCCAGCCCGCGCGTGAAGGTGTTCTCGATCGGGAAGACGGAGGAAGGCCGCGAGATGATCGCTGTGGCGGTCTCATCGGAAGCCAACCTCGCGAAGCTCGACGCGAACCGCACCAACCTCGCAAAGCTTGCGGACCCGCGGACGATCAACATGAACGACGCGGAGGCCGACCGCATCATCACGGGCGGCGTCGTTCCGATCTATTACATCACCGGCACGATTCACTCGCCCGAGACCGGCGCGCCGACGGCACTCATGGAGCTCGTCTATCGCCTCGCCGTGGATGACAGCCCGTACATCCAGAAGATTCGAAACAAGCTGGTTACCCTCGTCACCCCCATCGTCGAAGTCGACGGCCGCGATCGCCACGTCGACGTCTACCGATGGCACCTCGCGAATCCCGGGAAGAACTGGTCGGGAACGCTCTACTGGGGCAAATACGTCGCGCACGACAACAACCGCGACGCGATGGGCGTCACGCTCAATCTGACGCGGAACGTGCTGAACGAGTACGTCGATCAGCACGCCCAGGTGCTGCACGATCTGCACGAATCGGTGCCGTATCTCTACGACAACACCGTTGGCGACGGCCCGTACAACGCCTGGATCGATCCGATCCTCGCGAGCGAGTGGCAGATGATCGGCTACAACAACGTCGAGGAGATGACGAAGTTCGGCATGCCGGGCGTGTTCACACACGGCACCTTCGACACGTGGTCGCCGGGATATCTCATGTTCATTGCCGCGATGCACAACGGCATCAGCCGGCTGTATGAGACGTTCGGCAACGGCGGCGCGGACACGGTCGAGCGGACGCTGTCACCCAACGAGACGTCCCGGACCTGGTATCGTCCGAATCCGCCGCTCCCGAAAACTCGCTGGTCGCAGAGGAACAACAATAACTACGAGGAAACCGGCCTTCTCGTGTCGTTGAACCAGTTCGCGGACAATACGCAGTACTTCCTCAAGAACTACTACCTGAAGAGCAAGCGGTCGATCCTGAAGCCGAAGACCGAAGGGCCGGCAGCATACGTGTTCCCGTCGGATGACCCGCGGCCTGGCGCGCAGGCCGATCTCCTCCGCATCCTGCAGACGCAGCGCGTCGAGATTTCGCGTGCGACGCAGCCATTCACGGTGACGGTGTCCGTCCGAAAGCCTGCGGCGCGCCCGGCCGGCGAAGGCGCCGGCCGCTCCGACGAACAGAGTCAGAATCCGCCGGCCGAGCAACCCGCCGGCCGATCCGGCGGCCGCGGCAACCGTCCGACCACCGAGAGCCGTACCTTCCCCGCCGGCTCGTACGTCGTCCGGATGGATCAGCCGTTCAGCCGCATCGCGGACGCGTTGCTGGACTATCAGTACTGGGCGCCGGACGATCCGCAGCGGCAGCCGTATGACGACACCGGCTGGACGTTCCCCGAGGTGTTCAACGTCAAGGTCACGCGCGTGACCGACACGAAGGTGCTCGACGCCGCAATGGAATCCGTGAAAGGCGACGTGAAGGCGACGGGTGGAGTCTCAGGCACCGGCTCGGTGTTTCTCGTCGATAACAATACCGATCCGGCCCTCATCACGCTTCGCTATCGTTTGAAGAACGCGAAGTTCGACATCGCCGAAGAGCCGTTCGATTCCGGCGACGCTCATTTCAATCGCGGGTCGTTCGTGATCAGCGGCGCCAGCGCGGACGAGATGGCCAAGGCGACGGCGGATCTCGGGATCAAGGCTGTTGCGGCATCGTCTGCGCCGACGGTGAAAACGCACGCCTCGACGCCGGCGCGCATCGCCCTGCTGCACACGTGGATCAATACCCAGGACGAGGGCTGGTGGCGGCAGACACTCGATCTGCGCGGCGTTCCCTTCACATACATCAACACCCAGACGGTTTCGAAGGACGGCGATCTGCGGTCGAAGTACGACGTGATCCTGTTCCCCCCGGTCGGTGGCCGCGCGGGGCGGGCCATCATCGAAGGCATGCCGATGTACGGCAACCCCATTCCGTGGAAAACGACCGACCTGACGCCCAACATCGGCAAGATCGATTCGACCGATGACATCCGTCCGGGCATGGGCTGGGACGGCCTCATGCATCTGCAGAAGTTCGTCCATGACGGCGGCGTGCTCATCACGGTCGACGACACCGCGGAATTTGCCGTGAACTACGGGCTCACGCAGGGAGTCGCACTCGGCACCGGCCAGCGGTTGAAGGTCATCGGCAGCATCCTGAAGTCGAAGGTCGTCGACGGCGCGAGCCCGATCGCTTACGGCTACGGGGATGAACTGTCGATCTATGCCGATAATCCCCCGATCTTCAGCGTCAGCGCGACGATCGGCGGAGGGCGTGGCGGACGCGGCGGCGCGGCCGGCGAGACGGGGCCGCGCCGCGTGACCGGGCGCGGCATGCCCGACGAGCAGGACCAGCCGCAGGGATTTGCGCAGGTGGTGCCCCCCGAGGAGCAGCCGCGAGTCGAGGCGTGGCAGTATGCGCCGATCCAGGAAGAACAGCGGCGTAACGGCATCAACATCATTCCGCCGCAGTTCCGTCCGCGTGTCGTGCTGCGCTTCGGCGACGCGAGCAGCCTGCTCGTCTCGGGCCTGCTCGATGGCGGCAACGAACTCGCGCAGCGGCCGATGGTCGTCGACGTTCCGATCGAGAAAGGCCACGTGGTCGTGTTCGCGAACAATCCGATCTGGCGCGGTGAAACCCAGGGGAGCTACTTCCTGGTGTTCAACGCGATCCTGAACCACGATCATCTCGATGCAGGTCGCAAGCTGGACGAAAAATGAGCCGCAGTCGTCGTGAGCCGTCGGCCGACGCACACGGCAAACCGAGATGACGCAGACATGCTTCTGTTTCTTCTGACGGCCATCTGTCTGACATTCGCGGCGGCCGCGCCTCCTGCGCCGCCGCTGCCCCAGCGGGTCAACTTCGGACAGCAGGTCAGTCCGCAACGCGATCCTCGGGGCAGCTTGCCCGAGATCACCGGCACCGCTGTCATCCGCGGACGCGTTGTCACCTGGGACGGCAGGCCCGTCAAGCGCGTCGTGGTCGTCCTGAATCAGACCGGCACGAGCGACTCCGATCGCGATCAATTGAACCGCGCCGGCGTACGCCCGACCTCACGTACGGTCATCACCGGTGCGCAGGGGGAATTCCAGTTCGATCATCTTCCTGCCGGGTTCTATCGCCTGTCGGCGCGTCCGGGTCA
>DATJIW010000103.1:0-101674 GCA_035492775.1 Vicinamibacterales bacterium
ATCGGCGGCTCCTACTGGACGACGTTCTTTCCAGCGATCGTCGTACTCGGCCTCGGCCTGGCGATCACAGTCGCGCCGCTGACGGCGACGGTGATGGGCGCGGTCGATGCGCGCCACGCGGGATCCGCATCGGGCATCAATAACGCCGTCTCCCGTGTGGCCGGCCTGCTCGCGATCGCCGTGTTCGGCGTCGTACTCGCGAGAACCTTCGACGCCCGCGTGATGCCGCGGCTCGAAAGACTTTCTCTCTCGGAGCCCGACAGGCGCGGTCTGGATCGCGAACTGTACCGGATGGCGGGCGCGGACATCGCACACCTTTCGATCCCAGCGCCGCAGCAGCATGCGATCCGAACGGTCGTCGACGAAGGTTTCGTCTCGGCCTTCCGACTCGTGATGGTGTGGACGGCGGGACTGGCGCTGGCCGCCGCCTGGTGCGGCGGCGCCATTCGACAGCCCGAAGGATGATCTCCCGCTGGCGCGACGCCGAGTACCTCTGAAATCGCGCCAAATACGCCCTTACCAATGTCGTCACAGCCGCCGCGCTAGAATTCACCGTTGTCACCTCTGACCCTTCAACCAGGCACGCGGCTCGGGCCCTACGAGATCCTCTCGGCCCTCGGCACGGGCGGCATGGGCGAGGTGTATCTTGCGCGCGACCCGCGGCTCGGTCGTCAGGTTGCGATCAAGCTGCTGCCGGCTGAGACGACGGGCGATCCGCGCGCGCGCGAGCGTCTGCGCCGCGAGGCGATCGCCGTTGCCGCGATCGATCATCCCTACATCTGCAAGATCTTCGAAATCAGCGAGCACGGCCGGGCGTTGTGTCTCGTCATGGAGTACGTCGCCGGCGAGACGCTCGACCAGCGATTGCGCGCCGGGCGACTGCCGCTCTCGGACACGTTGCGTCTGGCCTGCGAGATTGCCGAGGCGCTGCAGGAAGCCCACGGTCATCGGTTTCTGCACCGGGATCTGAAGCCCGCCAACGTCATGTTGACCGCTCACGGCCACGTGAAAGTCATGGACTTCGGCCTCGCCAAACAGGTCGAAGACGCGCCGTCGGCGGACCAGCGCACGGTCGAAGCGGCCGCCGCGCGGCTGACCGCGGACGGCGGCATCGTCGGCACGCCCGATTACATGTCGCCCGAACAGGTGAAAGGTGGAACGCTCGATCAGCGCTCCGACCTGTTTTCCTTTGGTGTGTTGCTGGCGGAGATGATCAACGGGAAGCATCCCTTCCGCCAACCGTCGGTCGGCGAAACGCTTGCGGCGGTGCTTCGTGAACCGCCGGATCTCGACGGCGACGCACCGACGGGCGTGACCGCTCTGGTGCGGCGGCTGCTCGCCAAGAACCCAGACGATCGATACGCCACGGCCGCAGACGTGCATGCCGAGTTACTACGGCTGATGTCGTCGCCCGAGACGATGGTCGCGTCCCCCGCGGTGGCCGCAGCGCCGGCGCCCGTCGCGCGCGCACGGCGTTTCCGGTGGGCGTGGGGCATTCCGGTGCTCGTTCTCGTCGTTTCGGGTTACCTGATCGTGTGGCCCCGGCTCGATCGTCCGTCCGCGCCAGCAGGTTCCAACGCCGTTCGATCGATCGCGGTGCTTCCCCTCGACAACTATTCCGGCGATCCGGCTCAGGACTACTTCGCTGAAGGCATGACCGATGAACTGACGGCCGACCTGGCAACCATCAGCCAGCTTCGCGTCATCTCGCGAGGGTCGGCAACGCAGTTCAAGGGCAAGGATCGGCCGCCCACCTCAGAGGTGGCGCGACGTCTGAATGTGGATCTGGTCATCGAGGGTTCAGTGTCGCGGTCGGGAGACAAGGTGCGGATCACCGCCCAGTTGATCGACGCGCGGGAGGACAAGCACCTGTGGGCGAAGACGTTCGAGCGAAGCTCGCGCGATGTGCTGGCCCTGCAGGCTGAACTGGCGGCGGCAATCGCCCAGGAGATCAATGTGAGGCTGACGCCCGGCGAATATTCGCGCTTCACCCGGGCCGCAGCGCTGAATCCCGAGGCGCACGATGCCTATCTGCGCGGGCGATTCTTCTTCAATCGCCCGAGCGACGAGAACCTGGAGAAGGCGATCGCACAATTCGAGACCGCCGTCAGGTTGAGCCCGGACTTCTCGCTGGCGTACTCGGGCCTCTCGGACGCCTATCTGTGGGCGGGCTACAACGAGGGATTCATCACCGCCGCCGGCGCGCGGCCCAAGGCGGAGGCCGCTGCCGAGAGAGCCGTCGAACTCGACGACAACTCCGCCGAAGCGCACACGTCGCTCGCCGTTTTCAAGCTGTTCTACGACTACGACTGGGCGGGAAGCGAACGCGAATTCCGGCGGGCGTTCGCGCTCAACCCGAACTATGCGTTCGCGCACGATCAGTTCGTTCTGGCGCTCGCCTTTCAGGGACGGTTCGACGAGGCGAACGCCGAAAGCGCGAAGGCGATCGAGCTCGATCCGCTGTCGCCGCAGATTCTGGTCGACGCGACGATGCCGCTCGTATTCCAGCGCAAAGCGGACGCTGCCAAGGCGCTGGCGCGAAAGGCCGCCGACCTCGACCCCAGCTTCTTTTTTCCGGTGATGGTGGTCGGGTGGGCCGATCTCGACATCGGGCGGTTCCGAGACGCGATTCCCGCGTTGAAACAAGCGAAGGGTATGAACGCCCCGCCGTTCGTGACGGCGTATCTCGCGTTTGCGTACGGCGCGGACGGCGATCGCGCGAGCGCGATCTCGGAGCTCGCCGATCTGAAGAAGATGTCGTCGGATGGTACGGTGCTGCCGTTCAATCTGGCGCTCGTCAAGCTGGGCCTCGGAGACCACGCCGGCGCGCTCGACGGCCTCGAACAGGCCTACGCCGCAAACTCGCAGATGATGGCGTGGATCGGTCGTGACCCCATTTTCGATCCGCTGCGCGCCGAACCGCGTTTCGCGGCGCTTTTGAAGCAGCTCCACCTCGGCCGCTGATTTCGCCGGCTTTCTTCTCTGTCACCGGTGAATACAAATCGATGCCACCCGAGCAGGCCTACGCCGCAAAGTCGATGATGGCTGACCCCGTCTTCGATCCGCTCCGCTGCGCCAGACGAGACGTCAGGCCCTGCGGATGGTGTTTGCCGAGGCAGCGAAACTCGCCGCGTCCGGTGTCGAGCTCGGCGTCGCCGGTGCGGCGGCGACCACTGCTGATGACGGTCGCTCACGTGGAAAGAGCACAAACGGTTTGAACTGTGCCGAGTGTGTGTCAATGGGCAGGCCAGCGGTATGATTGCCCTCTCGCCAATCGCCGGGGGCAACGGAAATGGACCGGAACGACAGCCCTGAACGCTCGAGCGATCGACCTCAGCTTGATTCATCGCTCACACTGCTCGAGCGGGCCCGCGCCGGTGATCCCGTCGCCCTCGAATCCCTGATCGCCCGATATCTGCCTCGTATGCAGCGTTGGGCGAGCGGACGGTTGCCGCAATGGGCGCGCGACATGGCCGAGACACAGGACCTTGTGCAGGAGGCGCTCTTCCACACGTTTAAGAGGATTGAGAGATTTGAGCCTCGCGGCGAAGGAGCCCTGCACGCGTACCTGCGTCAAGCCATTCTCAATCGGATACGGGAAGAGCTTCGACGCGCGAAGCGGCAGCCTGTGAGAGGCGAGCTCGATTCAGCGGCCGAGGACGATGGCCGCTCTCCCCTCGAAACGGTGATCGGACGGGAGGCGTTGCAGCGATACGAACGGGCGCTTGCGCGGCTGCGGCCCAAGGATCGCGAGCTGGTCGTCGCGAGGATTGAGCTGGGTTACACGAACCAGGAAATTGCCGACCTCCTGGACAAACCGACGGCCAATGCGGCGCGGATGGCCACCGAGCGCGCTATCGTCCAGCTTGCGAAGGAGATGGGAAAAACGAACACGTGAGAGAGGACGACCGGCTCTTGCACGACGTCGCCGGCGCCATGATGTCTGGTGTCCGGATCGACTGGGCGTCTGCCGAAGCCAAGGCCGGCGACGAGTCGATGCGGAGAATCGTCCGCGAGCTGAAAGTGATCGCGGCGATCGCTGACGTCCACGGGAGCTCGGAAGTCTCACCGTATTCCCCTTCTGTCCACGCGGAATGTGGAAAAGTTTCCGCGCCGGAACAACAACGGGACGACCCGGCCGCTGAATACCCCGGGAAACAAAGAACGTGGGGCTCGCTGCGTCTTCTCGAGAAACTCGGCGAAGGTAGTTTCGGGTCGGTATATCGAGCGTGGGACACACGACTCGATCGGGAAGTGGCGCTGAAGCTGCTCCACCGACCGGATACTCGCGGTGCCCATGAGGCCGCTGTGGTTGAGGAAGGTCGGATGTTGGCGCGCGTGCGCCATCCAAACGTCGTTATGGTGCACGGCGCGGATCGCAGCGACGGCCGCGTCGGCGTCTGGACGGAATTCATCCAGGGTCAGACGCTCGAGCAATTGCTGCGCGAGCGCGGGGTCTTCGCGGCCGGCGAAGCCACGCTGATTGGGCTGGATGTCTGCCGCGCGTTGTCCGCCGTGCATCAGGCCGGCCTGTTGCATCGGGACATCAAGGCGCACAACGTAATGCGAGAGACCGGTGGCCGGATCGTGCTCATGGATTTTGGAACCGGGATCCATTATGAAGATTCGTCCGCCGCGAACGGGAGCCTCGCCGGGACACCGGTGTACATGGCACCGGAAGTCCTGGACGGTCGAGAAGCGACTGTCCAGTCGGATGTGTACAGTGTCGGCGTACTTCTTTACCATCTGGTCACCGGTTCATATCCAGTGCGCGGTCGCAGCATTCAGGAGATCCGCACCGGCCATTCGGGCGGAGAACGGACCCCACTGCGAGACACTCGACCGAATCTGCCTGAGGATTTCGTGCAGATCGTCGAACGCGCGCTTTCGCCCGAGCCCGGTCGCCGATACGAAAGCGCCGGCGAGATGGAGGCGGCACTGCTATCGGCCAGGGATTACGTTACGGTCGGCGCCGCAACTCGAACCGGATCGGTCGTCAGGCCTTCCCTCGAGGTGCCGCCACCCGAGTTCGCGGCGCGAACCCGTTGGCGTCCACGCGTCCTTGCGATCGCACTTCTCATCGTGGCGGCGGTTGGGGGTTCAGTCTGGTTGACCGTCCGCAAATCAGACCCTCCGGTTATCGCGGTCCTCCCGTTCAAGAATCTGAGCACGGAACCGGACAGCGATTACTTCGTCGATGGGCTGACCGACGAAGTCATTCGCAACCTTTCGGTGATTGACGGCCTCTCAGTGCGATCATCGGCTTCGTCGTTCGCGTTCAAGAACAAGAATCCGACCGCGCGCGACCTGAGTTCCCAACTCCACGCGAACCTGGTACTTTCGGCATCTGTGCTTCGCGCAGGGGCCCGCTTGCGGATCGACGCGCAGCTCGTGCGCGCCGCCGACGATGTGCCGCTGTGGTCGGCGCGCTACGACCGCGAATTGAAGGATATCTTCGCGATTCAGGATGAGATCTCGCGATCAATCGTGAACGAGTTACGCCTCAAGCTGGGGCGCGGCCAGCGGCGGTACACGGCGAATGTGGAGGCGTACGATCGGTACCTCAAAGCGCGAGTCCTTCAGAGCCGCCGGGGGCCGGCCACGCGTCAGGCGATCGATCTGTTCGACGAGGTCCTTGCCGCGGATCCCGGATTTGCGCCGGCATATGCCGCGCGTGCCAGCGCTTACGGCTGGTATCTCGTCGCACAGATTCCGAGTGTTGGTGGCCTGCCGGTGCCGGCGGATCAAGCGCGCGCAATCGTCCGCCGCGATGCGGTCGAGGCGATGCGACTCGATCCCCTGCTCGCCGAAGCCCACGACGCGACCGGCTGGGTCCATTCGCTCGATCTGGAATGGGCCGAGGCGGAGAAATCGTTCCGCCGTGCAATTCAACTGAACCCGAGCCTCACGATCAGTTCGACGGATTTCGTCGTCGCGGCCCTCCTCCCTGAAGGGAAGCTCGACGAAGCGCTGCGCGTCCTGAACGATGCGCTTCGTGCCGACCCCCTGTCGTCGGAAGTGCGACGGACGATGTCGATAACGCAGATCAGCACCCGCCAATACGACGCCGCGCTCGCCAACTGCCGCCGCGCGATTGCACTGGATCCTGAAATATACGCCGCCAACACCCGGTGCGAGCAGGCGCTCATTCACAAGGGTGAAGTAGCCGAGGCGATCACGATGATCGAGAAATTCATCGCAGACACTCCGGCGCTGAAAGAAGGCGGTGGGCGAGGTTACGGATATCTCGGGTACGCGTACGCAATCAGCGGTCGCCGCGCCGAAGCAGAGGCACAGGCCGTGCGTAATGAGGGCCTTCCCCATCAGCAGGCCATCATTTACGCCGGGCTCGGTGACAAGGAGCGCGCGTGGGTCGCCATCGAACAGCTCGCCGCCCTTAACCCTCAGCGAGCGCTGTCATGGCTCACTCGTCCGGAGCTCGACCTGCTCCACGGTGATCCGCGCGTAATCGCGCTACGCCGGAAGTTTGGCGTGCTTCAGTGAACAAAAACGCTGTGTCGTCGTGATGCGTTGCATTTTTACTACGCAGCCCGCGGCGGCCCGCGCCCCCTACGGGGACGATTTGAGTTGTAGCCGGTACGCTAGTTCGGATCGAGCGCGAGTATGTCGCGCGGCTGGGTCGGGCGGAAACGCCGACGGTTAGCCACGAGGCCGTTCAGCGGCCTGAATGGCGGGCTACCGCATCAGCATCGATCGTTTACGTGGCTCGATGAAAGATCGAGCGTTGACAGCCATCAAGCAGCTTGCCGCAATGAACCCCCATCGGGTGCTTTCCTGGCTCACCCGAGCTGACCTTCCTCGATGGAGAGCCCTGAGTCGTCGCGCTTCAGCGGAAGTTCGGAGTCAAGGCGTCATGATCGGCGTGGCTCAAGGTGGCACCGGCCGCCTTCGCCGTTCGATGCATTGTGAGCAGCTCATTCTCGGTGTGCGCCGTGCCAACCCGCCATCTCAGAGAATTGAGATCTTCCGACCAGCGGCCAGTCATATCGTCAGGGCCGCTGAGCATCGTTTGCCACTCGCTCAGCTGCACGGTGCCGACAACGATGTTCGCGTCATCGAAATCTCGCTCGATCAGCGTGCCGCTGAGGGACAGTTTCCCGTTCGCCATGACAGCGCCCGTCAGGTTCTCGCGGTAGCTGCCGAGGATTCCCGTGACCTCGCTCAAATCGCTGCCGCCCTGAACCAGCGTCAGGACGATGCCATCGACGGTGCCGACGCGTCCGAGTCCCGCGGCGCACCAGCCGCCGTCATGATCGGTCAGTTCGCCCGTATCGCTGCACGCCCTGATCACGTAGCTGCCGACCCACGTTCCTGCGTAGTTGTTGACGACGCGAACGAGCTTCGATGCGCTTCCGCCCTCGTACGATGCGGTTACCGTCGTCGAACCGTGCGCGCGACCCTCCACGCGGCCGTTGTTATCGATCGTTGCCACGGCAGGATCGCTGCTGATCCACGTCGACGGGACGGTCCGCGTGCTCCCATCGGCCAGCATCGCGACGAGGCTGTAATTCGTCGAAGTACTCGTGAAAACAGCGACCGGGCCCACGACTTCGACGCGCATCGCCGGAGGTTCGCTGGGCTGCGTCGGACTCCTGCCGCCGCATTCTGTTGTCAGAATGACAAGTCCGATCACGCCGACCATCCTGGCAGGACGCATGGAACCTTCGTTGTCAGCCGTCAGGGACAGGCAACCTTGGGATTCCAGTCCATGAAGATGCCCGAGGGGTTCTCCGTCCAGATCCACGCATGCTCCACGTACCAGTTGAGGGCCGGATTCAAGATGTGAAGCGACTGTCCGAACACGAGAGGTGGTGCGGTATTGCCAGCTGCGTCCCACGAAGACTTCGGGACAACCCACTCGACTGCGCCGAGAACGAGACTGCCGTCTTCGGCGGTGTGATACACGAGGACTTCAGGATCGGTTTCGTTGATGGAGGGATCGTCCATCTTGCCCCAGTTGAAGTAGTGGTATCCCATCGCTCCAACGCCCGGCTTATCAACACAGCCAGTCACGACCCCCCTAAAGCCGAGCTGGTAGCCGTCGGCAAGAGCCGCGGCGATGTCGTGATACTTGGCGGTCGCCACGCGCACGGCCGCAAGCATCGCCTGCGGGATCTGCTCGTGAACGGCTCCGCCCGAATGGTCGTGCGCTGCCGCGCCGGCCACGGTGAGCGCTGTGACGCCCGTCGGAGCGGTGGTCGTGTTGCACGCGAGTACCAGTGTCCAGGCGATTCCAGTGGAAGCAAGCAGCAGGAGACCTTTGCGTATCACGAGACACCTCCGGATTTTCTTCCGTCCTGTCTCATAGAATGTCGGCGTGGCCGAAAAGCGCACACCGAAAGGCCAATGCTTGAATCTGGGCCCTGCTGAACGGACGTGTCACGAACGGACGGGGTCGATTACCACTCCAGCTTGGTGCCGACTCTAACGATACGAGGAGCGACGATGGCCAATGGCCGCACGAACGACGCGCCCGACGTCCACACCACGCTTTCCGCTGGATTGGCGTTCAGGATATTAAATGCGTCTACAAACCCGGCGACGCGGCCACCGGCCATTCGAAACCCTTTCTCGACACGCATGTCGACGAGGGTCACGTTATCCATACGCCGAGTGTCCATCGGCTCGGCGAGAATCCTCACGGAGCCGTAGTTCACTGTTGCGAGGAACGTTCGTCCGAAGGGTTGACCGGATTGATGGCGGAGGTATGGCGTGAGCCGCAGCCCCCACGGACCTTCGTACGTGCCGTACAACCTTGCTGACCACGTTCTGAAGGCGTATCCCCCCTCGTCTCCCGCGTTGATCAGGTCGTTTGGCGTGAGGACATACGCGTTCTGCCGAACCGTTTGGCCGAGGTACGCATTCGATTGGTCGACGTTCCATGTGTGCGCGAACGCGGCGACCATCGACCAGCGACCGCTGAATCGCCTCGTTGCGGTGACGTCCCAGGTCCAGTAGTTGCTGTCGGAATGAGGGACGTTGCGGACGACATTGTGTTGCGGTGCACCCACGTACTCTGGCGGCAGCTCGTACCCTTGAATCGGTAATCCATCGTCCGGCGTTCCGACCTTGCCGTCGCGGCCAGGATCTTGGATGAGAACGGGAACGGAGAACGCCGCGAACGGCCGGCTCGGGTTCTGACGCAGGTAATGCTGGCGTTCGCCTCTCCAGACAATGCTCGTGCGAATACCGACGCTGGCCATCAGCTCACTCTCGAGGGACACGGCGACCTCAGTTAGACGGGGGAGCCGGAGGGCGGGATCGATGGATTCGAGTTCGACGCCTCCCCGACTGTCGATCAGTCCGCCTTCTTCACCGCGCTCCCAGAGGCCGTCCGCATTCGAATCAGACCAGGAGTAGTGCCGCCACCAGTCGGCAGAGTTGGGGTTCGCATTGGGTCCAAGCGTCGATCCCGGACCGAACCAGTACTGCCCATAGTTGAATTTCAGCAGTGTTTTGCCGTCGGCGGTGGTGCTGAAAATCGCGCCGACCCGCGGCGCCGGCACGTTCCAGTCAATGACGTTGTCGACCCTCGCGAATCGCTGCAGCGCCTGGTTGAAGCGACCCGGCGGATGCGTCTGTTCCGGAAAGAACACACGGAACCGATCGAATCGCAATCCCGGGTTCAGCGACACGCGGGCGTTCAGCCGCCACAGGTCGCTGACGTATGCGCCATAGCTCGAGACGCCGTCTTCCGATTGTGACGGGGCCTCGAACAGATAGACCTCTGCCGGATCGCCATTACGCACGATGTGGACGACGTCGTCCGGGTATCCACGGCGCCAGATGTCGGTAAGGGTGGTACGGAGAATCTCGGCACCTGCCTTGAACTGGTGATCGCCGAACCAGCTGTCCTTGAAGTAGCTGAGAGACCCGAGCACCTGATTGTTGCGCCGGCTCTCTTCCCAGTCACGATTGCCGCCAAGAACGACGGATGTGATGGCATCTTCGAATCGCGGGGCCGAACCGTTCGGCCTCTCGGGCCGATCGGTTCGGAATTCCCCAACCCGAATCTCGAACAGAATTCGCCGACCGATGGTGGAGTCCCATTCGCTCTTCCAAATGCAACCCGAGGCCGTCAGGTTCGCTGTGGATTCCTCCGTGAGATTGATGGCGGCATTCGCGCCGAGCGTGAACCCGCCCGGAAGATTCGGTTGATGGTTGCGCCCTCCCTGACCGAACACGACGAGCGTGTTGGCAGGTGTCATTTGATAGGTTGCCTTCCCCGTGTAGTTGATCAGCTGTGTTCGGAGCGGCTTTACGGGAAAATTGACTTGCCGCGCCGAGACATCCTGCTCGCGAACCGACGAGTACCACCAGAGTGTGTCGCGTTTGATGTATCCGCCGAGATCCCCGTTGACGTCGTGATAGCCCCACAAGCGATTCGCTTCACGCGGTGAAAGCGCGCCGAGCGGTTGTGCGACGGATGTGATCTGGCTTTTGGTGATATTGAACGATTGCCAGGCGTGCGATTCGTAGTCGGCATAGAAAGTCCCGTGATACCGGTTTCCGCCAGACTTGCTGATCAGTTGCATCTGTACGCCCGGTGCCGGCCACTCGGCGCCGTGTACCGCGGCGCCGACGAAGACTTCACGGAACGATCCGTAATCGAGCGTGAACCCGGATGGAAAGATGCCGGCGACATTAATGCCCTCAACCAGGAGCCGATTAGCCGCGCGGGTGCCATAGGCACTATAAGGAACTGCCGCGTTGCCGTCGCTGCCCCCAACCTCGAAGTGGCCGACCTGCACGCCTGGCGTCGCGGTCAGAATCGCGAACACGCTTCGCGAGCCCGGGAGATTTGATAGCAGCCTCCCGTCGAAGCCGGCGCCGATCGCTGTCGATTTCGCGTCGATGACCGGCACGCGTCGTTCGACGAGGATACTCTGGGAGACCGAGCCCACCTGCAGCTCGGCATTGACCGTCGCGGTGAAACCGACGCCGATGTGGATACCCTGTTGAGAGAAGGTGCTGAAGCCGGCCAGTGAAAACAGCAGCGAATACTCGCCTGGCGGCAGGGCCGGAAACCGGTAGAGGCCCTCGCCGTCCGTGCTTGTCGTTCGGGTACCACGATTACCGATGACCTCTTCGCTCGACAGGACAATCGTGACGCCGGCAAGCACGGCCCCAGAAGCATCGGTGACCTCGCCGTTGATCCCGCCGGTCGTGGTGTCGATCGTTTGACGAGCCTCTGGGATGGCCTGCAGGAGCACCCACGCGGCGACTAGAACCAGCAACGCGTTTCGTCGGGGCACGTCGTGCTCTCTCTTTCAGCCCGCCGAGCGAAGATATTCTAAAGCAGTCGCACTGCATTTGAGGGAACCCCTGGTCGCGCGCGTCTGGCGCAAAGGATCGGCTGTGAAACTGAAGCCGCGAGTATGATCGCCAGCAGAACGGTAGCGCCGCCATAACGGCGTCGTCGCCGCCGCACCGGCGATTCGGAGCACGATGCCGTCTGTAGCGAGTCGCTGCCTCGGCAAGCGCATCACAATGCCGGCTATCAACCCGAAGGTCGCCGGATTGGTCGCCGTGACGGCGCGGCGCGCGACTCGCGTCGATCCCATGGCGACCCTGCGCGCGAAATGAGTGTCTACCGAGTTGCGACGGCGAGTGCTGTGCAGCGTGGACGCGCTGATCGGTCGCCGCGCTGCATCAGCTCAAGACATGCCCGCCGGAACAGGACTCATCGCCGAACCTTGCACGGCGACCCTACTTTTCAACCGTGGCTTTGACGATGTAATCGAGCTTCGGGAACTCCCGCGCGAGATAGGCGTTCCCTCCCTCGAACACGGGATCCTGCTTCCCGGCACGGATGCCGCCGCCGGCGCGTTCGCCGTACTCCGAGTACAGCGCATCGACGACATCCATGCCTTCGACAATGCGGCCAAACGGTACGAATGGCTCCTTGTCGTCTGCAGCCGAGTTGTCTCTCAGGTTGATGAAAACCTGCGTGGTGCGGCCGTTGGGATCGCGGAATGCGTAAGCAATCGTGCCGCGCTGGTTGGAGATGCCGTGCCAGGGATCGTCGGGAATCGTCGCGGTCCGCCAGACGGACGCGATTCGGGGATCGCCGTTGATGCCGAACTGTGCGAACACGCCGGCGCGGATCCGGAAGAACCGTGCGCCGTCGTAGAAGCCATGCCGCACGAGATTGTAGAAACGATCGGCGCCGTCGGGAGCCCACTCTCGGTGCACGCCGATCAGAACGGCGCCCTTGCTGGTTTCCAGCCGCACGCGAAACTCGTCGGGCGCGCGCTGGTGCATCTCGGGAGCATCCGGATGAAGCAGCGGCAAGTCCGCCTGGTGAAACAGGAACGCGGCGCACAGCGCGAGCAGGGCCAGCATCGGCGGATCCTAGCATTCGTCGTCCCGGAGGAGCGATGGGACAGGTGCCGGCTATTCCGATCTGAACGCGTCAGCGGATCGCGGCAGACGATTCGAATGATGTGGCGCGCTGCCGGTCATCGTTTCCCCGCGCATGCTTCCCGCCCGACGTGAGCGCGATGAGGATGTGGAACCGGTGGGTTTCAGCGCCGCGGGAGATGCCATCGATCGGTGTGAGACAGATCGATGGCGTATGGACGGCAACGCCGCATCATCACACCGGCCGGCGCCGCCGCCGGAGCCACACTTCGATCAGCCGCCTCGCGCCGCGGTGGGTGACGATCAGCAGGCCGACGCCGATCGCCACGCAGATCGGCATCACCCAGTACCCGCCGAGCGGACGGCCGGGAGCGGGAAACAGCGCGCCAAAGCTCGGGCCTTCGAGAAACAGCCCCACGTTGTCGGGAAAGATGGGTTTCATCACCGCGATGGCGATGAACGCGAGTCCCACCGCGTATCCGACGAACACGGCAACGCTGCCAAAGAACGTGCCCACGCCGAGTGCCGCCAGTTGGAACAACGATCGGACCATCGGCGCCACGCGCCCGGTCGCCACGGCCTCCTCGGCGGACATCTCGATGGAATAGGCCCGAGCCACGCGAAGCGGCGGACCCAGCTCGTCGAGGAGCCGTTCGAGCGCGGCGCGCTCGTCGGGCACGGGTTCGACCTCGGCGACGCGATCGCGAATGTGGGACTCGACCTCGCGGACCGCGTCGGCGGCGGTGGCCGCAGGAAGAAATGTCCGCAACGACCGTTCCAGGACAAACAAGTACCCGCGGACCCGGGATTCGCCGGTCTCGCTAAGAATCATGGCTGAATTCCTGCCTCGGACATGAGCAACTCAATCTTCTGGCTGAAGGCCCGCCAGTCGTGGCACATCACGGCCAGCCGCCGGCGCCCCTGCGCGGTGAGCTGGTAGTACTTGCGGGGGTGCGGCTCGGTCTGCCGCCACTCCGCTTTCAGGTCCCCCTCGCGCGCGAGCCTCGACAGCAGCGGATAGACGGTACCCTCGGGCAAGGCCAAATCGCGCTGGCTGTCGAGATGATGAATGATTTCGAGGCCGTATTTCGGCCCATTGCTGACGGCCAGCATGACCGCCAGTTCGAGCCCGCCACGCCGCAGCTGCTCGTGCCATCCTTCTGGCTGTGCGCCGCCTGGTGTCTTGTCACGCAAGGTATTCCATTCGACGTAAGAATGACCCTGCCCGTTCCATGACAGCGCGTGCCCCCTACTTTTTGACAGGTCCACTGCCGATATACAGCGGGAATGGCCACTGTGCTTGTCGTGGACGACGACCCGGACATGCGGGAACTGGAGAGCATGGCGCTTTCTTTCGACGGCTTCGAAGTCCTGACCGCCGCCGACGGACGCGAAGCCCTTCAGGTGCTCTCGAGCCGCCTGCCGTGCGTCATCGTCCTCGATCTGATGATGCCGGGAATGGATGGACTGACGTTTCTCGCGGAGCGGCAGAGGCGTGCGCTGGGCGACCACATCCCGGTGGTCTGTGTATCCGCCGCCGGCCGCGAAATGATGTCGATGGCCGCCCGTCTAGGTGCCAGCGATTGCGTCTCGAAGCCGCTGGAACTGGACGCCCTCGTCGCCTGCGTCCGATCGCACTGCAACGCCTGAGTTCAACGTCCGCCAAACCTTAACGCCAGGAAGGTCGTCTTAAGGCCCAAGGACCATCGCCGCGGAAACGTTTCCCCGGCCGCAGCGCAACTGCGGTCACCCCTCTTCCTGGCGTTTTCGAGCGATGGTCCGATGCGCCGCCCCTTTCGCACTTCCAGCACCATCCTCCTTGCCCGGTTTTGCACTGCTGAGTAAAGCTCCTTCGGCTCCGTACCGATATGGCGAGTGGGGGTCTACGTGTCTGAACGTGAAGCACATGAACTGTTGAAACAGGCGCGGATCGCGCTTGGGTTGGATCACGCGACGGTCGCGCAGCGCACGGGTGTCAAGGAACCGCTGCTCATCTCGATTGACGCCGGCCGGTGGGACCAGCTGCCTCACGGACTTTACGCACGAGCGGCGGTGCGCCACTACGCCGAGTTCCTCCGGCTCGATGCCGAGAGCATCCTTCGGTCCGTTGAGGCCTCGCTTCCGTCAATCGAGGATCCGATCGCAGGCCTCGCCAGGGTCCGCGGCCTCAAGCCGCAGAAATCCGAGCCGCTCGAGATCAGGCCGGCCGCGCCGGAACCGGCCACGACGCGCCTCGTCGAACGCCACAGGATCGATGAGATCAGATGGCCCGACAGCAGACGGCTTTGGATGATTGTGGCCGCCCTCGTGATCGACGGGACGCTGATCGCGGCACCCCTGCTGGTGGCGGTGGCCGCCGCCGCGATCATGAATCGCGTACCGCCCTCGGCGATGGAGCACGGCGCGGGCGCGTTTGGCGTGTTCGGGGCGCTCATGGCGCTGGTGTACTTCCTCTGCTTCGCCGGCATCGCGGGAAGCACGATCGGTGAGCGGCTGACCGGAATCGCCGAGCACACGTCGACGACGAGGCTGACGCTCGACACGGTACGGGATCGCGCGCTTGCCGCTGCGTTCCGGGACGTGCGATCGATATCCGCCGTTGGTGTGCGCATCGGACGCATGACGCTGCGCCGCGTCGCAACGGACGGCACTGTCGACGGCGAACGCCTGGCGTTCTAGACGCGGTCCCTCCCCGGCGGATCGCGGAGGACGGATAATGGCGGGGTGGGCCGTGTCACGCGCCGCCGTTTCATCGGAACCGCATGCGCGGCGGCACTGCTCGTCCGCGTGCGGCCCTCGCGGGCATTCGATCGCCGGTCGCGCCTGATCCTGCTCGGGACGGCAGGCGGGCCGACGCCGAAGCCGTCCCGCGCGGCCCCGGCCAATGCGGTCGTCGTCGATGGCCGCACCTACGTCGTCGACTGCGGCAACGGCGTGGCGCGTCAGCTTGCGCTGGCCGGCGTGGCTCTCGCCAGCATTCGCCACGTCTTCATCACCCATCATCATTCCGATCACGACGCAGACTACGGCAACCTGCTGCTCCTGGCCTGGGGAGACGCGCTTCGAACGCCCGTCGAGACATGGGGACCGCCGCCGCTGCTGCGGATGACGCGGCTGTTCCTCCAGATGAACCAGGCGGACATCGATGTGCGGGAGCGCGACGAAGGCCGCCCACCACTCGCGCCGCTCATACACCCTCACGAGATCCACGGCGACGGCGAGGTCATGCGTGACGACCTCGTCCGTGTGACCGCTGCGCGTGTCGAGCACCCGCTCGTCCCGTTGGCGCTCGCGTATCGTTTCGACTGTCCGGACCGTTCGATCGTGTTCTCGGGCGACACGCGTGCGAGCACGCATCTCGTCGAACTGGCGCGGAACGCCGACGTGCTCGTCCATGAAGTGTTGTTGCCGTCGCGGCTCCCGCCCGACATGCCGGATGCCGTTCGACGCCACATATTGAACAGCCATACGGCCGCGGAAGACGTGGGACGGGTCGCCGCGGAAGCGAATGTGAAGACGCTGGTGCTGACCCATCTGGTGCCGACGGAGCCGCCCGCCCCCGACGAGGAATGGATGGCGCCAGTGCGCCGCCATTTCACCGGCCGCATCGTCGTCGGCCACGACCTGCTGGAATTGTGAGAAGAGTTGAAGGAGGCAGCGCATGGAACCTGTTCGCGGCGTGCACCACATCACGGCCATCGCCGGGCCGGCGCAGGAAAATCTGGACTTCTATGCGGGCATTCTCGGTATGCGCCTCGTCAAGAAAAGCATCAATCAGGACGATCCCGGTACGTATCACCTGTTCTACGCCGATGCGGAAGGCCACCCGGGAAGCGACCTCACCTTCTTCCCGTGGGCGCACATGGCGCCTCCGCGCATCGGACACGGACTTGCCGTCGAAGTGTCGCTCGAAGTACCTGCCGGCACGCTCGCCTGGTGGGGCGAACGGCTGACACGTTACGGCATCAACGCCGCCGCCATCGAGAGCCGCTTCGGCGACAAGGTGCTTTCCTTCACCGACGTACACGGCATGCGGCTGGCTTTGATCGAAAGCGGCCGCTCCGTGCAGCGTGCGTTCACCGCATGGGACGACAGCCCGATTGACGTCCCGCATCAGATCCGCGGTCTGTACGGCGCTCAGGTGTGGGAACGCGATCCGTCGGCGACACAGGAGTTCATGACAGCGGCGCTCGGGTTCGAGCACCTCGGGACTGACGGCGGACTGACACGCTACGGCTTCCGGGATCGCCCCGGTGTGGTCGACGTTCGTGCGGCGCCGGACGCTCGGCGCGGTGCGTGGGGTGTGGGCTGCGTGCACCACCTCGCATGGGCCGTCGAAGACGACGATCATCAGCTCAAAGTCCGCATGCAGGTCGAGGCTGCCGGTGGACAGGCCACCGAGGTGATCGATCGCTTCTGGTTCAAATCGGTCTATTTCAAGGAACCCGGCGGCGTGCTGTTCGAGATCGCAACCGAAGGACCGGGCTTCGCCGTCGACGAGGATCCGGCGCATCTCGGGGAAACGCTGGTGCTGCCACCGTGGTACGAGCCGTCGCGCGCGCGAATCGAAGCGGTCCTCCCGTCGCTTCACGCGCCGGCGCCGCAGGAGACGCGATGACTGACGACTTCACCCACGTCTTCAAGCCGGGGACGAGCGGCACGACGCTGCTCGTGCTGCACGGCACCGGCGGCGACGAGCACGACCTGCTCCCGCTCGCCCGGATGCTGCTCCCCGAAGCCTCGGTCCTCAGTCCGCGCGGGCAGGTGCTCGAGCGCGGCATGCCGCGTTTCTTCCGGCGACTGGCGGAGGGCGTTTTCGACGAGGCGGACCTGCGCCAGCGCGCGGGCGATCTTTCGCGCTTCGTCGCGTCGGCTGCCTCACGCTACGGGTTCGATCCCCAAGGGGTGGTGGCCGTCGGCTTCTCGAACGGCGCCAACATCGCGTCGGCAACCATGCTGCTGCATCCCGAAACGCTCGCCGCCGCCGTCGTCATCCGCGCGATGGTTCCGCTGGTGCCCGATCCGCTTCCACCGCTGGCGGGCAAGCACGTCCTCGTGTCCAACGGACGCGCGGATCCGACGGTCCCGCCGGCGGAAACGGAGCGACTCGTCCAGCTGCTGCGATCGGCGGGCGCCGACGTCACCCTCGCGTGGCAGCCCGGCGGCCATCAACTCACCGAGGCCGACGTGGCGACCGCGCGCGCGTGGCTCGAGCGCGTCACGATAAAATGATCGCATGACGGACAAGGGCAAGTTCACGCATTCAGGCATTCTGAAGTGGATCGAGGAAGTCGCGGCGATCACCACACCCGATCGCATTCTCATCTGCGACGGCTCCGAGACCGAGCGCGCGCAGATTGTGAAGGAGTGCCTTGCGACAGGCGAACTCATCGAGCTGAATCAGACAAAAATGCCGCGCTGTTACCTCCACCGCAGCGCGCCGCACGACGTCGCACGGACCGAACATCTGACGTTCGTCTGCAGCCGGCAACAGGACGACGCGGGGCCCAATAACAACTGGATGGAGCCCGCGGCGGCCAAGGCGAAACTGACGCCGCTCTTCAATGGATCGATGAAGGGACGGACGATGTTCGTCGTCCCCTTCCTGATGGGACCGCCCGGGTCCGAATTCTCGAAGGTGGGCGTCGAGATCACCGACAGCCGGTATGTCGTACTGAGCATGCGGATCATGACCCGAGTAGGCCAGGTTGCGCTCGACCAGCTTGGCTCCTCGAACGATTTCACGCGGTGTCTGCACTCGCTCGGGGATCTCAGTCCCGACCGGCGCTTCATCATGCACTTCCCCGAGGAGAACGCCGTCTGGTCCGTCGGTTCGGGATACGGCGGCAATGCGCTGCTCGGCAAGAAGTGCATGGCGCTGCGGCTCGCAAGCTGGCTCGCGCGGAAGGAAGGATGGCTCGCCGAGCACATGCTCATCCTCGGCCTGCAGGACCCGCAGAACCGGATGCACTACGTTTGCGGCGCGTTTCCGTCAGCATGCGGCAAAACGAACCTCGCCATGCTCGTGCCGCCGCCGTCGATGCCCGGATGGAAAGCGGCGACAGTCGGCGACGACATCGCGTGGCTGCGTCCGGCGCCCGACGGACGTTTGTACGCGATCAATCCGGAGGCGGGCTTCTTCGGGGTCGTCCCGGGAACGAGCCGCAAGACCAATCCGACGGCATTCGACATGATCCAGCACGACACGCTGTTCACGAACGTCGCGCTGCGGCCGGATGGCACGCCCTGGTGGGAGGGGCACCAAGACCCGGCGCCGGCCCAGGCGCTCGACTGGCAGGGGCGGCCGTGGACGCCGGGATCGGCTGAAAAGGCGGCGCACCCCAACAGCCGCTTTACGACGCCTGCGACCAACTGCGCAACGCTCTCCCCGGAGTTCGACAACCCGAGCGGCGTGCCGATCGAAGCAATCCTGTTCGGCGCGCGGCGGCAGCGGCGGGTCCCGCTCGTCTATGAAGCCCGGAGCTGGCAGCACGGCACGTTCCTTGGCGCGACGCTGTCTTCCGAGACAACGGCGGCGGCCACGGGGAAGGTCGGCGTCCTGCGGCGCGATCCGATGGCCATGTGGCCGTTCTGCGGCTACAACATGGGCGACTATTTCCAGCACTGGCTGGACGTCGGTGAAACGCTCACGCGTCCACCGAAGATCTTCCGCGTGAACTGGTTCCGCACCGGCGAAGACGGCAAGTTCCTGTGGCCGGGCTTCGGCGACAATCTGCGCGTCCTGCAGTGGGTGCTCGAGCGCTGCGCCGACCGCGGTGAATACACCGATACCGCCATCGGCTACATCCCGACGCCGAACGCAATCGACCGGAAGGGGCTCGCGGTGACGGACCAGCAAATGGCCGCGCTGTTGAAGGTGGACCCTGCTGAATGGGTCGAGGCCGTCGCAGGCCAGGAAGATCTCATCACCAAGTTCGGCTCGCACTTCCCGCCGTCGCTGCGCCACGAGCACGACGAGCTGGCTCGCCGAATCCACACGGAAATCACGCCGGAGGAACTCGAAGGCCGGGACTCGGGAACATAGACGCACAGTTGCCGGTTGCCGGATCCCAGTCGGCGGTCTCTGAACTGCAAACCGGCAACTGGGGACTGGAAACTGGCTGCGATATGCTTCTGATGGCATGGCGCACGCGTTCACGGTCGGCGTCGAGGAAGAGTTTCAGATCGTCGATCCCGAGACCTGGGAGCTGCGTTCGCACGTTTCGGAGCTGCTGACGGCGGGCGCGCCGGCTCTTGGCGATCAGCTCAAGCGCGAACTGCATCAATCGATCGTCGAGGTCGGCACGCGCATCTGCGCGGACGTGAACGAGCTGGAGCACGAGGTCCGCCGTATCCGGCGCGAGCTGGCGGATGCGGCCGAGAGCGTGGGTCTTCGAATCGCTGCGGCAGGCACGCATCCGTTCTCGCGCTGGATCGATCAAGTCATCTCGCCCGGCGAGCGCTACGAGAACATCGTGGAGGAGCTGCAGCAGCTGGCGCGATCGCTGCTCATTTTCGGGCTCCACGTCCACGTGGCGATTCCCGACAAGGCGAGCACGATCGAACTGCTGAACGAAGCGCGCTACTTCCTTCCTCATCTGCTGGCGCTCTCGACCAGCTCTCCCTTCTGGCAGGGACGCGACACGGGCCTCAAGTCCTTCCGCACGACCGTCTTCAGGCGGTTTCCGCGGACTGGTATCCCCGATCATTTCAACTCCTGGAGCGAGTACGAGGAGTATCTGAACCTCCTCGTCGAGCTGCACTGCATCGATTCGGGAAAGAAGGTCTGGTGGGATCTGCGACCGCATCCGTACTTCGGCACGCTTGAATTCCGGGTCTGCGACGTGCCGACGTCGCCGCGTGTCACGGTGTGTCTCGCGGCGCTCTGCCAGGCAATCGTCGTGAAGCTTTATCGCCTACGCCGCAGCAATCTGGGGTATCGGATTTACCCGCGCGCACTGATCGAGGAAAACAAGTGGCGCGCGGCCCGCTACGGCATCGACGGCAACCTGATCGACTTCGGCAAGCGCCAGGAGGTCCCGATGCGGGAGCTGGCGGGCGAGCTGCTGGATTTCCTGGACGATGTCGTGGACGAGCTTGGAAGCCGTTCGGCCGTGGAATACGTGCGCACGATTGTCGAAGACGGCACCAGCGCGGACAAGCAGCTGGCCGTCTATCGGCAGACGTCGGACCTTCGACAGGTGGTCCGATGGCTCGTCGACGAAACACACGGGCCAGCAACAGCTGAGGGCGATGATCGAGGATGAAAGGCCGATTGGAGGGGCTGTGAAGATCGGACTGCTCTGCGGACGCGAATATGCATTTCCGCCCGCGTTCCTGGCTCGCGTCAACGAACTCGGCGCTCGGCATGGCATCACCGCGGAATTCGTCAAGTGGTACGGCACGCGGATGGGGGAGCCGTCGGGCTATCGCGTGATCGTCGACCGCATCTCGCATGAAGTCGAGTACTACCGGGCGACGCTGAAGCACGCCGTGCTGCAGGGGACGTACGTCATCAACAACCCGTTCTGGTGGACGGCCGACGACAAGTTCTTCAACTACTCGGTCGCGTCGCGCCTCGGCGTCGCGGTGCCGAAGACGGTTGTGCTGCCGCAGAAGTCGTACCCGTCGGACATCGATCTCAACGCCGAATCGCTGCACAATTTGGGGCACCCGCTCGACTGGGACGCGCTGCTCGACTACGTCGGCCGGCCGGCGATCCTCAAGCCGTATTCGGGTGGCGGATGGAAGCACGTCTACAAAGTGCACAACAAGGAGGAGCTGCTCACGGCCTACGACGGGACGGGTCCGTATTGCATGACCCTTCAGGAGTTCATCGATTTCGATCAGTACGTGCGCTGCTTCACGTTCGGGAAAACGGACATCATTCCGGTCGCGTACGACCCTCGCGAGCGGCGGTATCTCGTGCAGCACGAATTCCTCAGCGCCGAACTCGGCGCGCGGATTGTTCACGACGCGCAGACGCTGAATACGGCGCTCGGGTACGAGATGAACACGATCGAGTTCGCGGTCCGGGAGGGTGTCCCGTATGCGATCGATTTCCTGAATCCCGCGCCGGACTTCGAGCGCGATCGCATCACGCCGCACTACTTCGACGTCGTCGTCGATCGGATGTCGGCGCTGGTCGTCGACCGCGCGCTGCACGGCGACATCCGCCAGTCGTGGCCGCGCTGGGCGGAGATGGTCCGTCTTGCGGGCGAAGCCGACCCGCAGGCGATATAGGACGACGAAGCATGAACGCGGCCGCCCACTGGATGACGCTCGTGCGCCGTTCGCCGGGACGCAGCTCGTGCGGCGAGCTCGCCCGGCGCATGCGTGAACGGCATCTCACGTTCGGCGGACGGCTCCTCTGCCCTTTTCTGCGGCCGTTCTTCTTTTCGCCGGAGGACGAGGACCGCGTGGTGCGGGCGGCGACTCTGCTCTATACGCTCGGCGAACGCGTTGCGGCGCTGGCCGTCGATGATCACGCGCTGCTCGCGGAGCTGGGACTCTCGGACGCCGAGGCGTCGCTGGTTGCCATCGAGCCAGGTTATGGGGTCGCGAGCACGGCGGCGCGCGCCGACGCGTTCCTCCTGCCGGAGTCGGTGCAGTTTGCCGAGTACAACGCGGAATCGCCGGCAGGCGCGGGCTACAGCCAGCGGCTCGCGGAACTGTTCGACGGCGAAGCCCTGATGGACGACTTCCGGCATCGGTTCGACGTGCGGTATTTCACGCCGATCCGCCTGCTGCTCGATGCGCTCATCGACAGCTACCGCGACTGGGGCGGGACCGCGCGCCCGCCGTGCATGGCGATCGTCGACTGGCGCGAAGTGCCGACCTGGAGCGAGTTCGAGCTGCTGCGAGACGCGTTCACGGCGCTGGGCGTGCCGACGCTCATCGCCGATCCCCGCGATCTGTCTTACGACGGCACGACGCTGCGGGCCGGAGCGGAGCGCATCGATCTCGTCTATCGCCGGGTGCTCATCAACGACATCGTCGCCCGCCCGGCCGAGTGCCGGCCGCTCGTCGAGGCCTACAGGGCACGTGCCGTGTGCATGGCGAACACACTGCGGTGCAAGATTCCTCACAAGAAAGCCTTCTTCGCCATCCTGACCGACGATCGCTTCAAGTCGCTGTTCTCGGCCGAAGAGCGCACCGCCATCCGGCGCCACGTGCCCTGGACGCGCGTGGTTTCCGACGGCGCCATCGTCGAGCGGCTCCGCGAAAACCGCGAGAGCCTCGTGCTGAAACCGAACGACGAATACGGCGGGGCGGGAGTCACGCTGGGCTGGGAAACGACTCCGGGCGCCTGGGACGCCGCGATCGAACGGGCGCTCGCGGATCGTCCCGGAACGTGGATCGCGCAGGAGCGCATCGACGTCCGCCGCGAAACATTCCCGGTATGCACCGACGAGGGCGTCGTCGACCGCGAAATGCTGGTCGATTTCGCGCCGTATCTGTTCAGGGGCAAGGTCGCGGGCTACCTCACCAGGCTGAGTACAACAGGGCTCGCAAACGTGACGTCCGGCGGAGGCCAGGTGCCCGCGTTCGTCGTCAACGCCAGATAGCTGAGAGCTGAATGAGAAACGTGACTGTGGATCCGATCTTCGGCGACTACCGGGAGGCACTCAGCGAAGGAGCGCACAACGCCGTGAACGTCTGCCTCGCGGTCAAACCGGGCGAGCGCGTGGCGCTCGTCGCCGACGAGAAGAGCGCGGAAGTGGCGGCAAGCCTCGCGGCGGCGCTCGAGGACGCGGATGCGACCCCCGACAAGCTGCTGATCGAGCAGGTCGCCCGGCGGCCGCTGCAAGACCCGCCGCGCGAGGTACTCGACGCGCTGGAGCGCGCGGACGCGGGCATCCTGTGCATCCACCCGCAGCAGGGGGAGCTTCCGGCGCGCATGGCGATTGTCGCGACGATCGAGCGGCGCGCCATCCGATACGCGCACATGGTCGGCGTCACGGCGGAGATCATGCAGCAGGGCATGCGCGCGGACTATCGGATGGTGGATCGCCTGAGCGCACGATTGTGCGACCGGATGCACACGGCAGCCAGCCTGCGGGTCGAGACGCCGTTCGGGACGTCGCTCGTCGCGCACTTCGATCCGTCACTCGCCTGGGTGAAGACGAGCGGGATCATCAGCACGCGCTACTGGTCGAACCTGCCTGCGGGCGAAGTGTTCACGACGCCCGCGTCGGTGGACGGGATCTTCGTCTGCAACGGCACCGCGGGCGACTACTTCGGTCCCAAATACGGCGACCTGTCAGCGACGCCGTTGACGCTCGAGATCCGCGCGGGCCGCCTCGCGTCCGCGCACTGCCCGCGGCCCGACCTCGAGCGCGAGTTCTGGGAGTACTGCCATACCGATGCCGGCAGCGACCGCGTCGGCGAACTGGCGTTCGGAACGAACCTGGCGCTGCACGAGATGATCGGCGTCCTGCTGCAGGACGAGAAGGTCCCCGGCGTGCACCTCGCCTTCGGCGACCCGTACGGCAGCCAGACCGGTGCCGACTGGAAATCGCGCACGCACATCGACGTCCTCACGCGCGATTGCGACGTCTGGATCGACGACGAGCAGGTCATCGCGCGCGGTCGATATCAGCTCGGGGTATTGGGCTTGTAGGAATCACCAATTCTTCCTAGACGTGCCGCAGATACTCGGCCATCTGGTATTTCCAGTATGGCCAGTCGTGCCCACCCATCCCGCCCCAGTCGTCGAGCGAGTGGCGGATCCCGCGGCCCGCGAGTATCCGCGACAGGCGGTAGGTCTCGTCGCTGCGCTCCCATGGCCCGGAGCCCGTGGCGAGGTGGATGTCGCACGTCGAGAGCCGATCGAGCGTCCAGGCGTCGCTCAGGTTTGCTGCGTAATCGACGGGGTTGTTGAAGTAGAAGTTGTCGTCGTAGTCCCCGTCCATGAACGATTTCATGTCGTAGACGCCCGACAGCCCGAAGCATCGTTTCACGGCGTCGGGATGCTTCAGCAGCGTGTTCACGGCATGGTAGGCGCCGAGTGACGCCCCCATCGTCCAGATCCCGATCCGTGGATCCTGACAGTGGTGACGAACGAAGGGAAACACTTCGTCTGCGACATACGCGTCGTACTGCCGCTGCATCCAGCTCCGATGCCGCGGATGCGCCCCGTGGTTCGCGAACGAGTCGCGATGATTGGTGTCGATCGAGAACACCTTGACCCGTCCCGCCTCGATTGGGTCCGCCATGGCGTCGATGAGTCCCTGACGGTCGTATTCCCATTCGTCGCCGCCGCTCGTCGGAAAGGTGATCATCGGCGGTCCCCAGTGGCCGTAGACGACCACCGCCATTTCGCGGCCGACCCGGGACGAGTACCAGTGGTGGTGTTCGCGTCGCATCGTCTACAGTTTAGTCCGTGGTCCGTCGTCCGGTGCCCGGAGAGGAACAGCGTGCGAGAGATCGAGATAGAGAGGTTCGAGATACGGTCGCCGCAATTGCGCAACAAGCGGTTCGTCGACGTATACCTGCCGGCGTCGTATTCCTGGGACGGCAGACGACGATTCCCGGTGATCTACATGCAGGACGGGCAGAACCTGAGCGATCCGGCCATCGCGTTCGGCGGCAACACCTGGCGGCTGGAGGGAGCCCTCGGTGCGCTCGCGCAGGAGGGCACCGAGGCGGTGGTGGTCGGCGTTCACAACACCGGCGCGTCACGCCTCGGGGAATACAGCCCTTTTCGCGATCCGCGGCACGGCGGCGGGCGTGGCGAGCGATACGTCAGGTTCCTCGAGGAGACCGTCAAGCCGCGCGTCGATGCCCGGTATCGCGTACGCCGCGATCGCGACGCCACGATCGTGGCCGGATCCTCGATGGGCGGCCTGATCAGCCTCTATGCGTTTTTTCGCCGTCCGTCCGCGTTCGGCCGCGCCGCGGTCATGAGCCCGTCGATCTGGTTCGGGGCCCGGCGGATTCTCGAATTCGTGGAGTCGGCCCGCTTCACACGGGGACGGCTATACGTCGACGTCGGCACCGACGAAGGCGCCGGCACGCTGCGCGATGCGAGGGCGCTCGCGCGTATCCTGCGCGCCAGGGGATACGGGGACGACTTCAAATACGTCGAAGCGGCAGGCCACAAGCATCGCGAGCAGGATTGGGCGAATCGGCTGCCGGGCGCGCTCGCGTTCCTGACAAGAGGGATCTAAGGAACGGCCGCCACGCATGTGGCGCAGGCGGTCTCTCTCGCTGAAGCGACGGCGGTCCACCGCAGTCCAGGTGGTCGGACCATCCGGCGGCGGATCTTTGCTATACACTGGCGATGGTGCCACAGCTGAACCGCCGCGAATTCGTCGCGCTCTCTTCCGGCGCTCTCCTCGCCGGATTGACCGGACGTCTGCGCGCGAACGCAGGACAGGCGGCTCCGCCGACCCCGGTTTTCGCGCCCGTCCGGCGGAATGTGAACACGTTCACGGCCCGCGGCGGCACTATCGGCTGGCTGTCCAACAAGGATGCGTTGATCGTCATCGACACGCAGTATCCCGACAGTGCCAGACTTTGTCTCGACGGATTGAAGACGCACGCCACGCGGCCCGTCGACCTCGTCTTCAACACACACCACCACATCGACCACACGGGCGGCAACGGAGTGTTCCGCGCGGTCGCCAGGAAAATCATCGCGCAGGCTCACGTACCCGAATTGCAGAAGATGGCCGCGGCGCAGACGCCGAATGCCGAAGCGCCCGTGCTTCCCGACGCGACCTTCGATCAGACCTGGACGGAGAAGGCGGGGGACGAAACGATTGCGGGCCGCTACTACGGCCCGGGGCATACCGGCGGCGATGCGATTTACCACTTCCAGCGCGCCGGCGTCGTCCACATGGGGGATCTGCTGTGGCTTCAGTTTCATCCGCGCGTCGACCGGCCCGCGGGCGCATCGATACAGAACTGGCTGAAAACCCTGGAGACCGTCGCGCGCCAGATGCCGCGCGACACGATCTACATCGCCGGTCATGCGAAGCAGGCCACGCCGGTGACGGCCGGCGTGAAAGACGTGACCGGCTTCCGCGATTACTTCGACGCCGTCCTGTCGACGACGCGCAAGGGGATCGCGGATGGGAAATCGAAGGCGGAGGTCACCGCCTCGTCTTTGCCGCAGTTCGATTCCTATCAGTCGGCCGCGCCGGCATTGACGCTGGCGGCCGTGCTCGGCGTCGCATACGACGAACTGACGGCGGGCAAGTAACGGCACGCGTCGACGGCGGTACTCCATGGCCTCTCAGTCATCACCCCCCCGCGGGTCGTTTTCCGAAGACGCCCGGGAATCGCTCACCCTCGTACGGCGGGACGATCAGACGGTGAACGTCGTGCTCGTGGCGCTCACCGATGCCGTCGAACTCGAGGTGTGGGCGGACGGCAAGCTGCGCCGGCGGATGCGATTTCTTCGCGACACCGAGGCGCGTAAGTACTCGGAGCGGATCAGCGCACGACTGGTGCGCCGCGGATACACCCCCGTTCTGCCGCAATAGCCGGCTGAGCTGGTGTAAGCTCTCTCCTCAATGAATCCCATTACCGGACTGCTCATCGCGCTCGTCGCGCTCAGTCTCGCGTACGTCGGCGGCTGGGGGCGGGCCATCGCTCAGGTGCGGCGCGAGAACACGGTGCCGCCCACTCCCGCGACGGATGCAGGCGTCCCCTCGGGCACGCAGATGGGCGTCGGCGCGCTCACGAACTTCCTCGATACGCTCGGTATCGGCTCGTTCGCAACCACGACCGCGATTTTCCGCGCGTTGAAAATGGTGCCGGACCGCATCATTCCGGGTACGTTGAACGCCGGTCATACGCTGCCGACCGTGGTGGAAGCATTCGCGTATATGGCGTTCATCCCGGTGGACGTGCTGACGCTCTTCTCGATGATTGCGGCCGCGGTGCTTGGTGCGTGGCTCGGCGCGGGCGTGGTCGCCCACTGGCCGAAGCGCAAGGTCCAGATCGGAATGGGCGTCGCGCTGCTCGCAGCCGCGGCGCTGATGCTGATGACGCAGTTGAATCTGTTCCCGGGAGGCGGCGACGCGATCGGCGTTCGCGACCTGAAGCTCGTGCTCGCCGTCGGCGGCAACTTCGCGCTTGGCGCGCTGATGACGCTCGGGATCGGGCTCTACGCCCCCTGCATGATCCTGGTCAGCCTGCTCGGCATGAATCCGACCGCCGCGTTCCCGATCATGATGGGATCCTGCGCGTTCCTGATGCCGATCGGCAGCCTGCGGTTCATCCGCGAACGCGCCTACAGCCTGCGCGCGGCGCTGGGTCTCGCGATCGGCGGCATCCCCGGCGTCCTCGTTGCCGCCTATGTCGTCAAGTCGCTCCCGCTCTATGCGGTCCGGTGGCTGGTAATTGTGGTCGTCGTCTATACCGCCGTGACGCTGCTCATGTCGGCAGGCCGGTCGGAGGAACCGCGCGCGTAGGGCCGGGCCTGCGCTACTTGCCTCCCTTCGACAACGCTCGGTAGTACTGCTCGACGAGCTTCCGGTACTGATCCGGCACCTCGTCGCTGCCCGACAGGAACACCTGGTTGGCGCTCGTATCCAGACGACGCCGCAGCGTGTACTCGAAGCGCTTGATGCTGTCGGTCATGGAATTCTGCAGTTTCGCGACCGCATCCGGATTCTGATACGCGTTCTCGTCGTCGAGCTGCTTCAGCCCCGCGATGATGTCGTCCAGGTCCTTCGGGTCGATCTTCTGCTGACGCAGGAGACGACGCAGCTGTTCGGCGTCGGCCGTGCGCTGGCGCGCTTCGCCGCGGAACTGCCGGACATCGTCCGGTGTGAAGTGTCCGAGGCGCGGCCCCGACATCGTTCCGGCGTTGGGGTTGAAGACGCTTCCCCGGTTGTCGCCTTCGCCGTTGCGGCCGCCCTGCGTCGGCTGCCCCTGATTCCGACCGCCGTTCCCCGCCTGTCCCTGGCTCGTCGCGTTTGACGGCTGGCCCTGCTGACCCTGTTGGCCTTGCTGCCCTTGTTGGCCCTGCTGTCCTTGTTGGCCCGGCTGCCCTTGTTGCCCCTGTTGGCCCTGTTGACCCTGTTGACCCTGCTGGGCCGGTTCGCCTTGCTGCCCGTGCGACGGCGCTCCCTGCCGCATGCGCTCGCCCATCGATTCCATTCCCTGGGCCAGCTGACGCGCGCGGCTCAACGTTTCGGTCGCCGGGTCCGCCTTCGAGTTGCCGACGGCCGATGCGGCCTCGCCAATTTTCCGCTTCAAATCATCGAGATTCGACTGGGTGGCGCGGTCGAACTCCGCGACGTCCTTCGGATCCCCGCCGCGCTGCAATAGCTGATCGGAATAGCGGATCGTGTCGCGGATTCGCCGATCGCGAATGAGATTCGCCGCGTCGGTGAGTTTGCGTGAGGCGTCCTTCTCGTTGCGGAACATCGAGGCAGCAGACCGATCGAGCTGCCGCTCGAATTGATCGACCTGGCCCGCGAGATCGTTCTTGCGCTGACTGAGCTGCTGGATCTTGTCGGGCGCCGCGGCGCCGGCGCCGGCGAGGTTGTTGACCTCGTTCTGGATGTTCTGCTGCTGACGGACGAGCGCCTCCGCCTGCTGCATCGCGCTCTGCAGATCGCGGCCGGCGCGCGCGCCCTGGGCCTGTTCGAGTTGTTTCTGCGCCTCACGGAGCTGGTCGGCCGCCGTCGACGCCTGCGCCGACGCGGACGGATCGCCATTCGCGGCGGCGCGCCGCATCGCATCCGCTGCCTGCTGCAGCCGTCGCGCCGATTGCGCCAGCTCCGGCCGGTTTTCATCGCGCGCGAGCTTTTCGAGCTGCCGCGCGGCCTCTTCGGCCTGCTGCGCCAGGCCGCGCTGCGTATCGCCGCCCCCGCTCGACTGTCCTGCCGCCGCCATCCGGCGCTGCCGCTCGGCTTCCTGTTCCTGCCGGCGCGCGAGCTCCTTCAGTTTTTCCGCCAGCTCGTCGATCTTCTGGTCTGACTGGTCCTGATTGGCCTGCTGCGCAGTCTCGTACTGGTTGGCCATGCGGTCGACTTCGAGCTCGAAGAGGTCCGCCAGTTCGTCGGCCATCTGGTTTTGCTGACCGCCGCCGCCACCGCCGCCCTGGCTCATCGCGACCTGGAGCTGGTATTCCTCTTCCGCCTTCTGCAGGAACTGCAGCGCGCGCTGCTCCGGCGGGAGCGCGCCATCCGGATTCGACGCCTGCAGCTTGCCCTCGGCCGTCTGCATCTCGGGGACGCTCTGCTTGAGGAAGTCCGTGATCTTCCTGAACTGCTCCGCCTGGTCGCCGACACGCGTTGCGAAATTCGTCAACAGCTCGGCGACCTGCTCGCGGAGCCGCTTCTGCATCAAGCCGACGACGACCGAGTTCTCGTGCAGGCGATCACCCGTCATCGCGGAGCGATCCCGCTGGATGTTGAAGGTCGCCGCGATGATCTGCTTCTCCTGCTGCGACAGTGCGCCCACCTGGTTCTGCTGGCCGCCCTGCTGCGCGCCTGCCTGCGAGTCCGCCTTGCGGAAATCTTTTTCGAGCGGACGTACGCGGACGAAATACATGTCGCTCAGGCCGCGCTGCGGCGCGCCCGCTGCGCTGACGCCCGCACTGTTGTCGTAGGCCCGCGCGTAATACGCGATCGAGTCGCCGGGATTGACGTGAAGCTCTTCGAGATACATCGTGTGGCCCGCGGATACCTCGGGCATCCGGCGCGCGGGCTCGATCAGTTTCACCGATTTCTCAGGAGCGCCGTTGACGGAATACACCAGCTCGAGCGACTTGATGCCGTAATCATCTTCCGCCTTCGCCTCGACGAACACTTCTTCGATTGGCGACGCGGTGGTATCGCGTCCGGGCTTGACGAAGGAGACGACCGGCGGCTGGTCGGCGAGGACGTCGATCGAGTATTTCGGCGACGCGTTCACCGTCGGGCCGTTCGGGGCCTCGAGATCGACGCGGTAGAATCCGTCGGCCGCGGCGACGAAATCGCCGGTGAGCGAGCCGTCGGCCTGCACCTGCATGGCCACGGGCTTGTCGTCGACCACGATCTGCCCGCCCGCCGCACTCATGGTCGGCGTCGCCCGGACGTGGATGCGCGTCCCGCGCAGGACGGCAATGTCGCCGCCGTCTTCGATCTTGCGGGGCTCCAGGCCGGTGTACGACGGGAACTCATACGTCAGCTCGAGGCGCTGTACGTATGGCATGTCGGCAACCTTCAGATTAAAGACAGGGGAACGGACGCCCGCGGCCTCGACGAAATACTCGAGGGGTGCCGTCACGTCGAAGAGCGTGCCCGTGTAGGCCTCCGCGGTACCGCGGATGAGCGGGAGCCGCTCGAACGCGGCCGTCGCCGACTTACGCATCATGATCGACGCCTGGTCGGCCTGGAATCCAACGAGCTTCGCGGTCACGGCGAAATCCGCGCCGCGCGGTACCGTCGCGTGACCAGGCGTCACCTCGATGCGATAGGGCGCCGCCGCTTCCACGCTTCGCGAGATTACGAGCAGCGCGGACAGCGCATGGCGCATATAGGCAGGTCCCAGCAGAAATGCCAGGATTGCCAGTGCCAGCACCGCGGCCGCGCCGCCGGAGTAGCGCCGCATCGGCGCGCGCTCGACGCGTCGGCCGTGTTCCACCACCACGGCGCGAGCGACAGCAGTCTCGACGAGTTTCCGCACGAGTGCAGGCGACTGCCGTGACGCGTCGCCACCGGTGTTCTCCACCGCCGTCAGGATCGCGGTCTCCAGGCTGGGCTCGTGCTCTTCGAGGTACAGCGCCACCTGTTCGTCGGTCACGCGCCGAAGCAGGGGTCGAATGACGAGGGCCCACCCGGCAGCTGCAGCAACCACGCCGAGCGCGATGCGCGCCGCCAGAATCGATTGGGGCGTGAATCGCATCCACTGAAGCGCCCACGCGGCGATGATCAACGTCGCCACGATTGCCACCGCCAGCACCGCGGCTCCGCGGACCAGCAGCTTCAGACGCCACCGCCGGCGCACGTCCCGGATGATCTCCAGCAGTTGATCGTGTGCAGACATAAGGGCCTCGTAGGCAGTTTACGCCTTCGACAAGTGGTTGGACAGGAGCGTCTCTCCCATCAGCAGAAGTCCGGCGGCGAGGAGCAGGTACCACCAGATACGCTGCGCCTCCGCCTGGGCGTCGGCCGTGGGACGCGGGCCCGCCGCGGCCTGCGCGTCGCCGACGCGCCCCGTGATTGCCGCGATCAATTCCTTTGGATCGATCGGTGTCAGGTCGGCTTCGCCTGGATCCACGTTGCTCGCGATTGTCACGGCCGAATCAGCCGGGGCTCCCTGCGTGCGGACGTCATAGAAGCCCTGTTCGGCGAGCTCGAGCGCGCCGTCTTCCGCCGCCAGCGACACATGTGCGCCCGAGGGGGCGATTGCGACGGTCTCGACTCTCGCCTTCCCACCCTGGGTTCGTGGAGCGGGCACGGCAACGACCTGCCCGACCATCGAGGACGCCGGCCGCTCCGAAAAGTCGGCGAGATACTTCACGGCGGACTGCAGGAAGGGCAGGAACACCGGTTTCACCGGCAGATCCGTCCAGCCGAGATCGAGCGTCGACGTCCACAGCAGCACGCGTCCGCTGCCCGACCGCTTCTCCACCAGCGCCGGCGCGCCGTCGTCGAACCGCGCCAGCGCTCGCACGTCGGTCCGATCCAATGCGCGATAGGCGTAGAACCGCGGCGCCGAGAAGTCTCCGCTGCGTGGCGCGCGGAATATCTCGAAGACCGGATGACTGTACTCCAGTCCGCCGAGGCGCAGGGGCGCACCCGTTGTGCGATCGACGATTCCGGCGGGCATTGCCGGGAGCACATCCTTCGACGCCGATGGCCATGTCGCGTGCGGCCCGGCGGCCACGAACAGGCCTCCTCCGCCGGCAACGAACCGCTGCAGACGCGCGGCAAGCGCGTCCGATACCGGAATGTCATTGAGCAGAATCACCGCGCCGCTGGCGAAGTCGGCGTCAGCCAGGGTCTCCGGTGTGCGGTTGACGACGTCGACGCGCGGCTGTTCGCCGATTGCGGCCGCACGGCCGGCATAGAACGCCTCGCGCTCGGCGCCCGTCCGATCGACGATCGCGAAGTGGACGGGTTCGAGCGGCGACGCGATGAAGAACGACACGTTGTCTCGGGCGAGACCGTCGGCAGGAATGCGGACCGTTCCGCGCATGTTCCGTGACGCGACCGTGAACGGCGCGAACGTGACGCTCGCCGACCCGTTCGCCCCGACCTCGACATTCTGCGTCTGGACCGATCGCCCGCTGATCTCCAGCGTGACCGGCACGCGGGCGGCAGAGGCACCGTGATTAACCACACCCGCCGTGACGGCAACACGGTCCTGATTTTCGAAGCGCGTGCGCTGGAGCGTCGCCGGCAGCGCGGTGAGGTTTGGCTGGCCGTTCGACGTCACGGCTATCGGCGTCACGACGGTCCGGTCCGGCAGCCGGACGTCGTCCTTGCCCGCGGACGAGTCCCAGCCGCGCCGCTGGAAATCGCTGATGAGAACAACCTCGCGGCGCGGGAGCGCCGATTCGGAGAGGAGACTGCCGGCCAGCTTCAGCGCGGGCGCGAATCGCGTTGCACCGGGCCCCGGCGACGCCGCCGTCAGCGCCGACGAGAGCTCCGCCCGGTTCGTGCTGGATCGCACGGCAGCATTCGCGCCGTCGCTGAAGAAAATGAGCGACGCACGATCTCCGGGAGCAAGCCCGTTGATCGTTGTACGCGCGGCATCGCGCGCGCGCGACCATCGATCGGCGTACCCCATGCTGTAAGACGTGTCGACCAGGATCGCCACCTCACGCGTACCGTTCTGTGTGGCCGCCGCCAGCGCGTCGCGGCGGAAGAACGGGCGCGCGAACGCAAACACGATCAGCGCCAGCGCGGCCAGACGCATGAGCAGGAGCGCCCAATGCCGGATCCGCCGCCGGCGGACGGACCGATACGGGATACGCCGCAGGAACATCAGGGACGGGAACTCGACGACGCGGTTCTTTTCCCGCTGGATCAGGTGGATCAGGATGGGGATCGCGAGCGCTGCGAGAGCCGCGAGCACGAACGGCGCGACGAGTCCCATGATCAGCGCACCCGCGCCAGCCGCTGGCGCGCGGAAAGATAGTTGAAGAGCGCGGCATCGAGCGGCGCCGACGTGTTCAGCAGCGCGTAATCGACGCGCAGCTCGGCGCATTTCGATGCAAGAGCTTCGCTGTGCGCGCGGATGAGCGCGCGGTACTGCTCCGCAAGGGCCTCGGGAACGACGGGAATCTGCTCGCCCGTCTCGAGGTCCTCGAACGCCGATGCATCGTCGTAACCAAACTCTATTTCCGCCGGGTCGAGCACGTGGAAGACGACGATGTCATGTCCGCGGAAGCGCAGCGGCCCGATCGCCTCCAGAACCTGCTGCGGATCTTCATAGAGATCCGAGATCAGGACGAGCATTCCCCTCCGGCCGAAATGTTCGGCCAACGCCTTCAGCGGCGGACCCAGCTGTCCGGGTTTTTGCGGCACGACACGATCGAGGACGTGCAGGACGACGTCCATATGCTTCGCCGACGGCGGGACGTGCTCGACGATCGTTTCGTCGAACACCACGAGGCCCACGCGGTCGCGCTGACGGTGCACGAGATACGTCAGGCAGCCCGCGAGCATCTTGGCGTACTCGAGCTTCGTGATGCCGCGGCTGCCGAACCCCATCGACTTCGATGCGTCGAGCAGCACCGCAAAGTTCGCGTTCGAGTCCGCTTCGTACTCCTTCACGTAGAAACGGTCGGTGCGCGCAAAGAGACGCCAGTCGACGCGCCGGATGTCATCGCCGGGCGTGTAGCCGCGGTGCTCGGCAAAGTCCACCGATGCGCCGAAGTACGGTGAACGGTGCAGCCCGTTTATGAACCCGTTGACGACCGAGCGCGCGACGAGCTCCAGGTTGCCGATCCGCGCAAGGACGACGGGGTCGACGAAGCGGGCGCCCACCAATCCGCCGGGAGATGTGGCTCGTGCCATGTGCTCACCGCAAACGCATTTACATCCCGGATCTCGGAACCGCGACCGCGTCGAGCAACTTATCCACGAGCGCGTCGCTCGTCACCCCTTCCGACTGTGCGTGGAAGTTGGTCAACACGCGGTGCCGCATCACCGGATGCGCGAGCGCGCGGATGTCCTCGAAGCTCACGTGGTAGCGTCCCGACGTGAGCGCGCGAGCCTTCGCGCCCAGCACGAGATATTGCGCCGCCCGGACGCTCGCGCCAAACGCGGCCCACTTCCGGATCGATTCCGGCGCGCCGTCCGACCGGGGCCGGCTGGCTCGGACGACGTCGAGCGCGTACCGGATCACGGGCTCCGCCACCGGCACCCGCCGGACAAGGCGCTGAAACGCGACAAGATCGGCGCCCGACACGGGCCGCTCGAACGACACGTCGCTCAGCGATGTCGTCGAGCGCACGACCTCGAATTCCTCGTCGACCGGCGGATGGTCGATCACGATGTGGAACATGAACCGGTCGAGCTGTGCCTCTGGAAGCGGATACGTGCCCTCGAGTTCGATCGGATTCTGCGTTGCGAAGACGTAGAACGGTTCGGCGAGTGCGTACGTCCGTCCCTGGATGGTCACTCGGTGTTCCTGCATCGCTTCGAGCAGCGCCGACTGGGTTTTGGGCGGGGTGCGGTTGATCTCGTCGGCGAGGACGATGTTCGCGAAGATCGGACCGGGGGCGAAAACCATTTCGCGGCGGCCCGTGGACGGATCTTCCTGGATCAGATCCGTGCCCGTGATGTCCGACGGCATCAAATCGGGGGTGAACTGGATGCGCGAGAACCTGAGATCGAGCACTCGCGCGAGCGTGTGAACGAGGAGCGTCTTCGCCAGCCCTGGCACGCCGACGATGAGGCTGTTGCCGCCGACGAACAACGTGAGCAGCACCTGATTGAGCACGTCCTCCTGCCCGACGATCGCCTTGCGCAACTCCCTGACGATTTGATCGCGTCCGGCCTTCATCCGGTCGGCAAGTGCCACGTCGTCCGGAGAGTCGAGGTCGATCGTGTTGGTCGCGGTCGTCATTTGCCCTTCCCTTCCGCCTCGCGGATCTGCCGCGACTTCTCGGCCAGCTCGGTTGCCAGCTTCTCGAGTTCCGCCGCGTATTTGTCGGGGTCCATGCTGCTCTTCAAAAGCTTGAGCGACTCGATTCGCTGTTCGAGCTGTTGGCGCTCGACGTAGAGCGTCCGGAGCCGTGGATCTGCCGGAAGCGCCGCGTGCGCCGTCGACCCGAGCGAGACGAGCGCCGCCCGGGACGTGTCATCGATGATTGCGTGCTCCGTCTGCATAATGCCTTCGCGCTGGAACGACGCCTCGACCTGCTGTTTTGCGAACTCGAACGCTTCGAGGATCGTGACCTTGCCGTCGCGGTTCGTGTCGGCCGCTTCGTTCGAAAAGGCGTCCACGAACGGCCCACCGAACAGCGTCGCATACTTCTCGGCCCCGTTGCGCGTCGCGGCCACGATGACGCGGCCCGGCCCGGACAGCGCTTCGACGAACGGACCGCTGGCGCTCGCGGTGTCCACGAACACGAGGCGGCCGGATTTCAGCTTCGACAGCAGCGGCGCAAAGTCCTGCGGCGTCATGTCCGGCCCGGGCAGGTTGAACTTCGCGGTCGACCCGTCGAACGTGCCGTGCCCGAACAGCACGATCATGATCGTGTCGTCCGGCCCGGCAGCCTGCAGCGACGTCAACGCTTTCGTCACGGCCGCACGGGTCGCAGCATCGCCGCTGAGCGTCTGAATCTGCTCTGTCGGCACGCCGAGGCGGTCGGATGCCGCGGCCGCCAGCGTCTTCGCCCACTTGTCGAACAGCTCGCCGTGCTCCGGATCACCGGCGAGCCCGACGACGATCAATAAATGTGACGACTGCGCAGACGCGATCGGCGGCGCGCACAGAAGGAACGCCAGCGCGAGCCATGCCCTCACGCGAGCCTCCACACGCGCCGGAGCCCCCACTCGGTGCAGACCAGCAGCAGGAACGCGACGAGCAGCACCGGCATGTGCCACAACTCCCGTTCTTCGACCGCCGTCACGCCGCGGCCCGAATACTTCATGTCCTCCGGCAGTGCAGCCATCGTCCGGGACGTGTAGAAGCGGCCGCCCGTCTCCTCCGCGATCCGCCGCAGCATCGGCGCGTGCATCGCCGCGTCGAAATACTCCGCGTCGTCAGGCGCGGCGCGGACGTGCATGGTCGAGGACCCGATTGTCTTGCCATCCCGCGTGGCATCCACGGTGGCTTGGTACCATCCGGCAACGTCGGTCGCGAAGGTTGCGCGGTACTCTCCATTGCGCTCGCCAGTCCAGACCATGGGGACGTCCGTCGTCTGGCCCGATGGCGACGATACGTGCGCGACGACCTGCGCGTCGTTCAAGTCGACGAAGCGGTTGTCTGCGACGTTGGCCGTGAAGGCGACCCGCTGTCCCGGCTCGACGCGATCGGCCGCCGGCTGGCATTCCACCTGATCGGCAACGCCGTCGACCAGCCATCGCAGCATCTGCCGCCAGAAATTCTCGTGTGTCTTGTCGCCTGCGCGGATCGATGCATCCATCTGCCAGTGCCAGGAATCCTGAACGGGGAAGGCGATCGATTTGCCGCGTCCATACCTTTCGTACGCAAGGACGACGCGATCGCGGCGGCGTTCGTCGGTGGCCGACAGGAGTACGGTCGCGCCGGGCTTGATGGCGTCGACGAAGTTGACGGACGTGAGCGGGGGCAGCGACTTCCATCGATCCGCTGAAGCTTCGAGCGTTTCGCCGAGCTGCGTCACCGCGTGCGCTTCACCGGCGCGGGTCGGACGCACTTTCAGCTCGGCCAGCGACGGCGTTGTCTTGCCCGAGGCGAGCGTCACCGGCATTGCGTCGGCCAGCGGCGTGCCGGCGTACCCACCCTCGGCAAAGGCCCGCGGACCGCCGAGCAGCAGCAGCCCGCCGCCGCGCACGTCCACGAACTCCGCGAGCATGCGCAGCTGATCCGCCGTGAACGCACTCGCCTCGATGCTGCCGAGGATGACGGCGCGATAGGCGAACAGCTCTTCGCGCGTCCGGGGAAAGCCCGCCACCAGTTCGTCGGGGCCGTCGACCCCAAGGCGCAGGTATTTGTTGTCGGCCGTCCGCTGCAGCGTGACGAGCTGGAGGTTCGGGTCGTCGGCGACCGCCCTGCTGACGAACTTCATCTCCCAGCGAGGCTCACCTTCGACATACAGGATCCGCTCGCGTCGATCGCGGACATCGATCTGGACGTCGCGTTGATTGTTCTGGGTGACCACTTCGCCCGGCTGCGGCGCGATCTTCAGACGGAACACACGCGGGCCCGCATCCGATGCAGTGAAGCGCACGCGTACGGCGAGCGGGTCGCCATCCGAGGGAAGCCGCACCGGCTGTGAGCCCACGATGCGCCCGCCGTCTTCGACGTCGAGCGTTACCGTCTGTCCTGCGTAACCCGTCTGCGTGACGATCGCATCGACGAGCAGAGACGAGCCCTTCAGCGCCGTTCGCGGCGTCGAAACGCGGCCAATCTGGATATCCCGGCTCAGCGCTTCCTGCCCGACGCCGACGGTGAACACCGGCAGCGCATCGGCTTTCGACGACAGCAGGGCGTCCGCCACTGACGCATTGGTCGTGTCGGCGCCATCGCTCACGATGACCAGACCTGAGACGGGAAGGCCGGCGAGCTCCTGGCGCGCGCTCTCGATGGCCGACGCGAGGCGCGTCTGCGTGCCCTCGAACGCGAGTTGGGAGCCGCCGCTGATTCGAGACAGCGCCGACGAGAACTTGAAGGTGCGCACCAGGAACTTGTCGCTCAGCGACTGCATGACAGCGCTGCCCCCGTCGCCGAAATTCCGCCGCGCAAAATCGCCCCGGGTGCCGCCTTCATCCGCAATCTGCATGCTCCGGGAATCGTCGATCAGCACCCCGACGACGTTCTGCTGCGACACGGCTGCCTTCACGATGAGGACGGGGCGGAACAAGCAGAACAGGATGACCGCCAGCGCGGCCATGCGGATCGCGGCGAGAACGGCACGCCGGCGCCAGTCGACGCGCGAGCGCAGCAGCCGATAGCTGACGAACGCGAGCACGATCGCCGCCAGGATCACGAGGGCCGCCGGGGAGGCGCCGGCTGGCGGCGAAAAACGGAAATCGCCCTGCCGGAACACAGTCGGCCGGTAGTCGAAGAGAAACTGGAAGAGCGATTCGAACACGAGGTTTTTAGTCCCCGGCAGTGACCGTTGTGTGTAAGACGTCCTGTGGGGACGTTTAGCCTACTCTCATGCGCCTTCGGGCAGCCCGCGCGGGCTGCAATTCAGCTCATTCTTACGGGGAGGGCCGTGTCCACGGGACCCAGCGACCGCACCGCGGTACCAATGGCCGGCGCGAGACAGACGAGCGACGATTCGCCGGCACCCGCCGAGGGCAGATCTCTCCGATCCAGCAGAATCGTGTCGATGATCGGCACATCCTGGAAGCGCGGCACGCGATACTGCTCCATCGTGCCGTTGATGATCCGGCCGTCGGCGAACTCGATGGCTTCGAACAGCGCCCCGCCGAGCGCCTGCACGATCGAGCCCTCGACCTGATTTCTCAGGCCGTCGGGATTCACGATCGCGCCCACCTCGAACGCGGTCACGATCCGCTGCACGCGGAAGCCCTTGTCCCTTCGCGCCACCTCTGCAGCCGTCGCGACGTAACCACCCTTCTCGGTACCGCACGCGATCCCGATCGCGCGCGAACCGCGTGACGCCCACCCGATACGATCCGCGACCGCCTCGAGGACGGCTTTGACGCGCGGGTTCGACAGATGGCGCAGACGGAATTCGACCGGGTCCGCGTTGATGGCGCGGGCGATCGCGTCCATGTGCATCTCGCGCGCGTAATGATTCGCTGTCGCGGCCAGTGCGCGATAAGACCCCTGGCGGAGCGGGGATTTCGATGCGTGGAACCGTTCGATCTTCGAAGGGATGTCGTACGGTGACGCGAGGCCGGCCCCTCCGGAGTTCCAGTTATCGAACTCCCACAGACCGATGCGGCCGGACGCATCGACGGCGCTGCGGATATCGATCACGCCGGCCGGACGGAAATACGCCCACTGAAATTCTTCGGCGCGCGTCCAGATCAATTTGACGGGGCGGCGCGCGGCCTGCGCGAGCCGGGCCGCCTCGACTGCGGCTTCGCCGGTGTGCTTCCCGCCATACGCGGACCCTGTGTCCGGGACGATGACGCGGATGCGGTTTTCCGGAATATGAAATGCGTCGGCCAGCTCGCCTCGCACGGCAAAAGGACGTTGGGTGCCGGTCCACACGGTGAGACGCCCGCTGGTCCATTCGGCCACTGCGGCGCGCGGTTCGAGCGGTACGTGGGCGATGTATGGGATTCGGTATGTCGCGCTGAGCGCCCGCGCTCCATCCGGAATCGCACCGGAACCCACCGCAGGCGATGACGGTTCCTCCAGGTTGGCCTTCAGGTATTCGTAAATCGTTTCGGACGCCGGCTGGCCTGGCGGTACTTGCCAGGTCGCCACGATCGCGTTGGCAGCTCTCGCCGCCACGCGTTCGCTCGGCGCCACCACGCCGACGAAATCTCCGTCGCGAACGACAATCACGCCAGCCATCGCGCGAGCCTTCACGTCGTCCACGCCAACGAGGCGCGCGTTGTAGCCGTCGGGGCGGATCACGCGTCCGTAATGCAGGCCGGGGCGAGCGATGTCGGGCGTGTACTGATGCCGTCCGATGACAAATGCAGCGCCGTCGACCTTCCGGGCGGGCGTGCCGCGCACGGTCCACTCGTTCGGGCTTTCGACTGGAACGCCGGCCGGGATCGTGCCTGACAGCGCCTCGCCGCGGACAAGATCGCCGTAAGTGACAACGCGGCCGTCGGCATGACGAACTTCGCCTTGTGATGTGCGCAGCCCGGCAGTGTCGACGTGCCAGCGCGCAGCCGCGCGCGCGATCAGCATCTGTCTCGCGGCTGCGGCCGCTCGCGCCAGCTGCGGCGCCATGGTCGGCGTCGTTCTCGAGCCGAAGGTACCCATGTCGAACGGCGTCAGGTCGGTATCGGCCATGACGAGCGTGACTGAAGCGAGCGGCACGTGCAATTCGTCGGCGACGGCCTGGCTCAGCGACGTGCGGATGTTCTGGCCAATTTCGACTTTCCCCGTGCAGACGCGCACCCGGCCCGATTCGTCGACGTGCAGCCACGCCGCGAGTTCGGCGGGTACCGCCTCGTGCCCGCGCTGAGAGCGGCCGGACTCCTGAGCGAACGTCTCGCCGGCCGCCACGAAGATCACGAGGCCTGCGCCGAACACACGGATGAAATCCCTGCGATCGAGCGCAAACGAAAAGCGCTGCCGTTCGAAGAACTCGTACCGCTCGGGTTCGAGTGTCTCAGCGTCCATCGCGCACCCCCGTCGTAGCTTTCGCAACTCGGTCCGCGGCCAGCCGCACGGCGCGGACGATACGCGGGTACGTGCCGCAGCGACAGACGTTCCCGTTCATCAGCCGCGCGACGTCTTCATCGCTGGGCGTGGGATTGGTCTTGAGGAGGCCGACAGCGGCCATGATCATTCCCGAGGTGCAGTAGCCGCACTGAAACGCTTCGGTCTCGAGGAATGCCTGCTGGACCGGATCGAGTTCGGGACCTGAGGACAGCGCTTCGATGGTGGTGATGGTGCGGCTGCCGACCGCGCCGATCCGCGTGACGCACGAGCGGGTCGCTTTGCCCTCCAGGAGGACGGTACACGCGCCGCACTGCCCTTCACCGCATCCGAAGCGGCTTCCCGTCAGGCCGAGGTCGTCGCGAAGAACGAACAGCAGGCTGTCGCCCGGCTCGCCGTCAATCTCATGCTCACGACCGTTCACGTGCAGCAGATATCGAGCCATACGGCATTCTAGTATCGAATTCCGTCGGTTCGCGGGGCGGAAGCGGGTTGGGGGCGAGGGCGGGGCGAATCTTGAACCTGAAGCGCAGTTCCAACGTATTTGTCCTACAATGCAGGCAAATGGTTGACCTCTACCTTGGCGAACTCGAGCAGATCGTCCTGCTCGCCGTACTGCGGCTCGGCGACGACGCGTATGCCATTCCGATCCTCGAACAGATCGAGCGTCAGGCAGGGCGAAAGATCGCGCGCGGCGCGCTCTATACGGCGCTTGCGCGACTCGAGCAGAAGGGGTGCCTCCGATCGCGGCTGGGTGAACCGCTCGCCGAACGCGGCGGACGCGCGCGACGCTACTTCGCGGTCACGCCGTCAGCCGTCCGCGCGCTGAAGGAATCGCGCGCCGCCCTGATGCGTCTCTGGCGCGGGCTCGAGGTACTCGAATGAAACGATTCGCGCTCTGGCTGCTCGAACGCTCGCTGCACGATCGCGAAGAGTTCGAGATGATCGCCGGCGACCTCGAAGAATCGTCTGGCAGCCGCAGCGGGACCTGGCACCTGGGTCAGGTGATTGGCATTGCGCGGCACGCAACGTTTCGCGGCGTCGACCGCGGTCCCTCAACGGGAGATTCATTGATGCGTACCACACTCAGGGATGCGAGGCTGGCGTTCCGCGCGCTCCGGAAGCGGCCCGCGCTCACCACGGTGATTGCTCTCACGCTCGGACTGGGCCTCGGCGCCAACGCGGCGGTGTTCAATCTGATCGACCGCCTCATCCTCCGGCCGTTCCCATTTCTCGATCCGGACCGGATCATGCTGCTCGCAGAAACCGGCAAGGGACTCGACTTCAAGAAGGAATCGGTGTCGCCGGCGAACTTCCGCGACTGGAGGGACCGCACGACGACGATGACGTCGCTGAGCGCGACGCAGTGGTGGGATGCGAACCTGACCGACCGCGGCAATCCGGAGCGCGTGCAGGGCGCGCAGGTCTCCGCGGGGTTCTTCGACGCGCTCGGCATGCATCCCGCGCTCGGCCGCGGCTTCGTACTCGACGATGAGACATTCGGCCGCCATCGGATCGTCGTCATCAGCGACCTGCTCTGGGAGCGGCGGTTCCAGCGGGATCCGACTGCAATCGGCCGGCGCATGATGGTCGACGGCGAGCCATACACCATCGTCGGCGTCGCGCCGCAGCGGTTCTCGTTTCCTGACGGCGCGATGATTTGGGCCCCGCTGTCGTTCGATCCAAAAACTCCGCCGCCGCGCAATCGCCATTACCTGACGGTCGTGGGCCGCCTCAAACCGGGCAGGACACTGGAGGATGCCTCGAGCGAGATGAATCTGATCGCGGCGCGTCTCGCCCAGGAGTATCCGGACGACAATCGCGACCACGGCATTGCCACATTCACGCTCTCGGCTGGATTTTTGGACGAGGGCACTGGAACGCTGATGGGGTTGTGGCAGGCGTCGGCGTTCATCGTGCTGCTCATCGCCTGCGCGAACATCGCCAATCTCCAGCTCGCACGCGCGGCCGAACGCCGCCGTGAAACGGGCGTCCGCCTCGCACTCGGCGCCAGCCGCACTCGAATTCTTCGGGAGCTCCTGACGGAGAGTCTGGCGCTCGCCGCGGTTTCGGTACCGTTCGCGCTGGGATTCGCCTGGCTGTTCCTCGTCGTGATGCGGGCGGCAATGCCCGCAAACATCATCCGGTTCGTACCCGGCTGGGAGACGATCGGGCCTGATTTCCGTCTCCTGGCGTTCACCACCGTGCTCGCCTTCGCCACAGCGTGCATCTTCGGCGTGTTGCCGGCCATCCAGGCGGCACGATCGCGCGTCGTCGAAACGCTCAAGGACGGCGGACGAACGGCCACAGGCCGTCACCTGCTCCGCCGCGCGATCGTCGTACTCGAGATGACCATCGCCCTGCCGCTGCTCGTGGCCGCAGGGCTGGGCGTCATCGGCACGAACCGTCTCCTCAACGGCCCGCAGGGTTACAACCCTGACGGCATCCTGACGATGAAGCTCGTGCTGCCCGATCGCACCTACGCCGATGATGCCGCACGACGAACGTTCGTGACGCGCACGCTCGCGGCCCTGGCGCCGATTCCCGGCGTCGTCCAGGTCGGCATCGCGAACAATGCGCCAGCGACCGGATCGAGTTCCTCGCGGGTGATCGAGATCGATGGCCACCCGGCGGCGGATCCAAAGAACCCGCCGGAAGTTGGCAACGAAGTCGTCACACCTCGGTACTTTCAGACGCTTCAGATTCCGATCCAGCGCGGCCGCGGGTTCACGGACGCCGATCGGCAGGAGACGGCGCCCGTCGCAATCGTCAGCGAATCGATGGCCCGCAAATACTGGCCGGGTGAAGACCCCATCGGCCGCCGCCTCCGCGTGAAGGATGGGCCCTGGTTGACGGTCGTGGGCATAGCCGGCGACGTCATCCAGGACTGGTTCATGCGGAGAAACGTCCCGACGCTCTATCGCGTCTTCGATCAAGCACCCACGGACTATTTCGGCATCGTCGTTCGCACGGCCGGCGATCCGGCGTCGCTGGCGACGCCGGTCCGTGAAGCGCTGCTTCGAGTCGATGCGTCGCAGCCCGTTTTCGATCTGATGACGATGCGCCGGCAATTGCACGAACGTACGATTGGCTTGCAGTACCTCGCGGGCGTCATGGGCGTGTTCGCCGCAATTTCGTTGCTGCTTGCGGCAGTCGGGCTTTACGCGGTGATGGCGTACATGCTCGCGCAGCGCACGCAGGAAATCGGGATTCGGATGGCCCTCGGCGCCTCCGGCCGAGATGTGATGCGCCTCACGGTGGGCGATGCGTTGAAGCTCGCTGGCCTCGGCGCTGTCCTGGGGACGGGCCTGTCGATGGCCCTGAACCGGCTGATGGAAGCGGGGCTGCTGGGAATCGCAACGGGCAGCGTCCAGGTGCTTATAATCTTCGCCGGCATTCTGCTGGCGACCGCGCTGGCGGCCGCGTATTTCCCCGCCCGGCGCGCCGCGATGCTGGACCCCAACACTGCGCTTCGCGTGCAGTAGCAAGCCCATGCACCTCGACTTCGTCGAACCCGGCAGGCGCTACGCGGACGTCGTCATCCCATAAGGCGGCCATGACGACGTCGCGATCGAGCTGCTCCTGGCGTTGAGCGATGCATGCGGCAAAGCTGACGACAGCCGCCGCGTTTTGCTGTCGGCCTTCACATGGTCGATTTCTGCACGTCGTTCAGCAGCACCGGCTGACTCTCGAAGTTCTCGAGTTCGATGACGTTGTCGGCCTTGGTGATCTTCGTCGCGATCGACGCCTTGCCCACACCCTTGTCGTCGGGGCCGAGCTGCAGCTGCAACAGCGTGAACGGGTAATCGACGCTTCGCGTATTGTTTGCCACCTCCCACATTGCGAGATGCCGGTCGGTCAGCAGAATGACCTTGCGGCCGCCTTCGGGATTGGGCACCTGCCGCGCGAAGTGCAGGTCGTACCGCAGCGAGGTCGGCGTGCGGATGTAGCCGACGACGGGGAGCTTCTGGAGTGCGTCGAGAAGCCTGTCCTGTCCGCCGTTGTTGAACGCATCCATCAGCTGGTCGCGCTCCTTGTCGGTCGAGTAGCGCTGGACATGAATGTCCACCTGCGACGTGGCCGTACCCGCGGCGCGGGAATTCATGTTGACGGCGAAGGCCGTGAACGTTTCGGGGGCGTTGTTGGCCAGCTGCGCCGCGCTCTGCTGTTGCGCGGAGAGGGTCGCGATCGCCGCGGCGCAGACGAAGCCTGTAAGAAGCACTTTCCTCATGAGTCCGACTCCTTCTGCGGTGAGGAAGTGCAAAGGCTGCGCCGGCGAACCGGGTCGGTGAGAGATAATCCACGCGTTCCATGACCTCTGCTACGCGACGCACGGCAGCGGCAGCCGTCTGCCTGCTGCTCGCGATCGTCCATACGTGGCCGCTCGCGCTTGCTCCGGGCCGGCACTCGCGCAACGACAACGGCGACGCGCAGCTCAACGAATGGATCATGGCGTGGGTCGCGCACCAGCTGCCGCGCGATCCCGCGCATCTGTTCGAGGGCAACATCTTCTACCCTGCACACGATTCGCTCGCGTTCTCCGAGCCGCTGATCGTCCCTGCCGTGATGGGCGCCCCGCTCGCGTGGGCCGGCGCGTCACCCGTCCTCGTGCACAACCTCGTGCTCATCGCAGGATTCGCGCTGACCGCGTTTGCCGGGTTGCTGCTGGTCGAGGCCTGGACCGGAGACATGCTGGCAGGACTGCTGACGGGCTCGATGATCGCGTTCAACACCCACACCTTGACGCGAACGGCGCAGATACAGGGTGTCCACCTTTATGGACTTCCGGTGGCCCTTCTGGCTACAGATCGAGTCATCCGTAGCGGATCCTGGAAGTGGGCCGTGCTGCTGGCCGCGAGCATGGCGATCATGGGCTACACGTCCGGCTACCTGATCGTGTTCGGGGTCGTGATGGTCGGGATCGCGGTGCTCGTACGAACGCCGGAATGGAGACGAGACGCGAAAGTCGTGCTGTCGAGGCTTGCCGGCGCAACGGCCGTGGCCGCCGCCATCGTGCTGCCGCTGTCGATCCCGTACGCGCGCGTCGCGCGCGAGCAGCACATGGTACGCACGCTCGACGTCGTAAAGGATTATTCGGCGACGCTGAAGGGTTATCTGGCAACGGCCGGCCGCGTGCATTTCGCAACGTGGAGCGGCCATTTCTTCCGCGAACCGATCGACAGCTTCTTCCCGGGTGTCGTTGTCCTCGTGATGGCGGCGACGGGCGTCGTCCTTGGCCTGCGCCGACCGGCGTGGCGCGGACGGATCTGGATGCTTCTGGCGATCGGGATCGCCGGGGTGGTGCTCTCCCTCGGACCCGCAACGCCGGTCTATAGATGGCTGTTCGCGATCTTTCCGCCCCTGCGCGGACTGCGGGCGGCCGCGCGTTTTGGCATCCTGTTCCTCGTGGCGATTGCGGTGCTCGGCGGGATCGGCCTGGCGCTCTGGAAGCCGCGCCGCGCGATTGTCTTCGCGCTCATCGTGCTCGCCAACCTCGAATCGTTGCGAGCTCCGTTCGACTATCGCGACTTCAACGGCATTCCCCCCGTCTATCGCCTGCTCGCGCACGAATCCGGCAGGGTCGTGCTCGCCGAACAGCCGTTCTATCCACGGGAAGCCGTGTTCGAGAACGCTCCGTACGTACTGAATTCGACGGCGCACTGGCGCCCTCTGATGAACGGGTACAGCGGATACACGCCGGAGACGTATCAGGGGTACGCCGACGCCTTCTGGTACTTCCCCGAGGAGCGCGCATTCGCCGCGATGAAGGCCGCCGGTGTCACGCACGTCATCGTCCATCCCGAGCGCTTCGGCGAACGCGATGCGGCAAAGGTCATCGACGCGATCAGCAACCGCGCCGACATGGAGCTGGTCGGGGTGTCGCAGGGAATCCGGCTGTATCGATTGAGGTGATCCATGAGTGTCCAGGTCCGCGTCCGCCGTCTGCACGAACACGTCGCATTGCCGCAGTACCAGACGGGCGGCGCCGCCGGTTTCGATCTTGCGGCCAGCTCGGATCTCGTCGTGCCGCCGCGCTCGATCGCGCTCGTGCCCACTGGGCTCGTGATCGAAGTGCCGGAGGGACACTTCCTCGGCATTTTCGCCCGCAGCAGCACGCCGCTGAAGCGCGGGCTCATCGTCGCGAACGGCGTCGGCGTCATCGACAGCGACTACTGCGGCGAGACCGACGAGATAAAGATCCAGGTCCTCAACGTCACCGATTCGGCGGTGGACGTGAAAACCGGTGATCGCCTCGCGCAGGGGCTCCTGATCCCGGTCGCGCGCGCGGACTGGAGCGAATCGGCGATCGCGCTGCGGGATGGCGCTCGCGGCGGCTTCGGCGCAACGGGGGAGCGGTGAACATTTACCTCGCCTGCACCGTCCGCGGCGATCGTGGAGCGGTGACGGCGCTGCGCGCGCTCGCTCGGGACCTGGAAGCCGCCGGCCACACCATCCTGACGCGTCACCTGCTCGAGGACAACGTGGAGGCCGCGGAAGCACGGCTGTCGGAGCGCCAGGTCTACGACCGCGACATCGAGTGGCTGAACGCCGCCGACGTCCTCGTCGCGGACGCGTCCGGCTCGACCTTCGGCGTCGGATTCGAGGTCGGATGGGTGCTGGCCAACGCGGACCGCACGAACAAGCGGGTGCTGCTGCTCTATCAGGCGGATCGCCGCGACGCCATTTCCCGCATGATCGTCGGAAACGGACATTCACGGTGCGCCGTCCTGGTCTACACGAGCGCCGAAGACCTCGCGCGCAAGGTGCTCGCCGCGCCCGCCTTGCGTTCGTCACGATCAACCGAATGAACCGGCCGTCCGCCCAACTTCGAACTTCCTGCCCCCAGTGTTCGTCTTCGAACAGCAATGCATACACTCAGACAGGACGTCGCCCACGGGCTGAGGCTGCTCGTGAAAAGCCCGGCCTTCACGATCGTGTCAGCGCTGACACTGGCACTGGGCATCGGCGCCAACACGGCGATTTTCAGCATGGTGTCCTGGCTGCTGCTGCGACCGTTACCGGTCGCGCGCCCCATGGACCTGGTCGAACTCGCGTTTCAGCAGCGCCACGGAAACGTCCAGAACCAGTTTTCAGTGCCCGAGTATCGCGACATCCGCGAGCAGACGACGGGGCAGTTCGAGGACATCTCGGCGTACGAGATCGGCATGGACGGCCTGAGCGTGGACCATCGCGCCGAACGGCTGATGACGTATTACGTCACCGGCAACTTCTTCTCGACGCTCGGGCTCAAGCCGGCGGCCGGCCGACACCTCCTCCCCGGCGAAGGTGACCATCCGGGGGCGGACCCGGTCCTGGTGCTCGGATACGCCTACTGGAAGTCGCGGTTCAACGCGGATCCGGCAGTCATCGGCAAGAAAGTCCTGCTGAACGCGCGGCCGTTCACGATCGTCGGCGTTGCGCCGCAGGGCTTTCACGGGCCGTATCCAATACTGGAGGCACAGGCGTACCTCCCGCTCGGGATGCACGTGATCGAAGGCTCCCCCGCCGACTTCATGCAGAACCGCGGGAATCGGGGGCTCGTCCTGCTGGCGGAGCTGAAGCCCGGCGTGACGCTGGAATCGGCCAGGGCCGCGTTGAAAGTGGTCGGCCAGCGTCTCGCGGCAGACCATCCGGACACCGACAAGGATCTCGATCTGCAGGCGTATCTTGAAGTCCGCTCACGCCCCCAGCCTGATCCGACGAACGCAATGCTGCTCATCTCGACCATGTTCCTCGGGCTCGCGGCAATGGTGCTGATCGTGGCGTGCCTGAACGTCGCGAACATCGTGCTGGTGCGGGCGACGACACGCGCCCGTGAAATGGCGGTTCGTGCTGCACTCGGCGCCACCCGGGGCCGGCTGATTCGGCAACTGCTCACGGAAAGCGTCGTGCTCGCTCTGGTCGGCGGCCTCGGCGGGCTGGCACTCGGGTACGCGGGCAGCCGCGCGCTCAGTTTGGTGAATATCCAGACGGATCTGCCGATCTCGTTCGACTTCGCGTTCGACTGGCGTGTATTCGCATACGCGCTCTCCGCTGCACTGGTGACCGGCGCCGTCGTCGGACTCGTGCCGGCGCTCCGCGCGTCACGCCGCGACATCAACGAGGTCCTGCGTCAGGGAGGACGCTCCGTCGTCGGCGCCGGCGCACGGCTGCGCACGATCCTCGTCGTGGGACAAGTTGCCGGCTCCCTGACGCTCCTCGTCGTTGCCGGCCTGTTCGCGCGCAGCCTGCAGACAGCGCAGCGGACGAATCTCGGTTTCGACCCGTCGCATCTCGTCAACTTCTACATGGATCCGAGCGAGCTCGGCTACAGTCCCACGCAGACCGCCGGGTTCTACACGTCGCTGCTCGAGCGCGTGCGCGCCCTTCCGGGCGTCGAGTCCGCAACGACCGCGAGCAGCGCGCCGATGGGGTACTACAACAACGGCGACGCGCTCGAGATCGACGGCTACCAGCCGCCGCCCGGACAACCGCAGCCGGCCTCGGCGTTCCAAATCATCGGTTCCGATTATTTCCACACGATGCGCATCCCCCTGGTGGCCGGACGCGAGTTCACGCTCGGGGACGGTGCGACCGCCGCCGGCATCGCGATCGTGAATCAGTCGTTCGCGCAGAAGTACTGGCCGGACAAAGATCCCATCGGGCGCACGTTCCGCATGACGAGCGATGCGAAGCGAACGCTGAGGATCGTCGGCGTGGCGGCGGACGCGCGGTACAACGGCGTCACCGGCAAGATCGGCAACATGTTCTACGTCCCGCTTGCGCAGCATCTCGAGCTCGGATCGCTTCAGGTATTGCAGGTCCGAGCGTCGGGCGACGCCGCAGCGCAGATCCCCGTCGTCGAGCGCCTGATCAGTGCGGCGGCACCCGACCTCCCGGTCTTCGACGTGAAAACGATGACCCAGGCACTCAATACGCTGAACGGTCTGATGGTCTTTCAGCTCGGCGCCGGACTCGCGGCGATCCTCGGCGTGCTCGGGCTGATTCTGTCGGTGATCGGGGTCTACGGCGTCATCTCCTATTCGGCGGCGCAGAGGACGCAGGAGATTGGCGTCCGCATGGCGCTCGGCGCACGGCCGTCCGACGTTCTGTGGATGGTGCTTCGCCACGGTTCGGTCGTGGTCGCGAGCGGCCTGGTGCTCGGGGTGTTCTGCGCGTTCGGCGCTGGACGTCTGATCAGGCCATTCCTCGTCGTCAGTCCGGCCGATCCGCTCACGTATGTCTCTGTGTCAGGCCTTCTGGCGGTTGTCGCGCTGGCTGCCTGTTACATCCCCGCCCGCCGCAGCATGACCGTGGACCCGATCGTGGCGCTCAGAGACTAGGCCGGCGATCCCGCTGAAGGAGGGTCGTGTGGGATACTGACACGGCCCTCCAGGATCCATGATCGGCGGCACCATCGGGCATTTTCGGATTGACGCCAGGATTGGCGCCGGCGGAATGGGCGAGGTCTACCGCGCCCACGACACGAAGCTCGATCGCGACGTCGCGCTGAAAGTCCTGCCGTCCGCCGTCGCACACGATCCCGATCGCCTGGCACGGTTCCACCGCGAAGCCGTCGTCCTCGGCTCGCTCAGTCACCCAGCCATCGCCCATCTGTACGGCCTCGAAGACGCCGACGGCGTCCACGCGCTGGTGATGGAGCTCGTCGAGGGGCCGACGCTTGCCGATCGGATCGGCGAAGGAGCGGTCCCAATCGATGAAGCACTCGCGATAGGCCGACAAATCGTCGAAGCACTGGACGCGGCGCACGAGAAGGGCATCGTCCATCGCGATCTCAAACCCGCCAACATCAAGGTGCGAGACGACGGCGCGGTGAAGGTCCTTGATTTCGGACTCGCGAAGGCGCTGGCGCCGGACGGCACGGATGCGTCAGCCGAGGCGGCGAACTCCCCTACGCTCACGGCGCGCGCGACGCAGCTCGGCGTAATCCTCGGCACCGCAGCCTATATGGCCCCGGAGCAGGCGAAGGGCCGCCCCGTCGATCGCCGCGCAGACATCTGGGCGTTCGGCGTCGTGCTCTTCGAGATGCTTTCCGGTCAACGGGCCTTCAAGGGCGAGGACATCTCGGACGTGCTCGCGGCCGTTCTTCGTCAGGAAATCGACTGGGCGGTGCTTCCGGCCGATACTCCACCATCGGTGCGGCGGCTCCTCCGCCGCTGTCTCGAACGCGATCCGAGGCGGCGGCTCCGCGACATCGGTGACGCGCTGCCCGATCTGGACGCGTCGCAGCTCGACGCGGTGCACGATGCGCACTCGCCAAGTGAAGGTCCACCGTCGCGCGCGCAGCTCGGGACGTGGCTCCCGTGGGTTGCCGCCGCGGTGGTCGCGGGCAGCACCGTGGGGTGGGCACATTTCCGCACCGCAACGGCAGCGCCGGCGCCCGTCGTCCGCGCCGAGTTCGCGACGAAAGACTTCGCCGGCCTTGTGGATGTGTCGCACGATGGAACCAAGGTGGTCTATGTCACCTTTGGCGGGGGCGTCGGGCGCCTGATGCTGCGACGCCTGAACGAATTCGACGGCAAGCTGATCCCCGGCGGGGAAAATGCCGCCTTCCCGATTTTCTCCCCCGACGGACAGTGGATCGCATTCCAGACGCTCACGTCGCCGTTCCAGATCAAGAAGATCGCCAGTTCCGGCGGCTCGCCCGTCACGTTGTGCACTGGTTCGTTCTTCAATGGCGCCGCGTGGGGGCCGGACGGCACGATCGTGTTCGTCGGCACCGACGGCCTGATTCGCGTATCGTCGGACGGCGGCGAGCCCGAATCGCTGACGAGGGTCACGAAGGGCGAGATCGCACACGTCCGTCCGCAGTTTCTTCCTGACGGTCGGCGGATCCTGTTCACAGTCAAACGGCCGAACCGCGCGGACTTCGCCGTGCTCGATCTCAAGACGCGCGCCTACCAGCTGGTCGCGAATGCCGGGGGAAACGGCCGCTACGTCTCGAGCGGGCACCTGGTCTATGAACGCGGGGGGACCGTGTTCGCGCGGCCATTCGACCTGGCAAGCCTGACCCCGCCCGGTCCGGAGGTGCCGGTCATCGAAGGCGTTTCGGTTGACACGCCGGATGGGGGCGGCGACTACTCGGTGTCCGATAGCGGATTGTTGGTGTATTCGGCTGTTCCGACATCGGAAAAGGGAACGACGCTGGCCTGGGTCGATCGCAAAGGCTCGCCGACGGCTCTTCCCGGACCGTCACGTCAGTTGTGGGGCTCCGGTCACCTGTCGCCCGATGGGCGGGAGGTGGTGAACAGCATCGAGAACGGCCAGGGGACGGACATCTGGATACTGGACGTGGCGCGTGGCGCCCTGACGCGGTTGACCACCGACGGCGCCAGCGATCGCCCGATTTGGACGCCTGACGGGCGCGAGATCGCGTTCGCCTCTTCGGCCGGCGGGCACTTCGGAATCGACCTGGTGCCGGCGGACGGGAGCGGCAAGCCGCGGCGGCTGCTGGAGACCCGGACACATCCCGATCCGGACTCCTTCACCCCCGACGGCAAGACCCTGCTCTTCGACGAGCAGGTCAATCTGTCGCCGGTGCAGATCTACCAGACGACGGTCACCGGCAAGGGCGCCACCGACCCGATTCCGATACATCAGACTACGGCGATCGAGAAGGACGGCCAAGTGTCGCCTGACGGCCGGTGGCTCGCTTACCAGTCGAACGAGTCCGGCGAACTCGCGGTGTACGTGCAGCCCTTCCCTGGACCTGGGCCAAAGATCCGCGTCTCCGAGGACGGCGGCATCCTGCCTCGATGGAGCCCTGATGGGCGCGAGTTGTACTACTGGGTCGATCTGTCGCAGCTCATGGCTGTGGAGATGCGAAACGGGGTGCCGGGCCCGCCCGCGCTGCTGTTCCATACTTTGATCGGCAGTACGTTCGACGTCGCGCCGGGCGGCGACCGCTTCCTGCAGGAGATGGTGCTCACGCCCGGCGGTTCCACGATAGCCACGGTCACGAACTGGTTCGAGGAACTGCGCGAACGCGCTCCGGTGAAGCGTTAATCGAGCGGCAACCCGGCCCGAGGGTGCGTCTACCGGCGCAGCCGTGCGGCAGTGGCTTCCACCTGTTCCATCACGCGCAGCGTGTTCCCGCCGAGGATCTTCTCGATGTCGGCGTCGGAATAGCCCTTTCTGATCAACGCATCGGTGATCTTCGGGAGCTGCGATGCGTCTTCCATCCCGATTGGCATCGTCGCGCCGTCGAAGTCGGACCCGAGGCCGACATGATCGATTCCGGCGACCTTCACGGCGTGGTCGATGTGGTCGATGATGCGGTCCCATGACACCTTCGGGAGCGTGCCGTTCATCATGGCCTCGCGGTTCATGCGGGCGGTTTCGAGGGTCGAGCACGCCTCGTCGCCGCCGCACGTCTTCGACATCGCCGCCAGCTGCGCGACGACGTCGCCGCTCTGCTTCTCGCTCGCGACGCGGTAGTCCTCGCTCAGGAAGCTGACCTCGTAATTGATCTGGATCACGCCGCCGTTCTTCGCGAGCGCGCGCATCATGTCATCGGACATGTTCCGGACGTGGTGCGATATCGCGCGGGCCGAGGAGTGCGACGCGATGACCGGCGCCTGGCTCACCGCCACGGCGTCGTAGAACGTCTTGTCGGACACGTGTGAGACGTCCACGATCATGCCGACGCGGTTCATCTCGCGGACGACGTCCCTGCCAAAGTCCGTCAGGCCGTTGTGCGACGGCTTGTCCGTTGACGAATCGGCCCAGTCGTTGTTGTTGAAGTGTGTGAGGGTCATGTAGCGGACGCCGAGCGCCGCGAAGTCACGCAGCACACGAAGGTCGTCGTCGATCATGTGCCCCCCCTCCACGCCCATGAGGGCGGCGATCTTGTGCTCCGCCTGCGCGCGGCGGATGTCGCCGGCGCTGGTGGCCAGCATCAGGTCATCGGAGTGCGTCCGAACCGCCTCGCGAACGGCGTCGATCAAGTCGAGCGCGCGGCGCACGGCCGGGGGACCTGTCACGGTGCTGGGCACCCAAATCGAGAAAAACAGCGCGTCGAGTCCGCCATCGCGCATCCGGGGAATATCGATGTTCCCGTCGGTGTGCCGTGCGCCGATGTCGAAGGATTTGTCGAAGAGGAGGCGCTGCGTCGTATCGTCGTGCGTGTCGATGACGATCGCGTGCGCGTGCAGCGCTTTCGCGCGAGCGGAAACGCTGGCGCTCTGCCGGGCCGCGCCGAGGGAAGTGACCAACGCCAGGACGCAAACAGCAAATCCCGCGGGCATGTAACGCGTGGTCCGCATGCCGCGGGATTATAAGACGAGGCGGTGCGGAAGACGCCGCGCTACTTGGCTTCGGCGCCGACGCCCGCGAGCGCCGGACGTTTGGCGGTGCGGCGGTGCGTCAGCCGCTCCTGGATCTTGTCCATGTAGACGTAGAAGACCGGCGTGACATACAGCGTCAGCGTTTGAGATACGAGCAGGCCGCCGACGACGGCGAGGCCGAGCGGACGTCTGGCTTCGGCGCCGGCGCCCAGGCCCAGTGCGATCGGCAGCGTGCCCGTCAACGCCGCCATCGTCGTCATCATGATCGGGCGGAAGCGGACGAGACAGGCCTCGTAGATGGCGTCCTGCGCACTGACGCCCTCGTCGCGCCGGCGCTCGATCGCGAAGTCGATCATCATGATGCCGTTCTTCTTCACGATGCCGACGAGCATGATGATGCCGACGAATGCGTAGATATCGAGGTCCTGGCGGAACAGCAGCAGCGTCAGCAGCGCGCCAAAACCAGCGGAGGGCAGCCCCGAGAGAATCGTGAGCGGGTGGATGAAGCTCTCATACAGGATGCCGAGCACGACGTAGATCACGAAGATCGCGAGCGCGAGAATCCACCCGAGTCCGCGCATCGAGTCCTGGAACGCCTGCGCGGTTCCCTGGAACGTGCCGGAGACGGTGCCCGGCAGGGTTTCGCGCGCGATCTGGTTCACGCGCGCCACCGCGTCTCCGAGCGCCACACCCTGACGCAGGTTGAACGAAATCGTCACCGCGGGCAACTGACCGGCGTGGTTGATGGACTGCGGTCCGACCGTCTGGCGCGTGGTCACGACGGCCGAGAGCGGCACCAGCTTTCCGTCCGGCGTCGTAACCGACAGCATCGACAGCGCCGCCGGATCACGCTGGTACTGATCCTGGACCTGCATGATCACCTGATACTCGTCGTTCGGCGCGTAGATCTGGGAAACCTGGCGCTGGCCATACGCGGAGTTCAGCGCGTTCTGCACCTGATCGACCGTCAATCCGAGCGCGGAAATCTGCTCGCGATCGAGGTTCACGTCGAGCTGCGGGGTCTTGATCTGCAGGTCCGAGTTCACGTCCTCGAGGCCGTCAACCGAGTGCAGTGCCTGTTCGAAGGCGGGCGCCACGCGGTACAGCTCGTCGGTGTCGGGATCCTGCAGCGTGAACTGATACTGGCTGCGCGACATGATGCCGCCGATGCGGATGGCCGGCGGGTTCGAGAGGTAAACGCGAACACCCGGCACGCGCGAGAGCCTCGGCCGCAGCTCGTCGATGATCTGGTCCGCCGTGAGCGACCGCTGATCGCGCGGCTTCAGATCGATGTTCAAGCGGCCGCCGCCGCTGTCCGCCGTGTACGCGAGCACGTCCGGATCGGTCTTCAGAATCGCCATGATGTCCTGCATGTGGGACGCCATGGCGTTGTAGCCGATGCCCTGGATGGCCTCGACCTGACCGCTGAGCTGGCCCGTATCGACGCTCGGGATGAATCCCTTCGGCACCGCTCCGAACAGATAGATCGTCCCCATCAACATCAGGGCCGAGATGATCATCGTCGTGCCGCGGAAACGGAGCGTGCCGCGCAGCGTGAACGAGTAGAACCGCAGCCACGAATCGAACATCCGCTCGATGACGTTGTAGAGACGGCCGTGACGCGCCGAATGGAGCGGCTTCAGGAACCGGCTGCACAGCATCGGTGTGAGCGTCAGCGAGACGAGGCCGGACACGAGAATGGCCGCCGCGATCGTGACGGCGAACTCGTGCATGAGCCGTCCGACGATGCCGCCCATGAACAGGATCGGGATGAAGACCGCCGCCAGCGAAATCGTCATCGACAGGATCGTGAAGGAGATCTCCTTCGAGCCGTCGAGCGCCGCTTGCATCCGCGGCTTGCCCATCTCGAGGTGGCGGACGATGTTCTCGAGCATGACGATCGCGTCGTCCACGACGAAGCCGACCGAGAGCGTCAGCGCCATCAGCGACAGGTTGTCGAGGCTGTAGTCGAGCGACCACATCACGGCGAACGTGCCGACGATCGAGAACGGCAGCGCGAGCGATGGGATGATCGTCGCCGAGATGTTTCGCAGGAACAGGAAGATGACGAGGATGACCAGGAACACGGTCAACAGCAGCGTGAATTTCACGTCGTGGACCGAGTCGCGAATCGGCACCGAACGGTCGCTGCGGATGCCGAGCTGGAGCGATGCCGGCAGCTGTGACTGGAGCTGCGGCAGCACGTCCTTGATGGCGTCGACGACTTCGACCGTGTTCGTTCCCGGCTGCCGCTGAATCGCGAGATACACGGTGGGCACACCGTTGAACCAGCTGCCATTCCGCGGGTTCTCGACGCCGTCGTAAACCGTGGCGACGTCTTCGAGACGCACCGGATTGCCGTTCCGGTAGGCAATGATGACCGGCCGGTAGCCTTCGGCGTCCATCAACTGGCCGCGGGCCATGACGACGAAATTTCGTTCGGGTCCGTAGAGAGTTCCGGTCGGACGATTGGAGTTGGCGGAGTTGATCGCGTTGGCGACCTGATCGACGCCAATCTGACGCGCGGCGAGCTGGACGGGATCCAGATCGACGCGGACGGCGAAGCGCTGCTCACCGTAGACGTTCACCTGCGCTACGCCCGAAACCATCGAGAGGCGCTGCACGAGCACATCTTCGGCGTACTGCGTGATCTGAATCAGCGGCAGCGTCTTCGAGTTCAGCGTCAGGAAGAGAATGGGCGTCGCCGAGGGATCGCTCTTGTTGTACGACGGCGGCGAGGGCATCCCCACCGGCAGCGAGCGCGAACTGCGCGCGATCATCGACTGCACGTCCTGTGCGGCGGCATCGATGTTCCGGCTCAGATCGAACTGGAGGGTGATGCTGGTGTTGCCCTGCGAGTTGCGGGAGCTGATCGACGTGACGCCGGAAATGGTCGAGAACTGCTTCTCGAGCGGCGTCGCGACGGAGTTCGCCATCGTGTCGGGGTTCGCGCCCGGCAGGTTGGCGTTGACCGTGATCGTCGGGTAGTCGACCGTCGGCAGGTCGCTCACCGGCAGCAGCCGGTAGCCCATGATCCCGAAAATCAGAATCGTGAGGACGAGGAGCGTCGTCGCAACGGGCCGTTTGATGAATGGTTCAGCGAAGTTCATTTCTCACCGTTCCCCGTGGTCGCCGTCGGGGTTCCGGCGCGGCTGCCGCGGCCGCGCGCTCCGGCTTCCGCCCGCACGATCCGTGCCCCCGGTGTCAGCCGAAGCTGGCCGTCGGTGACGACCTCTTCACCGGCCGACAGGCCCCCGGCAATCACCATCTGCTCCCCTTGCTGACGCTCGACGGTGACGTTTCGCATCTCGACGGTGCTGTCCGGCTTCACGACGTAAACGAACTGACCCGTTTGCGAGGCTTGAACGGCAATAGCGGGAACCACGATCGCGTTGGGATCCGTCGCCAGATTCAAGGTCACCTGAACGAAGAGGCCTGGCCAGAGCCTGTGATCGGGATTGGGGAACGTCCCCTTCAATTTTATGGTGCCCGTGGACGGATCGACAGTGTTGTCGATGAAAGTCACGGTACCGGTCGCCTGAGGGACCGGCTCAGCGCTCCCGGGTTCCTTCGATATGTTCGGGGCCGTCGCCTGCGGCGTGGTCGACGGCGGGGGCGGCTGCGCGCCTGGCGGCACAGAGGCCTGCCCCTTTGCGATCACCTGCAGCGGCCGCTGAGCCTGATACCGCCGGATGTCTGACAGATATCGCCCCGGTACCGCGAACGTCACGTAAATCGGCGAGAGCTGATTGATGACCACGAGGGCTGTCGTATCGTTCGCGCGGATGAGATCGCCGACGTGCGCTGAAATTGACCCCGTGCGGCCCGAAATCGGCGCGGTGATACGGGTGTAGGACACGTTCAGGCGGGCCGTCTCGACGGCCGCCTGATCCGCCTGCAAGGTCGCCTGCGCCGATTGCGAACTGGCCTGCTGCGTTTCGTACTGGTCGCGCGGAATGAGCCCGCGCTTGTAGAGATCCTCGTAACGGGCATTCTGCGCGGCGGCGTTGTTGGCAGTCGCCGTGTCGCGGGCGAGCACCGCCTGCGCCTGCTGGAGTGCGGCCTCGAAGGGCCTCGCGTCCAGCGTAATGAGCAGATCCCCTTTTCTGACTTCCTGCCCTTCCGCGAAATGCACCTGGCTCAGCTGTGCCGTCACCTGTGCACGAATCTGCACGGTCGAGATGGCTTCTGCTGTCCCGACCGCGGGAATCGTGACCGGAACGGCCTTCTCCTCGACGCGTGTCGTGGTCACGGGAACCGCTCCGCCCCCATCGCCTCGGCGTCCGCCGCCGCGGCCGCCGCTGCCACTCGCACCGCCAGCTTCCCCACCGTTCACCGCGGCATTCGGCTGCGACGAACCGCCGCAGGCAGAAACTGGCAAGCTCAACAAAATCAATAAGATGACGTGGATTTTCGACTGGGTAGACATGCGGAGAGACAGCGGGCTGTTCCTGTAAAGACGACGTTGTCCACGCCGACGTTTACCAGGCAGTCGGAACTTCCTCTCGAGCAGGGCCGTCCTTCCGTGCCATATGTCCAGCTTTCTGCAGGATCTCCGCTTCGGCGTTCGCACGCTCCGAAAAACGCCCGGCTTCACGGCGGTCGCCGTGGCCGTGCTGGCACTCGGCATCGGCGCCAACAGCGCGATGTTCACGATCGTCAACGCGCTGCTCTTCAAACCGCTCGCCGGCCGCGCCGACGAGCTGGTCGGCGTTTACAGCCACGATCGCACGAAGCCGGACTCCTATCGCGCATTTTCGTACCCGGAGTACCTCGACATCCGCGACGGCAGCAACGTGTTCGACGGACTCCTGGCGCACAACTTCGCGATGGTCGGTGTACCCGAAGGCGACGCCACGCGCCAGACCTTCGCCGATGTGGTCTCGTCCAATTTCTTCGACGCGGTCGGCGTCCACCTCGCGGCCGGTCGAACGTTCACCCGCGAAGAGGAGCGCCCGGGCGCGCACATTCCCGTCGCGATCGTCGCCTACGACCACGCATCGCTCCTCGGCCAGACGACGAAGATCAACACGATCGACTTCACCGTCGTCGGCGTGGTCCCGCGAGGCTTCACCGGCACGATGGCACTCGTCTCGCCCGAGGTCTGGCTGCCGCTGGGCATGCACGACGTGGTGGTCAACGACGTCTTCAAGCGGAAGGCGACAGGTCTCGACGATCGAACGAATCATTCGCTGGTCCTGGCCGGACGATTGAGAGATGAGGTGTCGGCGCAATCGGCAACGGCGAGGCTCGACGCGCTCTCGCATCAGCTCGAAGCGGCATATCCGGCCGAGAACCGCAACCAGCTCCTGACGATCAGTCCGCTGCCCCGGTCGAGCACCAGCACATCGCCTCAAACGGATTCGGGGATCGACGTCGCGGGGGCTCTGCTCATGGCGCTTGCGACGGTCGTACTCCTCATCGCCTGCCTGAACATCGCGAACATGCTGCTCGCGCGCGGAGTCGCCCGGCGCAAGGAGATCGCCATTCGCCTCGCAGTCGGAGGGGCGCGCCGGAGGCTGATCCGTCAATTGCTGACGGAAGGGCTTCTGCTCGCCGGAGCGGGAGCCGCCGGCGGCCTGGTGCTCGCATTCTGGACGACGCGCGCGCTGGTGCAGTCCCTGCAGAATGTGATGCCAATCTCGGTGCAGTTCGATCCGAAGCCCGATGCAGTGGTCACCGCGGTGACGACGGCCTTTGCGTTCGGGGCAACGCTGCTGTTTGGCCTCGGGCCTGCGCTGAAGCTTTCCCGCACCGATGTCGTGACCGACCTGAAGGAAGCAGGAAACGACGGCGGCGTACTGGGAAAACGGTTTTCGGCCCGCAACGTGATGGTCGTCGGACAGATCGCGCTATCGCTGATGCTGCTCGCATCAGGCGGCCTGTTCGCTCGCGGCGCGTTGAAGGCCGCAGCCGCGAATCCCGGCTTCAGCTACTCCCAGGAACTGCTCGTCACGATCGATCCGAGCCTGGTGCAGTACACGGAACCGCGCGGGCGCGAATCCCATCGCTCGGCGCTCGCCCGCATTCGCGCGCTGCCGGGGATCGCGTCGGCAAGCCTGGCCTCGAGCGTCCCGTTCGGCGATTTTCATGAAGGCCGTCCGGTGGAGCGGCTCGGGGGCGGCGCCGAACGTCCCGTCGAGGCCGTCTTGCGCATCGTGGGATCTGAGTATTTCCGGACGCTGAACCTGCCGATGCTTCGCGGACGCGAATTCACGGCCGATGAGGAAGAATCGCCGCAGGCGCCGCGCGTCGTGGTCATCGACGAGCGTCTCGCGCGACGGCTGTTCGGTGACGAGGATCCGCTGGGCCAGTCGATCCGGTTCCAGGACGGCGAGGAGCTTCAAGCGCAGTTCGACACCCAGCCGATGCAGGTCGTCGGGATCGCGCCGCCGATTCGCGACGAACTCTTCGATCGCGAAGCCGGACCCGCGATCTATTTACCGTCTGGCCGCGCGTACCGCGCCATGACGAACATCCACGTCCGCCTGGCGCAGCCGGGAACGGACGCAACGGCGCTCGCATCGATCCGCCAGGCATTGCGGTCGCTCGATCCGCGGCTTCCCGTCATCAGCGCAACGACGATGGCGGCCTTCCACGATCGCAGCATCGAACTGTGGGCGGTGCGCGCCGGCGGACGGCTGTTCCTTCTTTTCGGAGTACTGGCGCTCGCGCTGGCCGTGGTCGGCCTCTACGGCGTGAAGTCGTACGTGGTGTCTCAGCGCACGCGGGAAATCGGCGTGCGGATGGCGCTCGGCGCCGATCGCACCGATGTGCTCCGCATGATGCTGAAAGAAGGCGCCGTGCTCGCAGGCGTCGGCATCGCGATCGGCCTGCCGCTGGCGGCGGGCCTCGGCAGGTTGCTGAGCTCGATGCTGTACGACGTCAAGCCGCTCGATCCGATCGTCTTTGCGTCCGCGCCGGCGCTGCTCGCCCTGGCCGCATTGCTGGCGACGTGGATACCTGCACGACGAGCCACGAAGGTGTCTCCCCTCAGCGCCCTGCGATCGTGAGCGAAATCAGCGGCCGCCGCTCTTCTGGCCCTGCGACGCTTTCGCGGGCTCGTAGAGCGGCGTGACATCGCGCTTTCCGCGCTCCAGGTAGGGCACCCCTTTGTCCATCCACCGCGGCTTCGGCGCACCCTTCAGGTAGTAGTCGAAGAACTCGTCCAGGTGGACGGTCCAGTACTTCTGATTGTCGCGGTCGTGAAGGCTGTGCTTCTCGCCATTGAACGAGAACATGTACGCCTCCTTCCCGAGGCGGCGCATCGCACTGAAGAACTCGATGCCCTGATACCACGGCACCGCGTCGTCTTCGTCGTTGTGGATCGTCAGGTAAGGCGTATGGACTTTCTCCACCCAGAAGATTGGTGAGTTCTCGATGTACTGCAGCGGGTCAACCCATGGCGGACCGCCGATGCGCGATTGCGTTTTCTCGTATTGAAACGCGCGCGACATGCCTGTGCCCCACCGGACGCCGCCGTACGCGCTGATCATGTTCGCGACGGAGGCACCGGCTTCAACGGCGCGGAACATGTCCGTCCTGGTGATTAGATAGGTGATTTGATATCCGCCCCAGCTGTGTCCCTGGATGCCGATCCGCGTCGGATCGATGAAGCCTTTCGCGACAATCGACTGCACGGCCGGAATGACGCACTTAAACGCGCTCTCGCCTGGATAACCGGTGTCGTAGACGATGTCGGGTTCGAGGACCACGTAGCCGTTGCTCACGTAGCGCGTGATGTTGATGCTCGTACCCGGTGCCGGTGCGTGATACGTGTGCAGGCCACTCGTGAGCTCCTCGTAGATGTAGACCATCAGCGGGTAGTGCTTCGAGGGATCGAAGTTGTCCGGCTTGAAGAGAATCCCTCGGAGCGGCTTGCCATCGGCGTTGACGTAATCGATCAGCTCCGCCTTGCCCCACGTGTATTGCGACTGCTGCGGATTCGCGTCGGTCACCTTCTTCATGTTCGCGAAGCTGCCATCGCTCACCCACAGGTCGGGGAATTCCTCGAAGCGCGAGAGGCTGTAAACGAGCACGTCGGCGTTCTTCGCCCTGATCGGGCGGCCGAACTGCTTGTCGAGCATCACGATCTTTTCGGGCAGCGACGAGCCGCCCAGCGTCGTGCGATAGAAGCCGCTCGCTTTCGTGCGATCGTCGGTCGTATCGAGCAGCAGAGCCCGGTTCGACGGGACCGTCCGCTCTTCCGGATCGAGCCGTTCGTACCGAAACACCAGGTGCGCCTGGCGTCCGGCGCCCTGCGTGATCATGTGCGCGCCGCTGCCGTCCGGCCTGACCTCCCAGATGTCGTAGCGGTCGTAAAGCAGGACCGACTTGTCCCCTTCAGTCCACCCGGCCACGCCATAGGGCGCAGACGGGTTCGGCCTGTCCCACGTTTCGTCTTCGAAGCTCACTTTGAGTCCGCGGGTCAGCGGCACTGCCGTCGTCGAGCCGACTTTCTGCGCGAACCATGCGTGCGTGTCGTCGGCGTACCAGAGGACGTAATTGCCGCCGGGGGACAGCGTCGGCGCGAAATGCTGCTGCGTGAGCACGCGGGTCTTTGCGCCGGTGTTCAGGTCAACGACATACGCGTCGTTGTAGTCGCCGTCCCAGGAAATGAGCTGCTGATACGGTACGTCGGATTCACCGAGGGCGACCGGCGATCCGTCGGTGACGTGCACGTCGGGCATGTCCGTCGTCGCGAGCTGGAAGAACTTTCGATCCTTCAGCCGGACTTCCGCCTGATAGCTGCGCTTCTTCTCCTCATCCGCCCGTGCGCGCTGCATCGGCTGCAGGAGCGGATCCTTGTAATTCCAGAGATCGACTTTAATCGGTTCGGCCGCATCGTCCGGCTCCGGTGCAGGAACCGGCGCGGTCCCGAAGAACAGTCTGGCGCCGTTCTTCGAAAACGAGACCTTCCCGTTCTCGCTGACGCTCATGCCATCGGCAACGCCGGCGGTTTTGGTCGTCACGAGCACGGCGGCTTCGCTGTCGGACGGCGTCCAGTAGTACAGCTCGTACGGGCTCCTCCCGTTCCTGTAGTCGTCGCGATCGCTGACGAACGCGAGCTGCTTGCCCGCGTCGTCGAACGCGAAGTTGCCGTAGTGACCGACGCCTCGCGCGACCGCCTTCGTCGAGCCCTCGGCGGTGCGCACGAACGCGCCGTCCGCGTCACCGCCCTTCGACGAGGTCCCATACGCGAGTAGCGACCCGTCCCTGGACCACACATACTCGACCACGTCGGCAATGGTGGTGGACGTGCCGGCCTGAAGGTCGCGCACGATCAAATCGGATCCGGGATCCTTCTTCTTCTCCTTCTTCTTCTTCGACGCGTCATTGACCTCCTCGCTGTCCGGTTCTTTCGCATCGTCCTTCTTTGCGGGGCTCTTCGCCGGCTCGAGGAGATACGCAACCGAGCGCGAGCCATCTTCGGCGACCTTGAAGCTCTTGATCCGATCCACCGTGAATACCTGGCCGTCGGCCAGCGACATCACGCCCATGCCGCTCTTCGGCTGGTCCTCGGGTTTCTTCTTCTCCTTCTTCGCCTTGTCGAGTTCGGCGCGTGTCGGCGATATGGCGAACACAACAAAGCGTCCATCGGCGGTGATCACCGGCGCGCGGCCGCGCGGGGATCGGTATTCCGCCCCGCTTTTCAGATTCTGCGCGACCAGTTCGCCGTCTGCCTCTTCGGGCACGAGCGCGTAGACGAGCCACGTTCCGTCGCGCGAGAGTTGCGTGTTCTGGATCGAACGCCAGCCATCGTATGCGTCATAAGGGAGCGGGCGCTTCTGCTGAGCCAGCGGTTGGGCGGCAGCGCTGACGGCGAACACGAGGGCGAAGATGAAGTGGCGGCTCTTGCGCATGCGCGAATCATAGTTGGACGAAGATCCACCACACAACTGTGCAACTCACGATTGCTCGAAGGGGCGGCGTTCAGGACGAGCGCCTTGCGTGGCTGGTTGCCGCACGTCGCGCCGTCATCTCCCTCTGAACGTCTCCGCACTCCCCTGCGACGTGAATTTGTACTGATGCGTGGCGACTCGAGCGTCCACGTCGTAGCGCGCTCTCATCTGCAGGAATTGCAGGCCATCGCCAACTCCGCCCCGCCGCATGGGCGTCACCGTTGTCTGATCGATATCCAATATCAGCGTCGCCTGGAGCGATTCACCGCTTGCGCGAACGATGATGCCCGACGGGCGATCCGATCCCACGGTGTTCGTCTCCTCGATGGACGCGTCCGTCGAAAACGCGAGCGGTCCCGAAGGGCCAAGAACGGCCAGGAAGCCCGGGACGTGGGCGGGGTCGGCGGCATCGGCGGGCGGACGCACTCGCCCATACACGAAAGACACGCCGTCGTGCTGGACCTGCCCCCATTGCCACGAGACCCCCTCCCAGAATCCCCAGTTGTGGTCGTGATACGCCGTGCCGCCGCCGAGCGCGACGTCTGCGGACCCGACACGCAGCGTGCCATCGATCGTTCCCGACGTGACAGGAACGGTGTAGCCGGAAATCCAGCCGCCCGCGCCTTCGAGTTCGAACGGCGGAACGGCCCGATCCGGATTCGCGTGGACGATGATGTCGCCGACGACGCGCGCGCGGGTGGACTCGGAGGGCAAATCGAGATGGATCCGGTAGTCGGTGCCGACGAGACGCACGTCGCTCGATCCGACCCTCAGATCCGGCGCGTCCTCGACGAGCGCGCCGGCATCGATCTCCGAGTGATCGGAAAACGACGACATGACACCTTCCCGTTCGAACTGGAGGCGCGCCACGAGCGTCCGGCGGCCCTGCGCGTTCACGGGCCCCGCCAGGAACGTGAGGTAGAACCGTCCGTCCTGGGCGATGCCGTTGAAGTAGAGCCACTCCGCCCACGAGTGCGCCCGCGCAGGAACGTCGGGCACCGCATGAAAGCGATCGATGCTGCGCAGAATGGACGAGGGATCCGCTTCGAGCCATCGCCGATCGGCGGTCGTATCGGTCCAGTGAGCGACCGCGGACGTCTCGGGATCGCCGAACGCGCGATCGGCAGACGGGATGCCGCCTCGCAGCGCGACCGGGATGCTCCGGCCGTCATGACGCAGGTAGACCGTATCGCGCGACGACGGCGCCATCGCTCGAACGGCGTTTCCAAACGGCCCTCCCGGACGGAGTTCGTACAGAACGAACGCCGGGTTCGCGATGCGACCAGTAGCCGAACCGACGCGTACGTCGCCGCCGCCGACCAGGGCCGGCGCGCGCGCCTGTTCGAGAATCACGTCACCCACCCCCAGCAGCACCGCCATGACGCCGACGCCGAGGCCGAATCCGACGGCAAGGACCGCACTTCGGACCGGTCGCGCAATGAGCGATCGCCAGGCAAGCGTGAGAATCACGACCGGTGGGACTCCCCGACAATCGAGCCGTCGCGCATCTGGATCGTGCGGCCTGCGCGCGACGCCACGGCCGCGTCATGCGTAACCACGACGAGCGCGGTCCCGTCAGCGTTCAACCGATCGAACAGCGCCACGATCTGCGCACCCGTCGCCTGATCGAGCTCGCCAGTGGGCTCGTCGGCAAGCACCAGCGCGGGCCTGTTCGCGAGCGCCCGCGCGATCGCCACGCGCTGCATCTCGCCGCCCGAGAGCTGCGCCGGACGGTGGTCGGCGCGCTCGGCCAACCCGACGTATTCGAGCAGGTCCTTCGTCCGCCGCCGGCGCTCGGCGCGGCCCACGCCCGACTCCGCCAGCGGCAGCTCGACGTTCTCCCACGCCGTGAGCATCGGCAGCAGGAAGAACCGCTGGAACACGAGCCCAATCCGCTTCAGGCGGACCGCGCTGCGCGCGTTGTCCGGCAGCGAGCCGACATCCACGCCGTCGACCATGACGGATCCGGTCGTCGGCACGTCGATGCCTCCGAGCAGGTGCAGCAGCGTGCTCTTGCCGCATCCCGACGGCCCGACGACGCTCACGTACTCGGCGGCGTCGACTGCCAGCGAAACGCGCCGCAGGGCGTGGACCGGTCCCGCGGGCATCTCGAACACGCGTGAGATGTCGCGTGCGGCGACCACGGGCGGCTTCAGGACACGACCTCGCGGCGGAGCGTTTCCGCAATCGGCAGCACGGCGACGAGACGCATCGGATACAGCGCCGCAAGCACGGCGCCGGCGACGAGCAGTGCCGCATGAATCGCCAGGGCACGCGCGGTGAACACGAAAAACCGTGCGTCGGCGGGAATCCCGGGCAGCGACCGCAGGATGTGATCCAGCCAGATCGACAGCATTCCGCCGATCGGGATGGCCGCCGTGCCGCCAATGCCGATGAGCAGCGCGGATTCGCAGAGGACTCCGGCCATCACGCGGCCGCGCGAGAGCCCCAACGCGCGCAGCGCCGCCATCTCACCCAGCTGCTGGTTCACCGACACAGTGAGCAGCACGGCGACGAGCAGCAGCCCGAAGAAGAGCGTCACGGCGGTCAACACGCTCGAGAGCTGGCGGAAATACGAGAATTCGATCCGGCTGAACCGCTCGACGATCTGTTCGTTGGTGAGCACGTGCAGGTCTGGCAGCGCGGCACGCGCCGCAGCGGCAGCCGCATCCGCGCCACCCGCCGCTGCGTTCGATCGGATGAGCAGCATGTCCGCGCGATCGCTGTCACTTTCTCCGCAGAGCGCCGCAACGGCCGCATACGAGGAGGCGGCCGTCAGCGCATCGGTCGCGTCGTTCTGAAACGCCGCTATGCCGGACACCTGCGCCTGCAGCGGGAGCGGGTGCAGCGCTGCGCCGCATCGTCCTTCGAGCACGAGCCGCGATCCAACCATCAGGTGGAAGACACGCGACATGTTGCGGTTGATCACGATTGCGGCCGGGGGTCCCCCGACACTCGGGAACGTCCCGTCGATCATCGACCACGGCACGAGTGCGTCCGGATCCACACCTGCCACGGTGACGTGATGCGCGGCTTGGACGCCCTCGACATCGGCCGAACCGAGCCGGACCCGCTGCACCGCGGCGATCGACGGCGCGCGCCTCAAGATGGCCGTCTTCGCGGTCACACGCTCGATGGGTGGCCCCGCAATCACGGCGCTCTCCGACGCGATCACCCGGACGTCGAAACCCGAGCGGTCGAGACGTTCGCGAAACGACACGAGCAGCCCGTTCCCGAGCAGGAGCATGTCGAACAGCAGCGCGCCGATCGCAGTGATGCCGGCAACGCCAAGGATCGTCCGTCCCTTCTCGCGGCGGACGCGCAGCCACGCCAGCGCGATCGCACGCCGGATCATCGGCCGACCTGCAGGAGTGTCCGGCGTCGGAGAACCGTCCATCCGGCAACGGCGCTGGCTGCCAGACCGACGGGCACGGCGAAAGCGACCGAGCGTATGGCAATCGCCGGCGTGACCCGGACGAACACCAGCGCGGTGTCGTAGCGCCACTGAAAGAAGCGGTTGAACGCGGGCTCCGCGGCGGCGGCGAACACGATGCCGAACGCCGCGCCGGCGCCGGCAATGAGCGCCCCTTCGATCAGGATCTGCGTGACGAGCCGCGCTCGCGTGAGTCCGATCAGCCTGAGCGTCGCCACGGTCTCCCGCCGTTCGTCCACCAGCATCACCATCAGCGCCAGCAGAAACGCACCGCTGCCGAGCAGCGTCACGATCGCTATCGCCAGATGAAAACGGTCGAGGACGGTGAACGTGGCCACACGGTCGTCGGAGGCTGATGTCGATCGCGCCGTGACGCCCGGGAGGCGCCGTTCCACGTCGGACGCGAAACCGGCGGCATCGGCAGCATCACGCAACTGAACGTTGATGCCGGTCACCGGAACACCCGGCGGTCCGCTCGCGGCGAGCCCCTCTGCGTCGGGCAGGTGCACGCGCAGTTCGAGGCGTTCCTGCGCGAAACGCATCGGATCGGGCGTCGGCTCGTACACGCCGGCAATGCGGAAGTGCTTCGCGGCGCCGCCGGACGCGCTGCGCGACAGCTCGACCGTCTCACCTACCGACAGGTGCTCGCGCTCGAACAGCTGTCGTGAGACCAGCGCGTCGGGCAGCAGGGCCGGAGAGGACGAGGACCCGAGCGTGCTCCACGCAGTCACCAGCGCCGGGATCACGAACGAAAGTCGCCGCATGTCCCATCGTACTCGTGGACGCGAGAACGATGCAGAATAGGCGAGCTGAGGAGCCCACGTGAAAGCGCTGCTGCCCGCGATCATCATGACCGTCATCCTGCAGACCACGCCGTCGGACCGGCCGCGCGCGCGCGACCTGGGCATCACGCCGGGAGCGTTCGCCACCGGCCGGTCCAACGCCATAACCGACGTCGCAGGCGTGAAAGTCGGCCAGAGCACGATCGTCGCAGGTGACACCGTGCGGACGGGGGTCACGGCAGTCCTGCCGCACGGCGGCAATCTGTTTCAGGAGAAAGTGCCCGGCGCGGTTTTCGTGGGGAATGCGTTCGGCAAACTGGCTGGATCGACGCAAGTCAACGAGCTCGGCACGATCGAGACGCCAATCGTGCTGACGAACACGCTGTCGGTCGGTACCGCCGTGGACGCCGTCGTCCGATGGACGCTGGCGCAGCCTGGCAACGAGAACGTTCGGTCCGTCAACGCCCTCGTCGGCGAAACCAACGACGGCACGTTGAACGACATCCGCGGGCTCCACGTCACGGCCGAACACGTGCGCGCCGCGATCACGACCGCGACGACCGGGCCCGTCGAGGAGGGCGCCGTCGGGGCCGGCGCGGGCACGATCGCGTTCGGCTGGAAAGGCGGCATCGGCACCTCCTCGCGCATCGTCGGTATCGGCCAAGACACCTGGACCGTCGGCGTCCTGGTGCAGACCAACTACGGCGGAAAGCTGGTGATCAACGGCGTTCCGGTCTGGCGCGATCTGAACCTGAATCAGAACCGCGAAGCCGAACCCGAACGAGGAGCGACACGAACTGCCGCATCCCCGACCCCCCGCACACTCGATCCTGCGGCCTCCGGTGACGGCTCGTGCATGATCGTCGTGGCGACCGACGCGCCGATCGACTCGCGCAATCTCCAGCGGCTGGCCGCGCGCGCGGTGTTCGCTCTGGCGCGCACCGGATCGACATACTCGAACGGCAGCGGCGACTTCGCCATCGCGTTCTCGACGCATGCCTCGCTGCGCGTGACGAGTGCGCCCGGGCCTCAGCCGCGGACGCTGCTGCCGACTGACGACGTGTCGCCTCTGTTCGAAGGCGTCATGGACGCTACAGAGGAAGCAGTCGACAATTCGCTGCTGCGCGCGACGGACGTCACCGCGAACGGCCGCACCATCCGGGCAATACCGATCGATACGTTGAAACAGATCCTGAAGCGCTACGGCAGGTGACCGCGAGTGCCGTCGTTACGCGCTGAGGCGCAGCGGCAGTTCGCGCAAGCGGCGCCCCGTCGCGGCGAAGACCGCGTTGGCCACTGCGGGCGCAACAAGAGGGACCGCGTGCTCTCCGAAGCCCCCGGGCGCCGAAGTGCTTTCGACAATCGTCGTATCGAGCACCGGCATGCGATCGATCCGCATGACGTGATAGTCCGAGTAATTGGACTGCACGGCCGCCCCGCCCTTGAAATCGATTTTGCCGAGGAGCGTGGCGGAGAGTCCCCATGTGATCGCGCTCTCCGCCTGGCCCAGGACGCCGAGCGGATTCAGGGCGAGTCCGCAATCGATCACCGTGGTGATGTGATCGACGCGCAGATCGGTCAGATCATCTGCGATGGACACATCGGCAATCATCGCCAGGTAGCTGCCGGCGTGATACGTGTTCGCCGCAATGCCTCTCCCTGAGCGGCGACCTGGCGCCGCAGCCGACACCGCCGGCCAGCGGGCGCGGTCCCGCGCACGTTCCAGCACACGTGCCAGCCGTCCCCGGTCGATCCGATACTCACCCACCTGCTTCACGTCGCGCGGCAGGATGGACAGACGGAACTCGATTGGATCCTGTCCCGTCAGGTGGGCCACCTCGTCGATGAAGGATTCCCGGCCGAAGATCGTCGATGGATACATGACGGCGCGCCACGGGCCCGTCGGAACGGGGCTCGTCGCGTCGACGCCATCGACGCGCAGCGCCGGCCACTCGTAGGGATTGTCGAACGCACCCCATGGAATTTCGTCGCGCTCGAACTCGTCGGACGCAACGGCCGGCCGTGGACGACCGCTCCAGATGTTCCGTCCTTCGTGGATGTCGTAAATCGTGAGGTCCGAGTGCGTGGTCCGATGGACGAGCGCCGCCACCCGGCCGCGGCCGTCGATCGCGGCCGTGAAACGCTCGGCGCTCGCGGGTTGAAAGTACCCGTGACGCATATCGTCCTCACGCGTCCACGTGACTTGCACGGGCGCGCCGGCCTTCCGCGACACCTCGGCGGCCTCCGCCGCGTAGTCGGAGAAAAGGCGACGGCCGAATCCGCCGCCCATCATCGAACAGTGCAGCGTAATGGCCTTCTCCGGCAGTCCTGTCACCCTGACAATCTGCGCGAGCGTGCGGACGTCGGTCTGCGTCGGCGCCCAGATCTCCGCGCGATCGGCACGGACGTCCGCCGTGCAGTTCATCGGCTCCATCGTTGCGTGGGCCTCGAACGGGAAGACGTAGGTCGCCTCGTAATGCCTGTGCGCCGCGCGCATGGCGGCGTCGGCGTCACCTTCGCGGCGCACTTTGATCGACGCGCGGTCGAGCGCGCCGGGCAGCGACGCCAGAAACACGTCCGAGTCGAATGCCGGGTCGAGTCCCGCGGTCCACTCGATCGACAGGGCTCGCCGGCCGCGCACGGCCGCCCACGTATCGTCGGCAACGACGGCGACGCCGGCGTGAATCCCCGAGGAAACGGTAACGACCTGGCGGACACCCGCAACGCGCCGGGCCGCGCTGTCGTCGACCCGCGCGACGGCCGCACCGAACCTCGGGGCCCGCTCGATCGAGGCGAACAGCATTCCGGGCACCCGCACGTCGATGCCGTACTCGGCCGCGCCGGTGACGATGCGTGGTCCGTCGACCCGTTTCATCGGCCGTCCGAGAATGCGGTAGTCGGCGACCCGTTTGAGCGGCGGATCCTTTGGAACCGGCATATGGACCGCATCGCCAGCCACCGCGCCGAAATCGACACGGCGCGCGGTCGGAACGTGCACGATCGCACCCTGGTCGGCGCGGCACTCCGCCGCCGGGACGTGCCATCGCGCCGCCGCCGCCGAAATCAGCATTTCGCGGGCGGTCGCCGCCGCGTGACGCAGCGTCTCGTACGAATCGGAACTGCTGTCGCTGCCGCTGGTGTGCAGGCGGATCCCCGAGAAACGCGGTCCGGGCGACGCCTGTTCGATGCGGACGCGCGTCCAGTCCGCATCGAGCTCCTCGGCAAGGATCATGGGCAACACGGTCCGGACGCCCTGGCCCATTTCGAGATGTGTGACCCAGAGCGTCACGGCCCCGTCCTGATCGATGCGGAGATACGCATTCGGATCGAACACGGCCGCGCGTTCGCGCGTGAAGACCCTGGGAAGCTCGAAGAGCAGCGCCAGCCCGCCCACGGCGGCGCCGGCCTTGAGGAAATCGCGGCGCGTCGCCGTCATGCGCGGACTCCCGCGGCGCGATGAATTGCCGCCCGAAGACGCGTGTAAGTGCCGCACCGGCAGATGTGCGTGCCGAGCACCCGATCGATCTCCTGATCATCCGGAGATGGCGTCCGCCGCAGCAGGGCGGCCGCTTCCATGATCATGCCGGGCTGGCAGTAGCCGCACTGCGCAACGTCCTCCTCGATCCACGCGCGCTGGCAGGGGTGCGCGCCATCGGCCGACAGCCCTTCGATGGTCGTGTAGTGCTTGCCGGCCGCCGCCGCGAGTGTCAGCGTGCACGACCGCACCGCCTCGTCGTTCTCGTGCACCGTGCACGCTCCGCAGACGCCGATGCCGCATCCGAATTTGGTGCCGGTCAGCGACAGCCGATCGCGCAGCACCCAGAGCAGCGGCGTGCTGCCGTCCGCGTCCACGACGTGGGCTCGTCCGTTTACATACACCGTGTACGGCACTGCAGCCTCCATCAGTCTTTGCACGCTACGGCCACTCCTCTCGATTGTCAAGAGGAATGGGACGGACGAAGGTCGCGGCTATAATGCCGGCTCCGTCGTCGCCGCTTTTCACTGGAGGCCCGTCTTCATGAGGCAACATCGAGTCATCGCGCTCGCGGCTGCCGCGGCGCTGGCCGTCGCGGGACAGTCGCTGACCGGCCGCGCCGCCCAGCCGGCATCGGCGCATCCTGAGACGCCGTTCGATCACCTGCATTTCCGGTCCATCGGCCCCGCCGGCATGTCGGGGCGTATCGCCGACATCGCCGTCTACGAGGCGAATCCCAACATCTTTTATGTGGGCGCTGCGCACGGCGGCGTGTGGAAAACCGTGAACGGCGGTACGACGTTCGAGGACCAGTTCCAGCACCAGGGCCTGATGTCGATCGGCGACATCGCCGTCGCCCAGAACAATCCGGATCTGGTCTGGGTCGGCACGGGCGAATCCAATAACCGGCAGAGCACGTCGTGGGGTGACGGCGTGTTCAAGTCGACCGACGGCGGCAAGACGTATGCGAACGCCGGCCTCAAGACGTCGCGTCACATCAACCGGATCGTGATCGATCCGCGCAACACGGACACCGTGTTCGTCGCCGCGACCGGACCGCTCTTCGGCGCCGGCGGCGAGCGCGGCGTCTACAAGACGACGGACGGCGGCAGGAGCTGGAAGCAGGTGCTGAAGGTCGACGATGACACGGGCGCAAACGACCTGGTGATCGATCCCTCCAACAGCCAGATCCTCTACGCCTCGACATATCAGCGGCGGCGGACGGCGTGCTGCATGAACGGCGGTGGTCCCGGCAGCGGCATCTGGAAATCGGTCGATGGCGGTGAGACGTGGACGCGTCTGGTCAAGGGCCTCCCCGAGGGTCCGCTGGGGCGCATCGGGCTCGATGTCTATCGCCGCCGGCCCAACACGCTGTACGCGCTCATCGAAGGCCCGGTTCCACCCCCGGGAGAAGGCCGCGGTGGTGGTGGCGGCGGCGGACGCGGGACGGCGACCGGCGTCGATCAGAGCGCGATGGGTCTCTATCGATCCGACGATGCGGGTGATTCGTGGCGCAAGGTCAACAACGAGAACGCGCGCCCGATGTACTTCAGCCAGGTCCGCATCGACCCGAACGATCCCGAAGTCGTCTTCATGGGCGGAGTGAAGCTCCACCTGACCACCAATGGCGGCAAGACCATCTCGACCAACGTCACCCCGTCGGCGCACGACGACGTGCACGCGATATGGATCGATCCGTCCAACTCGCAGCACGTGATGATCGGCGACGACGGCGGCCTGGCGGCCACACACGACCAGGCGAAGACCTGGCAGTTCTTCCCGAACCTGCCGGTCGGCCTCTTCTACCACGTGAGTGTGGACGCGGCGACGCCGTATAACGTCTGCGGCGGCATGCAGGACAACTATGACTGGTGCGGTCCGAGCCGCAGCCGCAGCTCCGCCGGCATCGGCAACTACGAGTGGAAGACGCTGCAGGGGGGCGACGGTTTCGTCGTTCTGCAGGATCCGCGGGATGAGCGCGTCATCTACAGCGAGACACAGGACGGCAACATCGTCCGCGTCGACCGCGTCACTGACGAAACCCAGTCGATCCGCCCCGTGGCGCCCAAGGGCGAACCCGCGTACCGGTGGCATTGGGACACCCCGATGGTCCTGTCGACACACGATGCGGCGACGGTGTACATCGGCGCCCAGAAGGTGTTCCGCTCCACCGACAAGGGGCTGTCGTTCACGCCAATCAGCGGCGATCTCACGAGCAACGCGAGCCGCGACGAGATCGTCACCATGGGTGTCAAGGGGAGCGACATCCACATTGCGAAAGATGACGGCATCGCCGCGTGGCCGACGATCGTGGCGCTTTCGGAGTCGCCGAAGCGGGCGGGCGTGATCTATGCCGGAACCGACGACGGCAATCTGCAGGTGACGAAGGATGCCGGCAAGTCGTGGACCAGTGTTTACGCGAATCTTCCGAACGCGCCGAAGGGAGGATACGTGTCGCGGATCGCGGCGTCGAGGTATGACGAGGGGACCGTTTACGCGACGATCGACGATCACCGGCAGAACAACTACGGAACCTACGTCTACGTCAGCGCCGACTACGGACAGACCTGGAAGTCGCTCAACGGGAATCTTCCATCGTTCGGCGAAATCGTCGTCAAGGCGATCACGGAAGACCAGAAGAATCCGGACGTGCTCTATCTGGGAACGGAGACCGGGCTGTTCATCTCCATCGATCGAGGCGCATCGTGGATTCGGCCGCGCACGAATCTGCCCGACGTCCGCGTCGACGAGATCACGCTGCACCCGCGCGACAACGCAATGATCGTCGCGACGCACGGGCGCGCGCTGTGGATCCTCGATCACCTCGAGCCGATCCAGGAATACGCGGCGGCGGCAAAGACGGAGGCAAAGCTGTTCACGGTTGCGCCGGCGACGTATCGGCGCCCCGCCCGCGACCGGAACTACGAGTTCTGGGGCGATCAGACGTTCTTCGGCGAGAACCCGCCGGAGGCGGCCATCATCTCCTGGTATCAGTCGCACGACGCGAACGATGTCGCACTCAAGATCACGGACCCGGCGGGGCGGACCGTGCGCGAAATCTCCGGCCCCGTGCTGGCCAAGAGCAAGGGCGCAGGTGTCCAGACGGCCTGCTGGGATCTGCGCGTGGAACCCATTCCGGCCCCGGCCGACAACGCGGGACGCGAGGAAGGCCGTGGCGCCGGCGCGGGCCAGCCGGCGCAGGATGAACGGACTGAGGACGGTGAAAGGTTCGGCGCCGGGTGCACGAGCAACGCCGGCTTCGGAGGCTTCGGCGGCGGAGCCACCGGTCCGATTCCGGGGCCGCTCGTACTCACCGGCACGTACAAGGTCGCGCTGGTGATCGACGGCAAGACCGTCGACACGAAGCCGGTCCGCGTCAACGGCGATCCCGACGTGATCCTGACCGAAGCGCAGCGGAAGCAGCTCTTCGAGATGGCGAGCGAACTGCACGGCCTGCAGCGAGACGCGACGGAGGCAGCCTCGCGGGTCACATCGCTGAACCGCCAGGCGAACGACGTTGCACAGACGATGGCCGCGAAGAGCGGGCTGCCGGCGGAGCTCAAGACGTCGTTCGACGCCTTCAAGAAAGAGGTCAACGACATCGCGCCGAAATACGCGACCGGCGGAGGGCGCGGCGGGTTCGGCCGCGGCAATGCCGACCAGACGGTGCTCGGGAAACTCGCGCAGGCGAAGAACGCCCTGATGGGAGGCATGTGGCCCACCGCGCAGACGATGAAGTCATTCCAGGAAGTGAAGACGGAGACGCCGAAGGCAATCGCCGACGCCAACGCGATGTTCGCGAAGGCGAAAACGCTCAGCGGCGATCTGGCGAAATACAACGTGACGCTCGCGGCGCCGGCGCCGGTGAGTGTGACGGATTCAAAGGGGAAGACGGGAAAATAGCGGTCGCGTGCGCGGCGCGGGTCCAATCACGAGATCCGCAATCGTGAGCAGGAGCCCTTCACGGATCACGGACTCGAGAATCGCTACTCCTGACGCAGAGCAATGCTCGGCTCGACGGCCGCGGCGCGTCGCGCGGGCAGCAGCGCTGCCAGGGCCCCGATGGCCACGACGACGGATGCGGCCGCAGCGTAGAACTTCCAATCGTCGCTCGGCGACCCGTACAGCAGATGGGACATGACGCGCGAGCCGGCGACCGCGAGCACGATGCCGACAGACGCCCCCGCGAGCACGACGGTCACGCCCTCACGAACGATGGACGCGATCAGCCCCGCGCGGGCGGCGCCGAGGGCAAGCCGGATTCCAATCTCCTTCGTCCGCCGCGACACCGCAAACGCGAGCGCGCCGTAAAGGCCGATGGCCGTCAGCAGCATCGCCAGACAGGCGGCGTAGCCGATGAAGACGGCGCCGACACGAATCGGGCGGGTGAGACCCGCCATTCGCATCGGCAGCGTAATCGTTTCGGCAATCGGCACATCGGGATCGACCTGGTGCACTGCACGCGCCAGCTCGGGCAGCCATGACTCGGGATCGCCGGCAGTACGTACGGCGATTCTCGAATCGATCTGTCCGGGATTCTGCCAGAACGGCGTGTAGGCCCAGAGGTCTGCGGGCTGTGTCCGAGCAGTCATCGCCAGGTCGGCGACGATTCCGACGATCTGCCGCGGCGTATTACCGATGACAATCGTCGAGCCGATCGCGCGACCATCCGGCCAGAGGCGGTTGGCGAGTGCCTGATTGACCACGGCTACTGCCGTCGAGTCCCTGGTGTCGTGATCGTCGAATTCGCGTCCCGCGACCATGGGCGTGCGCAGCGTCGCGAAGTACGCCGGTCCGACTTCGTTGTACTTCACCGTCAACCGGGCCGCTGACGATCCCGGCAGGGTCGCCGTCGTGGAACCGCCGCCCAGCACCGCGCCGACTCCGACCATCGAGACAGATTCCACAGATGGAACGGCGCGCAGGCGCTGAAGCGCCTCACGCTGAAATCGCTGCGCGCGCTCGGGCGTGTACTTGACGAGCCGCGGCCGCACGCGCATGAGCGCGACGTGCGCCGTGTCGTAATTGCGGCCGGTCAGCACCAGACGCGCGCTCGAGCCAAGAAGCGCCGACGTCGCGACCAGGGCCACGGCCGCCGCCGCCTGCGCACCCAGCAGGGCCCGGCCGGTGGACCATCGCGCCGAGACGGTCCGACGCGCTGTATGAGCCGTTCTGGGACGCCTCACGGCTCGGATCGCGGGCAACACGCTGAAGAGTATTCCGGCAAGCGCCGCGGCCGCGATCGTGGCGAGAACGATCGTGGACGACGGGCTGAAATCGTAGAAGAGCGGGTGGCCTTCGTCGTCCATCGAGAAGAACATCCGGGCGAGGGCGGCGACGAAGAAGCGCGACAGGACGAGACCGCCCGCGCCGCCGGCAAGCGCAAGCATCAGCGACTCCGTGACGACCTGTCGAACGATGCGACCCGGGCCCGCGCCGAGCGAGACACGGATCGCGAACTCATTCTCGCGCGCCGCTGACTGCGCGCTGAGCAGCCCGCCCAGGTTTGCGCAGCACACGAGGAGCAGCACCACGGCGACGCCCCCGAGCACGGCAACCAGCCGGCTTTCCTGGTCGTCGTCGGACATCCCGCGCGGCCGCCGGACCGCGACGCCCCGGTTCTCGCCGGGAGGCGCAGACCTCCATGCTGGCGGCACGATCGCCGCGAACTCCGCCTGAGCATCCGCGACCGTCCGGCCGGGGACGAGACGGCCAACCATGCCGAGGGTCGTGCAATCGCCCGCAAGGGAATCGCGGCACCATCGGTATCCAACGCGCAGCATCATCGTCGGGATGTAGAGATCCACCGGTAGTGGAGTGAGCCCGACCGGGTGCCGCGGGGCCACGCCGATGATTGTGAAGGCCACGCCGTTGATCGTCAGCGCGGACCCCGGGGCGGACGGCGCGGCACCGAGCCATGACTGCCAGAAGTCGTAGCCCACCACGACGACGTGGTCGCGATCCGGAACGCGATCCTCTTCGGGGCCGAAGAATCGGCCGAGCGCAGGGTGCATCTCGAAAAGCGGGAAGTAGTTCGCCGACACGACTGCGCCGTTTACTTCCCGAGCCGTACCGTTGACGGCGACGAAGAGCGGTGCGGTCGAGTAGTGGGCAGCCAGCGCGCTGACGGTTGTCGCACGATCGCGGAAGGCTACGTAGTCGGGATAGGACACGGCGCCATCGGTACGCGAGCCGCCGCGAATCGCACCGATCGAAACGAGACTATCCGCGTCGTCGGCTCGCCAGTGGCGCCATAAAAGCGTGTCGGCGAGGCTCGCCTCGGCACCGATTGCGGCCGTCCCGAGTGCGATCGTGACGATGGCCATCAGTGCCAGCGTGGGACGTCGACGCATGCCTCGCAGCCCGTACCGAATGTCCTGCAGCGTCGTGTCGATCAAGCCAATGCCCCGCGCGTCGCGGCACGCGTCCGCGACCTGGTCCACTCCGCCGAAGTCGAGTCTCGCCCGGCGTGCGGCGTCGGCGTGTGTCAACCCCGCTGCGACGTACTTGTGAGCCTGGTGTTCGAGATGGAACTCCAGCTCGTCCTTCAGCTCCTGTTCGGCGGTTCGACGCCTGAGCAGAACGCGCAACCGGTACATCAGGTCGCTGAGCACGAATGACCTCAGCCCTGATCCAGCAGCAGATTGACGGCGGCGGTCAGCGAGCGCCACGCATCCACGCGCTCCTCGAGCTGTCGCCGGCCTTTGGTCGTCAGCTGGTAGTACTTCGCACGACGGTTGTTGTCGGATACGTCCCAGGCGGCCCGGATCCACCCGCGGCGCTCCAGCCTGTGGAGCGCCGGGTACAGGGATCCCTGGTTCACCTTGAGCGTGTCGTTGGAAATCTGCTGGATCCGTTCCGAGATGCCCCAGCCGTGCTGCCGCTCGAGTGCGATCGCCTTGAGGATCAGCAGATCAAGCGTCCCCTGCGGAAGTTCCATGTCGCTTCCCCTTCTGCTTCGACACCAGAATACCGCCACTCTTGTCGAAGCGCAAGGGCAAGCCATGGACGGTCGCGCGACGTCCGGACGGCGCGGCGTCCGGATCGCAGTCGACCTGACTTGCTCATGCCGCAGGTGGCTACGATAAACTCCTGCACCTCCCCGCCGCGCGAACGCGTCGCGGCGGGACCGAAGGAGGAAGGATTCATGCGACGTGCGTTCATCCCGGTTGTCGCGCTCGCGGCGGCAGCCGGTCTCACTCTGCCTCTCGGCGCGACGCAGGCGGCGCAGCCGGCGGCAGCGTCCCCGTCACCGCTCGATTCCGCGATTGCGAAGGCCTATCAGTGGCGCAGCATCGGACCGATGCGGGCTGGCCGTTCGATCGCGGTCAGCGGTGTCAAGGGACGGCCAAAAGAGGCGTACTCGGGTCAGACGGGTGGCGGGCTCTGGAAGACCGTGGACGGCGGTGCAACCTGGACGCCGGTCACCGACGGTCAGGTCCGGAGCAGTTCGGTTGGTGCCGTCGCCGTCTCGGAGTCGAACCCCGACGTCGTGTACATCGGCATGGGGGAGTCGTGTATCCGCGGAAACATCCAGCCGGGCGACGGCGTCTACAAGTCGACCGACGCGGGCAAGACGTGGACGCACATCGGCTTCGGGAACTCCGACGCCATCTCCCGGATCCGCATTCACCCGTCCAATCCGGACATCGTGTTTGTCGCCGACTTCGGCAAGTACAGCGCGCCCAGCGACGAGCGCGGCGTCTACAAGAGCACCGACGGCGGCAAGACGTGGAAACGCGTCCTGTTCCGTAACGACAAGACGGGCGCGGTCGATATCGCGATCGATCGGAGGAACCCAAACGTGATGTTCGCGGCGCTCTGGGAGGCGTACCGCGTCGAATATCAGATGTCGAGCGGCGGCGCCGGCAGCGGCCTCTTCAAGTCCACCGACGGCGGCGACACGTGGACGGAGATCACCCGCGCACCGGGCCTGCCCGGCGGCATCGACGGAAAAATCGGTGTCGCGATTTCGGGGGCCGACGCCAGCCGCATCTACGCCCTCGTCGAGAACGAAAACGGCGGCCTGTTCTCGTCGGACGATGCGGGGGCGAACTGGAAACTCGTCAACAGCGGCCGAAACATCCGTCAGCGAGCGTTCTACTACACGCACGTGTTCGCGGACCCGGTGAACAAGGACGAAATCTACATCGGCAACGTCGGCATGTTCTGGTCGAAGGACGGGGGCAAGACGATAACGAGCTTCGCCGGCGGCGATTCGCACGACTTCTGGGTGGACCCCGACGATACGAACCACATCGTCCACGCGAACGATGGCGGCGGAGCGGTCTCGTTCAACGCGCAGTCGGCCGAGCGGACGTGGTCGGCGCGCGACTATGCGACCGGCCAGTTCTACCACGCCATCTCGACCAAACACGTGCCGTACGACGTCTGCGGCGCGCAGCAGGACAACAGCACGATCTGCGTCGCGAGCAACACGAACCTGGGTGGCGGCCGCTTCGGGCGCGGCAATGTGCACGAGCCATATACGGCGGGCGGCGCCGAGCCGGGCTACATCGCTCCGGATCCCCTCGACCCGGACGTCATTTACGCCGGCGGCAACAACGGTTCGTTCCTGACGCGCCTGGATCTGCGCACGAACAACGAGCGCGAGGTGAATCCGTATCCGCGCGAGTTCTCCGGCGAAGCATCCAAGGACGTCGTCGAGCGCTGGCAGTGGACCTATCCCATCATCTTTTCGCCGGCCGATCCGCACGTGCTCTTCGCCTCGTCGCAGCACGTGTGGCGCACGCGCGACGGGGGCGTCACGTGGGACCGCATCAGCGGAGATCTGACGCGCCACGATCCGAAGACCATGCAGGACTCCGGCGGCCCGATCACGCACGACATGAACAGTCCGGAGATCTATGCGACGGTGTTCGCGCTCGGTCCCGGAAAGATGAACGTGGACCTGCTGTGGGCAGGCTCGGACGATGGATTGATCCACGTCACCCGCGACGGTGGAAACACATGGACGAACGTCACGCCGAAGGAGATGCCCGACCTGGGGCGGGTCAGCATCATCGACGCGTCGGCCTTCGACGACGGCACGGCGTATGCGGCGGTGAAGAAGCCGCTGCTCAACGACCACGCGCCGTACATCTTCCGCACGCACGACTTCGGGCGCACGTGGACGAAGATCGTCAACGGCATCGCGCCGGATGACTACGTGCACGCGGTTCGGGAGGATCCGACGCGGAAAGGTCTCCTCTACGCGGGCACGCAGCACGGCTTCTATATCTCGTACGACGACGGCGATCACTGGGCGATGTTCAATCCGGGCCTGCCCAACGCGCAGGTCTCGGACATCTGGATCGAGGCGAACTCGATCGCCGTGGCCACGCACGGTCGCGGGTTCTACGTCCTCGACGACCTCGCGCCGCTGCGTCAGGCCGGAATGGCCCAGGCCTCGACGAACGGGTTCACGCTTTTCAAGCCGGCAGACGTGATCCGCAGCGCCGGCTCGGCGACGATCAGCTATCTTCTGACGCAGCCCGCCGAGAAACTGACGCTCGAGATTCTCGATGCCAAGGGGCAGGTCGTGCAAACGATTCCGGGCCACAAGCCGCCTGAACCCGGCGAAGGGCGTGGGCGGGGCGAAACCGAACCGGCGGCGCCGCAGGGGCGCGGCCGCGGCGGGAACCCGACGGCACCGATGGCCCCGGGCTTCAATCGCGTCACGTGGAATCTCGATTACCCGAGCGCCGTCACGTTCCCGAACATGGTGCTGTGGGGAGCGACCACCAGCGGCCCGATGGCGCTTCCCGGCACGTATCAGGTGAAGCTGACCGTCGATGGCGTCTCCGAAACGCAGCCGCTGACAATCGTGAAACATCCGCTTCGCGACACGTCCGACGCGGATCTGCAGGAGCAATTCAACCTCGCGACCCAGATCCGCGACAAGGTCAGCGAAGCGAACCAGGCGGTCATCGACATCCGCCGCATCAAGGATGCCGTGGCCGATAGATTGAAGAAGTCCGACAAGCGCGAGTTGAAGCTCGTGGGCGATCGTCTCGTGACAGCGCTGTCCGCCGTCGAGCAGGACATCTATCAGGTGAAGAACCAGAGCGGCCAGGACCCTCTCAACTTCCCCATCAAGACGAACAACCGGCTCGCGTCGCTGCTGGGCATGACCACGCGCGGCGAAGGCCCGCCGACGAAGAACATCTATCCGATCTTCGAGGATCTGAAGAAGGAACTGAAGGGCGAGACCGACAGGCTGAATGCGGTGTATGGCAACGAGCTCAAGGCCTTCAACATAGAGGTCACCAACGCCGGGTTAGAGCCGGTCCAGGCGCCCGGACCCGGAGGCGCCTCGAAATAGGCGATTCGAAACAATTCCGGATTCCCGACTGCCCGAGACGCAACACCAATTGACGTCACGGGAGTTGGGACTTGGGAATTTGAGAGTTGGGAATTGAATTTGGGAGTTGGAGTTGGGAGTTCACTTGGGCTCTGTCATCGAAAACCAGTTGCCGAGCCCATCACTCAGGATGGCTTCGATGCCGTAGAACTGTTCCCGCGGCTCCCCCTTGAACGGGACGCCTTTCTTCTTCAATTCTTCGTAGGTCTTTCGGCAGTCGTCGACCCGGAGCGCGCCGGCACCGAGGAGTCCTTTCTTCATGAGCGCGCGCAGGGCGGCGGCCGATTCTTCGTCGAACATCGGCCCCGTCTTTGGCTCCATGAGTACGATCTCGAGGTCCGGCTGCTCGGGCGGGGTGACGGTCAGCCAGCGGAACCCGTTCTCCATGACGACGTCCGTGTGGAGCTTGAATCCCAGTTTGTCGACGTAGAACGCCTTGGCGTCGTCCTGGTTGTTCACGAACAGTGTGACGTGTGACAGCGCTTTGATCATGGCGGTGAAGGTACCGTGCGAGCGGGCGGCGCGCTTCTTCGAAATTGCTATTCCGCTGGATTCACCCGGTACATCCTCAAGAAGCAGGACGGAATGTAGAGCTTGCGGCGACGGGCAGCGCGGTACGCCACGGGCGACTCACCCGTCAGCCTGTGAAAGAGGGCGCTGAACGACCCGAGGCTCTCGAATCCGATCGTCTCGCAGACCTCCGTCACGGACATCGGAGTTGTTTCGAGGAGGTGCTTCGCGCGATCGATCCGCTGCGCGCGAAGGTACTGGTGCGGCGTCTGTCCCGTCTGCGCCTTGAACGCTCGGATGAAATGGAACTTCGACATCCGCGCGTGTCGCGCGAGGTCCTCGATGGTCAGCCGCAGCGGGTAATCGCGATCGAGCACCGCGCGGGCCCGCTGAACGCCCGGACTCATGGCTTCGTCGCGCGGCCAATGACCGCGAGCAGCACGCCGTGGCGTGGAACGCTCGCCTCATAGGCGCCGCTCGCGCCGTCCGGCAGATCAGCGTGGGTCCACGGGAAGTGCACGGGCGCGTTCTGGTCCTTGACGCCCAGATCCGAGAGCGTGGCGCGAATGACCGTAGCCACGGGCGCGCGGTTGAAGAGGCCGACTGCGACGCGCCCATCCGCGAGCGGCCGCGCCCAGACTTCCGTCCAGCCGTCGCTCGTCACCCGGTGCGCGGCCCTGCCCAGCGGATCCTGATCGATGCCGATCACCTCGCGGTTGCCGAGCAGGTCGCGCGTGAAGTCGTCGGCCTGGGACAGGTCCGCGCCGATCAGCAGCGGCGCGGCCTGCAGCGCCCACAGTGAGATGTGGGTCAGCTGCTCGTCATACGTGAGCTGGGTCTGACGCGGTCCCTCCGCCCGTCCCCATCCGAGTTTGCCCACGACGAGCATGTCGGTGTCGTTCCAGTGTCCGGGACCCGCGTACTGTTCGTGGCCTGTCTGCTGGAATCCTATCGACGACATCGACGGCCACGTGTCCGTGATGTCGCCCGTGACGCGCCACAGGTTTCCGCCAACCTGATCGCCCCACTCCCACACCTTGCCCCACCCGTACTGACACAGCGAAAATACGAAGTCGCGATCGAGCTTGTCCAGAATGCCCCGCATCAGCACGTACGGCTTCTGCAGGGATTCGAGGGGCGCCTTCGAGGCGAGCGGCTCGACGTCGGAGTACGAGCACCAGTCGTACTTGATGTAGTCGAAGCCCCACTTCGACCACGTGCGCGCGTCCTGCTCCTCGTGCTGGTAGCTGCCCGCGAACCGTTCCTGACACGTGCGCGGTCCCGGGGACGAATAGATGCCAATCTTCAGGCCCTTCGCGTGTACGTAATCGGCGAGCGCCTTCATGTCGGGGAATTTCTCGTTCGACGTGATCTCGCCGTCCGGGGTGCGCGGTCCTTCCCACGCATCGTCGATGTTGATGTAGGTGTAGCCCTGAGCTGCGAGACCGCTCGCGACCATGCCGTCGGCCGCGGCGCGCACCTTCGCGTCGTCGACCTGGGCGGCCCAGACGTTCCACGAGTTCCAGCCGAGCGGCGGCGTCAGCGCGAGCGCGTCTTTCCCGCCGACGATCGTGAGGACCGTACTGCTTGTCTGTGCTGCAGCATTGCGCACGGTGACTGGTACGTTCCACCGTCCGTCGCCGCGCAGCGATCCCGAGATGATGCCAGTCTTCGAATCCATCGTGATGCCCGGCGGCAGATTCGTGGCCGAGAACGTCAAATCGCCGTCGCCCGACGCCGGAATTCTGAACAGGAACGGGCGCCCGGGCGTTGCGCCGGTGATGCGGGGAAAATTGATCGTCGGCGCTGCGCTCCGGCTCGGGGCGATGCGCGGCCTCGTGTCGGGACGTTGGCTCGTCGTCAGCTGGTGTTCTCCGTCCTTCATGGTCACGAGCGCGCCGGCCCATTCCGCCGTGTCGCTTCCGGTGCCGTCGTTGGCATCGTTCATGGCAAGAACGAGCGAGCGTGCGCCCGTGAGATCGAGCGACACAGACTTCGGTGCGTCACCGCCGCGCATGACGCCGCTGTCGAACACCTTGTGGCCGTCCACCCATGCTCCGAAAAGCACACTGCCCGAGCCCGCCGGGACGGAGTCGTCAACGCCGACGATGGCTTCGAAACGCGACGCGGCGCCGGCGAGCGCGAGTTCGACGTCGCCATCGGACGCGAGCGGTAGCGCGTGGGCGTACGCCGTGCCGCCAAGCACGAATTTCAATGGAGGCGGCGTGCCCGTTTGTCCCCGCGGCAACCGCGGACGGCGTACCGCTTCCTTCGAGAGATCGAGGGAGTCGACCCACACGCCGTTCGGCGGAGCATCCGCTTTCTGCAGCGCCGCAGCGTCCTGCGCCGAGAGGCGAGGCGTCATGAAGGAAGCCGCGAATGCGGTCAGGCAGGCCGCGGTGAGTCGGAGGGAGTGGCGCGCTGTCATGAGCGCGGATTGTATTAGAAGCTCTGATACCAGTGCCACCACGGTCCATACAGGTGGCGGAAGGCGTCTCTGCCCCGACGCGAGGGACGCCCCGACGACACGTATACGACCCCGCACGAGTCCACGAGGCCGCAGGCGCTGGTCAGAAAGCGGAGCTCGCCGGCTGGTTGTTCGAAACCCCGTACGGTGAAGAGACCGACGCGCTGGCCCTCGTGAAACAACTGCCCCGGCGGAACCCGGGCCAGCATCGGTGCGCTGGCCATGAGCGCCTCCTGGCTGGCGCGCACACGCACCATGAGAAGAAACGGTGTGGACGCCAACGACACGCCAACGGCAACGACGGCGGGCACAAAGAGTCGACTCCTCCACCGTTCCGAGCCGCTCGAGGACACCAAGGCAGCGAGCACGCGCAACACCCACCAGGCCGAAAGCGCGACCATCCAGAGGAAGAGCGCCATCCAGAGCGGATACGGGATTCCGGCGTCGCTGCAGGCGAAGGCGGCGACAGCCAGCCAGGCGAGTGCGGCCGCACGTTCGACCTGCAGGACCCGCGTCATGCGAGGGCGGGCCGCCGGATGACTCCGCCGCGAACGTTCGCCAGCGGATGCTGGACGACGAACGCACCCGGGTCGAGCACGTCGATGATGCGCATCACGCGTCCAATTTCCAGACGCGTGACAACGCAGTAGAGGATGTCGCGATCCTCACCGGTTCGGCCGCCGCGGCCCTGGTAGATCGTGACGCCGCGGCCCAGTTCGTCGAGGATGCGCACGCGAATCTCCGCCGAGGCATCCGACATGATCGTGATCGCGGTGAACTCTTCGATGCCGTGCAGCACGAAATCGAGCGTGCGCGCGGCAGCGACGTAGGTCAGGATCGAATAGAGCGCCGCTTCGACACCAAGGATCGTCATCGCGACGAGGAAGAGCACGACGTTGAACATGAGCACCACGTCGCCAACGCGGAGGCCGATGTTGCGCCTGCCGATGAGCAGAGCGGCGATTTCCGTCCCGTCGAGCACCGCGCTGCCCCGCATGGCGAGGCCGATGCCGCCGCCGAGGAAGACGCCACCGAAGACCGCCGTCAGGAGGGGATCCGGCGTGACATCCGGGTACGGGACGCCGGCAAGCACCAGCGCCAGTGCGGTGATCGCCAGCGTGCTCCGTACGGCGAACGCCGTTCCCAACTGATGGAGGCCCAGCAGGATGAACGGCAGGTTGACGACGGGGAGCCAGACCGACAGCGGCACCGCCGTGACCTTGGCGAGCAGCATGGACACGCCGGTTACGCCGCCGTCGATGAAGTGGCTCGAGAGCAGGAACCCTTTGATGCCCATGCCGGCGGCGAGGACGCCGGCGACGAGCAGCAGAGCGTTAGCGGCCTCGCGCTGGATCGATCGCATACCTCATGGTACGCGCTCTCGCGCCATGTCGTTCCAGTTCATGATGGCGTTGAACACCAGAGTGAACTCGCCGTGGTTCTGCCAGCGGTAGATCGGATTGTTGGCGAACATGATGATCCGCCCCTTTCCGGCAAACCCGCCGGGGACGTCGATCGCGAATGCCTTGTCGCGAATCTCGTCGGCGCCGCGCATCAGACCCGAGAGCACGGCGCCGTCGCCGCCGATGTACTTGCCCAGGACGTACGTCTGGTCGGTGCTCTGCACCGAGAGCAGCGGGCCGCCGAGATATTTGATCGGCAGCGTGTCCTCCGTGTAGCCGTAGAACACCGGGTGGTCGCGCTTGAGGATCTCCGCGTTGACGATCGGCCGCGGCGCGTAGAACCCGCTCGACGTCGAGTTCGCATCGACTGTGCGCGCCAGCCCGAACTCCGCCGGGAATCGCGACGCCTCTCCCAGTGTGATGAGCGTGCCGCCGGCATCGAGGAACTTCGCGATCGCGTCCACGCCGTCGCCGCCCATGCCTCCCGTAATGTCCGGCGACTCGCCATACATGCCGAGGAACTTGTACTTCTCGCTCTTCATATACGGCACCGGGCGCGCGGCGGGAGGGGCGAACACCGCCTGCCGTGTGGCCTGCTGCGTCGGCATCACAATCACGTCGTACTGCGCGCGCAGGTTTCCCTGTTTCAGCCGTTCCTTGAAGATCAGGTCGTACGGAATGCCGAATTTGTCGAACGTGTAGCGCACCCAGCCGATCTCCTGGGTGCCGTTCCATGATGACAGCATGGCGATGCGCGGCAGATCGGCATCGTGCATGGGGACGGACGGCACAGTGTTCAGTCCGGCGGCCGTGAGGCCGAGCTCCTCGACGGCCGTCTTGACCGTTGCCCCGTCGGCTGGTGGCGTGATGACGAACGAACCCGCGGGGAACTCGGCGCCGTCAGCCGTGAAGCTCTTCTCGGCGATCTTCATCGGCACGTCCTTCAATCGATACCGGAACGCGATCATATTGTTCGAGCCGTAGTCGGCAACCGCAATCGCGGCGGAACCGGTTCCGAGCACCTTCCCCTTCGCGACGGCCTCGTTCACCGGCGTCACCGGAGCGTCGAGAATCGCCTTGTCCTTGATCTCCTTCACGTCGACCAGCATGGCGAGCCCCATCGTCCAGCCGCTGTCGTCGTACGTCGTGAGATTCGGGTCCGGATAGTCCTGTTTCTCGAGCAGGTTCTTCGCGAGGCGGCCGTAGGGTTGGTTGCGCTTGATGACGTATGAGCCGGCGGGAAACGTGCCGTCGCTGGTCTTGATTTCAGACGTGGCCTGCCCGATTTCGATTCGCTGGAGCCGAAGGATGTTGACCAGCGTCGCGGCGCGCGTCATGTCGCGCGTGACCGGTATCACGTAGCCGTACGGCGGCTCGGCGCTGCCGGCGTCGATCGAGTTTTCCGTCTTCCGGTAGAAGTTCTCGAGCACCATGTTCGGGAACATCGACGTGAGCTGCAGGCCGGAAAGAACGCCGGTTTCCATGTAGTTCGTATTGTTGCGGCGCGAAAAGTTCTGCAGCGCGTCCGGAGGAATCGGCAGCCCGCGGTACCACTCGCGTGGTTGGCCGCCCCCGCGGCCGGTGGGCACCCCCGCCCGGGCAAAGCCTGTCGTGATCGCGCCTGCCGCATTGGGATCGACACTGCGGCCCTGTACGACCGGCGCCGCACCGCGACCGCCACGGCCGCCCGCCGCGGCGGCAGGAGGCGTGGCAGGAGGCGTCGAAGCTGCAGGAGTTTCCGCCGGACCGTTCTCGCGGCCGCTCTGGGTCTCGTACATCCGCATCATCCCGTTGTGGTTGTATGCGACCGAACCGAGATATCCCGGCGACCAGCCGTCCATGAACGCGTGGGTGTAAACGCCAGGCATCCCCCACTTCGTCATCTGCTCCAGCTCGAAATTGGAGAAGAACGGCAGCTCGGTGAAGAGGATCGGATCCAGATTGGGATTCTGGGGCGGCCCGCCGCTGTAGGTGTACATCAGCGGCTGCGCTTCGTGCAGGTCGTGCATGATCGGCGGATGCGCGGTGAAGTACCAGTCCACGATCGCGCGCATCGATACCTGCGACAGGTTTATGTCGCGATTGTTGTCGTGGAAGACGTACTTACCCCAATACGGAAGCTGCGCGCCGCGTCCGGCCGTTGCGGCCGGCCCTCGAGTCTGCGCCGCGCCGCGCCCGGCGGTGGCTTCACCACGGCCAGCCGGCGCGGGTGTCGACGCGGACGCCTGGCCTGAATTCGCGGAAGGCCCCTGCCCGAGCCGTTCCTGCTCGCTGTAGAACCAGTCGACGTTGCGATCCCGGCCGTCGGGGTCCGCCACCGGCGTAATCGATACGTAGACGTTGTTTCGAATCTGAGTGATGAGCGGCGACGTTTCAGTCGCGATGCGATACGCCAGCTCCATCAGCATTTCCGACGGTCCCGTTTCTCCGCTGTGCAGGCCGCCCATCAGGTGATACTCGGGTTTTGTCGTCGCGATGAGCTGCTTGATTTGATCCTGCGAGAGGCCGCGCGGGTCGGCGATCCTGGCGAGGTTGTCCCGGTTCGCCTGGAGATTGCGCATGTTCTCGTCCGACGAGACCCACACGACCACCAGCTCGCGATTCTCGTCGGAATGGCCGATCGTCTCGATCTTCACTCGGGGCGTCGCGGCGGCGAGCGCGCGGTAGTACCGAAGAATGTCAGCGTAGTACGTGAGCTTGTACGGGGCGCCGACGTGGTACCCGAGTACGTCTTTCGGACTTGGGATCCCGGCCACCTTCGGGAGATGATCGACGAGCGGACTCATGTAGTAAGGCCGCGTCGTCCATTCCTTGACGGACTTGGCGAAGTCGTCATCCTGCGTCTGTGCCGGATCGCGAGTCTCGGTCACCATCTGCTGTGCCGGCAGCGACACGACCGCGGCAATCAGCGCAGCGCCGACCAGGAACCTTCTCATCACGTCTCTCCTTCGGGTGGTGGAGCGCGAATGATATCCGATCGATGGCACGAGCGGTTCGACGCGTTCGCGGCAAGGAAAACCCGAGAGGCGCTCGATGCGCGGCTTTCTCCCATGGTCACGGTCGACGGACCCGACGCCGCGGGGTTCGAAGCGGTCGGAAGCCGATGGTCGCGGCGGCTCTTCGACGGCGCCTTCTTCCTTTCCCGCGCGGGCGACGCGACACGGCCGGCGTGCTCGCTCGTCTTCGTGCAGTCGGCAGACGGGAATACCGGTTCCGACGATCCGGGTTCGCTCGGCGGCGGCGCGACGGACAAGCACCTCATCTACGAAGGACTCTCGCGGGTTGCCGCCGACGCCGTCATGGCGGGAGCCGGTACCGTGCGCGGAGCCGGCGTCGTGTTCTCCGTGTGGCATCCCGAGATGGTCGCGTTGCGCGCATCGCTGGGCTGCTCGCGCCACCCCGTTCAGATCGTCGCGACCAGCCGCGGCTTGAACCCGGACGAAGAACTGATCTGCAACATCCCTTCAACACGCGTCGTGCTGCTCACTGGCGAACCGCCGTCGAGCGATCTGCTGAAAGGCCTCGCCACGCGTCCCTGGATCACACGCGTTGCCGTGGACGGCGGAGACTTCGTCGCGGCATTCGCGCACCTGCGTGCGATGGGCATCGCCCGCATTTCATGCGTCGGCGGACGGAGCCTCGCGCGCACGCTGCTGGCAGCGGGACTCGTGGATGACGTTCTGCTCACGACGGCACCTCATCCCGGCGGCGAGCCGAATACGCCCATCGCGCCATGGGCGTGGCAGGGCCGGGTCGTTGTCCGGAAACACGGGACGGAAAACGAATCGAACGTCCTCTTCGAACAGATCGTCCCGCGATGATGCCCGTTCAGTCGGTCGACGAACCGTCGAACAGGGGCTCGCAGTTCCGGATCTCCGCACCGTGCCTGGTGCAGACCGCGAAGCGGCCTTCCGAATACATCGAAACCCCTGCAAACTCCCCTGCCGTGTTCAGCACGTAGAAGTTGACGTTGAAGTTCGGACGGCCGCGCGTGTTGAGCAGGCGCGGCGCCACGGTGTTCGCCGCAACCCTGCCAAGCGCTTCGAGACCGGCGTCCTTCGGGTGCATGCCGCGCCGCATGCACTCGACGATGACAAAGGCGCTGAGGCCGTACAGATTCGCCTCGCCCCGGCCGGTCGAACCCGCCGCCCCCGCGCTGCCGTCGACATAGAGCCCCGCGCCGAGCACGGGCGAATCCCCGACCCGGCCGGGCGGCTTCCAGGCAAGACCGCTCGTCGAAGTCACACCGCTGACGGCACCCTCTCCGTTGACGGCACTGCAGTGGATCGTGCCGTAGAAATGGTTCGCGTCGATCCAGCCGTCGGCGATCATCGAGAGCTCGATCTGGCGGAGCGCGCCGCTCCCGGCGGGACCGCCGATCCCACCGGCTGCATCCACGCGGCGCTTCCATTCGCGCCAGATTTCACGTGACTTCGCGGAGTTCAGATCTTCTCGAACCGGAAGCCCCATCCGGCGGGCGAATTCACTGGCGCCTCGACCAGCCAGCAGGTGATGGTCGGTCTGCTCCATCACGAGCTGGGCGACGCGCGCAGCCGTCGCGACGCCTTCGAGAGCGGCGACGCCCGCGCCAGTCTTCCGCGCGCCGTGCATGCAGCTCGCATCGAGCTGCACGACGCCGTCTGCATTGGGCAGCCCGCCGTAGCCGACGCTCGTTTCCTGGGGGTCGAGCTCGACAATGCTGACCCCTTCGACCAGCGCGTCGAGCACGTCCCGCCCGGAGACGATCAACGCGAAGGCGCGCTCCACGCACGTCTCCGGCCCTCCATTCCGGAAAATATTGCCGTTCGCGGACGCAATGACGACAGGTGCGCGCGGGTGTGTCATGACGGTCGAATCCGCCGCAGTGTAGTGCATCCGTTGACGATGAGGTCGCGCGACAGTACGATCGGGGCTTTCCTGATGAGCGATCGAAACATTTCCATCGATACCATCCGCGACGCCGCGCGGTTCGTCTACGACGCCGCGGCGCGCACGCCGCTCGTGCCGATCGGACGGCTGCACGAAGGCGGGCCGGAGATCTTCCTCAAGCTCGAAGTCCTCCAGCCCATCGGCTCGTTCAAGATCCGCGGTGCTTACAACGCCGTTCGGCAGCTGCCCGAATCCCAGCTGCGAGAAGGCGTGTGGACGGTGAGCGCGGGCAACGCCGCCCAGGGCGTCGCCCTGGCGGCGCGCAAGGCCGGCGCGGCGTGCAGCGTGATGGTGATGGACACGGCGCCTGACACGAAGCTGCGGGCGATCGACCGTTTGGGCGCGACGATCGTCAAGGCGACGTACTCCGAGTGCTGGCAGACCGTCACCGACCATGCCTCGGAGCGGATGACGGGACACTTCGTCCATCCGTTCGACGACGACGCCTTCATCAGCGGCAATGGAACCGTCGCGCTCGAGATCCTGGAAGATCTGCCGGACGCCGACGCCGTGGTCGCCCCCGTCGGAGGCGGCGGACTGCTCACCGGGATTGGCGTGGCGTTCCGCGCGTTGAGGCCCGACGCTAGGGTCTACGCGGCGGAGCCCGCGACCGCGGCGCCGCTCGCGCGATCGTTCGCGCGCGGAGAAGCCAGTGAGTTCGAAGAATGGCAGGCCTCGTTCGTCGATGGCGCCGGCGGCCGGTCCGTGCTCACCACGATGTGGCCGCTGCTCCGCGACCACGTCCACGAGTCGATCGTCGTCTCGCTGGAAGAGGCCGCGGCGGCGATGCGGCTCGTCGCCGAACGCGCGCGCGTCATTGCCGAAGGCGCCGCCGCCTGCGCGGTTGCCGCCGCCGTTTCGCCGGCGCTCGCCGGCCGCGGTCATCGGAAAGTCGTAGCCGTCGTGTCCGGCGGCAACGTCGACCTGGCCCGCTTTGCGCAGCTCGTCGGCGCGTGTCAGCCGTGACCGCGCCCGGCGTACACTTGACCTGTCCCCCGAGTCGCACACGATGATGAATCCGGCCCCGATTGCAGTACCCGAGCGCCTTCGCCGCCTGCCCGAACTCGCCATGGATCTCTGGTGGACGTGGAATCCGGACGCGCGCGAAGTGTTCCGCCAGCTCGACTACGAGCTATGGCGCGAGACGGCGCACAACCCGGTTCTGGTGCTTCACAAGATCGCGCAAGGCCAGCTCGACGCGCTGACCCACGACGAGCGGTTTCTCGCGCTCTACGACGCGGCGATTGCCGCGCTGGACAACGCGCGCACCGCGCGCGATACGTGGTGGCAGCGAAATTTCAGCGACGCCACGGGGCCGATTGCGTACTTCTCGGCGGAGTTCGCGCTGCATCAGTCGCTGCCGATCTACGCGGGAGGGCTCGGCGTCCTCGCCGGCGATCATTGCAAGGAAGCGAGCGACCTCGGGTTGCCGCTCATCGGCGTCGGCTTCATGTATCCGCAGGGATACTTCCATCAAAGCGTCTCCGCGGAAGGCTGGCAGCAGGAATCGTACGAAAAGCTGTCGTGGGCGGATGCCCCGATCGAGCCCGCCGTCACGCCCGAAGGAAACCCGTGCATCGTGCCGGTTCCGCTCGGCAATCGCAGCGTCCTCGTGCAGGTCTGGAGGGTTCGCCTCGGACGGGTGAAGCTGTACCTCCTCGACACGGACCTCGAAGAGAACGCGCCATGGGATCGTGATCTCTCCGCCCGCCTCTACGGCGGCGACCGTGAGACCCGCATCCAGCAGGAGATCATCCTGGGTGTCGGCGGCGTGCGGGCGCTGAAGGCGCTCGGGTCCTCACCGGCCGTATGGCATCTGAACGAAGGCCACGCGGCGTTCGTCGTCCTGCAGCGCATCCGCGATTTGATCGAAGGCGGCCTGTCGTTCGATCAGGCGCTCGAAGAGGTGCGCCGGACGACGATCTTCACGACGCACACGCCTGTGCCGGCCGGCCACGACGCGTTCCCCTTCAACCTCGTCGAGACCCATCTGGCCGGCTGCTGGGGAACGCTCGGCACGTATCGAGAGCGGTTCCTGCAGCTCGGTGCCTACGACAACGGGGTCGGCATGCAGTTCAACATGACCGCGCTCGCACTGCGGACCGCGAACGGCGTCAACGCCGTGAGCCAGCTGCACGGCGTCGTCACGCGCGAGATGTGGGGACCGATCTGGCCGGGGACACCGGAAGATCAGCGTCCGGTTCGTGCGATTACGAACGGCATCCACATGCCGACATGGCTGTCCGGCGAGATGGCGCGGCTCTTCGATCGCTATCTGCCGTCCGACTGGCGCGAGCGCCACGACGACCCGGCCGTCTGGCAGCGCGTCTTCGACATCCCGGACGAGGCGCTGTGGAGCGCGCGCAGCGCGTTGCGGCAGTATCTCTTCACGTTCATCCGAGAGCGCTCGCGCCAGCGGTGGCGCGACGAGCACGTCACCGCCGCCCGCGTCGTCGCGTCGGGCACACTGCTCGATCCTGGGGCGCTCACGATCGGCTTCGCCCGGCGGTTTACCGGCTACAAGCGTCCGGAGCTGATCTTCCGCGACTCCGAGCGGCTCCAGCGGATCCTGAACGCGCTCGGCCGGCCGGTGCAGATCGTGTTCGCGGGCAAGGCGCATCCCGCAGACGAAACCGGCAAGCATCACCTGCAGCAGGTCTACCGAAAGGCCGTCGACCCGGCGTTCGCAGGCCGTGTCGCGTTCGTGGACGATTACGACCTGCACGTCGCGCATTTCCTCACGCAGGGCTGCGACGTTTGGCTCAACAATCCCCGCAAGCCGCTCGAGGCAAGCGGCACGAGCGGCATGAAGGCGTCGGTGAACGGCGTCCCTCATTTCTCGATCGGCGACGGCTGGTGGGCCGAGGGCTACACCGGCACGAACGGATGGCTCATCGACGCGCACGCGGGTGGCGGTGACCAGGACGCGCAGGACGCGGCGGATGCGAATGCGATTTACGACCTGCTCGAACGCGAGATCGTGCCCCGCTTCTACGATCGCGACCGCTCGAGCGGCGTTCCGCACCGGTGGCTGGAGGTCGTGCGGCAGGCGATCGCCACCGTCTCGCCGCGCTTCAGCGCGCGCCGGATGGTGAAGGAATACGCCGAAGACCTCTACGCGCCCGCCCTCGAGCAGCGCGCGCTCCGCTAGGTCCTGGACCACGAACCCGAACCACGCGCGACGGGCGACGGCTCTCGGACCCGTCTGCTAAACTGATCCCATGCCACGCAAGTCTGTCGCCCAGTCGCGTTGCGCGCTGTGCGGCGCGAAGGAAATCTCGGAACCCCGCGGCGAAGAGCGGTACTGCCACGACTGCTGGGACAAGAAGATCGCCGTCGAAGAAATCGTCGCGCGCGAGTTCGCGCTGAAGCGGTACATCCGCGCACATTCGGCCGAGAAATACCTTGTCTATCACTCCACGCTCAAGCGGCCCTGCGGGCAGTTGATCGTCGTGGACGATGGATACGATCTGTTCCTGACCGTGGTGCTGTACCCGACCTTTGCGTGGGACGAGGCCGCGTATCACCTCGAGGGAGACCCGGAAGGACGGACGTTCGCCGAGATCCTGGTCGACGTCATCGCAGCCGAGGTGATCGAGCCGTGGGGCGGCGGCAAATGGCACCTGGAGATTTTCCGCGCGTCGAATCCAGAACCCGAGGACTGGAACGGAGAGATGTAGCGACCGATGCTGCCGGGGCGTATAATGCGGCGCAAATCGCCGCAACCCCGGTTGCATCTCTGGAGGAGGTCGCATGACACGCACCGCGCTCGCAGCCGCCGCGGTCCTCTCGACTCTGGCACTCGCCTCTCCCGCATGGGCTCAGGCCGCCAAACCCGCAACCCCGACCGCCGCCGCACCAGCCGCGCCCGCAAAATGGGTGAAACCCGTCAAGGGTACGGCCTCGATCGAAGTGATCCGCGGGCAATCGAAACGGGTCGGGAACGACATGGTCACGGATCTCAAGATCAAGAACACGTCGGACGGGCCGATCGCGCTGCTGCGTGTCGACGAGATTTGGTACGACCACAAACTCAAGCAGGTCACCGGCGACAGCTACAGCTTTCATCGCCCCGTGAACGCCGGCGAAGTGGTTGACGTTACGCTGAAGTCCCCCGTGAAGCCGGACCTGTATCAGAGCCAGTACGCGTTCAGCCACGCGAACGGCAAGGTCGACGCGAAACAGGTCAAGAAATTCGACGCGAAGTAAGACGGGGTTTCAGTCTCCAGTTCCAGTCGCCCTCAAGCCGGGAACTGGAGACTGGCAACTGGGCTACTTCGAATTTGTGTGTGCGGCGAGCTTCTCGGCCCACTCACCTGCCAGCGGCAGCTTCCACGCGCGACCTTTCCACGCCTGCCACAGGCACACGGCCCACGCCACCAGCAGCAGCACCCAGACGCCGCTCGCGACCCGAACCATGACGGCGAGGCCGTTCGCCGAGAAGAACAGCGACGCGACAGCGATCGCATAGCACACGCCGACCGCTATCGCGAGCGCGCCGAGCGCTATCACGGACTGCCAGGCGTGGAAGCGCACGAACGGCTGCGCGGGTTCAGCGACGAGCATGATCAGGCCGGAGACGGGACCGGCCAGGTACGACAGCAGCGCCGCGGTCCGGGGACGCAAGCCGGTATGCGTCCGCCGCGAGCGGGCTCCGTGCGCGATGCGCCCCGCCGGATCCGAAGGGGCGGCCTGGCGGGTCCGCCTTGCGTCAGTCCAGCGGATCTCCCCCGCGACTCGCGGGAGCGTGACGATATGGAACGGCGACGCGGGTGATAACGCCGGTCTCCGAGTGGACTCCGCGTCGGGAGACCGTTCGTCGACGACGAGCCGGGTGCCGCCTTCTTCCTCGACAGCACCGACGATCTCGATCGAATGCCCGGCACCTGGTTGAAGACCGGCGAAAGCGCCGGCGACGACGGACGACGCAAAGTCGACTGCGGGCGCGGCCGATCCGGGTCCCGCGTGCACGGCCCAGAGTGCGGCCCACTCGTCGGGCGACAGCGCCAGGACGCGGCGGCGATCCGTGATCCGGCTCTCGTCGCCTCTCGCAATCGTCGAGAGCCCGGTCATTGAATGCGGAACTCGATTTCGCGCATCACGCTGTCCCCCTTCCCCATCATTGACCTGGCTTCCAGCCGCAGGACATAGCGGCCCGGTGCGAGGCCGGTCAGTGGAATCGTACCGGTGTACCCGTAGCCGCCGAGAGCGCCCTTCAATTCGTCGTTACTGCGTTCGTCCGATTTGGTGAACATCACCTTGCCGTCGTCGGCCAGCACCGACGCCGTGATGCCCACGCGATGGGGTGTTTTCGGGAGGTTGTCGTAGACCTCAGCGAATACGGCGAGCTGATCGTTCTGCGGGAACTCGCGCATCGACGTCGGTGGGCCGGGCAGGACGTCCTTGAATTCGTTTCCCGAGGGATCGGCGGAGGCCGTCGGCACGCGGGTGCCGGATGCCGACGTGATCACGATGCCGCTCATCGCGAGCGGCCCCTTCGAGAAGTCCGGTGCGTCGAAATCAAAGAAGACCGTGCCGAGCATCCCCCCGTTGGTCTCGCGCGCGCCGACGCGCAATGAGTACTTGCCAGGCGGCACCTGCAGGCGGCGCACGACGCGAAACCGACCCTTCGAAATCGCGTCATGGGTGGCGGGGCGCAGGCGCAGATTGAGGACGTCCTGGCCGCCGTCCTGGAACTTGCCTTTCTGGTCCATCGCGAGTGTCGCGATTTCGAGGTCATCGGTGAAAAGGCCGTCCGGCGATTGTTTGAACGGGAGCTTCGTCCCGTCGATCTCGAGCGAGATGGCGACTGCGTCCTTCGGCGCGGCACCGCGGAACGGCGCGGCGAAGACGTGCAGCGTGAGCCCGCTCATGCCCACCGGGCTGTTCATCGCGTCCCGAAGTTCGGGCGAGCCTTTTCCTTCGGTTGTCTTGGGCGTCGCGACTTTGCCCTTCGGAGCGTAATACCCCTTGCGCGCGCGAATCGTCAATCCAGGCTTCAGCACCTTGATCTGCACGCTTCGATACCTGCCGTCGTGGTTGTCGTTGGTCGGGTAGTAGCCGAGCACGTAATAGGAGCTGTTGTCGTCGAGGATGCGCGTGAACGCGGTATTGAAGTCGTTCTGGTTCAGCACCGCGAAGCCGCCCGTCTGGTCGGACAGCATGCGGAGATTGTCGTGCTGGACGCGCGTTTCTTCCATCAGTGTCGACGTGCTGATCGAGTTGTCGTCCGGAAAGGACTGGATCTCGATGAGGTCCTCGGTTCCCGACGTGACCCCGCGCGGATCGACGCTGTAGATGCTGACGTTGGCGCGCGTGGCGGCCGCAATGGCCGTCTGCATCGAGTCCTGGACGTCGCGCGCGTACTTGCCTGCGAACGAATTGATGGTGTCGTAGTCGATGCCTTCGCTGAAGAACACCACGGCCTTTCGGCGCCCGTGAATCCCATCGAGGTAGTCCGCCAGCGCCTTCATCGTTTCGAGCGTGTTTCGGGCCTTCGCGTACCGCTCGACTTCGTTCGCGTCCGCCGATGCGGTGCTGATGCCGCCGCCGGAACCCGTGGCATTCCTGTAGTAGTCGTCCAGCTGCGCCGACGTGGCCGAATCGGCCTTCTGGCCGATCGCCCTGTCGATGGCGCGGAGTGCGAGCGTTCGATTGCTCGTGAAGTCCTGCACGCTCGAGGCGAACCCGGACGTGTCGATGACGGCGACGAGATCGTTGGCGCCGACGTACCGGCTGACGAACAGCCTCGCGGCGGCGCGAACGCGCGCGGTCCGGGTCGGTGCGGTATGGAGGTCGTCCATTACCAGCACGAAGAGCCGCCCCTCGAAGGGACGCGCATTGGTCGACGTATCGGGCGGGATGGCCGCCTTTGCGAAGAGCGGCGGGTCGATTCGCTCCACTGGAATGTCGACGGTGGAAAACACGGTCAACGACTGGGGCTTGCCGTTCTCGCTGATTTCGAAGTCGTCCTTCGTCAGATTGCGGACGAATTTGCCCTGGGCATCGGTGACCTGGGCGTCGATCTCGACGTAGTTCACGTCGACTTTGAACGTCAGCGGCGGCTGCGGCGCCTGCGCCGCCTGCGGAGGGGCGGGCGCCTGCCGCGCAGACGGCAAGCCGACAAGAGAGAGAACGACGGCTGTTGTCACAAGGGTGTTGCGCATATAGAGCTCTGGTATCGCTCCCGACATCTTTATACGTTCGGGGCAGTTCTTCCGTGACACTCGATTGGACGACGGCCGCCGGCCAGCGGTCAATGGCCGACGACGGTTCAGATTAACAACCGGGGGCGCAACAGGTTAGGCTGCAGCCCATCCAGACCGCGCCAAGCCGGGAACCGTCTATACTCACTACATGGCGATTGAGATCAGCGCCGTCCAGCAGGCGCTCAAGGAAGACGGCCTGGACGGATGGCTCCTGTACGATTTTCACGGGTCGAATCCAATCGCACGGCGTCTGACCGGCCTCGACGAGCAGGGCAAGATCACGACGCGCCGCTGGTACTATCTCATTCCCGCGAACGGCGAACCGCGCAAATTGGTACACGCGATCGAATCCTTCAATCTCGATCACCTGCCCGGGACGAAAACGGTCTATTCCCAGAGGGAAACGCTGGCAACTGGTCTCAAGAAGATCCTCAACGGCGCCCAGCGCGTGGCGATGGAATATTCGCCGGGAAATGCCATCCCCTACGTATCGCGTGTGGATGCCGGCACCGTCGAAGCGGTCCGGGCCGCCGGCGCCGACGTCGCGTCGTCGGGAGACCTGATCCAGCGGTTCGAGGCAATCTGGTCGGATGAGGCGCTGGAGACACACCGCCGGGCTTCCGGCGTCCTGTATCAGGTGAAGGACCGCGCGTTCGACATGATTCGCCAGGCACGGGCCGCAGGACGGGCGGTGACCGAAGTGGACGTGCAGCAGGCGATGCTCGGATGGTTCGAAGAGGAAGGGCTCGTCACCGACGCCCCACCGAACGTCTCCGCGCAGGAGCACGCCGGCAACCCCCACTACATGCCGGACCGGTCGCACGACCGGCGAATCGGGGACAACGAGGTCGTCCTGTTGGACCTGTGGGGCAAGCTACCGACTCCCGGCGCGGTCTTTGCTGACATCACCTGGGTCGGTTTTACAGGCTCGAGCGTGCCGGACCGATACGTAACAGCGTTCAACGCGGCGCGCGACGGTCGCGATGCCGCCGTGGCGCTGGTGCGGAAGGCGACCGCCGAAGGCCGGGAATTGCGCGGGTTCGAGGTCGATCGGGCCTGCCGTGACGTGCTCGAGCGCGCAGGGTTCGGCTCGGCATTTATCCATCGGACCGGACACAGCCTTGGCACCGACGTGCACGGCAACGGCGTCCATATGGACGACTTCGAGACACATGACGAGCGCCGGCTGATTCCCGGGACGGGGTTCACGATCGAGCCGGGGGTTTATACGTCGGAATTCGGCGTCCGGACCGAGATCAACATGTTCATCGGCGAGCGCGAGGCGCCCGTCACGGGACCGATGCAGACGGAGTTCGTGCTTTTGTAAGCTGATAGCTGGAGGGCTGCCAGCTGGAGGCTGGAATCTGGGAACTGGAAGCCGGGAGTAATACATGTCGAGCCGCAAGATTTCGCTGTTCTATGTCGTGTTGATCGCGCTCGCGTCGATGGCCGTGACGGCGGTCATTACATCCAAGATGGATCTGACGCCAGTCTCATCCGCCCAGACCGTGGCGGTCCCCTCGACCAACAGCGCGCCGCTGACCGGCGCGATCGACGCGACGACCTTCCGGAACATCGCAAAGGTCACCGCTCCCGCGGTCGTCAACATCCAGACGCTGGGGCACGCACGCGGGCGCGATCTGACCGAATATTTCGGCGGCCAGGGCGACGATCTGCTGCGCCGCTTCTTTGGCGGCGGTGACGATCAGGCGCCGCGCGGCGGCGGAGGCGGCCGCTCGGGCCGCGGCCAGCAGCGCAATCAGGCGCCGGAGATCTCCGGCGCCGGCACGGGTTTCATCGTCGACAAGACCGGCTTCATTCTGACGAACAATCACGTGGTCGAAGACGCCGACGACATCCGGGTCAGCCTCTACGGCGCCGAGCGCGGCGAAACCTATGCCGCCAAAGTCATCGGCCGCGACGTCCTGACGGACTGCGCGCTCATCCAGATGACAGAGCTGCCGAAACAGCCGCTCACCGAGGTGCACTTCGGTGATTCGGATCAGATGCAGCCCGGCGACTGGGTCATGGCCATCGGCAATCCGTTCGGCCTCGCCCACACGGTCAGCGTCGGGGTTATCAGCGGCACCCAGCGTCCGTTCGAAACCACGCAGCAGCGCTTTGCGCAGATGCTCCAGACGGACGCGGCGATCAACCCGGGCAATTCAGGCGGCCCGCTGCTCAACGTCCGCGGCGAGGTGGTCGGGATCAACACCGCGATCTACACCGATGCGGCCCGCCAGGGGAATATCGGCATCGGGTTCGCGATGCCGATCAACGTTGTCCGCGAGCTCCTGCCGCAGCTGCGCACGGGCAAAATCACCCGCGGCCGTATTGGCGTGGAAGTCTCCGCCATTCGGCGTGACGACATCGACGCCCTCGGCCTGAAGACCACGGACGGCGCGCTCGTCCGCAGCGTCAGCTCCGGTGGGGCGGCGGGCAAGGCGGGCATGAAGCCGGGCGACGTGATCGTGGCGTTCAACGGCAAGCCGGTGAAGAAGAACGACGACCTCGTGAGCATGGTCATGGCCACCAAGCCCGGGACGACGGTTCCGATTCGTGTGCGTCGGGGCACCAGCGAGCAGACCCTGAGCGTCACGGTAGACGAGCTCGACCTCGAAGCGGAATCGCAGCAGACGCGCAACCGTGACGACAACACCAACGAGCCGCAGAACGAGGCGACCGCGGGCTTCGGGATGTCGCTCAGCAACATCACGGCGGACGTTGCACGCCGGCTCCGTCTACAGGACAACACGCGTGGCGCGCTGGTCGTCGACGTCGATGCCAGCAGCCCGGCGGCGCGGGCGGGGCTGCAACCAGGTGACGTGATCATCGACGTCAATCGCCAGCCGGTGACCAATTCGGCGGAAGCGCAGCGCGAACTTGCCAAGGTCGCCTCGGGCCGGTCGGCCTCGCTGGTCGTGATTCACCAGGGCCAGGAGCGCTTCGTCATCATCAAGAAAGACTAGTTCCACCACGGTGGGTTGCGAGGGGACCGAGTTCCTCCGCAACCCGCCATCCCGTCCCATCCTTGCTCCCAGCACTCCTGCTGACGGCCGGCCACGCGACCCGGCTACGGCCCTTGTCTTTGGTCCGTGCCA
>DATJIW010000104.1:0-2486 GCA_035492775.1 Vicinamibacterales bacterium
GCGATCGCCGGCGCGAACGTTCTCACGCTGGTTCCGATGGTCTCGGGTGCCGTGCTCGTCGGCACGACGGACGGCGGCAAGACGATCGAAGGCTGGCGCTGTGGCCTCGCGGCCGACGGCACCACGATCGTCATGAAGTTCCTGCCCTCTTCGTGCCGCGGCGTCTACCCGTAACGACTGCGCTCGCTTTCGATGCCACTTGGACCTGCGCCCCGCCGGCGTCGCCTCGCAGGCCGCGTCTCCGGGCGCGGCCTGCGCCTTTCAGGGCCGATGACCATCCACGGCTGGCCTCCGGGAGTTTGACGCGATGCGTCAACGCGTTCCCGATTCGCCGGGATCGCAACGCGATCGGTGACCGAATGTGTCAAGTCGGGCGACGCAATTCACGCTTTTCGACCGCTTCAATGCGGGCACGGCACCTGCAATCGAACTGGCCGTCTTTCCACCCCCAACTCGACCGGGAGTTCTCATGAAGCGTTCCATCCAACAGGGTTTCACCCTGATCGAACTGATGATCGTCGTCGCGATCATCGGCATCCTGGCAGCGGTTGCGCTGCCGGCCTACCAGGACTACACGGTCCGTGCCAAGGTCTCGGAAATCGTGCTGGCGGCGTCGGGCTGCCGGACCGGCGTTTCGGAGACGGTCCAGAACTCGAACAAGGCCGACATGGTCACGGGCACGGCGGTGCTGCCGCTGTCGTGCACCATCACCGCGACCAAGTTCGTCAGTTCCGGCTCGGCCGACAACAACGGCAAGATCACGGTCACCGGCAACTCGGCCAACCTGGCGGCGATCGCCGGCGCGAACGTTCTCACGCTGGTTCCGATGGTTTCGGGTGCCGTGCTCGTCGGCACGACGGACGGCGGCAAGACGATCGAAGGCTGGCGCTGTGGCCTCGCGGCCGACGGCACCACGATCGTCACGAAGTTCCTGCCCTCTTCGTGCCGCGGCGTGTACCCGTAAGCTGAGGCTTCCTCAGGCTGATCGAGCGCCCGAAACGGCGCTCGCATAAGAAGAACGGAAGGCCGCGCTCGACGCGGCCTTCCCACAACTGAGGAGCCCAACTTGAAGGAGCATCCATGAAGGCGATCCAGAAAGGCTTCACGCTGATCGAGCTGATGATCGTCGTCGCGATCATCGGCATCCTTGCAGCGGTGGCCCTCCCCGCCTATCAGGAGTACTCGGTGCGTGCCAAGGTCTCGGAGATCGTTCTCGCCGCTTCCTCATGCCGGACGAGCGTCGCGGAGGTCGTCCAGAACGCGAGCGTCCCCGATCTCCAAAACGAGCTCACTACCGTCTGCAACATGTCGGCGACCAAGTTCGTGACCTCGGGCGCCTCCGACGTCAACGGCAAGATCACGGTCAACGGCAACGCGGCGAATCTTCCGCAGATCGCCGGCTTTAACGTGCTGACGTTGGTGCCGATGATCTCAGCGACGCCGGTCGTCGCGACGACTGACGGAGGCAAGCCGATCGAAGGCTGGCGGTGCGGGCTCGCGGGCGATGGCACGACGATCATCAACAGGTACCTGCCGTCCTCGTGTCGGGGGCTGTACCCCTAGCGATCGCAGTGCATGCGATTTTCAAGCCGCGCCTTCGGAACGCGGCTTTTTCCTGTGGCAGATTGCCCGATGTTCGAAGACGACCGCGCCATGAACAGCCCTAGCATTTCCGCCGTGATCGCGAGCAACTCTACGCCGGCACTTGTCGCGTGGTGGCGCGGCGCCGGACGTCGCGTGAAGGCGCCGCTGCTGCATGCGTTGGCGTCGCTGGGGGTCGCGATCACGGTGTCCGTGATCGTTTTCCTGCTGTGGTTCCCCGGTGCGCTGGCGACCGTTGCCGGCGGCGCCACGTTGTTCATGATCCTGACGACCGTCGACGTCATCAGTGGCCCGTTGATGACCGCGGTGGTCGCCGATCCCGCCAAGCCGGCGCGATCGTTCCGGCGTGATGTCCTCGTCATCGCGATCGTTCAGCTCGTCGCGCTCGCGTACGGCGTCTACGTGCTGTCGCTGGCGCGGCCGGTCGTGCTGGTCTTCGAGGTCGACCGCATGCGCGTATTGAGTGCCGCCGAGATCGACCCCGCCGAGCTCGGAAAAGCCCCCGAGGAGCTCCGGAAGCTGTCGTGGACGGGTCCCCGCGTCATCGCGGCGGCGCAGCCGACGACGCGCGAAGAGAAGCTGAAAGCGATCGACCTCGCGATCGGTGGCCTCGACATCGGCGACCTGCCGAAGAACTGGCGCCCCTACGAGTCGCAGGCGACGTCGGCATGGAACCGCGCCAAGCCGGCGCCCGAGCTCGAGGCGCGCTATCCGGCGGTGCGCGGCGAGCTGGCGAGCGTCGCCGCACGTACCCACGTGCCGCTCGACGAGCTTCGATTTCTCCCCCTCGTCGGCAGGCAAAGCGGCGGCAGCGTGATCCTGGCCCCGCCCGGCGCTCGCGTCGTGGACGTGCTGAGCGTCGATGGATTCTTCTGAAGCGATCG
>DATJIW010000105.1:0-37970 GCA_035492775.1 Vicinamibacterales bacterium
CGTCGATGAGGGCTCGGGCGGGCGCAAACCGGCCGAGCTTGAGGTAGAACGCTGCCGCGGGCAGGAGCGTCGCGACCACTCCAGCCCCGGCCATCGCCCGGATGCCTTCCGGCGGAACGAAGATCAGATGATCGGCGGACCCCGCGCCGACACGTGCCGCCACGAGGGAGCCGCCGCTCGGTCCGAGTTCGTCCGCGTGAATCCGCGGCTTCAGTCCGTGCCGCACGCCGGCTTCGAGGATGCGCAGCGACTCGTCCGGGGTGAACACGCCGGTTTCGCAGAATACATCGCACCACTCGGCCAGCCGCTCCGACGCGACGGCAGGAATCATCTCGTCGATCACGGACGCCACATACCGATCCCGTGCCGAGCGGTGCTCGATCGGTATCTCGTGAGCGCCCATGAACGTCGTGACCAGATCGATCGGGTGATCGCCGTCGAGCGTCCGGATGGCCCGAAGCATCCTGAGCTCGGATTCGAGCGTCAGCCCGTAACCGCTCTTGATTTCGGCGGTGGTCGTTCCACACGCGAGCATCTCGTCCAGGCGGGGCCGGGTGGCTTCGACGAGTTCCTGTTCGCCCGCTTCACGCGTCGCCCGGACGGTTGCGACGATGCCTCCGCCGGCGGTCGCGATTTCGGTATAGGTGGCGCCTGCCAGGCGGCGCTGCAGTTCGTTGCGCCGATCGCCGGCGAACACGGCGTGCGTATGAGCATCGACGAAGCCGGGGACGAGGGACCACGCCGAGCCGTTGATGACAGTTGCCCCGGACGCGCTCGCCAGATCGCGGGGCAGGTCCCTGTCCGCCCCTGCGAAGACGATGCGCCCGTCGGCCCAGGCGACGGCACCGTCAGCAATCGCGTCGATCTCCCGCTGCGCGGCGCCCCGCCGCGGAGCCGGCCCGGCGCAGGTAACCAGGCAGCGACAGTGACGGAGGACGTTCATCACCGGGCTCATCCGATGCCGAGGGATGCGAGGACGGCGGGAAGATCGAGCCCGGCGATCGCGACTTTCTTTCCGCGCGTTTTTGCGCCCGCGACGAGACGGACGGCGCTGCGCGGAACATCAAGAGCGTCCGCGAGGTATCGGAGGAGGGCCTCGTTTGCGGCGCCGTCGACCGGCGGCGCCGCGAGCCGGATCAACACCGCGCCGTTGCGCAGTCCGTCCACTCGCGTCCGTGGCGATCTCGGCACGACGCGAACGTCGAGAACGACCTCAGAGGCTGGCCTTCCGCTCATCCAGCCGGACCTCCGGCGCGCGCGCCGGCGCCTCGGTCTGCCGCGGGCGATGGAGGAGCAGGTTGTCGTCGCCGCGACTCTGATCCTGATCGCGGATGAACTCGAGCGCGCGATAGAGCGCCTGGATCGCCCCCTCGAGCTGCCCTTCGGCGTCGCCGCGCCGCAGCTTCAGCTCGTTGATATCGCGCTCGATTTCCTCCAGGCGGCCCTGCGCCTTCTGCAGGAGCAGGTCGGCGCGTCCCTGGGCTTCACGGACGATGATCTTCGCTTCCGCCTGCGCGGCCTCCTTGACCTCGTCCGCAAGGCGCTGCGCGGTGAGTAGCGTGTTGCGCAGGTTCAGCTCGCGATCGCGATGCTCCTGCAGCAGGCTTTCGAGGCGCGAGATCTCGACCCGCAGGCGGTCGTTCTCGCGCAGCGTGTCCTCGTAGTCGTCCGACGCCTCCGTCAGGAATGCCACGACTTCGGTCTTGTCGTAACCCCGCATGGCGGGGCGGAAGCGCTGCTGGCGCATGTCGAGCGGGCTCACGCGCATCGCGCGCTCGGCCTGCGGCGCAGCGGCAGGATTCTCGACGGTCGGCGGCTGCTCGGGACTCTGGCTCATGCGTACCTCACTTTGTTGGCGCTCATTCCCGCCGCTTGGCGGGCGTTACATCAGTGGCTTGCGTCGTCCGAATATCGCCGTTCCCACGCGAACGTCGGTCGCCCCTTCCTCGATGGCGACCTCGAAATCGTGGCTCATGCCCATCGACAGACGGCCGAGCAGCGACGCGTCGATGCCGCTGCGGACGACCCTGTCGCGAAGTTCCCGAAGCCGCCGGAAATACGGGCGCGTCGCTTCCGCGTCTTCGGACCAGGGCGGCAGCAGCATCAGGCCGACCACCCGTGCCGCCCGGCAGCGTGCCGCCGCCTGCGCCATGTCGTCGATGGCTGATTCGGGTGCGCCGAACTTCGTGGTTTCTCCAGCGAGATCGATTTGCAGGAACAACTCCGGACGTGCGCCTGCGGCCGCCGCCGCGGCGTCGACGCGCTCGAGGAGTTCCACCGAATCGATCGAGTGAATGGCGGCGAATGCGTCAGCCGCGCGTCTGGCTTTGTTCGACTGCAGGTGACCGATGAGATGCCATCTGACGTCGAGATCGTTGCCCTGCTCCTGCTTCTGCAGCGCTTCCTGCACTTTGTTCTCGCCGAAGTCCCGATGCCCCGCGTCGTAGGCGGCGCGGACGGCATCGATGCCGAACGTCTTCGAAACCGCAATCAGCCGGACCTCGTCGGACGACCGGCCGCAGGCGCGGGCGGCCGCCGCTATTCGATCGCGAACGGCCGCCAGATTCGACCGGACGTGATCCACCCGCGCTACTTGATCGACGCGAGGATGTTCTTGGCCGTCTCGGCGTACTGGCCGGTCGGCGCCAGCTTCAGATACGTCTCGAAGTGCGCTTTGGCGTCGGCGGTCTTGCCCGCATTGACCATCGCCATTCCGAGCCAGTAGTGGGCTTCGGCCAGATTCGGATCGAGCTTGACTGCCTGCTCGAACTGCGTCTGGGCCTCCGGGATCTTGCCCGCGTTCCAGAGGATGACGCCCTGGTTGAACACCGCGGAGGCGCTGCCGCCTCCGGTGCCGGCCGCACCGGCCGCCGCCCCGCTGAGTTCAGCGGCCTTCTTGCTGGCTTCGAGCGCCTGCTCCGGCTTCTTCTCGGCGTTGTACACCGTCGCGAGCCCGGCGTACGGATCGGCGAAGTCGGGTTTGATCTCGATGGCTTTCTTGTAGGACTGCTCCGCCTCGTCGAATTTCTTCTGGCGCACCTGAACGGTGCCGATGTTCGAGTAGCACTCGGCGCAATTGGGCGCCGACGCAATCACTTCCTGAAACTTCGCGATTGCCTCGTCGTCCTTGCCCTGGTTCACCAGATCGACGCCTTCCTTGAATGCGGCGGTCATCGCCTCGAGTTTTGCCTTCTGCTTCGCGGCCTCCTCCTTCGACATCTGGCCGCTGCCCTGGCTCGGTGCCAGCGTGAAATCCAGAACACCCATGTCGAGGTGGACCTGGGTTTCTTTCGAGGTCGTCAGATCACCTTTGGACACGGTGATCTTGTAGCGGCCGGGCTGCAGGCCGACCTGGAGGTATTCCCCCTTCTTGTTCGTTTTCGTCTCGAGGGATTTGCCTGAGATTTCGATGTCCTGGATGCTGACTTTGGCGCCCTCGACGGGATTTCCCTGAGTGTCGACGACCTTGCCGCGAATCGAGCCGCTTTGCGCGGCGGCGGGCGCCGCCGCGAAGGCCACGCCGAGTGCCAGGACCGCAGTCATGAGAGAGCGGCGTATCTGGACGCCCATCATGGAAACTCCTCCGTGATCGGAAATGGGGACTGTCCCCATTTTTCGCGAAAAATGGGGACAGTCCCCATTTCCGAAGTGTGGTGAAAAATGCCGAGAGCAGTTTACACCGAACGGATTAGGCGCGGCGGCTCAGGTTCGTGATGAGGTACTCGCGCACGGAGCCGCGTCCGGACGGACGCGAATTGATGGCGCGCCGCGCCGCGACGGTCGTGGCGCGGAGTCCTGCGCCCCGGACGCAGACGCTGCGCGCATACAGCTGACGGATTTCCGGCGCCGCCGAGTTGCTCAGCAGCACCAGCGCGCCTCTTCCCGCCACGTCGACGACGAGCCTCTGTAGCGCTGTCTGCTCCGCGGCGCCGAACCCCTTCGCCGTATACGACGTGAACCGCGCTGTCGCGCTGACGGGCGCGTACGGCGGATCGAGATAGATGAAGTCTCCGTCGCGCGCATCGGCCAGCGCCCGATCATAAGGAACCGCCTCGACCGACACACCCGGCCGCCTGAGAGTCCGGCTCCACGCCCGGAGATTCTCCGAATCGCAGATACGCGGATTGGTCTGCCGTCCGGCAGGCACGTTGAACTCGCCTCGCGCATTCACGCGGAACAACCCGTTGAAACCGGTCCGGTTCAGGAAAATCAGCATTGCGGCCAACGCCGCGGAATAGGAAGATGCCGCCGCCGCGGAGGCGTGCACGCGCCGTCGCTCGGGATTGAACCTCGAATCCCTGACAGCGTAATACGCGCGCGTCCCACACTTTCGGTATCGTGCTGCAAGCCGCTCCAGCTCTTCGATCACGGCCTCGACGTCGTCGCGCACGGCACGGTAGCAGCCGATGACGTCCGTGTTGATGTCGGACAGCCGGACCTCACGGCCCTCCAGCGCGCCCGAGTTGTGCAAATCCAGGAAGACTGCGCCGCTTCCCAGAAATGGCTCGAGATACCGCGAGAACGTCTTCGGGTAGTACGGACGAAGCCGCGGCAGGAGCTGGCGCTTGCCGCCGGCCCATTTCAGGATCGGCCTGACGGGGATGGCGTCAGGCATCGGCGAAAAACCGATCGAGGGCGTTCACATCGTGTGTTATCGGCGCGGGCGGCAAGGACTGCAGGAAGCGGCGCCCGTATCCCATCGTCCGCAGCCTTGGATCGAGCACCGCCAGCACCCCGCGGTCCTGACGATGGCGGATCAGGCGGCCCAGGCCCTGAAGGAGTACCAGGATCGCGAGCGGGATCTGGTAGTCGGCGAACGCATTGCCGCCGGCGGCATTGATTGCTTCTATACGGGCCGCCGTCACAGGGTCGCCGGGGGAAGCAAACGGCAGCTTGTCGATGATCACGCAGCTCAGGGCCTCTCCGACGACGTCGACGCCCTGCCAGAAGCTCGAGGTGGCAAACAGCACGGCGTTCGGGGTGGCCTTGAACTCCCGGAGGAGCGCTGACCGGGGGGCGCTGCCCTGGAGGAGGACCGGGTATTCGAGCTGGATCGACGCGAGCTGGTGGACCCGCCGGAGGTTCGCGTAGCTCGTGAAGAGCACGAACGCCCGTCCGCGGGTGCGTTTCAGAATCTCGATCACCTCGGCCGCCGCCGCCTCGACGAATGCGGGCGATCGCGGATCCGGCATCCGGCGCGGCAGATACAGAATCGTCTGCGTCGAGAAATCGAACTCCGACGGCAGCCGGATCTCCGAGGCGTCATCGATTCCGAGCCGGCCTCGAACGTAGTCGAAAGACGCGTCGACGCTCAACGTCGCGGACGTCAGCACGGTGGCGTGCATCCGCTCGAGCAGCAGCTCCCGGATGATGTCGGAGACGTCGATGGGCGACGCCCGCAGAAAGACACCGCTTCGGCCGCGGATCTCCAGGAAGTACACATAGGCGGCGTCGTCGGCGGCAGTGAGGAACGTGAGGTCCTTTCGAAGTTCCGCTGCGCGTCGGCCGAGCGCGAGCACATCCTCGGGAATGTCCTTCGTCAGCACGATCGTCGCTTCGAGCGCCTCGAGAGCCGCCGCGAGCGCCGCGGTCTCCTCGTCGGCCGCCTGCAGATGGCGGCGGCGGACGCGCACACGATTGTCGTTGACAGATGATGGTCCCGCGTCGAAACGCAGCATCTGCAGCGTTGCGAAGAACGTGCGCGCCGCGATGCGCACGCGTTCGGCGTCTGTCTGGAAGGCGTCGGCCTTCGAGGGATCGGGAATCTGCTTTGCCCGAACCGCGCGCTCTGCGTCGCCGACGAAATCCTCGACGCGATACGTACTGAGCGCGATCCCGAAATACTGCGTTGCGACGTCCTCGAGCTGGTGCGCTTCGTCGACGATGGCGTATCGACACGCCGGAATGACCTCGCCGTTTGCGTTCTGCCGCACCGCCGCATCCGCGCAGAGCAGGTGGTGGTTCACGATGACCACGTCGGCTTCGGCGGCGCGCTGCCGCATCTTCGTCACGAAGCAGTCATCGAAGCGCGGACAGTCCTTTCCTATGCAGTTCTCGGCCGTCGCCGCAATGTCGGGCCAGAACGACAGATCCTCCGGCAGGTCCTCCATTTCGGCGCGATCGCCGGTCTGCGTTTCGTGCGCCCACTCTTCTATGGTGTCGAGCGCGAATTTCTCGTCGACGGTCCGGAATGCGTGGCCTTCCCGGATCGCATCGAACCGGTGCAGGCACAGATAGTTATTGCGCCCCTTCATGTAGGTTGCGCTGAACTTGACGTCCAGCGTTTCCCGCAGGAGCGGCAGGTCCTTGAAATAGATCTGTTCCTGGAGATTCTTCGTGCCCGTCGACACGAGCACGCGCTGACGGCTCAGGATCGCCGGAACGAGATAAGCGAGCGTCTTGCCGGTGCCCGTGCCCGCTTCGGCGAGCAGCACGCCGCCCGACGAAATCGTGTCGGCAACCGCGGCCGCCATCTGGCGCTGCGCGGGGCGCGATTCGAAGCCGCCCAGCGCTTCGGAAAGCGGCCCGCCCGGGGCGAAGATCCGATCGACGGCTTCGATCAGGCGTCGCCGTTCGGCGCCGGTGTTCAGTCCTCCGGGTACAGCGGGAACTTGCGGCACAGGGTTTCCACTTCCGCCTTCACGCGGGACAGGACGGCATCGTCGTCCGGCGAGGCGAGCGCACGCGTGATGAATTCAGCGATGAGATCCATCTCGGGCTCGCACATGCCGCGGCTCGTCACCGCCGGCGTCCCGACGCGGATGCCGCTGGCGACCATCGGCGGATTTTTATCGAACGGAATGGCGTTCTTGTTGACCGTGATGGCGGCTTTGCCGAGCGCGGCCTCGGCGGCCTTGCCGGTGATGCCGCGGGAGAACACGTCGACGAGCATCAGATGGTTGTCGGTGCCGCCGCTGACGAGACGGAATCCTGCCGTCGACAGCGCCGACGCGAGCCGCTGCGCATTCGCGACGATCTGCTTCTGGTAGTCGACGAACGACGGCGCCATCGCTTCCTTGAAGCAGACCGCCTTGGCCGCGATCACGTGCATGAGCGGACCGCCCTGGATGCCGGGAAAGGTCGTCCTGTCGAGATCCTTGGCGTACTGCGCCCTGGAGAGCACGGCTCCGCCCCGCGGTCCGCGCAAGGTTTTGTGCGTCGTGGTAGTGACGAAATCCGAGTGGGGGACCGGACTGGGATGGACCTTCGCCGCGACGAGTCCCGCGATGTGCGCCATGTCGGTCACAACCGGCGCGCCGATGTCGCGCCCGACCTTGCCGATCCGCTCGAAGTCTATGACGCGAGGATACGCGCTCGCGCCAACCATGATCATCTTCGGCGTGTGCTCGTGCGCCAGCCGCTCCAGTTCGTCGTAGTCGATCCGCTGATCGTCCTCGCGCACGCCATACGGGACGATCGTATACAGCTTTCCGGAGAAGTTCAGGGGATGGCCGTGCGTGAGATGTCCTCCATGCGCCAGATTCATCCCGAGCACGGTGTCGCCGGGCTTCAGCAGCGTGAAGTACACGGCCATGTTCGCCTGCGCGCCGGAGTGCGGCTGCACGTTCGCGTGCTCCGCGCCGAAGAGTTGTTTGGCGCGATCGATCGCCAGCGACTCCGCAACGTCGACGAACTCGCAGCCGCCATAGTACCGCTTGCCCGGATACCCTTCGGCGTACTTGTTGGTCATCACCGAGCCCATCGCTTCGAGCACGGCGCGACTGACGAAGTTTTCCGAAGCAATCAGCTCGAGCCCGGAGTTCTGCCGATGCCGTTCGGCGGCGATGGCGCCGGCAATGTCCGGATCCGTCTCCGCGAGCGTTCTCCAGCGTGGATTGGTCATTGGTCTTGTTCGATTTGCGTGATTTGATCGACACGCCGCTGATGGCGGCCGCCCTCGAACGGCGTGGCAAGCCAGAGCGTGAGGATTTCATCGGCCAGGCCGTCGGCGACGATGCGGCCGCCGATCGCCATCACGTTGGCGTCGTTATGCGCGCGGGACATCCGCGCGGTATAGAGATCGTTGCAGAGCGCTGCGCGGACGCCGTTCACCTTGTTGGCCGAAATCTGCTCGCCCTGGCCGCTGCCGCCGATCACGATGCCGCGGTCGGCGTGCCCGGTTGCGACGAGGTGGGCGACTTCGGCACAGATCGGCGGGTAATCAACCGGCGCCGTGCCGTGGGTGCCGCGATCGTTGACATCGTGGCCCAGCCGCATGAGCGTGTCGATCAGGTGCTGCTTCAGCGCGAAGCCCGCATGGTCGGCGCCGATCACGATGCGCATAGATGTGGAATTATAAGCTGCGACGCGCGTATGCCGGTGGTGACGATCAGCCGCAAAGGCGAGGAGCGGGTGCAGGCGGGCCATCCGTGGGTGTACCGCAGCGACGTACAGCAGGTCGATGGCGCGGTCGCCGGCGACATCGTGCGTGTGGAGGGCCCACGCGGACGGCCACTCGGGTTTGCCTTTTTCAGCACGCGATCCGAGATCGCCGTGCGAATGGTCGCTGGTCCGGGCGAAGAGCCGTCAGCGGATTTCTGGCGAACACGCATCACGGCGGCGGCTGCCTACCGCGAATCGCTGCGGTTCGACGCAACCGCCTATCGCGTCGTGTATGGAGAGGCCGACCGTCTCCCGTCCCTCATCGTCGACCGGTACGGCGACCATCTCGTCGTCCAGGCGCTGTCACAGGCGGTCGATCGTGCGCTGCCCGCGATCACACACGCGCTCGTCGACGTGCTGCAGCCGGCGGGCATCCTGGCTCGCAACGACCCGCGCGTCCGGCTGCTCGAGGGGCTCGAACAGCGCGTCGAGGCACTGTACGGGACGGTGCCGGAGGCCATCGACGTTCGTGAAGGAGCCGTGGAGTACCGCGTCGATCCCTGGCGCGGGCAGAAAACGGGCCTCTTCCTGGATCAGCGGGAGAACCGTGAGGCCGCCCTGCGGTACGCGAGAGGGCGCGCGCTCGACGCCTTCAGCTACAACGGCGGGTTCGCGCTGGCTATTGCACCGCGCTGCGAACACGTAACCGCCATCGACATCTCGGCTGACGCCGTGGCGCGGATCCGCACCAACGCCGCGCACAACGGGCGTGCGAATGTCGAAGCGCGCGAGATGAATGTTTTCGACGAAATGCGCGAGCTGCAACGCACCGGAGCGCAGTTCGACACGATCGTGCTCGACCCGCCGGCCTTTGCAAAGAACAAGGCCGCCGTCCGCAAGGCGCTGTCGGGCTACAAGGAAATCAACCTGAGAGCGATCAAGCTGCTCCGCCCCGGCGGCGTTCTCGTCACGTGCAGCTGCTCGTACAACGTGAGCGAGTCGATGTTTGTCGATATCGTGTCGGACGCCGCGGCGGATGCGCGGGCGGAGGTCACGCTGGTCGAAAAGCGGACGCAGGGTCGCGATCACCCGATCCTCTTGAATGTGCCGGAGACTTACTACCTGAAGTGCTTGATCCTGCGAAAAGTCGCGTAGCATCGAGCATCGAGCATCGAGCCTCGAGGATCGATCATCGATCATCGCCCCCCTACGAGTGCGCGAGTGCGCGCGAGGGATTGATTCGAACCGCCCTGCGGGCGGGAACGTACGCGGCCGCGAACGCGATGACGACGAGCAGCGTCGCGACGGACACATAGGTTGTCGCGTCTGTGGCACTGATGCCGTAAAGCGTCGCCCGCAGGATTCTCGTCAGTGCGATGGCGGCAACGACTCCGCTGCCGACACCTGACAGCGCGATTCTCATGCCGTCGCCGACCACGAGCATCAGCACGTGTCGTGGCTCGGCGCCGAGCGCGATCCGGACGCCGATTTCCCGCGTGCGCCGGGAGACGAGATATGCGACCGCGCCATAGAGTCCGACGATTGCGAGCGCGACGGCGAGCAGGCCGCAGGCGCTGACGAGCGATGCGCTCAGCCGTTCAGCTGCAGCAGACTCGCGGATATGGTCCTCGAGCGTGATCATCCGGAAGACGGGCACATCGGCGCTGACCGCTCGAATGGCTTTGCGCACACCGTCCGCGGCATTCTGTGGAGGTCCGCTGACGTGCGCAACGAGCGTCATGCCTGGTGAGTACTCCTGCGCGAGCGGATAGTACACCGTCGGGGGCTCCTTTGCGGTGACCGTGCGGAACCGCCCGGTTCGGACGACCCCGACGATTTCGAGCAGTCGGCCGCTGCTGTCCGTGACGTGGCGTCCCACGGCGCGTCCCTGAAAGAACTGCGATGCCAAGGCCTCGTTGACGATCGCCGTGCGGGACAGTGACTCTCGATCCTCCTTCGAAAAATCTCGGCCGTCCACGAAGGGAATCCCCATCGTTTGGAAATAGTCGGGTGCCGCGACGTTCGCCTGGAGTTCGAGGTCCTCACCCTTGCGCGGCACGTATCCTTCCGGTTGGAACCCGCGGCGGCTCCCGCCTGAGAGAGGAAGCGAACGCACCCACGAGGCATCCTTCACGCCCGGCAATGTGCGCACATTCTCGAGGACGGCATCGAAGAAGCGCTCCCCGGCTTCTTCGCCAATCGTCGGCGGGACCTCGACGTTCGCGACCAGGGCGTTACGCGTCGTAAAGCCCGGATCCATATGTAACTGATTCTGCACGCTCTCGACGAGCAGTGCGGCCGTGATGAGCAGGACGCAGGCGATGCCCACCTGAGCACCGACCAGCACTTTCCGAATGCGCGAAGCGGACCGTTCCGTGATATCTCCCGCGGCGCCGCGCAGCGATTGCGCGAGCGGCGGCCGCACCGCGCGAATGGCCGGTCCTATTCCAACCAGGACTGCGGAAATCGTGGCAAGGGCGAGGGCGAAAATGACGACCCGATCGCCTGGAGTGACATCGAGTGCCTGCGCGACTTCGGCGGGGAAGAACGACGGCAGCACGTCCGCGGTCCATGCCGCAAAGAGCAGCCCGAGGATGGCCGCGCCGACAGCGAGCACCAGCGTCTCGGTCAGCAGCAGCCGCAGAAGCCTGCGCGATCCCGCGCCGAGCGCGCGCCGCACGGCGATCTCGCGCGACCTCGCCGTCGTGCGCGACAGCAGCAGATTCGCGACGTTCGCGCACGCCAGGAGCAGTACCAGGCCCACGCCGCCCATCAACACCGCGGAGAGGGCCAGGACCGCGCCGCGCGCCGACGGATCGATTCGGGTCGTGGTCATCACCCGCATCGGTCGCGGCTCGCGCGGCTGCGCCAGCGTGCCCATGTTCGTTTCCGGGTACTCGCGTGCAAGGCGGGCTGCCGCGATGTCGAGCTGAGCCTGCGCCCCTCCGAGGTTGCTCCCGTCAGCGAGCCGCCCGACGACGGTCAGCGCGCGTGTGCCTCGTTCTGCAGGACTGTCAGGAGGTGGGATCAGCGGCATCCACACGTCGATCGGCCGGCCCGCGTCGATGCCCGCGAATCGCATTGGCGCGACGCCGACGATCGTTGCTGGTTTGCCGTTGAGCATCACCGGACGGCCGACAGCCGACGGATCCGCGTCGAAGATCCGCGTCCAAAGCGCATCGCTGATGACGGCCACTGGCGCGGCGGACGGCTCGGTGTCGGAATTTGTAATCGGGCGGCCGCTGCGCACTCGCAGCCCGAGAAGGGCGAAGTAATTGCCGGTGACGCGCGCGACCATCACGCGTTCGACGTCCTCACCGAAGCGCAACGCCGCGGCGCCGCTGGCGTCAATCGCGGCCAGATCTTTGAACGCGTCGGTACCGGTGCGAATGGACACGAAGTCCGGGTACGACGTCCTGCCGTAGGGACCGCTGCTGAAATCGCTCGTGAATACGCTCACCAGGTGTGCGCCATCCTGAACCCCTGGCGCGGGCCGGAACAGGAGAGCGTCGACGAAACTGAAGACCGCCGCATTGGCTCCTGTCCCGATCGCCAGAGTGATGACGGCGATTGCCGTCCAGCCCGGGGTGCGGATCAATGTCCGCGCCGAAAAGCGCAGGTCCTGGAAAACGCTCTCCACGACGTCCCTCTCAGCGATCCCCGTGCCAGGCTGTTTGCCATGCGATCCTTTCAAATCAGAGAGTTGCGTCCTGCCGGAACCGTCGTAGCGGATGCGACCGTCCGCTTCCGGAACCGTCTTGTTCGCACTCGGGAAAGACGTACTGACACAATCGCGGCGTGCGGGCCGCCGCGACCCTTGCCGCCGTGATCCTCCTGGCCGCTGCAGTCCCCCGCACCCGTGTCGATCCGCTCACGAAAATGCCGTTCGTGCTCGTCCCTGCCGGCAAATTCTCGATGGGTACGCCGGACGGGGAGCCGCAGCGCGAAGCGCAGGAGGTGCCGCATCGCGTCAGCATCGCGCATCCGTTCTATCTGGGCATCCACGAAGTGACCCAGCGCGAATGGTCCGCAGTCACTCGCACGAATCCGGCTCACTTCCAATCCTGCGGACCGGATTGCCCGATCGAAAACGTCTCATACCTCGACGTCACGGAGTTCCTCCGTCGCATCAATGCCCGCAGCGGCTGGAAGGGCTTCCGGCTGCCGACCGAAGCCGAGTGGGAATACGCCTGCCGCGCCGGCGGCGCGAAGGCGTTTGGCGCGTCCGACATGCTGTCGACCGACGAGGCGAACTTCGACGGCGAGTATCCTTTGACGGGTCAGTCAAGAGGCCTGAACCGCGCGTCCCCGCTTCGCGTCGGCAGTTTTCGGCCGAACGCCTGGGGGCTGTTCGACATGTCGGGCAACGTCTGGGAATGGACGTCGGACGATTACGCCCCGTATCCCGGTGCGACTGTTCCCGCGAATCCAGCGTTTACCGCCGACAGAAAGGTGATACGCGGCGGGAGCTGGCTCTTCGGCGCTGACAGCGCCCGCTGCGGCCTGAGGTATACCCATCGTCCTCAGGATCGGGGTCCGAGCCTTGGTGTCCGGCTGGCACACGACCTCGACTGACTGCTTCAGTAGCGGCGGCGCGTCATTTGCTGTCCGGGCGCCTTATGCACATTCAGACGACAGGGAGTGGGCCTCGCGTCATCACTCATGGCCGCCCGACTGCCATCCTTGGCCAGTCGGTCGCCACTGTCGGCCTGCTGCTGGCGCTGGCGTCGCCGGCACATGCGGATGCGGTGGTGATTCCGTTCAACGTGATCGTCGGAGCCACTCACGGCGACATGGTGCCGATCTTCGGAACGTCCGTTCAGGTCGGGGACGTCCTTCACGGTACGCTGACGTACGATGGCGCCACAATGGGCAGCAGCCCGTCCCCAGGGTTCGCGACGTATGCTCCGATTACCGGGTCAATCGCGCTCTCGCTCGGCTCGGGGTTCAGCATTCCGCTCGACACGATCGACGTGTTCGACGTTCAGCCAGGCGGCTCGCCGTTCGACCTCGACACGGTCGCCGCCGGTGCGTCGACGAGCAGCTTTCCGGGGTTTGACAGCATCTCCATCCTGGTTGATTTCCAGGGGCCGCCGGAGAGCCGTTCCACGACCGCGCTTCCGCAGAGCGCTGCCGAGTTTGCGAGCTTCGTGACGGCGGCCTCGTTTCGTTTCGAAGGCGCTCAGACGGGTGTTGCTCCACCCTTCGACGAGTCGTCGCACGAGATTCTGGGACACGTAGAACTCGACACGGCTCCGACGCCTACGCCGGAGCCGGCAAGCGCGCTGCTCGTGCTCAGCGCACTCGGGATGCTCGTGCGGACGCGACAGCGAAGCTGAAGCAGGACCACGGTTGGCGCGGAGCACACGGCGTGACCGAACTGCTATAGTTGCGCTTTTCGGGGTCCTGAACCATGCCCACCCGCGCCGCGTACACGCCGCTCACCGCAAACGACTTCAACTCCGCGTTTCCGGCATCGACGAAGGTCTACGTCGACGGTCCGCCCGGCGTTCGCGTCCCGATGCGTGAGATCGCGCTCTCCAACGGCGAAACGCTTCGCGTGTACGACTCGAGCGGACCGCACGGCGTAGATCCGAAAGAGGGACTGCCGAAACTGCGCGCGGCGTGGGTCGCACCGCGGAACGGCACAGCGGCGGTCACCCAGCTCCACTACGCGCGTCAGGGACAAATCACGCCCGAGATGGAGTTCATCGCGATTCGCGAGGGCTTCGATCCCGAGTTCGTGCGGAGCGAAGTGGCGCGCGGGCGGGCGATCATTCCCGCGAACATCAACCATCCGGAGCTCGAGCCGATGATCATCGGCCGCAACTTCGCGGTGAAGATCAATGCGAATATCGGCAACTCCGCCGTCACCTCGTCGGTCGAAGAGGAAGTCGACAAGCTCCGCTGGGCGACGCTGTGGGGCGCCGACACGGTGATGGATCTCTCGACCGGGAAGGACATTCATCAGACTCGCGAGTGGATCCTGCGCAACTCGCCCGTGCCGATCGGTACGGTGCCGATCTATCAGGCGCTCGAGAAAGCCGGTGGCCGTCCCGAAGATCTGACGTGGGACATTTACCGCGACACGCTCGTCGAGCAGGCCGAGCAGGGCGTGGACTATTTCACCGTCCACGCCGGCGTGCTGCTGCGATACATCCCCATGACCGCTCGCCGCGTGACCGGCATCGTCTCGCGCGGCGGATCGATCATCGCGAAGTGGTGTCTGGCGCACCATCAGGAGAGCTTCCTCTACACTCACTTCCGCGAGATCTGCGAGATCATGCGCGCCTACGACGTCTCGTTCTCGCTTGGAGACGGGCTGCGGCCCGGCTCGATCGCCGACGCCAACGACGAAGCGCAGTTCGCGGAATTGAAAACGCAGGGAGAGCTGACGCGAATCGCGTGGGAGTACGACGTCCAGACGATGAACGAGGGGCCGGGCCACGTGCCGATGCACCTCATTCGCGAAAACATGGAGAAGCAGCTCGAGTGGTGCGACGAGGCGCCGTTCTACACGCTCGGGCCGCTCACGACCGACATCGCGCCGGGATACGACCACATCACGTCGGCGATCGGCGCCGCCATGATTGGCTGGTACGGCACCGCGATGCTGTGTTACGTCACGCCGAAGGAGCACCTCGGCCTGCCCGATCGAAACGACGTGAAGGCGGGCGTCATCGCCTACAAGATCGCCGCGCACGCCGCCGACCTTGCAAAGGGTCACCCGCGCGCGCAGGCGTGGGACGACGCGCTGTCGCGCGCCCGGTTCGAGTTCCGCTGGCAGGATCAGTTCAACCTCGCACTCGATCCCGTCACCGCGCGCGCGTATCACGACGAGACGCTGCCCGCCGACGGCGCGAAAGTGGCGCACTTCTGCTCGATGTGCGGGCCGAAGTTCTGCAGCATGGAGCTGACGCAGCAGCTCCGGGCCGAGGCTGAAAAGGGGATGGCGGAGAAGTCCGCCGAGTTCCGCGAAAAGGGCGGCGCGATTTACCTGAAGCAGTCCTAGGCTGCTTCACGACTGAGCATTCGGTCGGACGAGCGCCTTCGGGATCTTCATCGCCTCCGCGTCGGCGAGCGCTTCATTCAGTTGATGAAGTCCGTATGTCCGCCCGCCGATCGCATCCCACGGCACCTTCGCCGCGTGCTGTTCGAGGAGGCCAAGCGCACGCAGCAGATGCCGCGCCTCGCTGCCCCAGCAGCCTCGTATCTCGAGGTGCTTGCGATTGATGTCGCGATGGCCGTTGATCCGGCTGTCGCCGACGTCTGTGTAATGCCCCGCGACGACGTAGCGGCCGCCGTCGCGCAGGAGGTTCAGTCCCTCTTCGAGCGCGCGAGCCGATCCGGCAGCCTCGATGGCGATGTCCACGCCTTCGCCGTGCGTCTCCGCCCTGATTCGCTCCTGACGTTCCTCGATCGTCGTCTGGTTGAGATCAAAGACGTCGTCCGCCCCCATGCGCCGTGCGAGATCGAGACGGTCGGCAGGCGCGCCAACGGCAAAGACGCGCGCTGCTCCGGCGATGCGGGCGAGCGCGATCGCACTCAACCCGACCGCGCCGGTGCCCTGCACGAGAACGGTCTGCCCGGGTTCGATCGCCGCGCGATCGAGAATGTGCGCCGACGTGAGGAGTCCGCATCCGCCGCCGATGTAGGACTCGACGCTCACGGAGTCGGGCAGGCGCGCAATGGCAACGCCCGGCTCGAGATAGATCGCCTGCGACCAGCCGCCCAGAAGTCCCTCCGAAGCAGGATCCGTGATCCCGTAAACGCGCCGGGACGGACAGCGCGTCGGCGTCCGGTGGACCACACACGCGCGGCAGCGGCCGCACGTGCGATGCACGTCGAAGAACACGACGCGGTCGCCCTCGCGGAGCGGAGCCCCGTCGAGACCGGTCAGAGGACCGCGCATCTCTTCGAGCGTGCCGAGCGAGACGTGTCCGGGGATGATCGGATACGGCACACCAGCGAGCCGCCCATGCCATAAGTGCACATCCGTGCCGCACACTTCGGAACTGATCGTGCGCAACAGCGCTGCGCCGGGCGCGAGCGCCGGCTTCGGGAACTCGCGGATTTCGATCGGCCGATGCGGCGCCACCATCACGGCGGCCAGAATGGGATCGCTCACTGCTGTACTCTATCTCGTCGCCCGGAGAGGCGGCGCGTCGAGGGTTTACTCAATGACGAAGATGAACAGGTTCATCGCGGTCCTGGTCGTGGCTTGCGCCGGAATCGTGAGCAACGATTGTGGACGAGCGGCGAGGCCGGTGACCACGCCCGCAGCGCGGGCGACAGCGGCTGGCGTACCGCTCCGCACGCACGAGAACCTCAACGCGACGCTCTGGATGCAGACGTCCGTGGAGTACCGCGCGTCCGCCCTCCAGGCCTACCATACGGCGCGGCTCGCGCTCGACGCCGCGCTCGCGGATCCGCACTGGACGGCCGCGATCGAGCAAACCGGAGACGCTTCGTCGAAGCCGCCCGCGATCGTCCTCGATCTGGACGAGACTGTCCTCGACAACTCCCCGTTCGAGGCGCGGCTGATTGCGGAGTCGACGCTGGAGAAGCCGGTGCCCTACGACGAAAGCGTCTGGCGACGCTGGGTCGCGGAGCGTAAGGCGACGGCCATTCCGGGCGCCGCGGAGTTTCTGAAATATGCGGAAAGCCGCCACGTCACACCGATTTACGTGACGAATCGCAACATCAAAGGGGCACAGGCGGATGATCGCGACAGCGGCGAGCGGGACACGATGGCGACCCTGCGCAAGCTGAACATCCCAGTGAAGCCAGACGGCAGCACGCTGCTGATGAAAGGTGAGCACGGGTGGGACTCGTCCGACAAAAGATCGCGCCGCGCGTTCGTCGCCGATACGTATCGCATCCTGCTGCTGGTGGGCGACAACTTCGAGGACTTTGTCAGCGTGACGGACAATTCGCTCGCCGCCCGCGATGTGCTGGCGTCGAAATATGACGAGTGGTGGGGCTCGAAGTGGATCGTGCTGCCGAACCCGACCTACGGGTCCTGGGAACAGGCGATCATGCTCGGCGCGCCGCACGATGACGCCGCCGCCGCCCTGGCGCGCAAGTACGCCGCGCTGCGGCTGGCGCGATAGACGCGCTCCGGCTGGTCAGTCCGCGCGCAGCGACATCATGGGATCGACTCGCGCGGCCGATTGGACGACGAGCCTGCAGGCGATGTTCCTGGCTATTGGGGTGATCCCGGAACGATCTGGATGATGGTCTTGAACCGGTCCGGCGGCTTGCCGCGTTTCGGATTCATGTAGCCCGCGGCGCCGCCCCAGGCATAGTCTTTCACGGTCACGCTCGGCGGGAACGCCATCGTGTCTTCGCGATATTTGCCGATATCGAACTCCTGGATCGGCGGCTCTTCGTAGACGAGTTCGCCCTTCTGCTTGAGCACGGTCCGGTAGTAGTTGACGATCTCGGCAAAGTCGGCGTTGGTGCCAAAGAGGTAATAGCGTTGACCCTTGCCTGCGTCATACGAGACGAGGAACTCGGCTCCCGGGTAAATCGCCACGCCGAGCGTGGCTTCGGTCGGCTCGGCGTTCGACGGCGGAGCGACGCGTTGCGGAACGACCGGCGCGCTCGCGGCAGGCTGTTCCGCCGGTGCCTGCGGCCGTGCGGCGCCCGGCTTGGGAAACGGCTGCGGCGTTTGCGCCAGTACGGCGATCGCGATGAGTTGCGGCAGCATGGTCCGTATTATAGATGCCCGGCATGAAGACACTGCTCGAATACTGCACGGCACACCGCGAGGAGATGGTCCGGACGATCGAAGCGCTGGCGCGATTGGAATCGCCAAGCACGGACAAGGCTGCCGTCGATCGATGCGGGGTCGAAATCGCAGCGCGTCTTCGCGCGCTCGGCGCACACGTGGAGCTGCTGTCCGGGCGCGATCGCGGCGATCATATCGCCGCGTCGTGGACGGGCCGCGGCCGTCCGGTGTTGATTCTCGGCCACTTCGACACGGTCTGGCCGGTCGGCACGCTCACGAGCATGCCCGTTCGCCGCGACGGTGAGCGTCTGCACGGGCCAGGCGTGTTCGACATGAAAGCGGGCATCGCGCTCGCGCTCACGGCCGTGGAGGCCCTCATCGAGAACCGCGTCGACCGCCCAGCCATCCGGATGCTGTGGACGACCGACGAAGAGATCGGCAGCGGCACATCGCGGGCAGCGATCGAGGCTGCAGCGCGAGAGTCGCGCGCGGTGTTCGTCCTCGAACCCGCGCTGCCGGGGGGCGCCCTGAAGACAGCCCGGAAAGGATGCGGCGAGTACGAGCTCGTCGTCGACGGCGTTGCCGCGCACGCGGGACTCGATCCGGGCAAGGGCATCAGCGCGATTCACGAGCTGGCCGATCAGATCGGCGCGATCGAGGCGCTGGGCGATCCCTCTACCGGCATCACCGTAAACGTCGGCATCGTCGACGGCGGTTCGCGCGCGAACGTCGTTGCGGCTCGTGCGCGCGCCGTGATCGACGCTCGAGCGCTCACGCTCGCCGACGCGAACCGGCTGGACGCCGCGTTGCGCGGCCTGCAACCGAGGCGTTCCGGCGCGCGTCTTACAGTTACAGGAGGATTCGAGCGGCCGCCGCTCGAACGGAGCTCCGAAGTGGTGCGTTTGCTCGGGATCGCCCGCGAAGTCTCGAGTGCGCTCGGCCGCACGCTCGACGAGGGCACGGCCGGCGGCGGTTCGGACGGGAACTTCACCGCAGCCGTCGGCGTTCCGACGCTGGATGGACTTGGAGCCATCGGCGACGGAGCGCACGCCGCGCACGAACACGTGATGATCCCGGACCTGCCGTGGCGGGCCGCCCTGCTGGCTGGGTTGTTGACCCGGGCGTGACGCTTCAGGCCGCCAGCCCGACTTCTGCGATAATCGAACTATGCCCAACGGACTGAAAACGGTGCTTCTGCTGGGGCTGCTGAGCGGGCTGTTGCTCGCCATCGGCGACCTCGCCGGTGGTCCGAACGGCCTCGTCATCGCCCTGATCCTCGCGGCGGTGATGAACTTCGGTTCGTACTGGTTCTCCGACAAGCTGGTGCTGCGGATGTACCGCGCCCAGGAGGTGGGTCCCGGTAACCGGCTGCACTCGATCGTGGAGCGCCTGAGTCGGCAGGCGAACCTGCCGATGCCGCGGGTCTATGTCATTCCGGATCCGTCGCCGAACGCGTTCGCGACCGGCCGTAATCCGGAACACGCCGCAGTCGCGGCAACGGAAGGCATTCTGCAGCTGCTGTCCGACGCGGAACTCGAAGGCGTCATCGGGCACGAACTGACGCACGTCAAGCACCTTGACATCCTCATCAGCTCCGTGGCCGCGACGATTGCTGCGGCCATCATGATGTTCGGCCGCATGGCGATGTATGCCGGCATGTTTACCGGATATGGCGGCCGTGACGACGGCCGTGATCGTGGCAACAATCCCATCGCGCTGCTCGCGATGATGCTGCTGGCCCCGCTCGCTGCGGCTCTCATCCAGATGGCGATCTCGCGCTCTCGCGAGTACTCCGCCGACGCCGGGGGAGCCCAGATAGCCGGGAACCCCTATGGACTCGTCGAGGCACTGAAGAAGATCGACGCCGTGTCGAAGCGCGTCCCGATGGATGCCAACCCGGCCACGGCGCACATGTTCATCATCAAGCCCTTCTCGGGCGCCGGTCTCGCATCGCTCTTCAGCAGCCATCCGCCGACTGAAGCGCGCGTTCGAGCGCTCCTCGGCGGCATTCGCTAGCCTGAGAGGCGCGAGCCGCCTTAGCGGCGAGTCGAAAGGGCAATACGTTTCACTCCGGGCGGGCGGCGACGGTAGGACTCCGACCTCGCTGGATGTCGCTCCCCCTGTGGTGCGCGAGCCACTATCGTCGATAGTGGCTTCAAAACCCACGACTTAGCTGAATCTCAACCGACAGCCCCGTGTTGGACGCGTTCTTGCTCTCTGCTGATGCAGGAATTTGGCGCGGAGGACAGACGTGGAGGATTTCGACATTCCCCAGAGCAAAATGGCCGAATCGGCCGAGCGCGTCGTGGATCGGGCGCTCGATGAGGCCCGGCGCCGCGAACACGCGCTGCTCACAAATGAGCACGTCTGCCTGGCGTTCGCGCAGGTGGAGTGGGACATGTTCGGCGAGGTCATGCGCGACCTCGAACTGAACCCGCACGAGATCCTGCAGGCGCTCGAAGAGCACCTCCGGCTGCTGCCGAGCGTGCCTGGACGCGACCTGCGGGTGGCGCCGTCGACCAAGCTGCTGTTCAAGCTCGCGTTGCTGCACGCCAGCCGCTGCGGCCGCCACAGCGTCGAGGCTACGGATCTGTTTTCCGCGATCTTCGAGGAGACACAGGGAATTCCCGTATCGATCATCCGGCGCCATGGCATCGAGCCGGAGGCGCTGGTCTCGCGCCTGGCCACGCGGATGCGCGACCACGAACTTCGCGAGGAACGGCTGAAGAAACGTTTCGAGCTGCCGCCGTTCCTCAAGCACTTCGCGACGAACCTGAACCAGCTCGCGCGGCAGGACAAGATTCCTCCCGTGTTCGGCCGTGATGCCGAGATGGACCGCGTCCTCGAGATCCTGTGTCACCGCGAGCGTGCGAACTCCGTCCTCCTGCTCGGTGAGCCGGGCGTCGGCAAGACGGCGATCGCCGAAGGCATCGCCCGCCTGATCGAATTCGAGCCGGAAAAGGTCCCCGTGCGCCTGCGCGACTGCCAGATCGTCAACCTGCAGATGAACACAATGGTCGCCGGGACGATGCTGCGCGGGATGTTTGAAGATCGCATCCAGAACGTCATCCGCGAAATCAAGGAGCGGCCGAACCTGATCCTGTTCATCGACGAAGTGCACACGATGATCGGCGCCGGGTCCGCGCTCGGCGCGCCGTCGGATGCAGCGAACGTCTTCAAGTCCGTGCTCGCGCGCGGAGAAGTGCGCATCATCGGAGCGACAACGCTCAGCGAATACAAGGAATTCATCCAGGAGGACGAGGCGCTTGCGCGGCGATTCAGGACCGTGCAGGTGTCGGAGCCGTCGATTGAGGAGACGCGGACCATCCTGTACAACCTCCGGCCGCGGCTGGAACGGAACTACTCGGTACGCCTCAAGGACGAAGCAATCGAAACCGCGCTCGAAATGTCTCCTCGTTACATGCGGCACCTGCAGCTGCCCGACAAGGTGATCGGGTGGCTCGACACGGCGGCGGTGAAGGCGGAGATCGACCGGCGCTGGGAAGTCTCCGGGGAGGATGTCGTCGAAGTCATCTCGCAGGTCGCGCGCATTCCGCAGGACATGGTATTTCGCGAGGTCACCGACCGCTTCCGCGACATGGAGCATCGGCTCTCGACGCGCGTGGTCGGGCAGAAGAAGGCGATCGACGCCGTCGCGCGTCGTCTGGTGCTGAACAAAGGGCCGCTGAAGGATGGCTTCGACAGGCCCGACGGCGTGCTGCTGTTCCTGGGCCCCACCGGCGTAGGCAAGACGGAACTGGCGAAGTCGGTCGCGGAGTTCCTGTTCGGCGACGAGAAGAAGATGATCCGCGTCGACATGTCCGAGTACCAGGACGGCGCGGTCGCGGTCGACAAGCTGATAGGAATGCCGCGCGGGATCGTGGGATCGGAACGCGGCGGGGTGCTGACGAACCAGCTGAAGGACAACCCGTATTCGGTCATCCTGCTCGACGAAGTCGAGAAGGCGAGCCCCGGCATGCTGAATCTGTTCCTTCAGGCGTTCGACGAAGGATGGATCACGGACGGGCGTGGCAAGCGCGTCTATCTGAGCGACGCGATCGTGATCATGACGTCGAACGTCGGGTGCGAGCATTTCCGCAAGCTCACCAACCCGCTCGGCTTCTATTCGAAACAGATTGGCATCGAGCAGGTGCAGGGCGACATCAGCCGCGAGCTCGAACGCCGGTTCTCGCCGGAATTCCGCAACCGCATCGACGAGGTGGTGATGTTCACGCCGCTCGCGAAGGACGAAGTGCGGAAGATCACGCTCCAGCAGATCGAGAAGATCAAGGCGACGTTGACGAAGAGCGGCCGCACGCTCGCGGTCACACCGGAGGCCGTGGAGCAACTCGTGGCCGACGGTTACAGCCTGGCCTACGGTGCGCGCTTCCTGAAGCGGGTGATCGAGAGCAAGGTCAAGATGCCGATCAGCCAGCACTGGGCGGAAGGCCAGTCGTTCGTCGCCGACGTCCACGATGGCCACGTGGCGGTGGATGTCATCGAAGCGAGGGCAGGCTACCCCGCTCTCGCGGCCACGGCGTAGCAGGAATTGGTGAGTTCGTGAACTGGTGAGTCGCAGGTTGACGCTCACCCATCCAGAACTTGCTAATTGACAGCGGTTCGTCAGCCAGGCGAAGATAAGACGAAAGCCCCCCCTTGCCATGGCTGATGCGCTCTTTGACCTCGGCGCTCTTCCCACGACCAGAACCATCGCGCTGCAGGTGCGCGAACGCGGCGTCGACGCGCTCGATCGGGCGCAGCTTCGCGCCGACGCGGCACGGTACCAGGAGGTCACCTGCCGCTCCGCGCTGAATCGCGTCAAAGGGATGCCGTTCAAGTGGACGCTGAACCCGTATCGCGGCTGTACGCACGCGTGCCACTACTGCTTCGCCCGCCGCTATCACACCCAGTTCGAGCTCGGCTCGGACGACGAGTTCTCGTCCGTGATTTTCGTGAAGACCAACTTCGCGGACGTGCTGCGCCGCGAGCTCGATAGGCCGACCTGGGTCCGCGATGTCGTCGCGCTCGGTACCGCGACCGATCCGTATCAGCCGATCGAAGGACACTACAAGCTGACGCGCCGCTCGATCGAAGCGCTGCTCGCCGCCAGGAATCCTGTGGGGATCGTCACCAAAGGGCCGATGATCGTCCGCGATGCGGATCTGCTGGCCGACCTCTCGCGAGTGACCGATTGCACGGTGTGCGTGAGCGTTCCGACGGTCGACGAAGATGCCTGGCGCGCGCTCGAGCCCGGGACGTCGCACCCGCTGCAGCGGCTGCGCGCGGTCCGGCGTCTGCGCGATGCAGGCGTGAAGGCGGGAGTGCTCATGGCCCCCGTGGTACCTGGCTTCACGACGCGTAAGTCGCAGCTCGAGGCCACGATCAAGGCGGCCGCCGATCACGGCGCGGCCTTCATGGGCGCGAACGTGATGTACCTGAAGGACGGCACGAAGGATCACTTCATGCGATTTCTGCGGGACGAATTCCCGATGATGGTGGAGAGCTACGAACGGTTGTACGCCGGCGCGTATGCGACACCCGCGTACGTGAATGCCGTCAAGGGCCTCATCGCCGTGCTGCGGGACAAGTACGAAGTGTTCGCGCACAGGCGCAATGACGGGGCAGGCGAGGCGCACGAAGAGCCGGCGCCGACCTCCAGCCAGTCGGAATTCGACTGGTAACCGGGAACGTCCGGAGCCGATTTAACCCCCGGGAGGCTCCCACGGTCTAACCAGACAGAACGCGCCTGACTGTGGAGGACGCTCATGTTGAAGCGAGCACTGACGTACGCCGTCGTTGTCACGATGATCGGCTGCACTCCCGCCCTTGCGGCCGGCAGGAACATCAATAAACGCCAAGCGCGCCAGCAGAACCGCATCTATCAGGGGATTGCTTCGGGGTCGCTCACGCGGCAGGAAGCCGCGCGGCTCGAACGGCAGGAAGGGCGAATCGACGTCCGCGAGGCGAGGGATCGTCGCAACGGTCTTTCACCTCGCGAGCGCACGCAGCTTGAACGGAGCCTCAATCGCGAGAGCCGTCAGATTTACCGGCAGAAGCACGACAAACAGAATCGCGGCTGAACGGCCGGCGACTACTCCGCCCGGAAGCGACGAGGGCCGCGCTACCTGGCGCCTTCGTCGCGACCTCCAGCACCGCCGCGGCCATGAGGTCGGGATGTCAGAGGAGGTACGCCACGGCAAACCCGACCTGTGCGACGAACATCATGCGGTACATGTGCGCCCAGGAGACGTGGTTTTCCTCGACGGCGAGATCCTCCGGTCTGCGAAGCATCAAGTAACACACGTAGATGCCGTAAATCGTCATGATCGCAGACAGCATCTGGAGCAGGACGAAATTCCCGGTCAGGATGCCGGTCCACGCGCCTGCCGAGATCATCAGGAACGGGATGACAAACGAAGGAGAGATCATCCACGCCGCCCGCTTCACGCCATAGATGATCGGCAGCGTGCGGCAGCCCCCGCGTGCGTCCCCTTCCATGTCGGCGAAATCCTTTGTCGTCGAGGCGCCGAGCAGGAACAGGCCGAAGATCGCTCCGATGTACCACGGCTCCGCGCCGAACATGGTTTTGATCGACGTCCAGCCCGCGACCTTCAAGAGGGCCCCGCGCGGAATCGCAATCGTCACGTTGGCCCAGATGCCGCGCTTTTTCGTCCGGAGCGGCGGCACCGAGTAAATGTACGTGCAGACGACGGCAATCAGGACGAGCCAGAAGCATTCGTGCCGGCCGCCGGGAGCTACGAACCACGCGAGCACGAGCGCGAGGATGTAGGTGATCCATGTGAACGCCCAGGCCTCCCCCATCGCGAGGCGTCCCGAGGGCAGCGGCCGCTTCGGCTTGTTCACACGATCGATCTCGAGATCGTAGATCTGGTTCAGCGCGTTGTTGCCGGCGTTCAGCACCGCGGCCATCACCGACCCGATCACCGGATAGATCAGCATGTCGGGGTGCCAGGATTCGCGCGGCGCGGCTCCGTATGCCGTCGCGGCACCGGACACGAAACCGAGCGCCGGCGCCACGAGCGTGAACGGACGGCTGAATTCGGCGTAGAGCCTGGCGCGGCTCATGTCAGGCGGAGGCAGAACGCGACCGCCAGCAGCGCGGCGATCGCCGTGTTGATGAAGTTGAGCATGTCGTTGTTCAGGATACCCGGCGCCTCCAGTGTTGCGCCAAGCGCGCTTTCGGCAAGGGCGCCCACGGTGGATGCGATGACGATTGGCGCGAGCGCAGCGCTGGGCACTATTCCGAAGGCGATCGCCACTGCGGCAAGCGCCAGCGCGCCGACAATGCCCGCGGCGGTGCCCTCCATCGACATCGCGCCGGACGTGCCCGGTGGCACGCGCCGGAACGAGGTCACCAGCCAGGTCGTTCGTCCCCAGGCCTTTCCGATTTCGCTCGCGATCGTATCGCTGCCGCCGGCAGCAAGCGCCGCCGCGAACGCCCACGCCGCTCGTTCCGGGTTTTGCGTCGTCACCACGAGGGCCGCGGCGATTGCCGCGACGCCCGTGTTCGCAATCGCGTTCCCGGGTCCTCGTCGTCCGCCGCGTTCTTCAGCGATGCCGAGGAGCGTCTTCCGCTCCAGACCCAGCTTCGACGTCACCGACGCGGCGATGAATGTCACCAGCAGCAGCCCCCATCCGGTCCAGCCGAGCGCGACGAAAATAACGGTGCCGATGACTGCACCGGCGGCGGCGCCGCCGAGCGACACCGTGCGCGCCGCGCGGCCAGCCCAGGCCACCGCGACGTTGATCGCGACGCCTGCGAGCACGCGCGAGGTCAGCAGCGGGGCATTCGCGGCGAGCGCTTCGGTGGAGGCGAGCGTCAGCAGCCAGAGCGATGCACCAGCCGTCAAGCCGACCGACAGGTTGTCGTCGAGCCGCGCAGGCAACGTTTCGACGGCGGCAGCGACCGCTGCGGCGACGACGGGCGCGCCGATGATGAAGAGCAGCGATCGCGGGGACGGAGCGGCCTGGCGGCACCACCACAGGAGTGCGGCGCCGGCGATGGCTCCGGCGATCCACAGCGCGACGCTTCCTGCTACGGTCTTGTCCCGGTTCCACGACCAGCGCACGCCACCGACGGCGCGGCCGACCAGTGTCGCCATTCCGTCGCCCGCTGCGAGTACACCCCACGCGCCGGCCACGAGCATCAGGTCCGCAGGGAAGAGCAACAGGAGCAGGAGTACGGTGATCGGGTAGTACAGGATGCCGTGGAGGCCGCGGTCGCGATCGCCGGGACGATACAGCCGCGATGCGATGCGCGGCAGAACGAAGGCGTTGAAGAGGACGGCGGCGGCCGCGAGCGTGAGGGCGGTGCTCCAATGAATCCAGCGGAGCAGCAGCGCGAAGCCACCCATGGATACGTGCAGCAGCTGCCGCGCGGTCTCCGAGTGGTGGCCGCGCTCGTTCATGCGGCCGCTGGCTGTGTGCGCCAGTAATCGAGGATGTCCGCGAGCGTGCGCTCGATCGGGATCGCCGGCGTCCAGCCCGTATCGCGCGTCAGTCGGTCGTGGGATCCCAGCACGACCGGATTGTCGCTTGGACGGAGCCGCGAGGGATCGTCCCGCACTTCCACGCCCACGCTGGCGAGCGAGAGCAGGGCGTTCAGGAGGTCGCCGACGCGATAGGTCTGGCCGCGGCATACGTTGTATGGCGTGCGCACTGCGCCGCGGTGGGCCAGGTCGCGATAGGCGCGCACGACGTCGCGGACGTCGGTGATGTCGCGCTGCGCGTCGAGGTTCCCCACGCGCATCACCGGTTCGCCCACGCCGCGTTCGATGTTTGCGATCTGGCGCGCGAACGTCGACGTGACGTACATATCGTCCTGGCGGGGCCCGGCGTGGTTGAAGGGCCGCGCCAGCACGACGTCGACACCGGATCGCATGGCAGCCATTTCCTGGGCGAGCTTGCTGACGGCGTACGGTCCGATTGGCGCCAGCGGATCCTCTTCGGTCAGCGGCCCGCTCGACCTCGCATACACGGCCGCGGAGCCCGTGACGAGCACGCGTCCTGGAAAATCCAGCCGCGCCGCGGCTTCGAGCAGATGGTGCGTCCCGAGGACGTTCACCTCGAGCGCACGCGCCGGAGCGCGCCAGGATTGCTGAACGTCCGCGATGCCTGCGCAGTGGTACACGATCGACGGCGGGGCTTCGTGCAACGCATGCTCTACGGCCGCCCTGTCGAGCAAATCCACCGCGCGCCAGCGGATGCGCGGGTCACGGTTGAGCGGCTTCCTGCCGGCCGGATTGAACCAGGCGTGCACGACGTCCTGATCCTCGACGAGGAGGTCCAGCAGGTGGCTGCCGGCGAACCCGGCGGCGCCGGTGATGAGTGGGGGGCCAGCCACGCGTTCGCGTCACGAACGGCGATTGCCGTACTGCTCCTCGTAGTAGCGCCGGAATGCCGGATCCTGGCTCTTGATCGGCCGCCACCACCATTCGTTGGTCCGGTACCACGCGACGGTGTCGGCGAGTCCGCGCGCGAAATCGATCACCGGCCGCCAGCCGATCGCCTGCAGCTTGCTCGTATCGAGCGCGTAGCGTCGATCGTGTCCCTGGCGATCGGCGACAGGCGCAATCAGCGACTCCGGTTGTGCCGTGAGCGCCAGAATCCGCTTCGTGAGATCGAGATTGGTGATGCCGTTGCCGCCGCCGATGTTGTAAGCCTCTCCGGCGGCGCCACGTTCGATGAGCAGATCGATCGCGCGGCAGTGGTCGCTCACGTGCAGCCAGTCGCGCTCGTTCAATCCATCGCCGTAAAGCGGCAGCGGCACGTTGTCGATCGCATTCGTGATGAAGAGCGGAACGACTTTTTCCGGAAACTGGTTGGGTCCGTAGTTGTTCGAAGCGCGGGTGATCACGACCGGCACGCCGTAGCTGGCCCAGTAGCTGTACGCAAGACGCTCGGCACCTGCCTTGCTAGCCGAGTACGGGTTGCGCGGGCGCAACTCGTCGGTCTCCCGGCTCGAACCCTCGGCCACGCTGCCGTACACCTCGTCCGTCGAGATCTGCACGAAGCGCCGCAGTGCACCGTTCCGCCTCGCGGCCTCGAGCAGCACGAAGGTGCCATACACGTCGGTCGTGATGAACTCGCCGGCGCTCAGCAGCGCCCGATCGACGTGCGTCTCGGCGGCGAAGTGCACGACGATCTCGGCCGTCGACACGAGGGGCGCGGCCAGCGCCGCGTCGGCGATGTCCCCTCTGACGAACGTGTGACGAGGATCGTCCATCACACCCGTCAGGTTCTCGAGCCGGCCTGCGTACGTCAGCTTGTCGAGCGTCGTCACGCGCCAGTCCGCGTGCGTCTCGAGCGCGTATCGCACGAAGTTGGAGCCGATGAACCCGGCGCCGCCGGTGACGAGGACGTTAACCATCCTTCTGCGACCAGTCGTAGGGAAGCGTGCCGTGAGGCTCCAGCCGGAATTCGTCGGGGTCGTCGTAAACGTACGGCTCCGTCGGCACGTTCACCACGAGCGACGTCTCCGGACCGATGCACTTCCACCCGTGATAGACCAGGTTCGGTACTTCCACGAGCATCGGATTGTGCACGCCGATATGGAACTCATTGATCGCATCCTTCGTCGGCGAGCCCTCGCGGGTGTCGATCAGCACGAGCTTGACCATTCCGGCGACGCACGCGAAGTAGTCGATCTGCCGCTTGTGGTAATGCCACGCCTTGACGATGCCCGGGTAGGTCGCGGAGACGTAGACCTGTCCGAAATTCCGGAACATCTCGCGGTCGTCGGCGCGCAGAATTTCCATGAGCCAGCCGCGCTCGTCCGGCATCACCCGCAGCCGCTTCGTGCGCACGTCGTGGATGGGCGTCCGGGCCGGGACGGCGTACTTCTGATGCGTCATCGCGTCTGCTGCCCTCCGAAGGCGCCCAGCAGGTTCGAAAACGTTCCGATCCCCGCGAGCGTGAAGGTGATGTTGAACCGGTGGTCGCGGGGGATTCCGGTCAGCCCCGCCAGAGCCGTTCCGTACGTGAACGCCTGATACTCGACGCCGACGCCGCAGCACTGCGAGTTGTAGTAGAGCACGTAGCGCTGCTGCAGGAATGCGCTCCGCTTCAAATCGTAGTTGAACGTGTACGTCCCGCCGAACGCGTTGCCCGGTTTCCGGATGCTCGTCGCGGCGTTGATGTAATTCGACGCGGCGTTGGGATCGTTGAATCCGCTCAGATCGGGAATATACCGCCGCTGGCTCCAGCCGGCGTTGGTCTGCACCCAGCCGCTGTGCCACCCGCCGTTTGCGGCAACGGTCCGGATGGCGTTCGCCTGCGTGTCGTAGTCCGCGGAAATCGTCGCATCGAGGTGCAGGTCCGGGCTGATGTGGGTCTGGACGTTGACGGGTGAATAGTGCGTCGGCGGCAGGTTCGGGTTGAACCCGGACTGGTACTGCGCATCCACACGCGCGCTGTTCTCGTCGGTGTAATAGGTCTGCGAGACGCGGACGCTGAGGACTTCGCGCGCGACTTTATGCTTCGAGTACAGCCGGTTGTTCACGCCGTAGACCACTTTCGTGACGTCGGGCGTGACGAAATCGGCGCTTTCGAGCGGGACGATGTGGGGGTAACTGTCGAAGCCGGTGATCCGCTGGATCGTCAGGGTCGGCTCGATCACGTGCTTCAGCTTGCGGTCGGGCGAGCTGAAAATGCGCGTGAACACCGGCCCCGTGATCTGCGTGCTCATGTCGAAGTATTGCCGGCTGACCGACTGGTCGACCTGCACGCCGTCCTGCAGGCTCTCCGTCCAGTATGTGTCGCGCCAGGAAAGCGTGTTGTTGAACGTGAGGAATTGCCACTTCGTGTAGGGAAAGCGGAGCGTCGGCAGAAAATCGATCCGCGTCAGTCCGCGGTCGCTCACCTTCGTCCCGCTCGTGTCGACGCGGTCGAGGGAGACGAACTCCCCTTGCAGCGTCCAGTAGAGCGGCAGCTTGCCGATCGGCTGCTGCGCCACGCTTGCCAGAACCCGTGGAAGCGCGCCGAACAGATTCGAGGCCGCACCCGAACCGGAAAAATATTCGCTGCGATCGACCGACCCCGTCAGGTTTACTTTTCCCACGACGCCCGTCACACCCGCGTTGAAGCTGCGCGTCGTGTTCGTCGCGGCGTAGACGTTCTGCTGATACCGCTGCTGGGCGACGAGGCTGGAGAAATAGTTGGCGTTACCGGTGACGCGCCACGCGTGTGGCAGCTTCTGCGCCATGCTGCCCGTGATCGTGTAGCTGGACTGGCCGGGGACTTCGTGCGTCGTTCCGTCAGGATTGGAGTACGTCGAGTTGTGCTCGTCGATGAACTGCGTTCGCAGCGAGCCCTGCGAGCCGGGCGCCTGCACGTAGCGGTACTCGCCGCCGTACGCCATTCCCGTTTTCGAGAAGAAGTCGTACTCGAGCGTGGCGTCCTGACTGCGGTTGATGGCCCAGAAGAACGGCACGCTGAGCGTCTGTCCGCGGACCGTCGATGCCCCGTACAAGGGTATGAGGAAGCCGGTCGCACGATCTTCCTTGTTGATCGGGTAATACATCACCGGCAGGTAGAACATCGGCACGCCCTTGACCATCAGCAGCGTGTTGCTCATGACCGCGTGTTTCTCGAGCGTGACGGTCGCAGTGCCGGACACGAGTTCCCATCTCGGCGTCGGCTGCACGCACGTAGTGAAGCCGCCGTGTGTCACGCGATAGGTCTTGGGGCCGAGCTTCTCGATGGTCTCCCCCCAGAAGTACGCGTCAGGTTCCTGCGAGCCGAACAGGCTCTTGTCTATGCCGCGGTTCTCGATGCTTGCGATCCCTGATGCGGTGAAGAACGTGCCCGTCTTCGTCCGCGTGTTGAACTCGAGACGCTCCGCCGAGATGCGGTTCGTGCTGGACACGAACAGGACGTTGCCGCTCGCGCGAAGCCGGTCCGTGTCGCTGAACACCTCCGCCTGATCCGCAAAGAGCTGAATGTCATTGCAGTCGACCTGGACATCGCGGAAGAGGAGGTAGTGGGTGGTATTGATGCCAACGGACTCCTGGCTGGCGACCGACCACTTGTAGGTGCAGCCGCCCGGAGCGGTGCCCTGAGCTCGCGCCGGGGCTGCCGCTGCGACCAGCGCCAGGAAAAGGAACACACAGAGACGGTGCATGCCAATCGACGGACCGCGAGGCAGGCAGCGGTCATCGAAGAATACCACGGTCGATGCGCTCTCTCAGGGGGCCAATCAGGAAGATCGAGCCTGCGATCACGACCGTTCTGTGACGCCGTAACGCCTCGCACAGCGCCTCGACGGGATCCGCGATGTCGGTCACGCGCGCGTGCACCTCGCGCGCCAGTACCGCCACCTCCGCGGCCGCCATCGCGCGCGGCGAAGGCGCCGTCGTGACGATGATGTCGGCGGCGGACGGCGCGAGAATCGCGAGCATCTCCGCAACCGCCTTGTCGCGCATCGCGCCGAACAGCAGCGTGACCGGTCCGTCCATCGTCCGTGCCAGATGGGCGGCCAGCGCGCGCGCTCCGGCCGGATTGTGGGCCGCGTCGATCAGGACTGGAACGCCGTCGACGTCGAAACGCTCCAGGCGGCCCGCCCAATGAACGTCCCTCAGGCCGCGAGCCACCGCGTCAGGGTCCACGCCAATGCCGCGGGCCTGCAGGACCTCGACGACGCCGATGGCGACGGCGGCGTTCGCGACTTGATGAACACCGGCCAGGCCGATGGAGAACCGCGCGGCGGCTGCGAGGCGTTCGGGTGTGTCGGCGCGGACGATCGGCGCGTGGACTGAGGCACACACTTCTTCGATCGCGGTCCGCGCCTCGTCAGGGATCGGGCCGCAGACCATGGGCACGCCGGACTTCGCGATGCCAGCCTTTTCGCGCGCGATCGACGCCAGCGTCGGCCCGAGCTGGGCCTGGTGATCGAAATCGATCGAAACGATCGCCGTCACAGCCGGATCGACGACATTCGTGGCATCGAGCCGTCCGCCAAGCCCGACCTCCACGATCGCGAGCTCGACACCCGCGTGGCGGAACAGATCGAACGCGACGGCCGTGGTGCACTCGAAGAACGTCGGCGGCGCCTCGAGCCTGCGCTCGCCGACCAGACGTTCGACGATCGCTTCGACGGTCGCGGCGGAGGCTTCGAGCCGTTTGCGGTCGATCTCGGCGCCGTCAATAACGAAGCGCTCCTCGATTCGAACGAGGTGGGGCGACGTGTAGCGCGCGGTCCGGTGACCGGCCTCCCGGAGAATCGCGTCAAGCATCGCCGCGACGGATCCTTTGCCGTTGGTGCCGGCGATGTGCACCGTCGTGAACGCGCGTTCGGGATGTCCGAGCGCCTCGCACAGCAATCGCATGCTGTCGAGGCCGAATTTCATCCCGAACCGCTCGAGCGCGAACAGGAACTCGATCGCGGATCCGGTCACGGGCTGGAACTACTCGACTGGTTGTGACGATGCCTCGCGCTCGGCCGGGTGGCTCCGTGGTTCCACCGCGGCCGGCGCATGGATGTCAGCGGTCGCGCGTCGGCGCTCCGCGGCGCGTGCGCCCCGGCCGCCGAACCTGAGGATCCGCGCAATCGTCGCCTTCATTTCGCGCCGATCGACGATCATGTCGAGCATGCCGTGATCGAGGAGAAATTCGCTGCGCTGAAATCCTTCCGGCAGCTTCTGACGGATCGCCTGCTCGATGACGCGCGGCCCCGCGAAGCCGATGAGCGCTTTGGGCTCGGCGATGTTCACGTCGCCGAGCATCGCGAACGAGGCGGTGACCCCGCCGGTCGTCGGATCCGTCAGCACGGAGATGTACGGGAGGTTGGTGCGATCGAGCCGCGCGAGCGCCGCGCTGACCTTTGCCATCTGCATCAGCGAGAGCGCCCCTTCCATCATCCGGGCGCCGCCGGAGCACGACACGACGACGACCGGGATCCGCCGCTCGATGGCCCGTTCGATCGCGCGGGTGATCTTCTCGCCGACGACCACGCCCATGCTGCCGCCGATGAAGCTGTACTCCATCGCGGCCATCGAGGTCTCCATTCCGTCGACGGTCCCGATCGCGCAGATGACGGCGTCGTTCATGCCCGTCGCCGCCACGGTGGCTTCGAGACGGCGCCGATACGGCTTGGTATCGGTGAATTTCAGCGGATCGGTGGACCGCAGCCCCGCGTCGAACTCCTGCCAGGGGCCGTCGAACAGCATCCGGAGCCGTTCCGACGCGGAAATGCGGAAGTGGTGCCCGCACTTGGGACAGACATTCAGCGTGCCGACGAGATCCTTGTTATAGATGATTTCGGCGCACGAGGGGCATTTGACCCAGAGCCCTTCGGGAACCCGGCTTGCGTTTTTCGCCCGCGGCTCAATCGGCTTCCGGACCTTCTTGAACCAGGCCATTCCGTTGAGCTTACAACGAATTAGCGGTCACTTCGTCCTGGGCACGTAATAGCGCGTGCCGCGGCCGAAACCGCGTACTTGCCTCAGCAGGTCCTCGAGCGTGTCGTCGCCCCATGTGAGATCGGACTGCGACGTTTCAATCACGAGAAGCGGCGTCGCGGTGTAGTGGAAGAAGAAGTGGTTGTACGCCTCGTTGAGCTCCCGCACGTACTCGGCATCCAGATGCGGCAGGTCCGGGTTGGCGCGCGCCCGATCCTTCAGCCGCTTGCGGACCACATCGGTGGGAGACTGCAGGTAGATCACCAGATCCGGCGCCGGCACGTCCTCCGACAGGAGATCGAACAGGCGCTGGTAGATGTACAGTTCGTTGTCGTCGAGGTTCAGATACGCGTAGATCTTGTCGCGGTCGAAGAGATAATCGCAGACGGTGAGCTGGCTGAAGAGATCCGTCTGCCGCAGACCCGTCTGCTGCCGGTGACGCGCGAGCGTGTAAAAGAGCTGCGACTGGAACGCCGCGCCCCCTCGGCCGGCATAGAAATCGGCGAGAAACGGGTTCTCGGGCTCGTCGAGCACGATCGTGGCGTCGAGCCGCGCGCCGAGCCGGTCGGCAAGGGCGGACTTGCCCGAGGCCGGCGGCCCTTCAATCGCGATGTACCGATGCTCCAATCGCGAGGAGTATAGCTGACCGCTGAGGACATAATGAGGCGTGCGTATCGAGCGACTCCAGCTCCGGCTGCTCCGCCTTCCACTCGTGCACTTCTTCGAAACCAGCTTCGGCCGCGTCTACGACCGGACGTTCATCATCGTCACGGTGACGGCCGACGGGGTAGAAGGCGTCGGGGAATGCGTCGCCGACCAGAACCCGTTCTACAGCTCCGAGACGACGGGAACCGCCTGGCAGATCATCCGCGACTTCATTGCGCCGATCGTGCTGGGGCGCGGCTTCGAGCACCCGGGAGACGTATTCGCCTCGCTGCGGGCGATCCGAGGTCATAACATGGCCAAGGCCGCTGTGGAGATGGCGGCCTGGGACGCCGCCGCGCGGCAGCGCGCCACACCCTTGAGCCGAATGCTGGGCGGCACGCGATCGTGCATCGAATCGGGGGTTTCCATCGGCATTCAGGATTCGCTCGGTCAGCTGGCTGAGAAGGTCCGAATCGAGCTCGCGGCCGGCTATCGCCGGATCAAGATCAAGATCAAGCCGGGCTGGGACGTCGCGGCTGTGGAGATGATTCGATCGCAGTTCGGCGCGATTCGGCTGATGGTCGACGCCAACGCGGCCTACGGAGCCGCGGACGCGGCGCACCTGTCCGCCCTCGACGCGTACGATTTGATGATGATCGAACAGCCTCTCGACTATGACGACATCAGCGATCACGCGCGGCTGCAGCGCGCGCTGCGGACGCCCATCTGTCTCGACGAATCCATTCATACGCCCAGAGTCGCCGAGGAGGCGATCGCCATGGGCGCCTGCCGGATCATCAATATCAAACCCGGCAGGCTGGGCGGGCATGCGGAATCGATCCGCGTCCACGACATTGCCGCGGCGAATGGGATTCCAGTGTGGCACGGCGGGATGCTCGAGAGCGGCATCGGCCGCGCGCACAATATCCATCTGTGTTCGCTGGCGAACTTCACGCTGCCAGGAGACATTGCGGCCAGCCGCCGCTACTATGCCCCCGATCTGATCGAGCCGGCGATCGATGTCTCGGAACAGGGAACGATCCCCGTGCCTGAAGGCCCCGGGATCGGCGTCCACATCGATTGGGATCGGGTCGAGCGCGCGACGCTCGAGAGCGCCGATCTTCTCGTCTGATTTCACGGAGAGTGAATGCTGGTGAATCGATTCTCGCCCCTGCTCGTCGGCCTGGCCTTGAGCGCGGCAGCGTGCGCCAGCGCGCCGCCAAAACCGTCAGCCAATCCTGCCGCTTCCGAAAACCAGAAGATGGCGTGGATGCTCCAGCTCGAGGATCAGCGCATCCTGCGGATGCCGGTTCCCGCGACACCGCCGCCGGCCGCGCCGGCGAAGAAGAAATCCGCAGCGCCAGCGCCGGTCATGCCGCCGGATCTCCTGAAGCTGCTCGTCGATCCGGAGGCGCGGATCCGCAGGCGCGCAGCGCTGGCCATCGGGCGGGTGGGACTCGCCGACGGCGTCGAGCCGCTGCAGTCGACCCTCAACGACGCCGATCCTGACGTCCGGCAGATGTCCGCCTTTGCGCTTGGGTTGATTGGCGACAAGCGTGCGGTGCCGGCGCTCACCTCAGCGCTTCAGGATCAGCAACCGCGCGTGCGGGGCCGAGCAGCCGAAGCGCTGGGGTTGATCGGCGATGCGAGCGCCGCCGGGACCATCGGTCAGATGGTTGCCGCCTACATCAAGCAGGGAGCCATCGCATCCGTGAATCCGGACGACGAACAGTTCCCTGGAACACCGGAGGCTGACGCCGTGCGGCTGGGCCTCTTTGCGCTCGCGCGGCTGAAGGCGTGGGATCCGCTGGCCGGAGCCGTCCTCGACGCGTCGGGACGGCCGGTGTCGCGGTGGTGGCCGATCGCTTACGCGTTGCAGCGAATCAACGATCGCCGCGCGCTTGCCCCGCTGCAGCAGCTCGCGCAGGGTGACGGCGTCTATACGCTGGGATTTGCGGCGCGTGGGCTCGGATCTATCCGGGACGCCTCGTCGGTTCCCGTGCTCGTTCGCCTCCTGACCGCCGCGAAGGGTCAAATGCCGGTCACCGTGTCCGTCATCCGCGCGCTCTCGCAGATTGGCGGTGCGGACGCGGCGTCGGCAGTCATGGCCGCGCTCAACGGCGACAAAGTCGACCCGAACGTGGCGCTCGAAGCGGTCGACGCGCTCGGCGCCTTGAAGTCCACCGAGGCGCTTCCGTACATCCAGAACCTCATGACGGACAGCTGGCCGACCATGCGGGCCGCCGCGATTCGAGCGGCCGCACGGATCGACCCCGACGGCTTCCTGATCACGCTCTCCGGCATGGACGTCGACCAGAACTGGATCGTCCGTGCCGCGCTGGCGGATGTACTCGGCAGCCTGCCGCCCAACGCCGCGGTCGCGCGGCTCAGGCCGATGCTCAACGATGCGGATCGGCGCGTGGTACCGTCGGTGATCGGAGCGCTCGTCACGCTCAAGGCTCCTGACGCGGACCAGGTCGCCATAGCGGCGCTGAAGGATCCGGACTTCGGGGTTCGCGCGGCGGCCGCCGAAGCGGTAGGAACATTGAAACCCGCCGACGGCGCAGCCGCGTTGCGCGACGCCTACAAAGCCGGTGAGGGGGATGCGAATTACGCCGCCCGCGGCGCGGCGCTCGACGCGCTCGTCAAGTTCGGCGCTCAGGAAGCTCGCGAGACGCTGCGAACCGCGTTGACCGACAAGGATTGGGCCATTCGCGTCCACGCGGCCGACCTGCTCGCGTCGATCGACCCGTCGTCCACCGATACCAAGACGGCGATCCGGCCGGTGCCCAATCAGCCGGTCGCGCCGTACTCATCACCAGAGCTCATCGGGCCGCCGTACTCACCCCACGTCTACATCGAAACGACGAAGGGCACGATCGAGATCGAACTGGCCGTGCTGGATGCGCCGCAGACTGCGCAGAATTTCATGGCGCTGGCGCGGAAGGGATTCTTCAACGGGCTGCAGATCCACCGCGTCGTCCCGAATTTCGTCGTGCAGGATGGCGATCCGCGTGGCGACGGATCGGGCGGCCCCGGGTATACGATCCGCGACGAGCTGAACGATCATCCGTATCTGCGCGGGACTGTGGGCATGGCGCTCGACTGGCGCGACACCGGCGGCAGTCAGTTCTTCATCACGCAGTCGCCGCAGCCGCACCTCGACGCGAAATACACGGTGTTCGGCCACGTCGTGAAAGGGATGGAAGTCGTCGATCGGCTGCAGCAGCTGGATACGATCCAGCAGGTGAGGGTGTGGAACGGGACGGACCCGATGAAGTAACGACCAATGCCCCAACTACGCTACCACCCAGGAGGTGGCGGGTCGCACGCCGGTCAGGAGTGCTTGTGAAGTTCGCCGCTGCGCAGTTGTGTCGTTGATGTACAAACGAAACGGGGGCGATCGGCGCCCCCGTTTTGTTGTGGCGGTGGCAGCTTACCGCTTCTTGCCGCCCTTTTTCTTCCCGCCTTTAGCAGTCTTCTTTGCCATTGCGCTTTATCCCCCCCTTCGTGTGGGATTGACCGCGAGGAGCACACATCGCATCGCAGCGCCGCTGCCTCCCGGCACGTCGACGGTGCGCCTGCCGGCGCTCGTCGCTTCTTTGCTGAATCCCGCGCGTCGAATCGGGCGGGACCTTCGCAGCCAAAAAAATCGGGGGTGCCCAAGTTGCCTTGTCACCCCCCAGACCGGTCGGCGGCCTTAGCGCTTCTTTCCGCCCTTTTTCTTGCCGCCCTTCGCAGTCTTTTTCGCCATTAGTTCCTCCTTGGAACGTGGCAGCTCAGCTCGGTTACCGGTGACCAGGGGTTACAACAGGTGGGCTGAGCGATCCACCCTCATACAAGATGTAGATTAT
>DATJIW010000106.1:0-42554 GCA_035492775.1 Vicinamibacterales bacterium
AGCCAGTGGCTGCCGCTCGAGTCGCCGTCCAGCGCGGCCCGATACGAGTACACGTAATCTTCCCAGTTGCGGTTGAACAGCGTGCGCCACGCCCAGTCGAAATGGATGGGGAAGCCCAGGGCGAACGTCTCCAGGCCGAGGCCGTACGAGGCGCGGCTGTCGACCAGCCGGAACCCCGACACGTCGATCGGCGGTCCATAGACCGGCGTCACCGCGCCGCTGATCAAGTCCTGCTGGTACCCGATGACGGGTTGCAGGCCTGTCTGCGTGGAGCTGGAGGTCAGCGTCAGCGGGATACCCTCGAACTGCGAAGCCCCGAAGTTGGCGAACATCACTGCCCGCAGGCCGCCGATCACACCGAACGGCGTCAGCGCCGCTTCGAAGAGCGGAAAGCGCAGCTCGGCGTTCGAGAAGAACGCCTTGTTGCCCGTGAACTCCAGATAGTCATAGCCGCGCATCTCGGAGTTGCCGCCGTAGAACAAGTACGACGGATAGTCGCCCCAGCTGGTCAGTCCGCGGAAACGGAACGCGAGAACACCGTTGCTTGCCAGGCGGATGTATTTGCGCGCGTCCACGTCCGCCGTCTGCCTCGAGAGCAGGCCGCCGAACTTCGGAGCGAACTCGAAGCCTGCGCGCAGCGTGTCGCCAGACAGCGGACCGTACTCGCGGAAGATCGTGGTCTCGCGCACGTACGCGGCCGCGAGCGGCGCGATGGTCCCGTTCGCGAAGACCGGCTGGCCGTACTGATCGATCTGATACTGCTGCGACAGTTGCTGCAGGTCCGGGTTGTCGTATTCCTGCTTGAACTGATAGAGACCGCCTGTCAGCTCGAGGCGCGAGTACCGGTTGAGCGGATAGATTCCGAACGCAATCGCACCTCGCTCCGTCTGCGTCGCGAGCGCGTCGTCGTGGCTGAGGAACGCCAGGCTCGGGTCATAGAGGTAGCCGGCGTAGTTGCCGTAATAGAACTGCGTCTGCGAGAACCCCTGCAGCGCGTATTGCAGCCGCCGGGACAGGTTCACGTACTGCACCGACAGCGTGCGGTACTGCGAAATCGACTCGGCGAACACGTTGAACTGCTGATCGCCCAGCACGTCGGTGAACGTCACCTGGGTGCCGCCGAAGACATCGCCGCTGCTCGTGATCCCGACGTTCACCGGCGGGCGGCCTTCAAGGAACATCTTCTCGAACTTCTTCTTGTCGCGCTCGTTTTCCTTGACGAGGGTATGCGTCAGCGGAGGCTGGAAGTCGATCACCGGTCCCGGTGCGCCGAAGTCCGCGCTCGCCACCGTATGCAGCGGGTCCTTCTGCGCCGGAATCAGATGAATTCCGTATTCACCCTTGTAGTACGAAACGAACGCGATCTTCTCCTGCTTCGATTCGTCGCGCAGCGGCACGGGGGACACGTTGCCGCCAAGCGCGTCCGTGTACTGCCTCAGTTCGCCGGTCTTCAGGCTCAGCGTCCAGATGTTGTAGATGTTGCCGTTGCGCGCGACGTCAGGGCTGATCGGCTCCGTCGGATCCACCGCGGTCGACGGGAACACGATGGTGTCGGCGTCGATGAACTTCGCCGACCCGTCGTCGTGCGTGCCGAAGGTCAGCTGCGTCTTCTTCCCGGAATCCAGATCGAGGCGGAACAGCTTGTTGTTGCCGCTCACCCGCGCGATGTAGACGATCGACTTGCCGTCGAGCGCCCAGCTCGGTCCGTAGTCGCCGAACGGATCGTTGGTCAGGTTCTTCACCTCGCCGCTGTTCAGATCGATTGTGAAGATGTCCGCGACGGCATTCCGGAGCGCCGCAAAGACGACGGTATTGCCATCAGGGCTGATCGAGGGAGACTCCGGCATGTCGACCGTCTTCATGTCGAGACGCTTTTCGATGTTGCCCGTGAGCACGTTCTGCAGGATGAGCGTCTTCTGCTTTTCCTTGCGGACGAAATAAGCGATGCGGTCGCCGGCCGGTGACCAGGACATCCACGGAACGGCGTTGCCGCGGAAGCCTCCAGGCGTCGCGATGTACTCGTAGCCGAAACCCGTATTGAAGCCGCCGGTCAGGTTGCGAATCACTTTTCCGTCTTTTGTCGAGACCAGGATGATGTCCAGCTCCTGGTCCTTGCGGTTCCCGGCGGCCACGGCCAGCAGGTCGCCGCTCGGCGACGGTTCGATCGACACGACCGACACGAACGGCGTTTTCTGTGGCTTGGGCGCGAGGTCGCGGCCGTAGTCGATCGGTCGCTCCTTGTCGCGGAACGGCTTGAACCGGTCTTTCAAGTACTTGTCGAACTGTTCGTCGAATTCCTCAGGCTTCAGCTTGAACGCCTCTTCATACGCGCTGTCGCCCCCGCCGATGACGCTTTTCCGCAGCGCGAACAGGAACTGCCGGAGGCCTTCTTTGCCCCACTTCGCTTCGATGAACTCGAATGCCGCATGGCCCAGGTTGTAGGGCAGCCGGCCGTCGGCGAACTGCACCCCCTGAAAGTCGCTCATCGAGGGAATGATGTCCGCGATAGCGGCGTCCCGCACGGTCATGAGATCGAACGGATCCCAGTAACCGGTTTCGTAATCCGAAAGTCCTTCGTCCACCCAGAGCGGCAGCGCGCGGCGGAGCAGTGTGCGCGGGATGATGTCGAATTCGAAGATGTGCGTCAGCTCATGGGTGATGAGCCGGTAGAGAGCGTCGGATGGTTCGTCGATGGGCAGCACCATGCGATCGCGGTACGGCTCGGCGAACGCCAGCACTCCCTCGGGCAGTTCGCCCGGGTCGATGTTCTGCTCCTGGAATTCGCTCTCCGTCTTGTAGATGACGAGCGGCACCTTGAACGCCAGGTCGTGCTTCAGGTCGGCGCTCACCTGTTGATAAGCGCTCTCTGCGTAGCTGGCGACACGCTCCAGATGGATCTCGGTATCCGGGTAATAGTAGATCTCGAAGTGATCCGTGGGATAAATCCGCCACTTGAAGTGGTCGTACTTGATGCGGTTCTTGCCGAAATACGGGACGAATCCGGTCTGGGCGCTGGCGCTGACGGCGCTTGCCAGAAACACGAATGCAACGATGGCAATGCCGAAGGGCGCTGGGAAGCCGCGCCGGCTGCGGATGCGCATGGTGATCACCTCTGGGTGCAGCGATGTTACTAGAGCAGTCGACCGACCTCAAGGGACGATGCGCCCAGCAATCCATGTACCCTTGATCGCTGCCCCGATGCGCTCCGTTCCTCATGCGCCCGACACTCTGGCCGGTCTGCTGTCCACGGGCGGGAACGCCGATGTCCTCTCCGCGATACAATTGAAGGAATAAACCCGCCGCCCTCGCGTGTTTACTCTAAAGGCGCGGGGCAACTTGCAATGGTATTTCGCCGCCCTGGCCGCCCGTCCGCAATTTCGCCCCACCCTGGGACCGATGCGCCAGATGGGGCCTCGAATAAGGGTCGGGTTAAGGATTCTGTCGAGGGCGCTGACGCGTTTGCGCGCGACGCGCTGTCGTATATCGACAGCTTGTACGGAACCGCGCTCCGGCTCACCAGGCGTCCGCAGGATGCCGAGGATCTGGTGCAGGACACGTATCTGAAAGCGTTCCGGGCATCGCACCAGTTCGAGCGTGGAACGAACCTGAAGGCGTGGCTGTTCACCATCCTTCACAACACGTTCCGGAATACGCGGCGGCATCTGGTTCGGAGTCCGGTCGAGGTCGACAGCGAAGCAGTCGACAAGGCGGCAGACGATGCGGCGGGGGAACATACGCCGGAGCAGATCCTGACGCGAGCGACGCTCGACACGGATCTGCAGGCGGCGCTGGACGCGCTGCCTGAGGCGTTTCGGCAGGCGGTGTGGCTCCGCGATGTGGAGGAGTTGTCGTATGCGGAAATCGCGAAGGTGCTCGACGTGCCCATTGGCACCGTGATGTCGCGCATCTCGCGCGGCCGCCGCGCGTTGTATCAGGGGCTGCAGGAGCGGCAGGGCGACACGGCCCGACGTCTCGCGTCCGCGGTGAATCATGGCTGAGGACATTCGCAACTGTCGGGACGTCGAGGCGCGGCTCACGCCGTACGTCGACGGGGAAGGTGGCGACGAGGCGCGCCGTGCGATGGAAGCGCATCTCGCCGCGTGTCCACCCTGCCGCGATCAGGTCGTCGCAGAGCGGGACGCGCGCGAGCTGATTCGCGAACACCGCGATGCACTGCGGGCGCACGCACCGGCCGCTCTTCGCGCGCGGTGTGCCGCCCACGTTCGTCCTCGTTCCGCGGGCGTTCTCCGCCGGTGGGTTCCGCTGTCGCTGGCGGCCTCGCTCCTGCTCGCGACCGCGGGCGCTATCATCTTTTCCATCACCAATCCGATCGACGCGCTTGCTGCCGGCTTCGCGCTCGATCACATGAAGTGTTTCCGCGTCTGCGACACGGATCACCCGCTCGACGCGTCGGTTGCCGAGTCCACATGGCAACAGGAAGAAGGTTGGCCGATCGTCGTGCCGCCGAGCGACGCGTCGGAGCAGCTCGAGCTCGTGAACGTTCGTCGCTGCCTGTCCACGGACGGCCTGGCGGCGCACCTGCTGTATCGCTGGCACGGCCGGCCGCTCTCGCTCTACGTGTTGCCGCGCAACATCGATGGGGAGCACATCGTCGACCGGCTCGGACACGAGACCGCCGTCTGGACGACCGGCGGGCGGACGTACGCCGTCGTCTCGCCGGGGCATCCCGACGGCTTCACAACAGTCGTTCACTACGTCAAGACACACGCACGCTGATATGAGACCTCGCTGGATCGTTACCGCCGCCGCCGTGCTCGCTGTTGCGCTCCTGACCATTCCCGCGCTCCGGCGCAGCGGCACCGAACGCATCGGTCCGGCCGCGGCCGCGGCGCCCACGTCCGCACGCAGCGAGACGTGTGACGCGAGCGCCCCGGCGAAACTGGATTTCGTGCTGAAGGACATGCACAACGCGCCGCTCAAGCTGGCGGATTTCAAGGGCAAGGTCATCGTGCTGAATTTCTGGGCGACGTGGTGCGGCCCGTGCAAGGAAGAGATCCCGGCGTTCGTCGAGCTGTATGATCGCTACCGCAACAAGGGCCTCGTGATCGTCGCGGTCTCGATCGACGACGCGCCGCCGCAGCTGCAGCAGTTCACGCGCGAATGGAAGATGCAATATCCGGTTGCGCAGCTGCAGTCGGACATCGAAGACGCCTATGGCCCGTTCTATGGCGTGCCGACGTCGTACTTGATCGGACGCGACGGCACGATCTGCACCAAGCATCTCGGGCCGGTCTCGAAGGATGCATTCGAACAGGAGATCAGGGCGCTCCTGGATCCGAAGGCGCTGCTGTAAGCCTCCATGGATGGAACAGCCCCACCAGGATCGCCGAACGTTTCGCGAACACCTCGTTGTAGTACAATCACTGGAATGTTGAAGGGCTTCACCCACGCGCGCCTCGCCTGCGGATGCCGGTTGGCGTTTCGTGAGGGCGTCGAAGGCAGTCCCGTCACCGTCGTCGTGGACCAGAAATCTCCCGGGTGTCCGCTGACGCTCCACGTGACCGATCTGCCGCTGTACGATTACCGCGAAGCCCTGCGCCCGCCGACCCGCCCCGGCCCCGCGGTGGAAGAGGAATACGAGGAAGAGGGGTAGGGAACTCTTAACTCCCAACTCCCAATTCCCAATTCCCAATTTTCTCCAATTCGCCAGGACCGCACGCGCGACGCGCGAACAAGCACCCACTGGAGTCGCTCGGCTCGAGGCCTCCGCGCGAAGCGTGGTTTACCCGACTCGCAAGTCCGCGACTAGCGGAAGGTGGTCCGATGCCATCAGAGCCTTGCGTGTGCGCGGCATCTCGACGCCGGCAACTTCCAGGCGTCCTTCGTAATAGATGTGATCCAGATGGACGACGGGAAAGAGTCCCGGATAGGTCCGCCGGCGCTTCAAGTGCGCGGCGATGTCGATGCTCTCGAAGAGCGATGAGAGCGTCTTCGTAGCCAGCCCGCGCATCCACTCGTTGAAGTCGCCGAGAATCACCTTCGGGCCGGTCACGCGCCGATCGTGAACGAACGCCGCGAGTCGGCCGGCCTGGTAGCGGCGCTCCAGGACCGCAGTGCCGAGGTGCACGTTGTACACATGCAGCAGCTGGCCTGACGCGAGTTTCAGGTCGGCACGCTGGCACGCGCGGGGTTCGCAGGTGCGCCACGTCAGATCGTACTGGCTGTGGTGCACGATGGGGAGCCGGCTCATCACGACGTTGCCGAACTGATGCTGGCGCAGCGTCCGCACACAGGTCATCACCCATCCCATGCCGAGGGCGGCGCCGATCTCCTCTGCCTGGCCTGCGCCGGCGGGCCCGGCGCCGATGACCTCCTGGAGCGCGATCACGTCGGCGCCGATTTCGCGGAGCACCTCGACGATGCGGTCGGGCACCACTCGTCGATCCATTCCACGGCACCGGTGAATGTTGTAGGTGGCAATACGGAGATCCACGGCTGGGGCTATCATAGCGGGTGCTCGGTGCTCGGTGCTCGGTGCGCCGTGCGCCGTGCGCGCTGCAGTCATGAAAAGACTGTTCGTCGCGCTCGCGGTTTTCGTGACGGTCGCCGGGTGTCGAAGTGCGCCGCCACCGATCCGCCTGAACGGCCGGACGCTCGTGGTTGAAAACCAGACGAAACGCGAGTGGCGCAACGTGACCGTGACGTTGAACGGGTACTATCGCGGGACGGCGACGACGCTGGCGGCGGGCGCCCAGCTCGATGCGGGGCTCAGCAACTTCGTGACCGGACTCGGGCAGAAATTCGATCCGGGTCGCGAAGCGGTGCACACGGTCGAGGTGCGTGCGACGGACGCGTCAGGGCAGCCCGTCGCGCTCGACTGGTCGGATCGCAAACAGGAAGCGAAGTAGACGCCATGGCGAAACTCACGTCAGAGATTGAAGTCGACTGCCCGTGCTGCGGCGCGACGCTCGTGATTGACACGAACCTTCAGCGCGTCGTCTCTCATCAGGCGCCGCCGTCGGCGGACCGGCCGGAGCTCGACGAAGCGCAGAGCATCCTCGCGCGTGAGGCGGCCAAGCGGGAGGCGCTGTTCCAGCAGTCGGTGAACGCGGAGAAGACGCGCGGGGACGCGCTGTCGAAGCGGTTTGAGGAAGCGCTCCGCCAGGCGCGCGACGAACCAATCACGAAGCCCACCCGCGACTTCGATCTGGACTAAAGGGGACAGTCCCCATTTTTTGCGAAAAATGGGGACTGTCCCCTTTTTTTGCGAAAAATGGGGACAGCCATTCACCAGTTTCCGGGCGGCAGCTCGCTCCAGGTATGCCGGTGCCGGTACTCCGTGGGTTTTCGGCCGTGCTCCGCGCGGTACTCCCGATACCATCGTCGCAGCCGGTCAATCCTCGCATCCGGCGAGCGAATCAGCCGGTGCGGCGCCGCGAGCAGCGCACGTTCCACTTTCCAGACATTCCGATCGGACAGCCGCCAGTCATAGTCGCCCATCAGCGACGCCAGATCGATGACCGCATAGCCCGTGATGCGCCCCGAATAGTCAACGTAAGGGTCGACGTAGCTCAGCGCGAGATCGCGCGCCGTCCGGAATACGGCTTTTCGTCCATGCAGCCCCGGGTCGCGCGACCGCGCGACGGACCCCCAGCGCCCGCCGCGCTGATAAACGAACAGGACGTGATCGAGCTCGTCGATCGACTCGAAACTGAGCACGAGCGGCGGATACCCATGCTGCTCCATGACGACGGCCGCGGCAAGGGCGGCTTCGAGGCAATGCGCGGTCCCCGTACGCATGACGCCGCGAAAGCTGCGCAGCGTCGCACGTCCCGGCGGCGGCTCCGTGTTGTAGGGCAGCGAGTTCAGCCAGTGCTGCACCGCGGCAGGCGTCCGGAGACGCGCAATCAGCCGGCGCTCGGCAGGAGAGAACGCCGGTGTACCGGCGCGCCGCTCCTCAGGACTGAAGCGCATGCTTCAGCGCGTCGAGCATCTGGTCGACCGTCCATTCGTTCCCCGAATAGATCGTTGTCACACGCCCCTTCGGATCGATGACCGCCGTCCTCAGGTTATGCGTGACCGTCTGCCCGGGATCCTTCTCCGGCACCGCCGAGATGCCGAACCGTTCGGTCACGTGATCCATGGCTTCGGGAGTGCCGGTCAGAAACGTCCAAACGTGCGGATCGGCATGCAGGCCCGCAGCGTGTGTCTTCAGCACGGCGGGTGTGTCGTGCGCCGGATCGAACGTGATGGACACGAGATGCACGCGATCGCGCAATGAGGGGTCCTTCGCTGCCGCCTGCTGGACGGCAGCGAACTGCCGATCCATCAGTGGACAGAACGTGGGGATCGGGCAGCGCGTGTAGATGAACGTGACGGCCAGTGCCTTGCCGCGCCAGTCCGAGAGCCTGCGAGGCGCGCCGCTCTCGTCGACGAGCGAATCATCCGGCACGGTGTCACCAGGGGCCATGACGTCCATGGCCTTGATCGGCCTTGCGGCGGCGGGCAGATCGGCATGCCCCGTCTTCTTGATGTTCTTCAGGTAGATCTCGCTGCCGCTTACCACGAGCGTCGCCGTGGCCAGGTCGCCCGCCCCGATGCCGTCGAGTTCATGCGGATCTCTGACGAAGTACGCCATCGTCATCGCCGGCATGAAGTTCGGGATGTCCTTGTGATCGATCGTCAACTGGCGGTGGTCGGCGGACACACCGATCACCTGCCCTTCGACGGGATACTGCTGGGCGTGAGGGCCGCATGCGGCGGCGAGGCACAGAACTGCGGCAGACACAGCGCGGCGGAACATACGGTTCACTCTAGCCGAGCGCATCGGCTGACGCCAGCCCATGAATGCGCACCGGCGTGTCGATTGCACGATCAGGTGCCACGGGTCTGCGCCCCAGTGCCAGGCCCGCGGCTTGATTGGATGAAGAGGAGCGAGCGACAGTATGGGCAGGAGACTATACGTCGGAAACCTTCCGTACTCGGCAACCGAAGAGCAGCTGACTGATCTGTTTGCACGCGCGGGCAAGGTCGACAACGTACGCGTCATGCGCGACATGGCAACCGGCCGCGCGCGGGGTTTCGCGTTCGTCGAGATGTCCAGCGACGCCGAGGCTCAGAAGGCGATTGACGAGTTCCACGAGTACCAGATGGAAGGCCGAGCGCTGGTCGTCAACGAAGCCCGCCCGAAGCCGGAAGGCGGCGGCTTCGGCGGTGCGCGCGGCGGCACCGGCAATCGAAGCTACGGCAACGGCGCGGGAGGCAAACGCGAACCGCGCTGGTGACGCGCAACGGGCAGGCGGGTCGAGTCGCTATTCCGCGCGGAGCGCTTCCACCGGATTCAACGATGCCGCACGGCGCGCCGGAAGATAACTGGCGGCGAGGGCGGACGCACCGAGGACGACAGCAACGATCGCAAGCGTGGGCACGTCCCACGGCGTCACGCCGAACAACAGCGTGCGGGCGAGCATCGCTGCGGCGACGGCGGCAATCGCTCCAAGCGCGATCCCGATCGCCACGAGCCGTCCGGCTTCGCCGAGCACGAGCCGCGCGACTGTGCCACGCTGCGCTCCGAGAGCCATCCGAACCCCGATCTCGCGCGTCCGGCGGCCGACGGAATATGCGATGACGCCGTAAAGTCCGACGACACCGAGGAGCCAGGCGAGTGCTGCGAAAGCGCCAACGAGCCAGGCACCCGACCGTCGGAGGTACGCAGGCTCCGAATTGCCGACCAATTCCGGGAGGGTCGTTCCGCCGAACGTCGCCAGACCGGGGTCGAGCGCATGGATAGCCGACGCGAGCGTCGGCAGCAATGAATCCTCGGACTGCCTGGTCCGCACGAACAGCCAGAACCCGTCGTCGGGATCCTGAGCGAACGGAAAATACATGGTCGGCGGCGCCACCGCGTCGAGCGGGTTCTCCTGGATGTCGTCGACGACGCCGACGATTTCAAACGGCCGATCGGTCTGGAACGACACGAACCGCATCTTGCGCCCGATCGGATCTTCGTGTGGGAAGTAGGTACGTTCCAGCGCCCTGTTGATGACGACAATGCGGGGCGCCGACGCGTCGTCGGTCCGTAGAATCGTGCGTCCCTTTACCATGCGCGCCCCAATCGTTCCGAAGTAGCCGGCATCGACTTCGCGCGTATCGACCTCGTTGTGCTCGCCGTTGTACGGGCGGCCGTCGATCCGAATCCAGCTGGTGTTGCCGCCGTCCAGGGGCCTGACGCTCGTCGTTCCGGCCGACTCGACGCCCGGAAGGGCGAGGACTCGTTCGAGCACGCGCTCGTGTACCGCGTTGAGCCGTGCCGCGCCGTTGTAGGACGGAGGGACGTCGACGGCAATGACCGCGACATGGTGCGGCTGCATCCCGAGATTGACGTGCAGCAGGCCATAGAGACTCCTGGCGAGCAGCACGCCACCGGCGAGCAGGACCATCGCGAACGCCAGTTCGACCGCAACGAGCTTCGAGCCGACACGGCTCCACGCGCGACCGGCGGATCCTCGAGATCCCTCAGCGAGCGCGTGCGCGTCCCCCGATACCGACAGCCGCGCAAGCGGCGTGAACGCGAACAGCAGCACGCTAAGAACGACGATTGCAGCCGTGGCGATCCAGACGTGAGAGGTGAGGCCGGCATCCCGGAGGAACGGCAGGAACGACATCATGGCAGCCGGGACGAGCGCCCGCAGCAGCCGGATGGCGGCGGCCGCCGCGGCGAGGGCGATGATGCTCGACGCGATCACCAGCAGCGCACCTTCTGCGACGAATTGTCGGACGATGCGCCATCTCGAGGCGCCCAGCGCGCCGCGCACCGCGATCTCCCGGCGCCGCGCTTCGGCGCGGACGAGCAGCAGTCCCGCCACATTGATGACGGCAATGACGAGCAGGAGCACCGCGCCACCGAGCAGCGTCATGAGGATCGGACGCACGGGCCCGACAATCACGTCGGCAAGGGCGACGATGTTGCTGCCCTGGCCGCGGTTCGAGTCCGGATACTGACTTTCGAGCGCAGCCGCGATGGCCTTGATGTTGTCGGCAGCCGTCGCGATCGATACTCCTGACCGAAGCCGCGCAACACCGTACAAGTCGTGGCAGCTGCGTCTTGACTCGCATGGCGCCGTCGTCCTGAGGGGCATCCAGAATTCTGCCGCCCCCACGGGAGCGAACGTGAATCCGTTCGGAAGCACGCCGATGACCACGTACGGTTCGCCATTGACGACAACCGTCCGGCCGAGGATGTCGGCGCGTCCGCCAAACCGCGTCTGCCAGGCCGAGTAGGAGAGCAGCACGGTCTTCTGGGCCGCGGGCTGATCCTCGCCCGGCCGAAAGTCGCGGCCGACGGCCGGCACGACGCCCAGAGTCTTGAGGAAATCGTCGCTGACGCGCGCTCCCGAAACGCGTATCGCGCCGGATTCCGTCGTCAGTACTGCGTCGCTGCCCTGATAGGCCGCGAGCGACGAAAAGACGGTATTCAGTTTCTTCCAGTCGAGATAGTCGAGATACGACAGGTTGGAGCGCGGGAAGATCTCCACCCGCTCGTAGACGCCGACGAGGCGATCCGGCTGCGCGTAAGGAAGCGGCTGAAGCAGTGCCGCGTCGACGAAAGCGAAGATTGACAGGCAGGCGCCCATCCCCAGCGCAAGCGCGAAGACGGCGGTGACGGCAAAGCTGCGGTTCTTACGCAGCTGACGGAGCGCAAAGCGGACGTCGTCCATGCGGGTCTCCCCGCTGCTTAGATGGAATTACGGGACGAAAGGTTGGCTGGGACGATTACTCGTCGACGATCCAGCCGTCGCGCAGGTGGATGATCCGGCTGCCGTACGAGGCGTTGGTTTCCGAGTGCGTGACCTGCACGATCGTCGTGCCCCCCTCGTTCAACTTCTTGAACAGCTCCATGATCTCGCGGCCCTGGCTCGTGTGCAGGTTACCGGTCGGCTCGTCGGCCAGGATGACCTTGGGGTTCGAGATGACGGCGCGCGCCACCGCGACCAGCTGCTGCTGCCCGCCGGAGAGCTGATTCGGATACAGATCCTTCTTGCCGACGATCGCGAACTTGTCGAGGATGTCGCAGACCATGCTCTCGCGCTCCGACTTCTTGATATCGCGGTAGGAGAGCGGAATGTCGAGGTTTTCGTAAACGGTCAGATGATCGAGAAGGTGATAGCTCTGGAAGACGAACCCGATGTACTGCTTGTGGAGCTTTGCGCGTTCCTTGGCGCCCAGCCGGTGCACAGGCTGATCGAGGAAGTAGTACTCGCCGGTCCACGCGCTGTCGTGCATCCCGATGATGTGCAGCAGCGTCGATTTGCCCGCGCCGGACGGGCCCATGATCGAGACGAACTCGCCTTCCTTTATGTCGACGTTGATGCGGCGCAGCACATAGCTCCGGCTCGTGCCGTGCGCGTACGATTTCTCGATGTTGCGCAGGCCGACGAGCGCATTGGGCGCAAGCGTCTCGGTGTCGTTGACGGTCGGCGTGGCGGCGGGCTGTGTGCTGCGGCTGAAGAAAGCCATGACGTCTATTCTACCTGAGGAAATTCACTCCGTACGGAGCGCCGTCATCGGATCGGTCCGCATCGCCCGCCGCGCGGGCACGTAGCTCGCCCCCAGGCCGACGAGCACCAGCACGAGGGCGGTCAAGGTATACGTCGCCGGGTCCGTCTGCCGGACGCCGAACAGCAGCGACTGCATCGACCGGCTCACGACCAGCGCTGCCGCCGTCCCGATGACCAGACCGATCGCCGTGAGCTTCAGGCTGTCGCCGAGCACCAGTACCAGAATCTGGCGCTCCGCCGCACCGAGGGCCAGACGGACGCCGATCTCGGTCCGGCGCTGCGCAACCGTGTACGCCATCACGCCGTAGATGCCGACCGCGGCGAGGATCAGCGCCAGCGCGGCGAACGCGGCGACCATCATTGCGTAAAACCGGGGCGCGCTGTTCGAGTCGGCCAGGATCCCGTCCATCGTCTCAGCGCCGGAAACGGCGACGGACGCATCGACCTCCTTCACGGCCCGCTTGAGCGGCTCGACGAGCGACGCCGGGTCGACCGCCGTCTTCAGCACGACGTTGGTTCCGGCCTCCGGCTGCTGCCAGTAGGGCACATATACTTCCACGCGGCCCGGATCGCGCGGACCGCGCACTTTGACGTTGCCGACGATGCCCACGATGGTGAACCACCGGTCGTCATCGAACGCGATGCGCTTCCCGAGCGGATCCTCGCCAGGCCAGTAGCGGCCGGCGAACGTTTCGTTGATGACAGCAACGGGCGCGGCTTCTCCGGCAGAGAACAGTCGCCCCCGCCGCAGCGGGATTTCGATCGCCTGGAAGTAGCTGGCGCTGACTTCGCGATACCAGGTCACGAGCGACTGGTCGCTCGATTGCGCGCGCGGGCGCCCCTCGATGACGAAATCCGTGTCGCTGTCGCCGCCTTCCGGAATCACGGATGACAGCGCGCCAATCTTGACGCCGGGGAGCGCGGCCGTCCGTTCGAGCAGCCGATCGTAGAATGCGCTGCGCTGCTCCGGCGTCTTGTATCTTGCCGGCGGCGGCAGCACGAATCCGGTCAGCACGTGATCGGGATTGAAGCCGAGGCTCGACTGCTGCAGTGCGACGAATGTGCGCAGCAGCAGGCCGCCGCCGACGAGCAGCATCAGCGCCAGTGCCAGTTCCGCGACGATGAACGTACGGCGGGCGCGGTTGCCGCCATCGCCGAGCTGACCGCGGCCGCCTTCCTTCAGGGCCGGGGCCATGTCGTCGCGGGAGGCATGCCACGCCGGGACGATGCCGAAGATGAGGCCCGTGGCGATTGTCACGGCTGCCGCAAAGAGCAGGACCCGAACGTCGACCGAGACATCGTCGAGTCGCGGCGTGCCCGGCGGCGCGATCGCCTTCAGCGCGGATACGCCCCAGACCCCGAAAATCAGTCCGAGCGCACCGCCCGCGCCGGCGAGCAGCAGGCTCTCCGTCAGCATCTGTCCAAGGATGCGCCGGCGGTCTGCGCCGAGCGCGCGGCGGACGGCAATTTCGCGCACCCGGCTCGACGCGCGTGCGAGCAGCAGGTTCGCGATGTTGACGCAGGCGATGAGGAGCACGAATCCGACTGCGCCGAGGAGGATGAGGAGCGCGACTCGCACCGCGCCGGTCTGCTGTTCGTGCAGCGGCACGGGGTTGATGCCCTTGCCCCTGTCACTGGTCGGGTGTTCGCGCTCGAGCTGCCGGGCGAACACGTTCAGTTCGGCGCGGGCCCGGTCGAGTGACACGCCAGGCGCGAGACGCGCGATCGTATGCGCGACGGCGACGTCTCGCGGCGGATTCGTCAGGCTCCAACGGAGCGGCCGCCACATCGTCGCATCAGAGACCTGGACGGCGCGGAACGACGCCGGCATGACGCCGATAATCTCGTGGTCTTCGCCGTTGATTGCGATCATCCGTCCGAGGACGCCCGGGTCGCTGCCGAAGCGGTCGCGCCAGACGCGGTGGCCGAGAATCACCACGCGCGGCGCGTTCGGGACGTCGTCGCTCTGCCTGAACGTACGCCCCAGTTCGGGCGCGACACCGAGCGTGTCGAAGTACTGATAGGTCGTCTGTTCGGCGGGAAACGATTCCGGCAGTTCGCCGCCCGAAAGGGTCGCGTTCCATCCGCGAATCGTCGCGACGCTCTGGAAGACGCTCGTACGAGTCGACCAGTCGGCCTGATTGGCGGGACCCGTCCATTCGTTGGCGGGCCCTCCGCGCGCCGTGAGGTCGACGTACAGCATGACCAGCCGCGCGGGGTCGCGATAAGGTAGCGGTTTCAGCAGGACGCCGTCGACGACCGTGAAGATCGCCGTGGTCGCGCCAATGCCGAGCGCCAGCGTCGCCACCGTGACGAAGGTGAACGTCGGCGTCTTGCGCAGCACCCGCAGCGCATACCGGATGTCCTTCAGCACCGCTCCCATCATTGCCTCCTGACGCGAAACTCACTCCGCCCGCAGCGCGATCATCGGATCGACGCGCGCCGCGCGCGAGGCGGGCACCAGCGCGGCGGTCAGGCTGACTGCCGCGAGGAGCAGCACGATCGCCGCATACGTGATCGGATCCGACGCCGTGACGCCATACAACTGGCTCTCGATCAATCGAGCCGCCGGAAACGCCGCCAGCAGCCCGGCGCCGACGCCGACGCCCGCGAGCAGCAGCGCCTCGCGGAGCACGAGTCCGTACAACTCGCCGCGCGTTGCACCGAGCGCGGCACGGACTCCGAGTTCGCGCCGGCGTTGTGCCACCGAGTAGTTGATCAACCCGAAGACGCCGATGCCGGCGAGCAGCAGCGCGATGCCGCCGAACGACGACATGATGCTCGCGCTCAGGCGGAACTCCGCCATGCGGTTTCCAATGAGCGTGGTGAACGGCCGTTCGTCGGAGACCGGAACGTCCCGATCGAAGCGCTGGATCGACTCGCGGATCGGCGCCAGGATGACGCCCGGGTCGAGCGCGGTCCTCGCCAGCACCGACAGCCCGCGATCCGGCGCTTGCGCGAACGGGAAGTAGACGTCGGGATCTTCGGGAGCATCCACGCCCGTTCTGAGCGATCGGTATCGCATCTCGGCTGCGACGCCGACGACGGTCAGCCAGTCCCCGCTGCTTCCGCGCCCGATCCTGAAACGATGCCCGACGGGATCCATTTTCGGCCAGGCTTTCGCGGCGAACTTCCGGCTGACGATCGCGACCGGCGTGGCCGTGTCGGCGTCAGCGCGCGAGAAGTCGCGGCCCGCGACGAGCGGAGCGCCAAGGACGTCGAAAAATCCCGGCGTAATGCTGTGACGATACACCCGAATTCCGGTTCTGACGTCCGACGGGTCGACGCCTTCCGGAGTCACGATGATCGCGCTCGTACCGCCTGCGAACGGCGCGTCGGTTCCCGCTGCCGCGCGGGCAATGCCGGGCACCGCGTTCACGCGCGCCAGCAGTTCGTCGACCGTCTGTCCGAGTTCGGCGCCAACGTACTTCCGGGGCAGCGCAATGCGCAGCGTCGCCGCACGATCGGGAACAAACCCCACATCGATTCGCTGCAGGTTTACGAACGAGCGCACCATCAGACCGGCGCCGACGAGGAGCAGCAGCGAGAGCGCCACTTCCGCGATGACCAGCGCGGCGCGAAGCCTCGCGCGCGCCGGACCGCCCGCCGAGCCGCGCGACCCCTCCTTGAGCGCCTCGTTCAGGTCGGTCCGCGATCCGTGCACCGCCGGCAACAGCCCGAGCAGCGCGCCGCAGCCGACCGCCAGCGCACCGACGAACAGGAGGACTCGCCAGTCGACGTGCGGCCTCGCGAAGGTGGGCAGTCCTGCGGGTGCGAGCGCGGCGATCGTTCCGGTCGACCACATCGCTACGAGCACGCCGGCTGCGGCACCGAGTGCGCTGATCAGAATGCCTTCGGCCAGGAACTGGCGCGCAATGCGCCGGCGACCGGCGCCAAGCGCCGATCGGATCGCCGTCTCCCGGCTGCGCGCGCTCACCCGCGCGAGCAGAAGATTCGCCAGGTTCACGCACGCGATGAGCAGGACGAAGCCGACCGCGCCGAGGAGCGTCGTGAGAAGCGGCCGCAGCGACCCGACGGTTTCGCTCTTCAGATCGAACGCCGTCTGGCCGTAGCGCGAATTCGTGTCCGGATACGACTGCTCGAGTTGACGGCCGATGGTCCCCAGTTCAGCGCGCGCCTCCGCCAGCGTGACATCGGGGTTCAGCCGCGCGACGCCGTCGAGCCATCGCGAGCCGCGCGCGTCGAAGAAACGCGGCGATTCGGCGACGCTCATCATGCCGAACGGGACCCAGACATCGGCAGCGTCGCTCAGGCCGGTAAATCCGCGGCTGAGGACGCCGACGACGACGAACGCATGATCGTTCAACATCACCGATTGACCGACCGCCGCACCGGCAGAGCCGAACGTGCGTTCGGCAAAGGCGTGCGACAGCGCGACCACCGGATGCGCGTCGCGTTCGTCGGCTTCAGCGGGGGTGAAAGTTCGTCCCGCCGACGTGCTCGCGCCAAGCAGCTCGAAGTAGCTCGACGTCACGAGTTCGGACCGCACTTGCCGCGCCGGCGCACCTGGTACCGAAAGCGTCAGCGTCTCCTCCGTCCACGCCGTCATCGCCGCGAACGATTTGGCGCGGTCGCGGACGTCGCGGAAGTCCGGGTACGACAGCGGACGCCGCTCGAGGCTGTCGCGCTGCACGGTTTCCGACAGGACGACGAGCTGGTCGGGCTGCGGATATGGCAGCGGCTGGAGCAGCACCGCATCGACGATGCTGAAGATCGCCGTGTTGGCGCCGATACCGAGCGCGAGGGTTGCCACGGCCACGGACGTAAACGCGGGCGCCCGGCGGAGCAGCCGTGCCGCATATCGAACGTCGCCGAGGAAAGCTCTCACCATGACGCCGGAGCAGAGCCAAGTCCATGCCCGTCCGGCTGACGAAGACAAATAGCGTTGGTGCAGCTACTTACGGGGATACGAAGCCGGCAGCATCGCCGCCGGACGTTCGGGCACGAACGGTCCGGTCCCATATGTGAACAGCTTCGGCCGAGTTGCCGCGGCCGGCACTCGATTCATGTCGTCTTAAACTGGTACGAACGGTTATGGGTCCCTCCGCGTTGGCGCTCCTCGTCCTTCTTCAACAACCTGCCGGATCGGCACCTGCGACAGCGACGCCAGCCCCCGCGGCGGCGGAGACCTCTCAGGATGAATTGAAGCCGAACGACCTGCCGGTCTCCATCGATCGCATCCAGCGCGCCCTTGCGGCGCCGCCAGCGATCAGCTTGAAGGAGCAGCACCCGGTCTTCCGTCTCGAAATCTTCGGCCGGAAGCCCACGCTCGAGGACATTCTCGGAGAGAAGTTCTGGCTGGGTCCGGCACCCTACGGCGGCATGACCCACCAGGAGTTCATGGACATGGTGACGCCGAAGGAATTTCGGCCGTACGCCGGGTTCACCGGCCCGTATCTGGTTGCAGAAACCGCATTGACGCTGGCCGAAACCTGGGCGCTAAAGGCCGCGATCAGGAAGTATCAGGACGCGAAAGAGGATCGCGAGCGCGAGGCCGCCCGCAAGGAAGTTCTCGACGCGCTCGCCGCACTCGAAAAAGCCCGACGTGCCGCAGGGCTGCCCGACAAGTGAGAACTTCGAGTTCGTGATTGGTGGATGGTGAATTCACCAACTCGTCGAATTCACCAGCTCACGAACCCTTCTTGTTTCGTTCGCCGCCGCCGTGAGTGAGGCCGCATTTCGCGCAGAACGTCGGCGGGAGGCTGTTGTCGACGTAGTGATCGACCGGCTTCAACGTCTTCAGATACGCGAACAGATCCTTCAAGTCCTGGTCGGTCATATTGCGGTACAGCTGCCACGGCATCATGGCGTCGAGCGCCCGCGAGTGGACTTTCCCGGTGCGGACCGTTTCGATGAACAGACCCTCGGTGTAGTACGGAATGCCATTCACCGACGGCGTCAGATTCGCCGAGTACACGACCTTTCGATTGCCGAACGGCATGGCGGTCCCACCGGCGAACGCCATAGCCGACCGCACGTTTCCTTTGTCGTCGCGAGTCGTATGGCAGTCGGCACAGACGGCCATCTGGGCGATGTAGGCGCCGCGCTTTTCAGGCGTCGATAGATCGGCTGACACGGGAGCCGCGACGGGTTCGGGCGCCGCGTTGATCAAGCGGTTCAGCGGGAACGGTACGGCGGTCTTTGCGAGCTCGTGACGCACAGGCGGCAGCGATCGCAGATACACGACGACCGATGCGAGGTCCTCGTCTGACATGTCGTGGAACTTCTGGTACGGCATGATCGGGAAGAGCGCTCTGCCGTCGTGGCTGATGCCTTCGCGAATGGCCCGTGCGAGCTGATCGTCCGTCCAGGTGCCGATTCCAGTGTCGGGATCGGGCGTGAGATTCGGTGCGACCAGGAACGGAACGCCTTCCAAATCGAACGATCGGCCGCTGAATTCCTTGCCCGCGGAAATCACCAGACCCCCGTCGGGCGTCGTCTCGATCGGGGAGTGGCACATCATGCAGGGCGGCTGACCGCTCGTTATCAGATACTTGCCGCGAGCGAGCCGCTCGGGTGTTGCCTGAAACGTCCGGTCCGTCAGGGGACGCGCCCTCGGGCCGATGAATGGACGAATCCCGACCATCGCCGGCAACCCAATCACGACAGCGGCAACCAGCAGCCCTGCCGCCACCGCGAGCGCCTTTTTCCAGCCCCTCATGCGCGTCCTCCCCATCGATGAGCGGCGATTTTACCTCACGATTCGGAGGCCTGCGCCATTCGCCTCCCTGCCGTCGCCACTCACCGGAAAGCTGCGGCGCCGGGCCGGCGGCGCTTCGTATTCTCAGGGCATGACTGCAGACGACGCGAAGCACGAAGTGCACGCGGGCCGTGTGGCAACCGGTCTCATCGTGCTGGCGCTCGGGGCGCTGATGCTGTTCGATCGGCACAACGTCTTCAACGTCGCGACGATGCACCTGTTTCCCGGCATCGTGCTCATCCTTCTGGGCGCCGTGCGGCTGGCGTGGGCCGACGGTGCGCGCGGGCCGCGTCGCGGCGGCCTCGGCAGCTTCTGGCTGATGTTCATCGGCGTCTGGATGATTGTCAGCGAGTCCCACGTCGCGGGCCTGACCTATCACAATTCGTGGCCGCTTCTCATCATCGCCGCGGGCGTGCTGATCGTCGCGCGCGAGTTGTTCGGTCCGCGTGATGACTCACCGGCAGCCGGGTCTGCTGATTCGCAGGGACGCCGATGACCCCGCGATCGCGATTTACGCCGCAGGTCCTCCTGGGACTCACCGTCATCGTCGTGGGCGTGCTTTTCACGCTGGACAACCTGAACATCATCGATGCGTCCGACTACCTCCAGTACTGGCCGGCCGTACTCGTCGCGTTCGGCGTGCTGAAGCTGTGGCACGCGATGCGGGATGGCCGCGGATGGGCCGGCGGGATCATCTTCATCGCCGTCGGTGCGTGGATGCTCTTCGAGCGAATCGTCTATATCCGCATCGAGATCCGGGACGTTTGGCCGCTGATGTTCGTCTGCCTCGGGGGATATCTCGTGTGGCGCGGCGTGACCGGGGCGCGGCGGCCGCGCCCGGCCGACGGCGACGCGCACATGAGCGCGATTGCCATCATGTCCGGTATCAACCGTGGGAGCAATTCGCCGGTCTTCGACGGCGCTGATCTGACGGCGGTGATGGGCGGGTGCGAAATCGATCTGCGGCAGGCGTCGATCGCCGCGGGAACGACCCCCGTCATCGACGTGTTCGCCTTCTGGGGTGGCATCGAGGTTCGCGTGCCGGAGGACTGGACGGTCGTGACGCGCGTCACGCCGCTTCTCGGCGGCGTGGAAGATCAGACGCGGCCACAGCAAGGAGCGACGTCGAAGCGCGTCGAGGTCCGCGGCACGGCCATCATGGGCGGCGTGGTCATCAAGAATTAACGGCGCATACGGCCGCATTCTGGCATGCACCCGATCCTGTCCCGACCGTCCCGCCTGGCAGCGTACGTCGCGGTGTGGGTGCCGCTCGGCGCGGCACTGGCGTCGCTGCTGGCGCTGCAGCGCGTGCTTTCCTGGCCGCACGCTGCGGCGTTCGCGATGCCGCTTGCAATCGCGTTCGGCTTTCTCTGCCTGTCCGCGTACTACGCAGTGCAGGGGGTGCCGTTCACGGGCCGCGACATGCCGCGGGCCGTCGTGACCGCGATTGCGGCGGCGTTCCTCTCGAGTGCCGTCTGGCTGCTGCTTGCACGCATATGGCTCGCCGTCGTTGAATCGATCGTCGTCCGGAGGGACGGTGTGGAGACGTTCCGCAGTGCCGCTCCCACGCTTTTCTGGTTTGGATTCCTGCTGTACCTCCTGGCGGTCGCAGCGAGCGTTCTCAGGCTCACGTTCGAATCCGCCCGCGACGCGGAACGCCGCACGCTCGAATTGCAGGTGCTCGCGCGCGAGGCCGAACTGCGCGCGCTCCGGGCGCAGCTCGATCCGCACTTCCTGTTCAACAGCCTGCAATCCATCAGCGCGCTCACGACCGCCGATCCCCCGGCTGCGCGCCGGATGTGCCTGCTGCTGGCCGATTTCCTGCGGGATACGCTGACGCTCGGCTCGCAGTCCCGCATTCCGCTTCGGAGCGAGCTGCTGCTGGCGCAGCGTTTCCTCGAGATCGAGCAGGTGCGGTTCGGAGAACGGCTGCGCGTCGACATCGAGCCGGAACAGGCCGGCGACATCGCGGTGCCACCACTCATTCTGCAGCCACTCGTCGAAAACGCGGTCCGGCACGGGATTGCCCACGTGCTGGATGGCGGAGTCGTTCGCGTCCGCGTCGCCGCCGGATCGGCCAGGCTCATCGTCGTCGTCGAAAATCCGGTTGATCCGGATCGTCCTCGGACGCGCGGTACGGGGCTTGGCCTGACCAACGTCCGCGAGCGCCTCCGTTCGACGTTCGGAGCGACCGAAGCACGCCTCGACGTCACGGAAAACGGCGACGTCTTCCGGGCGCGGCTGGACCTGCCACTGACCGAGCATGCAGTATCGTGAGCCATGCGCATCGTAGTCGTGGACGATGAACCGCTCGCGCGCGGGGTCGTGCGCGAGTTCGCGGCCGCCGATCCCGACATTGAAATCGTTGCGGAGTGCGCGAACGGTTTCGAAGCCGTCAAGGCGGTCGCAGACCACCAGCCGGATCTCGTGCTGCTCGACGTACAGATGCCCAAGCTCGATGGGTTCGAAGTGCTCGAACTCCTTGGTCGCGACCAGTCCGTTGTCTTCATCACGGCGTACGACCAGTACGCGCTGCGTGCCTTTGATGTCCATGCCGTCGACTACCTGCTCAAGCCGTTCAGCGCGGAACGGTTCGAGGAGGCGATGGCCCGTGCGCGCGAGCGGCTGCGCGCCCGCCGCCCGACGCCGGTGCAGGAGATCGTCCGCGACGCGAAAGGCCGTACCGGCCCGGTGGAGCGCGTGCTCATTCGCGACGGCGCGAACGTGCACGTCCTGCCCGTTGACGCGATCGACTACGTCGAGGCGCAGGACGATTACGTGGCGTACAAATCCGCCGGGAAGCTGTATCTGAAGGACCAGACGCTCGGCGCCGTTGAGACCACCCTCGACCCGGCGCGGTTCGTCCGCATCCATCGGTCGTACGTCCTGAACATCGATCGCATCTCGAAAGTGGAGTTGTATGCCAAGGACAGCCGCGTCGCCATCCTGCGGGACGGCACGCGGCTTCCGGTGAGCCGCGCGGGATACGCACGCCTGGCGGAATTGCTGTAGCGGCTCGGCCGTCCAACGCTCCCGACGTTCGACGGCGAGCCCGATTTGACAAGCGGCCAGAAATTAACTATCTAGTTAGTTAATGGCGGCACGGGCGGTGCCCGGGCGGCGGGCGAAGGCGCGAGGAGGGTCGAAGGCGCGCGTGGTGTCCGCGGCAGCGGCCGAATTCGCGGCGCGTGGCTACGCCGGCGCCAACATGGACCGTGTCGCCCGCGCCGCGCGGCTCAACAAGGCCATGATCTACTACCACTTCGGCAGCAAAGCCGCCCTCTATCGCGCCATCCTCGTCGACATGTTCGACGACGTCCGCCGGCGCGTGGGCGCCGTCGCCGCCGCCGACTCTCCTGCTGACGCGAAGATTCGCGGGTTCGTCGAGGCGATCGCCGACGCGGCCGCCGCTCACCCCCATTTCCCGCCGATTTGGCTGCGCGAGCTGGCCGAAGGTGCCCGCCATGTGGACACCGCCACACTGACCTATGCCCGCGACGTCCTCGAAATGCTCGGCGGAATCATCCGCGAAGGATGCGACGCGGGCCGGTTCACCCGCGTCAATCCACTGATGCTGCACGCCGGCATCGTGGCGCCGCTCATGTTCTTCTTCGTGACGGGCGGCATCAGGGCAAAGCTCGGGCGCGCGGGCGCGGCCGGCGCCGCGCATATCACGCGCGAAGCCGTCGTTGATCACGTACAGCGGATTGCACTGGCCGTACTGGAAGGACGGGTCGGATGAGGAGCGTTCGGACCGCCGCCGTCATGACAATTGCCGCGGCGCTGATGGCGTGCCACAGGGGATCGGCCGACGCGGCGCGTCGTGTCACCGGATACGTCGAAGCGACCGACGTGCGCGTGTCGACGGAGGTCGCGGGACGGGTGCTCGAACTGCACGTCGGCGAGGGGGACCGCGTCAAAGCCGGCGACCTGATCGCGCGGCTCGACACGGCGGACACCGAGCTGGCGCTGCAGCGCGCCGAAGCCGACCGCGACCAGTCGACGGCGCAGCTGCACCTCCTCGAAGCCGGCTCGCGTCCCGAAGACATCCGGCAGGCCTCGGCCCAACTCGCGTCGGCACAGGCCGACGTCAAGGCGGCGCAGGCGCAACTCGATGCCGCGGCTGCGGACGTCATCCGTTTCGAAAACCTGCTGCGCGCGAACGCCGGCTCGGTGAAACAGCGCGACGACGCGGTGACGCGCCGCGACGTCGCGGCAGCGCAGGTGCGTGCGGCCGAGCAGCGAGCGCAGGCAGCGTCGGACGCCCTTGCGCGACTCCGCGCCGGATCGCGTCCTCAGGAAATCACCGGGGCGCGCGCGCGTGTCGCGGCCGGCGACGCCCAGATCGCCGCACTGAAGAAGAATCTCGCCGACGCCGTCGTCAAGGCGCCCGTAGGCGGCATCGTCACATCGAAACTCGCAGACGTGGGCGAACTCCTGCCGCCTCGCGGGCCGATCCTCGTGATTACCGATCTCGATCACGCGTGGGCCAACGTGTACGTGGACGAGCGGATGGTGCCGTCGCTGAAGATTGGCCAGCCCGCAACGATTGTCACAGACGCGGGGCAGCGGCTGCAGGGCTCAGTCACCTTCGTCTCTCCCAAGGCGGAATTCACGCCCCGGAACGTGCAGACGGCGGAGGAGCGATCGAAGCTCGTGTACCGCATCAAGGTGACCGCTGACAACTCGGCTGGAATCCTGAAGCCCGGGATGCCCGTCGAGGCGGAACTGCAGGGAACGAAATGATCGCCGCCGATCGGGCGATCGTGTTCGAGAACGTCGTCAAGCGCTACGACGCGACGGAGGCGCTGCGCGGACTGTCATTCGATGTGGCGCGAGGCGAGATGTTCGGGCTCATCGGACCGGATGGTGCCGGGAAGACCACGACCATTCGGCTGACCGGAGGTCTGTTGCGGCCCGACGGCGGTACGATTCGCGTTGCGGGGCGAGACCCCGTCGGGGACCATCGCGCGACGACAGGTGCGGTCGGGTATCTATCGCAGCGTTTCAGCCTGTACGGCGACCTGAGCATCGACGAGAACATCGCGTTCTTCGCCGAGATCCATGGCGTCCGCCGTTACCGCGATGCGAGGAACCGGCTGCTCGAAATGACCCAGCTGACGCCGTTCCGGACGCGGCGCGCCGACCGGCTCTCCGGAGGCATGAAGCAGAAGCTGGCGCTCGCGTGCACGCTCGTGCACGAGCCCGACATCCTGCTGCTCGACGAACCGACGACCGGCGTCGATCCAGTTTCGCGGCGCGAGTTCTGGAAGCTGCTCGCCGAGTTCCTGTCGCGCGGACTCACGATCGTCATGGCAACTCCGTATCTGGACGAAGCCGAACGCTGCTCGCGCGTTGCGCTGCTTCACGAAGGGCGGCTTCTCGCGCTCGACGAGCCGTCGCGACTCCAGGATCGCCTGGAAGGTCAACTGCTCGAAATCCTGACCGACACGCCAAGACCGCCGATCGACATCCTGGCGGGGCTGCCCGGTATCGAGGACGTGCAGCTCTTTGGAGATCGCGCGCACGCGCGCATTGCAGCGGGATCGGCCTCGACCGTCATGCGCCGCGTCGAGGAGGCTCTCGACCACGCGGGCATTCGTGCGGCAGGGATTCGTCCGATCGCGGCGTCCCTCGAGGATGTGTTCATCGATTTGATCTCGACCCGATGATGTCTATGACTCGCGCGCTGCTCATCGTTGCGGCATTCGCCGCGGCCGCGCCGGCTTCGGCGCAATCCGAACCTCCCGCCGTGCGGATCACGCTGGACGAGGCCCTTCAGCAGGGGCTGGCGGCAAGCCAGCGCCTCGCCGAGCTCGGTGCCCGGCAGCAGGCGGCCGACGCGGCCGCCGAGTCGCGCGCCGCAGCCGATCGTCCGAGCGTCGCCGCGGTGGCCGGCTACACGCGGACGAATCATGTCGACATATTCGTGATTCCGGTTCCAGGCCATTTGCCTCAAGTGGTTTATCCCGACATCCCCGACAACTACCACACGCGCCTCGATCTGCAATGGCCCATTTACTCCGGCGGCCGGACCGATGCGCTCGAACGCGCGGCTCGGGCCGAAGCCGCTGCGTCGGTCGAGGACGTCGCCGCGGCGCGTGCCGACCTGCGCCTCGAGATTACGCGTGCGTTCTGGGCACTCGTGACCGCCGACGAGACGGCCGCCGTCCTGCGGCGATCGCTCGAGGGAATCGACGCCCACGTCTCCGATCTGCGGACGCGCTTCGACCAGGGGCTGATTCCGCCGAACGACGTGTCTTCGGCAGAAGCGCAGCAGGCGCGCGAGCGGCTGCTGGCCCTGGAAGCGGACAACAGGCGTGCGATCGCGGAAGCGGATCTGCGGCGCCTGACGGGCAACGAGCAGCCCGGGCGTCTCGAACCGGATCCGGGCACGGCAACCGCTCCGGGCTCATCGACGAAAACGGCGGAAGTGGCAGAGCTGATCGCTGCGGCGCTCGACGCCCGTCCAGAGCGGCGGGCGCTGAACGATCGCGCGCAGGCGGCACACGATGAGATCGATGCCGCGTCGGCTGCGTGGAAACCCCAGCTGGCGCTTGGCGGAGGCTACGACTACGCCCGGCCCAACCCGCGCATTTTCCCGAGGTCAACGGATTGGCGGACGTCGTGGGACGCGTCCGTGAACGTCTCATGGACGATCTGGGACGGCGGACGACGCAAGGCGGATCGCGCGGTCGCGACCGCCACCGCGGCGGCGCTCGACGCGCGCACGGCGGACTTCGATCGCTCGCTGACGTTCGAAGTCCGGCAGCGCCGTCTGGAACTCGACTCGAGCATCGCGGCGATCGGTGCGGCAGACGAGGAGGTCCGCGCGGCGGCTGACGCGGAACGGGTCGTCGGGGAGCGATACCGCGCCGGCGTCGCGACCTCGACCGACGTGCTCGACGCCCAGGTCGCGCGCCTGCAGGCCGAACTCGATCGCACTCGGGCCGTGGCCGACGCGCGCCTTGCGCAGGCGCGGCTGGCACGGGCGACGGGGCAGCAGCCGTGACCTGCGCGATCGACGTCCGCCACCTGACGCGCCGCTTCGGCAGCTTCGTCGCCGTCGACGACGTCAGCTTCGAGGTGCGGACGGGGGAGATTTTCGGATTCCTCGGCAGCAACGGTGCGGGCAAGTCGACCACGATCCGGATGCTCTGCGGCCTGCTGAAGCCGACGTCGGGCAACGCGACCGTCGGCGGCGTCGACGTCACCCGCGATCCCGAGGGGGTCAAGCGGCGCATCGGCTACATGTCGCAGCGCTTCTCGCTGTACGAGCTGCTCACAGTCGATCAGAACATCACGTTCTACGGCGGCATCTACGGGCTCGACGGTGCGGCACTGGCACGGCGGCGGGCGTTCGTGATCGAGATGGCCGGACTCGAAGGCCGCGAGCACACGCTCGCCCGGGATCTCGCGGGCGGCTGGCGGCAGCGCCTCGCGCTCGGCTGCGCCATCCTCCACGAGCCCGCGATTCTCTTCCTCGACGAGCCGACCGGCGGCGTCGATCCTCTCTCGCGGCGGCACTTCTGGCGGTTGATCGACGACCTGTCGCAGTCGGGCGTCACGGTTCTCGTCACCACGCATTACCTGGACGAGGCGGAGCGCTGCCATCGCGTGGCGTTGATTCATGCCGGACGGCTCGCCGCCATCGGCACGACCGCTGAAGTCAAGAAACGCGTATTCGCCGACCGGCCCATCGTCGAAATTCGGGCGACGAACCCCGTCGAGGCGATGCGTCAGCTCGACCTGCTGCCGGACATCGAGAGCACCAGTCTGTTCGGAACCGCCGTTCACGCCGTGCTGCGGAGCCGCGCGCTCCCGGCAGATGAAATCCGCGCGCGCCTGCAGGCGTCCGGCGTCGCGGTCCAGTCGGTCACGCCCGTCGCGCCGTCGCTGGAGGACGTCTTCCTCGACGTGATCGATCGCGCAGGGAGCGCCGCGTGATTGGCCGGAAGGCGCTGGCCGTCTATCGCAAGGAGCTGCGTCAGATCGCGCGCGATCGACGCACGCTGCTGATCCTGGTGTTCGTGCCGGCCTTCTTCCTGCTGCTCTATGGCTACGCGCTCAACTGGGACATCCGCCACATCGCGCTCGCCGTCGAGGACCGCGACAGCACGTACGAGAGCCGGGCGCTCGTGGCGGCGTTCGTGAACTCGGGATATTTCGACCGCGTCGCGGATGTCCACGGCCCTTCCGACATCGATCGCCTGCTGAACCTGAACACGGCGCGCGCCGCGCTGGTCATTCCAGACGGATTTGCGCGTGACCTGGCCAATGGTCGGCACCCGGCCGTGCAGGTCATCATCAACGGCGACAACGCCAACACCGCGACCACCGTGATGGGATACGCGAGCAGCATCGTCCAGAGCGCGGGCGCATCGCTGTCGGGTACGGAGACGCCGCCGCCGGTCTCGATCGAGCCGCGGATCTGGTACAACCCGGAGCTGCGCAGCACGCTGTTCCTCGTTCCCGGGCTCATTGCGTACATCCTCATGATCACCGCGGTCATCTCGACCGCGATTTCGATCGTGCGCGAGAAGGAGAGCGGGACCATGGAGCAGGTGAGGATGGCGCCGATCGATACCTTCTCGTTCATCGTCGGCAAGAGCATTCCGTATTTCCTGATTTCGCTGACGTCGGCGGGTCTGATCGTGTTCGCAGCGATGCTGCTCTTCGGCCTGCCCATGCGCGGCAACTGGGCGTCGCTCCTCGTCGCCGTGTCTCTGTTCATCGCCGGCGCGCTCGGCCAGGGACTGTTGATCTCGACGGCCGCCGAGACGCAGCAGGTTGCGTTTCAGGCGGCGATGCTCTCGTCGTTCCTGCCGACCCTGATGCTGTCCGGGTTCATTTTTCCCATTTCGAGCATGCCTCTCGCCCTGCAGCTGATCACATATGTCGTGCCGGCGCGGTACTTTCTCGTGGCGCTGCGCGGCATCGTGCTCAAGGGAGTGCCGCTTGCGCTGCTGACGCCCCAGCTTGCCGCGTTGTCGGCGTACGCCCTGTTCATGCTCGCGCTCGCGTCGGTGCGGCTCGCGCGGGAGCGCGGCTGATGCGCCGGCTGCGCCGTCTCGTCTGGAAGGAGTTCCTCGAGCTGCGGCAGGACCCGAGGCTGTTCGGACTGGTCATCGTCGCGCCGATTATCCAGCTCGCCATGCTCGGCTATGCCGCGACGACCGACGTCCGCGACGTTCCCGTCGTCGTAGCCGACGGCGACCGGACGCCGGCGAGCCGCGAGCTGATCGCCAGATTCGATGCATCACGCAACTTCACCGTCATCGACACCGTCACGTCGGTGGGAGAGGTCGATCCGTATCTGCAACGCGGCCGCGCGTGGGTCGCGCTCGCGATTCCCACGGGGTACGGCGCAGCGATCAACGAAGCCACGCCCGTCGCGCTTCAGGTGGTCGCCGACGGGACCGACTCGAATTCCACGACCGTCGCGCTCGGGTATGCGACCGCGCTCGTGAACGAGTACGCGCAGGAGCTGCTCGCAGAACGCGCCGCGGCGGCCGGCGTGCCCGTACCCGGCATCGACCTGCGGATCCGCATCTGGTTCAACCCGCAGCTCGAGAGCCGCTACTTCATGATCCCCGGGGTCCTCGCCCTGCTGCTGCTGCTCGTTACCGCGAATCTCGCGGCGATGGGGATTGTCCGCGAGAAAGAGCTCGGCACGCTCGAACAGTTGAACGTTACGCCGCTGCGCCGCTGGGAACTCATCGTCGGCAAGTTGCTGCCGTACGGCCTGATTGCGCTCATCGACGTGCTGCTGGTGACGGCGGTCGCCGTCTTCTGGTTCGAGGTACCGCTCCGGGGCAGCTTCTGGCTGCTGTTCGCACTGAGCCTCGTCTACGTGCTGTGCACGCTCGCGCTCGGCCTGTTCATCTCGACGGTCTCGGACACGCAGCAGCAGGCCATGATGACGGCGACGTTCTTCTTCCTCACGCCGATGATTTATCTCTCGGGATTCATCTTCCCGATCGAGAACATGCCGCGGATCATTCAGTACGCCACGTATCTGATCCCGCTGCGGTATTTCCTGGTGATCGTGCGCGGAATTTTTCTCAAAGGGATCGGGCTCGACCTCCTGTGGCCAGAGGCGGCGGCGATGACGGCATGGGGGCTGCTGGTGCTGGCGGCCGCCGTCGCGCGCAGCCGCAAGCGCACAGGATAGCTGAGGAGCGATAGACTTTTCGGGTGCGCGTGCTGGTTGTCGAAGACGATCCGACGATCGCTGATTTCGTGGCGAAGGGCCTGCGCGAAAACGGGTACGCCGTGGACGTCGCCGGTGACGGCGAACGCGGTCTGGCGCAGGCGGTCGCAGCCGCGTACGACGCGGCGATCGTCGACGTGATGCTGCCCAGGCGTGACGGCCTTGCCGTCATCGACGCGCTCCGGGCGCGGGGGATCCGCACACCCGTGCTGATCCTGAGCGCGAGGCGATCCGTCGACGATCGCGTGCAGGGGCTGCAGGCGGGCGGCGACGACTACCTCACGAAACCGTTCGCCTTTGCCGAGCTGCTCGCGCGCGTGCAGGCGCTCATCCGTCGTGCAACCGGCGCGTCCGAGCCGACGCGGCTCGGATTCGCGGGTCTGTCGATGGATCTCCTCACGCGGAAGGTCTCGCGGGACGGGCGCCCCCTCGAGCTGCGCCCGCGGGAATTCGCGCTGCTCGAGTACCTCCTGCGCAATCCGGGCAAAGTGCTCTCGAAAACGATGATCCTGTCGCACGTCTGGGGCTACAACTTCGATCCGAATACGAACGTCGTCGACGTGCTCGTATCACGCCTTCGCGACAGGATCGATCGCCCGTTCGAGCACAAGCTGCTGCACACGGTTCGCGGCGTCGGCTACGTATTGAAGGCGGACTAGGCTGTCATGCGGCGAACGCTGGGTCTGCGCCTCTCGCTGTGGTACGCCGCGGTATTCATCGTCAGCATCGCCGGCCTCGTGGCGCTGACGTACGCGCTGCTCGCGAGCTCGCTCGCGCAGCGCGACCACGACATCATCAATGCGACGCTTCGCGAGTACGCGTCGCGATACGAAGCCGGCGGCGTGGTGGCGGTGCAACGGGCGGTCGAGCTCGAAGAGCGCACCGGCCAGCGCGAGCGCCTGTTCGTCCGCGTGCTCGGGCCCGGCGCGGATGCGCTCTTCGTCACGACACCGTCGGGGTGGACCGACTTCGACGTCGATCAAATGAAGAACGACCGCGACGGGCTGGGTGCGGCGCACGCGCCGGATCGCGACGCCGTCCTCGAAGTGGCGTCGGCGCGGCTGCCCGACGGGACGATTCTGCAGGTCGGGAAGAGCAACGAGACGCGGCGCGCGCTGCTCCGGCAGTTTCGGGTCATCGTCGGCTGGGTGTCGGCTGTGACGCTGGTCATCGGCATCCTCGGCGGCGTGGTACTCACGCGATCCACCCTCCGCCCGATCGACAACCTCATCCACGTCGTCCGCAACATCACACGAACCGGCCGCACCAACGAACGCGTGCCGGCGCGATCGAATCGCGAGACCGGCGACACCGTCGACGAACTGATCGCGCTTTTCAACACGATGCTGGACCGAATCACGGGACTCATCGGCGCCATGGGGGAGTCGCTGGACAACGTCGCCCACGATCTCCGGACCCCGATGGCGCGGCTTCGCGCGATTGCCGAGCGCGCGCTCCAGGACGGCGATCCGGCGCAACAGCGCGAGGCGCTCGCCGACTGCCTCGAGGAATCCGATCGGATTCTGTCGATGCTGAACACGCTGATGGATATCTCGGAGGCCGAGACCGGCGTCGTCAACCTGGTGCGCGAGCCGGTCGCTATCGACGGCCTGCTGCGCGAGGTGGTTGAACTGTACGAGGAAGTGGCGGACGCCAGGCAGGTCTCGGTGACACTCGATGCGGCCCCGGTCGTCGTCTCCGGATCGCGCGATCGGCTGCGGCAGGCGTTTGCCAACCTGCTCGACAATGCGATCAAGTACACCGGGCCGAACGGCAGCGTCACGATCCGCTCCTTTACGGAGGGATCGGACGCGGTCGTGACGGTCGCCGACACCGGGTTCGGGATCGCGCCCGAGCACCTGCCGCGCATCTGGGACCGTCTCTATCGTGCCGATCCAAGCCGCTCCGAACGCGGCCTCGGTCTGGGCCTCAGTCTCGTGCGTGCCTACGTCAAGGCCCACGGCGGCCGGGTGTCGGCGACGAGCGAGCCGGGCCGAGGGTCGACGTTCACCGTCCGGCTGCCGCTCTCAGCCGTCAGCGGTCAGCTGAAAGCCGGAAGCTGACCAACCTTTCACCGATGTAATCCCCCGTTCACCCCCCTGACAGGTTCCCTGTCGTCTTACCTACAGAGGCTTTTTTTGAGGGGGACTCGCAAGATGTTTACAAGATTCTGGAAGCCCGGCGGTCTCGCGGTCGCCGGCGTTGCACTGACGGCAGTGCTGACGATGAAGGCGCCGGACCCCGGCGTGATTGCGGCCGGGCCGCCGCCAACGACGGCCACTCCGGCGGCGACGGTGGCGCCGGTCTCGTCGTACGCGCCGGTTGTCGACAAGGTCATGCCTGCCGTCGTCACGATCCGCGTTGAGAAGCGGGCGCAGATGATACCGACCGAAAATCAGATTCCCGATGAGATGCTCCGGCGCTTCTTCGGACCGCAGATGCAGATGCCGCGGCAGCCGCGAGGAATCGAGCGCGGCGTGGGTTCCGGCGTCCTGGTGACGTCCGACGGCTACATCCTCACCAACAACCACGTCGTGGACGGCGCGAACGACGTGCGGGTCGAGCTGCCCGACCGGAGGGCATTCTCAGCCAAGGTCGTTGGCACCGATGCGCCAACGGATCTCGCCGTCGTCAAGGTGGACGCGAAGGACCTGCCGACGCTCGCGATCGGAGACTCCGACGCGGTGCGTGTCGGCGACGTCGTGCTTGCGGTCGGCAACCCGCTCAACGTCGGCGAAACGGTGACCTCGGGGATCATCAGCGCCAAGGGCCGCTCGACGCCCGCCAGCGGCGACGATTACGAGAACTTCCTGCAGACTGACGCGGCGATCAATCACGGCAACTCGGGCGGCGCGCTCGTGAACACGAACGGCCAGCTCATCGGCATCAACTCGCAGATCATGTCGCCATCCGACGGCAACATCGGCATCGGCTTCGCGATTCCGTCCAACATGGCGAAAAACGTCATGGATCAGCTGATCAAGACGGGCAGCGTCAGCCGGGGCATGCTCGGCGTCAAGGTGCAGGCGGTGACGCCCGACATGGCGACAGCCATGAACCTGCCGTCGGTGCAGGGTGCAGTCGTCAGCGACGTCGACAGCGGCTCGCCCGCCGCCAAAGCGGGGCTGCAGCAGGGCGACGTGATTACGCAGATCAACGGCAAGCCCGTCGCCGACAGCAACGAGCTCCGCAACATCGTGGCGGGCACCAGGCCGGGCTCGACTGTCTCGCTCCAGCTGCTGCGCCACGGCAAGACCGAGAACGTGCAGGCCACGCTCGGTGAATTGAAGGCCACCAGGGCAGCGGGCGGGTCATCGTCCTCGGATGATTCGGGACACGGTCAGTTCGGCATGAGCGTGCAGCCGCTGACGCCGGACATCGCCGAACAGCTTCAGCTGCCGCGCTCGACGAAGGGCGTTGTCGTGGCGGGTGTCGAGCCTGATGGCATTGCCGCGGAGAGCGGCATTGCCGAGGGCGACGTGATCGAAAAAGTCAACGGGCAGCCCGTGAGCACCGTCGACCAGTTGAAATCGGCTCTCGACAACAACAGCGGAAAGCCCTCTCTGCTCCTGGTCAACAAGAAGGGATCGGAGATCTTCCTGACGCTGAAGGCGCGATAGGTCAGTTCGTGAGTTGGTGAGTTGGCGAGTCGCCAACTCACCACTCGTCAAATCTCGACGCGCAGCGCCGTGAGCGGATTCAAGCGGAGCGCGCGCCACGCGGGCAACAGGCTCCCGGCCACCGTCATCAGAGCGACAAGACCCACGACAACAGAGAACGTCAGCGGATCTGCGGGCGAGATCCCGGCGAGCAGCGCGGCGAGACTGCGTGCGGCGAGATACGCGAACACCACGCCAGGTACGACGCCGATCAGTGCAAGCCGGACGCCCTGACGCAGGACGAGCCCCGCGACTTGTGACGGCTGCGCGCCGACGGCCATGCGCACACCGAATTCCTGCACGCGTTGCGACACACCGAATGCGAGCAATCCGTGAATGCCAACGGCTGCCAGCAGAGCCGCGATGAACGCGAACGCACCCAGCACGCGCAGCTGTCCTTCGCGCGGAGCGGTTTCCTGCGCAACGATGTCGCTCAGCATGCGGATGTCCGAGACCGGCTCGCTCGGATCCGCGTCCTTCACGATCTGTCGAACGGCCGATACGACCTGACCGGGTGGAACTGACAGCTTCATGGCCAGATCCTTCGGCGCGTACGTCGACATGTAGCCGTCGGGGATCTGCCGGTAGGGCATGTAGACCTGCGGCTCTCCTTCAGCCTCCAGCCCGCGCATCCGCACGTCCCGGACGACGCCGACGATCGTGCGTTCGAAGAACGCGACAGTGAATCGCTGCCCGATGGGATCCTGTCCCGGCCATTCGCGCTTCGCCAGCGACTCGCTGACGACCGCCACGAATGGAGACTTTGGCCCGTCGGCGTCGCTCACGTCGCGCCCGCGTATGATCGGAATGCCGAGAGAGGTGAAGAACCCGGGTGTGACGTACCGCAGCGAGACCGACCGGCTGTCGGCGAGCCCTTCGGGCTGCCCATGCAGGCTGATGGACCACAAGGCCCCGCGCACGACGAATGGCAGTCCGCTGATGTAGCCGGCCGACGTCACGCCGGGCAGTGCGCGAACTCTGCCGAGCACGGCCTTGTAGAACTCCGCGCGCTTCTCGGTTGGCGCATATTTCGGCCACGGCAGCGTGGTACGCGCAGTCAGGACGTGCTCGGATTGAAACCCCGGGTCGACGCGCGAGACGGCCCACAATGCCTGAATCAACAGTCCGGTGCCGACGAGCAACACGATCGACGCGATCAGTTCCGCGACGACAAGGATGGAGCGGAGGCGCTCCCGGCGGGCTCCGCCGCGGGCGCCTTCGCGCAGTCCAGCCGAATCCGCATTCCGGCCGAGACGAAGCGCCGGTGCCACACCGAACGCGAATGCCGTGCACACGGTCAGCACCGCCGCGGCAGCCAGCACGCGCGCGTCGACGCCCGGGCTCCCCGCAGTCGGCAGGCTCACGGGTGCAAGAGTGGTCAGCACCGGCAGCGTCAGATACGCGAGCGCCACGCCGATCGCGCCGCCCGCAATGCCGAGCATCGCGCTCTCCGTTGCAAGCTGACGTACGATGCGGTCGCGTCCCGCACCAATCGCCGCTCGAACCGCGATTTCCCTTCGTCGTCCCAGGGCGCGCGTGAGGAGCAGGTTGGCGAGATTTGCGCAGACGATCAGGAGCACGCACCCGGCGGCGCCGTTCAGCACGAGCACGAGAAAGCGGGACTGCCGCGGGACGTCATCGCGCAGTGGAATGATCGTCGCGCCGAGCTGCTTGTCCTGGTCGGGGAACTGCGCCGCGAGCCTCCCCGCGATGCCGTTCATTTCGGCTGACGCGTCGCCGAGCGTGACGGCGGGCTTCAGCCGTCCGACGACGGTGAGGTAGGTGTTCGTGCGGTCCTTCTCGTCTGGCGAGAGCTGGAGAGGCCGCCAGAATTCAGCCTGCCGGGAGGGGAACGCGAAGTCCGGCGGCATGACGCCGATGACCTGATACCGTTCGTCGTCGAGCGTCACGGTCCGGCCGAGGACGTCCGGTTGCGCGCCGAACAGGCTTCGCCACAGCGCGTCGCTCAAGATTACCGTTCCGGCCGCGCCCTCGCGATCGTCGGCCTCGCTGAATCCGCGGCCGATACGTGGTGTCACACCGAGAGTGGGGAAAAGGTCCCACGTCACCGCCGCGCCTGTCACCCGTTCGGGGTCTGCGCCGGGCGTCGAGAGATTGGACGCTATCGTCCAGAGCGCGGCCATCGAGGAAAACGAACTCGAGAGACGCTTCCAGTCCCGGTAGTTCTCAGGCGACATCTCGAGCCGCGGGTAACCGGGCGTCCGCTCCCACATCTTCACCAGTCGATCGCCGCCGGGGAAGGGAAGGGGCCGGAGCAGCACGAAGTCGGTGATCGAGAACGCCGCCGTATTCGCGCCGATGCCGATCGCGACGATGGCGACCGCCGTGAGCGTGAAACTCGGCGTGCGCCGAAGCGCGCGCCACCCGTAGCGCAGGTCCTGCCGCAGGATGTCCGCATGAACGGCCGCGGCGTTCACCGCGACCTCTCCGAACGCCTGCACCCACAGCCAGCCGGCCGACGCGCCTGACGCATCGCGGCGACGGCGTGCGAAGATGGCCTCCATTTCCGCTCCGTACTCGGCGCGGAACGAGGCCGGATAGAGGTGCAGCAGCGCGCGATAGAACCGCATCAGCGTCCCTCCGGGGCAAGACCGCGGGCGCGGGCGAGCTTCAGCATGTCCGCGAGGCGGCGGGCTTCCGCCCTCGCGACCGCCGTGCCCAGCGTCGTGATGCGGTAGTACCGCCGCCGTTCGTCGTCGTTGTGAGACGCGGGGCGCTGCCGGACTTCGCTGATCAATCCCTGCTCGAGCATCCGCTGGATCGAGCGGTAGAGCGTGCCCGCGCTGAGTTTCAGGGCGCCATTCGTGCGTTCGGCCACGTCCTGCATGATCGCGTAGCCATGCCGGTCGTCGTCCGCAACCGCGACGAGGATGTGAAACGTCGCGGGCTGCAAAGGAAGGAGGGACTGGATTTCGCTATTCACACTGTGAGTATATCCACAGTGTGTATAGTGTCAAGCGCCGACGAAGGAGCTGTCGTGCTATTCGACGCGTAGCGCGACGATCGGGTCGACGAGGCTCGCGCGCCGCGCCGGCAGGTACACCGCGGCAAATGCCACGACCGCGAGAATCGCCGGTACGCCGCCAAAGATCAGGGGGTCGCGCGCCGTGACGCCGAAGAGGAACGAAGTGATGTAGCGCGCGAGCAGGAGAGCGGTGCCGACGCCTGCGACGATTCCTATCGCCGAGAGCAGCAGCCCCTGGCGGACCACCATGTTCCGCACCTGCGTTCCCTGCGCGCCGAGCGCCATGCGGATACCGATTTCCTGGGTGCGCTGCTCGACGGAGTACGCCATCAGCCCATAGATGCCGATCGCGGCGAGCAGAAGCGCGCAGCCGCCGAAGACGGACATCACCCACATGTTGAAGCGCTGCCGCGAGACCGAAAGCGCAACGATCTCGTCCATCGAGCGGACATCGGAGACCGGCAGGCCCGTGACCTGACGGAGCTGCTCCTGAATCGTCGCGCTCACTGATTGCGTCGGGATTTCGGTCTTCACGATCCACGAGACCGGCGTGAGGCTCACGTTGAGCGCATTCGCCGCGTCGGGCACCTGCGCCTGGGGGATGAACATCTGCGGCGAGGGATCGCTGTCGAGACCGTTGCTGCGGATGTCCGCGACGACCCCGATGATCTGCCGTTCCGGCTCTGCGGCGAACTCGCGCATGACGCCTTTGCCGATCACGAGCCGATCGCGCAGCGGATCGCTCTTCGGCCAGTACTGCTTCGCCATCGCCTCGTTGATGATGACGACGGGTGTGGACGTCGCGGTGTCGCGAATGTTGAAGGTGCGTCCGGCCTTGACGGGAATATTGAACACTTCGAAATAGCCCGGAGAGATCGTCATCCAGCCGCCGCCGCCATGGAACGGGCCCTGGCTGTCGGCCGCGAGCGGCCGGCCGACGATGCGGAACGGCAGCCCGTAGCCGCCCTCGAGCGGCACACAGCACGTCGCGCTCGCGATCTTGACGCCTGGAATCGTCTGCAGCCGGTCGACGCCGTTTCGGATCACCTGCTCGACGGCTTCGGCCTTCTCGAACTGCGCGCCCTTCATCGACATCTTGAGCGTCAGCACGTTGTGCGTGTCGAATCCCGGATCCACTCGCCCGAGCGCGACGGCAGTGCGGATGAGCAGCGCCGATCCGATGAGCAGCACGAGCGCGAGCCCCACTTCCACGACTACCAGGACGGAGCGCGCCTTGTTCTGCTTGAACCCGGTGCCCGAGCGTCCGCTGCTCTCTTTCAGCGTGGTCGTCAGGTCCGTCCGCGAGCTCTGGAGCGCGGGAATGAGCCCGAACAGCACGCCTGTCGCGATCGACACCGCGAGCGTGAACATGACGACGTTCAAGTCCATGCTAACGAAGCTGCCGTTCTCTCCAACGCGCGGCAGACCGGCGGTGTTGATCGACAGCAGAGCACGAATTCCGAGCCAGCCGAGGCCGAGTCCCAGAACGCCGCCGGCCAGCGAGAGCACGACGCTTTCCGTGAGCAGCTGGCGGATGATGCGGCCCCGCGACCCGCCGATCGCCGCGCGAATCGCGATCTCACGGCGCCGTCCCGTCGCGCGCACCAGCAGCAGGTTCGCAACGTTCGCGCATGCGATGAGCAGCACGAGGCCGACCGCGCCGCCCAGTACGAGCAGCGATTGCTTCACGTCGCCGCGCACGATGACGTCGCGGATGGGCTGGACGCCGAACGCGCCCTGCGGGCCGAGCGCGTTGGGGAACTTCGCGCGATACGCCGCGGCTGACGCTTTCATGCGGTCGTTCGCCTGCCGCAGCGTCACTCCCGGCTTCAACCGGCCGAGGACCTGGAAGTAGTGCCCCTGATCCGTCGTGTTCGGATCGAACTGGAACAGCATCCAGACCTGCGGCGTCTGGCCGAACTCGCGGAAGTCGAAGTTGTCGAGCACGCCGACGATCGAATACGGCTCGCCGCCGATGCCGATGGACTTGCTCGTCACAGTCGGGTCGGCGTTGAAGCGCGTCTCCCACAGATGCCGGCTGATGACGGCCACCTTCGGACCATTCGGACGATCTTCATCGGCGCTGAAGGCGCGTCCGAGCACGAAATGCGCGCCGACGAGGTGAAAGAAGTTCGCTGACACGCGCCCGGATCGCAGCTGCTCGGGGAACGTGCCGCCGGTGTAGTTCACGACGCCGGTGTTGAATGCGGACGCGTCCTCCACGATGTCGGTCTGCTGCTGGTAGTGCGCGAACTTTGCGGGCGAAGCCGCCGGCCCGGAACCCCGCGGCGTCACGTTCATGAAGACGACCACCCGATCCGGATCCGGCACGCCGACCGGCTTCAGGAGGACCGCGTTGACGACGGAAAAGATCGCGGTATTGGCTCCGATGCCCAGCGTCAGCGCAGCGACTGCCGCAAGCGTGAATGCGGGACTCTGAGCAAACATCCGCAGCGAGTGGCGCAAATCCTTGAGGAGTGCTTCAAACATGATGAAATTGTCCGTTTCCGGTCAGGCGTTTCCCCACAACCGCACACCGCGCGGTCGAGTACGTACCGGTTTGTTTGACGTCTCGCGCCGGCAATTTGTTGGGAGAAGTACTCTGGCGAGATCCGTGCCCGCTACAGCCGTGCGTGCGCGGGACCCGGCCGCATGATGAATGCGTCGCGGTGCCACGCGGCGGCGAACTGCGGCGCTGACGCCGCATCCACGAGTGCCCAGACGCTGCCGCCGAACCCCGCGCCGAAGCTGCGCGCCGCGAATGCACCCAGCCGCCGGGCCTCTGCCGCGAGTCGAATGGTCTCGGGCACCTGATTGCGCAGCAGTGACTCGGCGATTGCCTGCGATTCCGAAGACAGGTCCCCAATCCGCGCGGCATCTGCCCTCCGGACCGCGTCGAGCGCGTCCGCGACGATGCGGTCTTCGCGCACGAGGTGTTCGAGGCGGCGCGTCAGCGATTCGACCTCGGCGTCGGTCAGCGGCGCGCGGCCGACGATCGCTTTCAATCGTTCGACTGCACCCGGCCCGCGATGAATCGCATCGGCCAACGACGCCGCGAGGGGCTCGTGCTGATTCCAGAGATCCAGCAGCGCCTGCACTTGGTCCGCGAGATGGTTGTAGCTCGCCTGCGCGCTTCCGGTTTTCTCTGCGCGAACGCCGGACGGCGCGATCACGAACCGCCACGCGGCCGGCAGGATCACGTCGTCGAGGCGCGTCATCGGCGCGAAACGGAACCCGGTGACGGCGGATGGACGTCCCGTCAGGATCGCTGCGTGATCCTCGCTGCCGCCGTGGGTGCCGACCCCTGCGTCGCCGGTCAGCGTGCCAAACGAGCGCCCGTTCTCTATGCACGCGAAGTAACGGGCGACATCGAGCGGCGACCGGATGTTGGCCACCCACCGCGGATCCTCGTGCAGCCCATTCAGTTCGACCACGGCGGCGGAGACGGCGACGATGAGCGCGCTCGAACTGCTCATGCCAGACGCCCGCGGCAGGGTGCTCTCGAACGCGACGTCGCAGCCGCGCACCGCCCCGGGAAAGTTGCGCCAGAGGCGGCCGGTTGCCGTGGCGATGTAACGGCGCCATCCCGAAAACACCGACGGCTCGGTGCCGGCTGCGATGAGGGCTGATTCTCGTACCGCCACGTCCTCGACGGCGAAGCTGTCGTCGTCGCGGGAGCGGGCGGCGAGCGCGATGCCCTTCGGCACGGCGCACACAACGGACCGCCCGCCGGCATAGTCGGTATGCGTGCCGAACACCTCGAGACGGCCCGGCGTCCACCATGCGTGCGACCAGCCGCGATCCGGGCGCGCTGCCGCAAGGACACGGTCGAACAATTCCGCGATCGATGGACGATCGACCTCGTCCAGACCGCGCTCGACGAGCGCCGCGGCGAGCCGCGATCCGGTCATGGGGCAGGATTCACGCCGGCCAGGCGCCGTTCGACGTCCGCCGTGTCAGCACGCGTCGACAGATCGAGCACGGCGCCGGTCCCCGCGACGCACCGGATTCGAGCACCGCGGGCCACCGCCAGACCGACCGCCTCCGGAAGCTCGAATTCCCCGCGCACCGATCGCGGCACGTCCCGGCACGCATCGAAGATCCGGCGATCGAAGCGCCAGCAATTCATGCTGATGAGGGGCGAATCGACCGCTAACGCCGGCTTTTCCACGATACGGGCGAGGTATCCATCGCGGTCGGATTCAACGACCGCGAACGCGCGGGTCCGCTCGGGCGGGATGTTGCTCTCGCGCAGCAAGGCGTCGCGCCGGAACACGGCAAGGCCCGGCTCGTCGAGTGACGCAAGCGCCGACAGCACGGCGACCGGATAGAGATTGTCGGCGTTCAGCACGAGAAACGGATCCGAACCGCACCACGATTCGGCCGCAAGCAGCGCGTTGGCGGTTCCGAGCGCTTCCGGTTGAACGATGTAGTCGAGATGAACGCGCGTCGGTCGCCCGCCGTTCTCGTAGTACTCCCTGATCGCCGTGTGATCCGGGGCGACGATGAGACCTACGTGCGCGACGGAGGCGTCCGCGATGGCGCTCAGGACGTAATCGAGGAACGGCCGCCCGTTCAGCGGCATCATCGCCTTCAGCCCGGCGTCCGCCGCGCGCGCCTGTTCGGGCGTCAAGTCGGCGACCGCATTGCGGGCGCGCATCCGCGTGCCGAGACCGCGCGCGAGCACGACCGCACGGATCATTCGGCGCCCCACAGTCTCGGCAGAAATGCCAGGAGGACTCCGAGTCCGCCAAGCGCCGCGATGATCCCGACCACGCCCGGGACGATGTGACCAAAGAGCAGGTGTCCCGATCCGAACAGCGCACCGTACACGAGGGCGATCCCCGCGAGCCAGCACACGAAAGCGGCCGACACGGAATCAGGACGCTCGGCTGCCGGGCATCGCTCGCGAATCGGCTTCCAGCCGGGGCCGCTCGGACGCGCCTTCTGATAGAACGCGCACAGGACGTCGACGTCGGTCGGCTGCGCCCGAAATGCCGCGATCATCCAAACCACCGTTGTCACGGCAATCGTCGCGAGCAGGCCGACGTCCTCGCGGATCGCGACTCCGCTCCGATGCGCCGCGAACAGGACGACCGCGAGGAGAAACGAGCTGGCCATCGCGGCGATTTCGCACCAGGCATTGATGCGCCACCAGAACCAGCGCAGCAGGTAGATGAGGCCGGTGCCGGCCCCGACGGAGAGCAGAAGATTGAAGCTGTCGCGCGCGTTGTCGAGGACGAAGGTGAAGAGCGCCGCCAGCAGCATCAACACGCCGCTCACGATGCGCCCGACGAGCACGTAGTGCCGTTCGGGCTCACCGGATCGCACGAACCGCCGGTAGAAGTCGTGAACGAGATATGACGTCCCCCAGTTCAGATGGGTCGAGATCGTGGAGACATACGCCGCGAGCAGCCCCGCGATCATGACGCCCATCATGCCCTCGGGCAGGAACGTGAGCATCGCCGGGTACGCCAGGTCGTGGCCGATGAGGCGCGGGTCGACGTTCGGCAGCGCGCGCGAGAGGTCGGCGAGCGTCGGGAACACGAGCATCGAGCTCAAGGCGACGATGATCCAGGGCCACGGCCGCAGCGCGTAATGGGCGACGTTGAAGAAGAGCGTCCCCGTCAACGCGTCGCGCTCCGTCCGCGCGGCCAGCATCCGCTGGGCGATGTAGCTGCCGCCTCCGGGCTCGGCGCCGGGATACCACGTCGCCCACCACTGGACAGCGAGCGGCACCACGAAAATCGGCAGCACGACGTTCCAGTTACCGAGGTCGGGCACCATCCGCATCACGGACGGACTGGTCTTCTCGATCAATCCGTGAAGGCCGCCGACTTCCGGCCGGCCGACCGCATAATACGCCGCGGCGAACGAGCCGGTCATCGCAATTCCGAACTGTATGAAGTCGGTAACGAGTACACCCCATAGACCGGACGTCGCTGCGAACGCGACGTTGAGCAGGCTGCATGTGAGGAGCGTTCGCGCCATCGGCCAGCCGAGCAGTACGTTGGCGATCTTGGCCGCCGCCAGGTTCACCGCCGCCATGATCACGATGTTGAAGAAGAGTCCAAGGTAAACCGCGCGGAATCCCCGGACCCAACGCGCCGGCGCTCCGGAATAGCGCAGCTCGTAGAACTCGAGGTCGGTGAGGACCCCGATGCGGCGCCACAACCGCGCGTAGAAGAACACGGTCGTCATGCCGGTGAGCAGGAAGGCCCACCAGACCCAGTTCGCGGCGATGCCGCCTTCGCGGACGAGGTTCGTGACGAGATTCGGTGTGTCGGTGCTGAACGTCGTGGCGACCATCGAGACGCCGATGAGCCACCACGGCGCCGCACGGCCGGAGGTGAAGAACTCCGCCGTGTTCCGCCCGGCGCGCCGCGCCATCCACAGCGCCGGGAGGAAGGATCCGACGATCGAGATGAGAACGATCGTCCAGTCGAATGATGTCAGG
>DATJIW010000107.1:0-30152 GCA_035492775.1 Vicinamibacterales bacterium
ACGCGAGCGCGAGGGCCTTTTCACCGGCCTGCCTGGCCTCCGTCGCGAGCGCGGATGTGGGCACGCCGTTGGCGTAGAGAGATGTCGCCGCCCGTGACAACTCCCCCCACGCCTGCGCGAAACCGGGGTCGAGGGCCACCGCCTGCTCGTAGAACCCAAGGGATCTGCGCAGGCTTCCCGGATCAGTGGTCCTGCCCTCGCGTTGTGCCGCACGTCCCTTGAGGAATGCGTCGTACGCGGCAAGGTTCTGTGTCGGCCGTTCCGACAGCCGTGTTTGTTCGGTCGCGCCAATCGCCCGGCCCAATGCCTGCGCGACTCTCGTCGCGATGTCCGACTGGACCTGAAAGACGTCCGTGAGCGGCGCGTCGAAGGCTTGCTGCCAGAGCTCAGTCGGCGCGTCTGGCTCTCTGACGTCCACGAGCTCCGGCGTGACGTGGACGCGGCGGCCCTCCGCGGTGTTCTCCGATCGAACGGTTCCTGTGAGCAGATACGGCGTGTGCAGTTCTGCGGCAATCTGCTTCGGCGTCTTGTTCGTCTTCTTGTATGCGACGGAACTCACCCTGGCGATGACCTCGAGGCCGCCAATCGACGTCAGCTTGCCGCGGACCTCGTCCGCGATCCCGTCAGCGAAGTATTCATCGTCCGGACCACTCAGATTCTCGAACGGCAGGACGGCTATTCGCTTGATCGCCGCCGGTTCCGCCGGCGCAGGGTGGACCCGCCGCGCGACGAAGAATCCGGCGGCCGTGAGAGCGACGAGCGCGGCCACGGCAATCGCCAGCTTCGGAGAGATGGAGAACGCGGGGGAAGTGCTTCCTGCGACCGACGGCTCGCCGGGCGCAGACGTCGAAAGATGCGACGCCTCCGACAGCGCGAACACGACGTCTCCTGCCGACTGGAACCGCTTCTCAGCGTCCTTCTCCAGGCACCTGCGCACGACGCCATCGAGTGCCGTCGGAAGGGTCCGGCCCGCTTCGGACACAGGCGCCGGCTCCTGAAGAAGAATCGCGGCCATGGTGTCGCTTGCCGTCGCGCCGTTGAACGCTCTCCTCGCGGTCAACAGCTCGTACAACAGCGCCCCGAACGCGAAAATGTCGGACCGTTGATCGACTGGCAGTCCCCGCACCTGTTCGGGCGACATGTACCCGATCGTGCCCATGACGGTGCCCGCTTGCGTCAGCGCCGATATCGTCGATGCACCGGTCTCGCCGGCGTTCGCCGCGGGCTCAATCCTTTTCGCGAGTCCGAAGTCGAGGATCTTGACGTGATCTTCGTTGGTGACGAACACGTTCTCCGGCTTCAGATCGCGATGCACCACGCCTCTCGCGTGAGCGGCAGCGAGACCCCTGGCGATCTGCAGCGCGTAGTCGACGGCGTGGGCTGGAGCGAGCGGACCGGCGTCGAGCTTGCGTCGCAGCGTCTCCCCTTCGAGGAGCTCGGTCACCGCATACGAGACGCCGCAATCGGATCCGTAGTCGAAGATCGCGAGGATGTTCGGGTGCGACAGCGCCGCGACGGCCTTCGCCTCCGCCTCGAAGCGGGCGAGCGCCTGCGGATCGGCGGCGACCGATTCGGGCAGAATCTTGATCGCGACGTCGCGATCGAGCTTGCGGTCCCTCGCCCGGTACACTTCGCCCATCCCGCCCGCGCCTAACGGCGTTTGAAGATCGTATGGGCCGAGGCGGGTCCCAGGGGCGCGCGTCATGTCTTGGTGGTGGCTGGATAAATCTACAGCCTTTCGCGCCGAACATGCCGGCAGTTCCTGACGAGCGCCGTGGCGTCGGGCTGCGCCCGCCGCGACTTGCCGCTGCCGGCCCGAGACAGTCCGCAGGCGAAGTTCCTCGCGGCGGCAGCGATCGTCAGGTAGCTAGCGCGCCTTCAATCCGCGCCGCTTCAGGTACTCTCCCTGCACGAGGAGGTAGGCAACGTAGTACTTGTAGATGTTGCTGACGTAGGTGACCGTCTCGCGGCCGATGCGCTCCGACGTCTCGCGCTCGACGTTGTTGAACCAGACGTTCGGGTCGAGCCCGCGCGCCGCGGCTTCGCGGCGGAGCTGGCGGATCCGTCCAGGGCCGGCGTTGTAGGACGCGAACGCGAACAGCCCCTTGTCGAGATCCGTCATCGGTTCGTTGGCGTAATACCGATCGATCATCTGCCGGACGAACTTCACCCCGGCGTGAATGTTCGCGTCGATCTTGGTGATGTCGCCGACGCCCAGCTCGCGGCCCGTGGCGGGCATCACCTGCATGACGCCGATGGCGCCGACGTGGCTGCGCGCGCGCTGATCGAGCCGCGACTCCTGATAGCCCTGCGCCGCCATCAGCATCCAGTCCATGTTGTACTGCTGTCCGTACTTGCGGAACATGGCGACAACGGCGCGAAAGCGGTCGCCTGCGCGCTGCGAGCCTTTCACATACTGCGTGTTCAGCAGGTAGCGCCGGAAAATCATCCGGGCGTTCAACGAATTCCGCCCGTTTTCCGTGAGGAACCCGTTGAGCGCACGCAGCAGGTCCGGGCTGTCCGGCCGGATCGCCCACGCAATCTCGCCGTTCGTCCGGAGCGCGACAGAGGGATGCAGCTTCAGGTTCGGCCAGACACGCTGCCAGAACCAGGCCTTGTGGTTATCGACGACGAGCACTTTCACGAGGCCGGCATTGGCCATCTCCAGCAGGTCCTCGTCCTCGAGTTCCTCGGGCGCGGGCACGATCGATACCGGGGGCTTCCCCTCCTGCGTCAGGCGATCGTTGAGCCGGACGAGGCTCTGGAAATAGCTGCTCGACTGGCGGACGAACACTTCTTTGCCCGACAGGTCGTCGAGCGTGTCGATGGCGGGACCGTCGGGACTGGTCACGACGATTTCGTCGACGCCGGCGATCCACGGTTCCGTGAAGGTGATCTGCCGGATCCGCTCGGGCGTCACCGTCATGTCGGCCATGATGATGTCGCCGCGGCCGTCGAGGAGTGCGGGAATCAATTCGTCCCGCGACATCGGCACGAATTGAACGTTGATTTTGAGAAGACCGGTCGCCGCGCTCTTGTTGATCGCGTCTTCCAGCAGCTTGCCTTGATCGTAGGCAGTGCCGCGCGGCGTGCCGTTGTCGATGAAATAGAGCGTCTTGCTGTAGACCGTGAGAATGCGAATCAGACGGCGCTCGATCATGCCATCGAAATCGCCCGTCCACTTCGTGGTCAGGGGATCGAGCGTCAAGCCGGTCCGTCCCTTCGCGGTCGGTGCCTGGGCTCGCGCCGGCACCGCGAGGAGCGCCATGGTCACGGCGATGGTCACAGCCTGTCCGGCTTGAACGCTCATGTGCGACATCCAGCGCCATTCTCCCGGCGCGCGGTGCTGGTCAAGTGTAAGGCAGCTGATGGCAAATCGTCCGCCGGCCAGTCAACGAGAAGTTGAAGGCGGGGATGCCGCAGCTCAGGGCAGGCCGCCGCGAAACAGACGCAGCACGCCCATCGTCATCCACGGGAAGTAGGTGATGAGGAGCACGCCGACCCCGAGAATCAGGAGCATCGGGAGCACCGCACGCGCCACCTGCATGACTGGCCGCTGAAAACGGTACGCGGAGAGAAACAGGTTCAGGCCGACCGGCGGCGTCAGGTACCCGAGTTCCAGGTTTGCGATGAAAATAATCCCGAGGTGCACCGGAGCCACGTCGAAGACAGCGGCGATGGGGACGATCAGCGGAACGACGACGACGATGGCCGAGAAGATGTCCATCAGGCAGCCGACGATCAGCAGGACTCCGTTCAGCGTCAGAAGAAACAGGAAAGGCGAATGAATGTGGCCTTCGGCCCACGCGACCATTCGATCGGGGACCTGCGCATCGACCATGTAGTTTGTCAGACCGACAGCGACGGCGAGGATGATCAGCACACCTCCCACAAGGGCTGTGCAGTCGCCAACTGATCGCATGATCGCTTTTACATTGGCGAGATCGCGGTGTATGAACCGCTGCACGACAAACGCGTAGAGCGCGGCGAGCGCGGCCGACTCCACGACCGTCGCGAGACCGCCCAGCAGCGAGCCGAGGATCACGATCGGCAGCAGCAACTCCCATTTCGCAACCCAGAGTGCGGCGCCGGCGTCCGCCCATCGGAAAGGTGTCCGGCCCGCGCCGGTCACCAGGCCTTCCCGCACGCCGAGCGCCGCCATCAGTCCGAGCATCAGCAGGCCTGGTACGAGCCCCGCAACGAATAGATCCTCGATAGCGACGTTCGCGACGATGCCGTACAGGATCAGCGGAAGCGCCGGCGGAAACAGGAGACCGAGAGATCCGGCTGCCGTGATGAGTCCGAGCGAGAATCGGTCCCGATAGCCATCCGCGAGAAGCGCCGGGAGCAACAAGCCCCCTAGCGCGAGGATCGTCACTCCGGATCCGCCGGTGAAGGCCGTGAAGAATGCACACAGCGCGGCCGCGATCACGGGAGTGCCGCCTGGAATCCAGCCGAACAGCGATCGAAACAGTCCAAGCAGACGTTCGGATGAGCGGCCTTCCGCGAAGAGAAATCCGGCGAGCGTGAAGAGCGGAATGGCCGCCAGGGTCACCGACGTGAGCTGCGCGTAGGCGGCAATCACAGGCACGATCGGCCGAGTGCCTTCGACCAGAAACAGCAACACGGCGGCACCGCCGAGAAGTACGAAGATCGGTGCACCGAGTGTTGCCGCGATCACCAGTACGACCAGTCCAGGCCATACCGGCCGTCCTTCGAGGAGCCCAGGCGCTGCGGCCAGCCAAAGGCCGACCGCGATACCCATCGCTGCGATGGTGCGGCCCGGCCACGTGTTCGACGATCGCCAGACGAGGCGGACGGCGATCGCTCCGAACGCCAGCGGGAGCACCAGTTGCGCCACCCAGACGGGCACGCCGACGGCGATCACGGTTTCAGAGAGCCGCTCCGATCGAACCAGGGCGACCCCGCCGGTCGCCAGCAGCGTCGAAACCGCTGCGCCGACAATTGCCGCAAGAATGGACGCGACAGTGCGGACCCGTCCCTCGGGCAGAAACGTGGCAGTCGCCAGCGAGAGCAACCGGCCGTCCCGTGCGGCGAGCATGGATCCGAGCATGCCGACCCACATGGTCAAATGCTGGGTGAACGGGGCGGATCCAGGAATGCCCCTGCCGAATGCCCGGCGGACAACGATTTCCGCGAGCGGCAGAACCACGACCGCACCAAGAGCGATGGTCGCCGCGCCGTCTTCGATCTGTCGGACGACGCGGTTCAGCGGGAGGCACCTCTGGCCTGCCGGAAGGCGTTCCGCTCTCGCAGCGCCAGGTCGTAGATGTCGGACGGGACCATGGACCCGCGCATTGTCGGTGCCAGCTTCTCGGCGGCGCTGCGGAACTCCGCAAGCGCAGCCCCTTCCACTTTCGTCACCGTCAGTCCCCGCTTCTGCATTTCGACGATGGAAGAGGCGTCGAGGGTGGTGACGTCGGCTCGCAGCCGCTGCTCCATGGCGCGTGCCGCGTCGTGCATCTTCGCCCGATCGCTGTCGGCGATCTTGTTCCAGGCCTCCGTCGTGATGACTGTCGCGCCGAGCAACGGGGCCACTCGGATGTCCAGCATGTAGGGCGCGTCGCGAAAGAACTGCAACACCAGCGCTCCATACGGAGGGCTGGGCGCGGTGTCGATCATCCCGGTGCGAATCTTGAGCTGCGCCGGGATGTCGTTCGCCGACAGCGCCACGGGCTGGAAGCCGTTCGCCTTGTACCACTGGACCATGCGATCGTTGCCTTCGGTCGTGAACAGCTTCGCCTGCTTGAGATCGTTGAGCGTCGCGATACGGCGCTTTGAAAAAAGCTGTACCCAGCCGCCATGGCCCCAGTTGAGGACGTGAAACCCCTTCGACTCGAGTCGTTGTGCGAGCACCGGCGACAGCTTGTCGACGACGTGCCACAACTCCTCGTCGGATTCGAAGAAGAACGGAATGCCGAACACGTCGACCGCCGAGTCGATCTCGGACAGGCCAGGGAGCATGAGAAGGGCCGCTTGCAGTTGGCCGACACCTGGCCGCATCAGCTTCACCGTGACCGCCTCACTGCCCTGCGTGCCGCCGGGATAGACCGTGAGCTTTATCCGTCCCTCGGTCAGGCGTCCCCACGCGGCGCCCATTTCCATCAAGGCCTTGTGCCAGGTCGAATTGGCGGGCGCAAAAGTGGCCAGCTTCACTGTGAGTGGCGCAGCCGCCAGCGGCAGACTGGCCATCGCGCAGCCGATCGCAACAGCTGAAAGCATTCGCGAACTGTGCATGGTCATTGCTCCTCTGGAAACTGGGTCGTCCGATGGGCGGAGGCAGCGAAGGCCCACGCCGGGAAGCTCAAGACCGGCTCGCGCCGGAGCCGCGCATCCGCCGCAGCGGAAAACAGCTCGTCCGCCTTCTCGAGGAGCCGCCGTGCTCGCCGTTGTGTGATGAGGTTGGCGAGTCGGTTGCTGCGATCACGTTCAGGGTCGATGGCCAGGGCCAGATGGAGCAGGCGCTCGAATTCGGGCCGATCCTGGCCTGGCACGGCCACGCCCAACGCGAGCGCGACGTAAGGGCCCGCAGAAAGGCCTCCCTGCAGCGCCACCGCGCGTTCGAAGTGAGCGCGCGCGCGCTCGACGGACCCGCCCATCGCCTCGGGAACGCTGTCGATCGTAATCATCAGCTCGTGGAGGGCGCCGTGCGCGTACCCTTCATCGAGCGCGAGCGCGCGGCCCATCAGCGCTCGAACCGCTGGGAAGTCGGCCACGAGCTCCGGACGATCGAGACCGATCGAGATGGCGGCTCCCCACGCTGCAGCCGCCCAGTAGAGCAAAGGCACGTCGGCGGCCGTTGCCGAGGCGACCGCCGCGTCGGGCGCCACCATGAGTTGCGTGCCGATGCCGCGATGTCGCAGCTCCAGCGCCCGCATGCAGTAATCACGACCTCTCAGATACAGCCTCAGGGCACGCCCGCGCAGCGCGGCAGCCTTCTCGACGTCATCGGGTCCGAGCAGGTCGACGTCGGTCTGCACGAACGCATAGGCGTACTGCGTGAACCCGCTGCACGACGCGAGGAGCAGCCCCGGATGTTTGGGGGTCGAAGCCAGCAGCAGCTCGTACGTCTTCAGCGCAAATGGCGCCGCGTCGCGAATGAGCTCAGGGTCGTCGTCCGAGGCGAACGTGTCGCCGCTGGCTGACAGGGTATTCGCCACGCTGCTGATCGCGAGGCGCTTGATCGCGCAGCCGCCGGTCAGGACGGCTGCGAGCGGAACTACGAGAAGGCCGTATCCCTTGAGCCGCATCACGAGACCTCGCTGCTGATTTCAGCCCCTGTTACTTGTGCTGCGAGATGACATCCGCGAACGCCTGCTCCATCACACGGTGCCCGGTGGTCGTCAGGTGCGTTTCGATGGGTGACGCGCCGTGCCGCTCGACCAGGAGCAGACCCTTTCGGCCGAGGAATGCGTGGTAGATGTCGACAACGTAGACGTTGGTCGGGAACTGGCCGGCGACCTGCGCCAGGACATTGTTGAACGCGCCGATGATCTGACCCGTCAGCGGCAGAACGGCCTCAATCTCCGGCACCGTATATTGATTGGCCACGAAGATTTTTGCGTTCGGCAAGCCGCTGCGCATGCGAACGAGAATCGCGCCGAGGTTCTGGCCGTATGCGACGAGCACCTGGTTGGCGAACTGGACGATCTCCGCCTGATCCTGATGAGTGGCGGCGAATTTCAGGATCGCCAGCAGATCGTTGCCTCCAACGGTCAACGTGATGTTGTCTGGATGGAATCCTCCCTCGGCGAAGGGGATGAGCGCCTGCGGCACCTGGTGGACGAGCACGTCCGTGCTCGTCGCGCCTGGAACGGCCGCGTTGCAGAACAACGTAGAGGTGATCTGGTCGAAGGCTCCATCCTGGTACAGCAGGTATGGGTAAGCCTGAGTGACCGGCGCGACCTTGTATCCGGCGGCGATGCTGTCGCCGAGCGCCAGATACCGTACGGCGTCGTCGGCGTTAATCGCGGGCGGCTGCGCGCGCGCTACCGCAGACGCGGCGAGACTCCCGATGGTCAGGACTGTGCCGGACAGCCACTTGTGTGCAAGGACGTTCATCAGTTCACCCTCTTTCGAGATATGCAAGGTTTAGAAAGCGATTCCAACGTTCGCGAGACGGGCGTTTGGAACGACAACGGAGGCGTCGAGACCGCCCCCGAATAGCCGCGACATGCCAAAGCCAAGGCTCACGGCGACATTCCGTTTTGGCCCGAGTTGCCATGCGTAGCCGATGTCCATACCGGCCCCATAGACGATCTCGTGCTCGGTCGCGTCAGCGATCCGATAGACGCCAGACTGGCCCCCGAGATAGAAACCAGTGAGCGCGGCACGCTGCGGGTAGAACCGGACGAGCACGCTGGCGCGGCCGTAGTCGAAGTCGCCGACTGGCAGGTACGATCCCGAGACTCCCCACGTCACGGTCGAAGTGATCCTTCGCTCGTAGTCGGCGTTGAACCACTTGGCCATCCACAGGATGGGACTCGCCGAGATGACCTGGAGATGGTCAGCGGGTGTCGCGGTGCGTTCTTCTTGAGCGTGCGCGGACGGGACGGCGACCAGGGACAGCGCCGCGGCGAGCATCAGTCTGAGAGCGTTCCTCACGTCGACCTCCTGATTGGAACGGCCGTCGGTCGGCCGGTATCAGGAGATGAAGGAACGGCGTCGGGAGGTTACAGTCGAGAACTGCGGGCACTACCGCTCGATGCCGAGCTCCTGGATGATGCGTGCCAGGGCGAGCTTGTCCAGATCGGGCGGTCCATCCATGCCGTCGACCACGAGGGCCGCTCCAAAACCAAGGACGATCGCGCGAGCACCGTTTGCCGTCGAGATCTTCACCTTGGAAGAGCTGAGTTTCAAATGAACGACTCCCGCCGCGTGCGCGGCGGCGACCGCCCCTGTGATCTGGTGGGCGAGTTCGAGGCGGTCGGACATGCTCAGCACGCGCGAAGCAAGTGCGGTCAGCGGCCGGCCAGGCACATACGCTGTCGCGACATACAGCCTGCCCTCCGCGGTCAGGCCGACATCGAGCAGCTTGCCAGCACTTGGATGCTGCATTTCGGCGAGCGCCGGTTGCCATCGGCCGTAGCGCGACAGCACGGTTTCAGCATCTTCGCGGGGATGACAGATTTTGAGCGCGACCAGCGTGCGCGCTCCCGAGAGTGCCTGCGCCAGATAAGTGACACCATTCGAGTCGTCATCGATCGGCGTCATCACTTGATACGGGCACGGCTCGTCATCCGCAGAGAGTGCGCCCGCCAGCAGGCACGCCGGGCAGAGATCGAGCGGTAATTCCCGCCCGGCGCGCGGCGCACCGCATCGCGGGCACCGCGCTGCTTCGGAGGTGGTCACGTTCGGCAATTCTTCGCTACGCGATCGAAGCCGCGTAGCTCCATGTGCTCTTGGTACTGTGACGGATCCCGGCTCGAAGGTTACACGCTGACGGCTGTCAGGAGGTGTGCGATCTCCGCATCGATCTCTTCCGGGCCGGAGACAGTCTCCGCGATCTCGTCCACCAGCGCGTCGCGGAACTGGTGGCGCAGCCGGTGCACGGCGACCTTGATGGCGCCCTCCGTCGTACCCATTGTCTTCGCAACGTCGAAATACGTCAGCGCGACGCCGTCGCCGATGAGAAATCCCTTCAACTGATCGAACAGCGCGCCCTTGCCTGCCGTTACCTGTTCGTCACGGAGGCGCGAGAGCACACGGTCGAGCAGGACGAGGGCCCAGCGGCGGTCGAACAGCTTCTCGGGCGTGAGGTCGTCGCGCGGCTCGAGCTGATAGCTCCTCTCCGCGGTTTGCACGTCGAGCGGGATCGGCGGCTGGGGACCGCCGCGTTTGAGCGCTCGCGAGCGATCGCGCTCGTTCGAGAGGAAGTGCCGGATCGACGCGCACAGAAAGGCGCGAAATCGCCCGCGGGCGGGGTCGGCGGCGCGAAAATAATGCTTCTCGAGTACCCGCGCGAAGAATTCCTGGGTGAGATCGGCACTGTCGTCCGGGGAGCACCCTTGACGGCGAATGAAGGCGTAGACGGGATACCAGTACATCTCACAGAGACGGGCCAGCGCATCCGCCGACCGATCATTCGGTTGTTCGCCGGCCGCAAGGACGAGGCTCCACCGGGTCGTCATGAATCGGCCAGCCCGCCGATGCGAAAAGCCCTCCTCAGCCACGCAGGCTCCGCTCCAGGTTCGCGAGCAGAGCCGCTGCCGACTCGGGCCGTGCGGCCCGATCCACCGCCAGAGCGGCAGCGAAAAACTGCCGGCGTAGTCTCGTGGGGTTTGTCAATCGCGCGTCCATTGTCGGCTCCAGGGCGTCGAAGGCGCCGACCGTCGCGAACGGATGCGCCCCGTTGAGCATTTCGAACGCGATAACGGCGAGCGCCCACAAATCCCAGCTCGGATGTGGATCTTCGCCGCGCAGCTGTTCCGGCGCCATGTACAACAGGGTCCCAAGCAGCGCGCCGCCCGTGCGGTTGGTGGCGAGCAGACCGTTCGCGTCCGCCGCGAGAAATTTCGCGAGGCCGAAATCCAGCACCTTTGCCGCCTCGCGCGATCCGTGTGAGACGAGCGAGATGTTCTCCGGCTTCAAATCGCCATGCACGATCTGCCGGCGGTGTGCGGCGTCCACGGCGGCGGCAACATCCCGCACGATTGCCACCGCGCGCCCGCAGGCCATCTGCTCTCCGCTTCGCAAGGCATCGCGCAGCGTGCCGCCGTCGAGCAGTTCCATCACCAGAAAGGCGTGGTCGCCGGCGACGCCGAAATCGTGGACGGTGACCACGTTGGGATGGGAAAACGCGGCCGCCGCGCGCGCTTCGCGTTGGAAGCGCTCGGCAGCTCCCGGCAGCCCGACGAGATCCTGGCGCACGAGCTTGGCCGCGACGCGTCGATCGAGCGACGTATCGAGCGCGACGTATACGGTTCCCATGCCCCCGCGACCGCGGCGCTGCTCGAGTCGATAACGGCCGGCGAGCAGGCGCGGCGCCGTCACGGCAACGAGCGCGGCGCCTTCCGTACGGCACCGACCGGTTCCGGCATCGTAGCAGCAGCCGCAGACAGGGCATTCTTCGAAGCCGGCGTCGGCGCGTCTCGAATCATCTGCTACATCGACTGCCGGCAGCCGCATGGCTACGTTCTCGGCAATCGCCATCAGGAGCTCGCCGTCATCGTCGGTGTAGGGCTCCTCGGATCGCTTCGGTCCCAGAACGAAAAAGACAGCAGAGCCGGGCTCCGATCGAACGGGTACGATCAGCTCGACACCGGCCGCCTGAACGCAGCGGATGTCGTCGACCGGCATCGTTCTCTCCAGCCATCCAAGCTTCGATCCGGCGATGTCCAGCGGCTTGCCGAGGAGTCGCGCGAGCGCGAGGATCTTGTTCTCCGCAGCCCACGATTGAGCCGCGATGCCAGGGGGCGACGCAGCCGCGACACGATAGCTACCCTCGTCGTCGTCCCGCACGAGCAGCGCGACGAGCGTGCTGTGAAGCGCCTGTTCGATGCGCCACACGACCGTCGGTCCCACCAGAACGAGACTCGTGCTCTGACGGACATCCTGCGCGACCTGCCGCAGGAGTCGCTGTGCGTTGTACCGATCGCGGAAGAACCGCCGATCGAGCGCTTCCAACCAGCTCTCGCGATGGGTGCGCGCCACCAGTGCGACGCCAGCGGCCGTAAAGTACACCCAGAGACGGTTCTGGAGGATGTGGGTGACCGGCTTGTCGCCGTGGGCGAGCAGGTCAATCGCGAGGACGACCGACAACGCGGGAATCAACGCAAGAAGGGCTCGTCGCGCCAGCGCATATCGCAGGCCCTGGCGGATGATGACGCGAATGTCGAACAGCCGGTGACGAAGGATCGCGTACGCGAACGAGAAGGGAACGGCGAGGAAGAGAAAGGTGCCGGCCATCGCGAGCGGCGACGCGAGAAACGACTGGTCGAAGTCGTGCGACGCGCCCTGCCAGTACGACACGACGACAGGCGTTCCGGCTACGACGCCGACAAGCGAACCGATCATCACGACTCGCACCCGCCGCCGCTCGTTGACATCGGTGAGGCGTCGAAAATTCATCGCGAGCGCCGCGACTGCACCGACGACGTATGCGACGCCGGCCCAGAGCAGGCTCTGAACCCACGGCCACTCCGGAGCCGGCCGTCCGAGCACGACCGTGTAGTAGCCGAAAATACCCTGCCCGATGAGGCCGGGAACGATCGGCGCCCACACCACGCACCAGGCGAATGGCGTACGGAAGCGGCGACGAGGAAAATTCGCGAAGAACGAGAATCCCCATGCCGCGATCGCCACGCTACTGAGGTATGGAATCCACAGCAGGAGACCGACGACGTGTGGCAGCGCCCGCCATACCGACGCGAACCGTTCCGGCAGCGTCAGCGAGAACACGCCGACTGTGGCGAGGAAGGCCGCGCCAACGAGCGCATGCGCATCACGCGTCCGTTTCGCCGCGATCACGATGGCAAGCAGCAGGGTGACGAACTGTATCGCGCGTGCCGCGAGCAGCTCTGGCCCGTGCCGCGATCGCCAGGATTGCCAGGATGCGGCACCGGGCGTGAGATCGGTCGTTCCGACTGCGCCCCGCCGCTGGACCGTCAACTGGAGCGCTCGACCGATCTCTACGTTCGCGGTGACGGTCACCCAGTCGAGACGTGCACCGATTGGATAACCGTCGACGGCCAGAATGCGGTCACCGGCGCGAAGACCCGCCCGTTGAGCGGGCGTATCGGGCACCACGTCCACGACGACGGCGCGGCCGGAGTCGAAGCTCAGAAGTACACCGAGCGTCGATGGCTTCGAGACGTCGCAATAAACGAGCAGGACCCAGTACCCGATGAAGGCTGCCGCGATCGCCGGTATGCCGAGCGATGCCGTTCGGGTCATCGGTCGAATCCATTATGGGCCTCAACCGCTGCGGCGGCGGGGCTTTCTTCCTCTCTCGGATGCGCGGCCAGCAGAGCTCGTCGATCCTACAAGACATTCGAGATGCGGGCGGACTTTGAGGGAGTTGGTGGACAGACAAGTCGGCCCGCCTGCCGCGCGCTGCGCGAACAGGAGGGCGGACTGAAGCCCTGAAGCCTGTGAGAAGATGACCCGGCCCGAATGAAGTATCAACACCGGGTTCTCGGGATGCTGTCCCTCCTCTCGATCATCACGTACGTGGATCGAGTGTGCATCGCAGTGGCGGGCCCGCGAATGCAGGACAGCCTGCACATCAGCCCCGAGGCGTGGGGCTGGGTCACGAGCGTGTTCTTCCTCTCGTACAGTGCCTTCGAGATCCCCAGCGGCCTCCTGGGAGATCGCATCGGTCCCCGAAAGGTGCTGACCAGGATCGTGTTGTGGTGGTCGGCCTTCACATCACTGACGGGCACGGTTTCGAACTACGCCGTGCTGCTCGTGGTCCGCTGCTGTTTCGGCATGGGCGAGGCCGGCGCGTACCCCAACGCCTCCACCGTGATCGCGCGGTGGATTCCGGCGCAACATCGTGCGCGCGCGTGGGGCGTCGTCTGGATGACGGCGCAGATCGGGGCGGCCGTCTCACCGTTGTTCGTCGTCCCGATCCAGATTCGTTACGGGTGGCGCACCTCCTTCTTCGTGTTCGGGTCGCTGGGAGTGCTGTGGGCCGGGCTGTGGTTCGCATGGTTCCGCGATTCGCCAGCGGAAAAGCCCGGGGTGACGGCGGCGGAGATGGAGGAAATCGGACGGGAGACGCGCGCCAGTCACAGCATGCCCTGGGGGGTCGCTCTTCGCAGCCGGACGCTCTGGCAAGTCGCCGCCATCGGCGCATCGTATGTCTACGTCATCGGGTTCTTTCAATCCTGGCTGCAGACGTATCTCGTCAGGGGCCGCGGATACACGGAAGCCGCGCTGGTCCTGTCGTCGCTGCCGTATGCCGTCGGCGCCTGCGCAAATGGTCTCGGCGGTCTCGTCAGCGACTCGTTGGTTCGCCGCTTCGGGTTGCGGACGGGACGTCGCACGCTTGGCGTGGCCGGACTGAGCGCGGCGGCGATCTTCATGGTCGCAACGATCGTCACCACGAACGGAGCGTGGGCGCTGATCTTTCTGTCGCTCTCGTATGCCGGGATCCTCGCCCAACAGCCGAACCTCTGTGCCGTCACGCTCGACATCGGGCGCAAGCATGCCGGAGCTGTTTTCGGATTCATGAACACGGCCTCGAATCTGGCTTCAGCCGTCTCGTCGATCGCGTTCGGATATCTCGTCGGCTATTTCGGCAACTACAGCGCGCCCTTCATTCCTATGGTGGCTTCGCTGTGCCTGGGGGCATGGCTGTGGCTGAAGGTGGATCCCGCGGAGGACGTCTTCGCCGAGGAGATCGTGCCGCCTGTGCGCATTTCTGAACCTTCCGCCGCGGCGGTTCGGCTGTGACGCGGGAAACCGAGAAAGGTGACGGCGGGTCAAAAGATTCGAATTGCAGGCACGCTCATTCTTTCCGTCTCGAGGTGGCTCGCGCGCGAGAACGGCCGTACACTGGATCCCATGGACTGGCGCGACTGGCGTCGCCGGCTCATCGGTGCAACAACGAGCAACGGGCTGGTACTCACGAGTCCGCGGATTCGTGCTGCTTACGGGGTCGCGATTGCGACCGACGTCCTCCAGTTCGCGCTCGGTCCGGTCGGCTGGGCCTTTGCCGACGAAATCCTCGACGTCGTCGCGCTGGCGGCGACGACGAAGCTGCTCGGCTTCCATCCCCTGCTGCTCCCCTCCTTCGTTCTCGAGTTCGTGCCGCTGGTCGACGTCCTGCCGACGTGGACCGGCTGCGTCGCGCTCGTCGTCGCGTTGCGCAAGAGGCAGCGGTTCGACGCGGCGGACGGCGACGACCATCCGCACACGATCGACGTGAAACCCACGAAGGTGACGTAGGCAGCAGTTTCAGCGCGGGATGCCGCTCGAATCAGCTCCTGCCTTTGACGGCTACGCCTTCGATCTCGAAGTGCCCATTCCGCAGCAGCGACGCCACGCCGATGAACGATCGCGCCGGCACGTCCTTGCCGAACTGGGCTCTGTAGGCCGTGTTGAACTTTCCGTAGAGTGCGAGGTCGGTACAGAAAACGCGCACGCTGACCAGATCGTCCATCGTGTAACTCGCTTCCGCCATGTCCGCGCGAACTCCGTCGAAGAGCAGCTTCAGCTCCTGGTCGATGTCCGCAGGCGCCTGGCCGGTCTTGGGGTCAACGCCGATGTGTCCTGCGACGTAGAGTGTGTCTCCCGTGAGAACCGCTTCGCTGAAAGGCAGCCCCTTCGCGGACGGATCTTTCGAGTACACGTACCTGCGGGCGCTCGTCTGCGCGTGACCAACCTGAAACGTCAGCATGGCCAATCCACCTGCCAGAATTGTCGTACACCCGATTTTCACCAGGTTATTCATCTCATCCTCCTGCGCGCATACTAGCGCTAATTGCTGAACCACCAGGCCACCAGCGATAACGGCGTCAAGGGATCGGCGGTTCCGGATTGGCGGTTCGGGAGGGATTCAGCGGGGCCGGGTCGCAACGGCGCACATCCACCCCCGCGCCGGCTGCGCGTGAACGTCGACATCCACGAAGCCCGCGGCGGCCAGCGCCGCGCGATGCTGGTCGAGCGACAGGTAGTTCGCGCGAAGAACGCCGCGCATGACTGGCCGATGGAGCCAGTCGAGACGGCTTCCCCGGTAGGTTTCGGCGATTATCGCAAACCGGCCTCCCGGTTTCACCACTCGCAGGACCTCCCGGAAATCGTCCGCGATATCGGGCCAGTAATAGTGGGTTTCCACTGCCGTGACGAGGTCGAAGGTGCCGTCGTCGAACGGGAGGCGCGACACCGACGCCATCTGCACGTCGACGCGTCCCGCAGCGATGGCCTCCGCGTTCGTCTGCCGCGAGACGGCAACGCTCGCCGTCGAATAATCAACGCCTTCGACGCGTCCGTCGGTCGCCTTCGCGGCGATCTTGCGAATCGTCTCACCGCCGCCGCAGCCGACGTCGAGCGCGACCGAACGCGGATCGATGGTCACCCACTGAAGGCCCCACGTCGTCAGCGCGGAGTGGCCGAGATTCATCGTGCGTGCGAGCCGCCGCCCGTGCCATCCCGCCGGCTTTCGCAACTGGCGCATCAATACATATGTGACGCCTGCAACGATCGACATGAGCAGCAGACGTCGCACGACGGTGAATGTCATTCGGAGTCTGGCTGCCGAGCGATGGACGTGAGATGGCCGATGCGTCCAGCGAGGTCCGACCATTCGGCGGCGCCGAGGCGGCTCAGCACGAGACGCTGCGCCGCCGCCCAGTGCGGCATGGCCGCCGCGATTCGCCGTGTCGCGCGGCTCGTGAGCACGGCCTCCCTGGCTCGTCGATCGGCGCAGGGACGAATGGACACGAGGCCTGCCCGCTGCAGCGGTCTCAGCGCTCGATAAAGCGACGTCCGTTCGAACGCGAGGTCGTCCGCCAGGTCAGCGAGCGCGATACGACCGGCGCGGCGCTGCACCATGCGCAGAATCGAGAACTGCATCGTGGTGAGTCCCACCCGCGCCAGGTGCGCATCGTAGAGACGCGTGAGCGAGCGCGAAGCGCGACGCAGCGTTCCTGCTGCGCACGCCGCGTGGGCAGCGGCTAGTTCTGACGTCACGGCCTTCATTATGTTGATTATGCAACATGATAAACGCCGGCCGAGGCAAAAAACGCCGACGGCTTCCTCCGATTTCGTGCCACAATCCGTCCGCATCAAACACTGCGCAGCGGAAAGCCAGGTGTCCATCCAGCCGTACTTCGTTCTCGTCGCAGCCTCGGCGCTCCTCGGCGCACCCGCAGTGGTGTCGACCGTCCCGGCGCAGGAGGGATACGACATCGCAACCGATCGCCCGGTCACCCTCTCCCTCGCAAAGGCCGCCATCCTGGAGCTCCGTGGCGGGGTGGGGAGCATCACGGTCAGCCGTTCGAGCGGCCCATCCACCATCGTCACGGCGAAGCGCGTGACCCCCGGCGCGGAGCCGAGAGTGCAGCTCGTCAAGCACGAGAAGGGGATCACGATCTGCAGCGTGTATGAATCAGGCAATCCCAGAAAGCCGAACGAGTGCCTGCCGATGCGGAAGGGACGCCGGTTCGAGGGCCTGAAGAAGGACTCGCCGGCCGTTCATTTCGAAGTCCAGCTCCCGGACGGCGTCGATCTGATGGCGGACACCGCAACCGGGAACGTCACGACAACCGCACTCACCGGAAACGTGAGCATCAGCGTCTTCCGCGGCAACATTGCCGTCATCGATGGCGGGTCTCCTGACATCCGCACGAATGTGATGGCCGGCGACACCGACGCGACGCTGGGCGCCTTTGGCGGCAATGGCACGCGGCATCTCTCGTTTACCGCGGCCGGCGGCATGCTCAAGGTGCGGATTCCCGCGAACGTGCCGATCGATTACTGGATTTCGTCGGGGATGTCGATCGAAACGCCATTTCAGCTGCACAAGACCGTCGGCGAAGTGAGCAGCGGCCATCTCGGCCCGCCCGGCTCGACGATCTCGCTTCGCATCGATGCGGGATCGCTGCTTGCGAAGGTGGCACTCCTGCCGGCTCCCGCACAGAGGTGAATCTGCGCTTCTCGATCGTCGCTCTCGTCGCGATCTGCTGGCAGGCATCGCAGGCACCTCCGGGATCGTGGGGCGGAAAAGTCATTGATGCGAGGACCCGCTCGGCGGTTGTCGGGGCGCGGGTCATGATCGTAGGGGAACGCGGCATGGCCCGCACCGACGATGCGGGTCGATTCGAGTGGCCGGGTCCTCCGCCGCTTCCGCCCGTCACCATCGTCGTCGTCCTGCCTGACGGGAGCGTCGCCCGATCGATTCGAGTGGACGAATGGCCGCGAGAGAATGATTTGCTGCTCACAGCGGAGGCGGCGGTCACCGAAGGGGTGAACATCTCCGGCGTCGCGCCGACAATCGACACGGCGCTGAACGGCTCGACCGCACTGCTGCCGCGTGCCGATCTCGAAATGCGGCACCCGGCGACGCTGACGCAATCCCTCGAGAACGTGCCGGGTGTGAACGCGATATCGGACGGTGGTGAGGGGGCGGTGCCGGCGATTCGAGGGCTGGGTCGCGGGCGATCGCTGATCCTGGTCGACGGCGGTCGTGTGACCACCGAGCGGCGCGCCGGTCCGAACGCATCCTTTCTCGATCCCGCCGACATCGACAGCGTCGAGATCGCGCGCGGCCCTGCGTCGGTCGCCTACGGCTCGGACGCCTTCGGCGGTGTCATTGCCGTGCAGACGCGCCGCGCGCCGTATCGGACGCCGCTGGACGTTCGTGTGTCGGGGACGGCCGGCGCCGGGATTCCCGAACGACGCGGCGAGATCGAGTTGTCGCGGGGCTTCGGATCCGACGCGCTTCTCGTTTCGGCTCGTATCCGGGATTTCGGCGACTATCGCGCTCCGGCCGGAACGGTGCCGAACTCCTCATGGCGCGACGGCGGGTTCAGGGCGGTATGGGATCACGGCGGCAGCGCACATACGTGGTCGGCGGGCTGGCAGACGAGCCTCGGACGCGACATCGGGCGGCCGCGGAGCGACACGGCGGCCATCGTCGTGACGACTCCGTACGAGGACTCGCACCGGCTGACCGCATCGTACGAAACGAGATCGGTGGGGTGGTTCCAGAACCTCCATGTTGACGGCCTCTTTGGCGTCGTACGTGAACGGACCCGGCAGGATCGCGTTGCCACACCGCGTCAGCCGCGAAACGTGAGCGAGGCAGACACTTCTTACCGCGATGCTCAGGTGCGCATGACCGGCGATCACAATCTCGGACCCGTGTGGGTCCAGGCTGGCGCGGACATGCAGGGTCGCTACGGCCTCGAAACGGATGACAGAACCATCGCGTACAACTCGTCGGCCGCCGTCAGCTCCATCAGCACGAATCCCTCGATCGCGTCCGCCCATCGGACTGGCCTCGGTGTGTTCGGTCAAGCCACCGCGCAGGTGCGGCCTCGCATCAGGCTGACGGGTGGTCTTCGCGGGGACACCGTCCACAACACGAATCTCGGAGGGTTCCTCGGCGATCGCCACATTACCAACGGCGCAGTCGCAGGACTGGCAGGCGCGACCGTCAGCGTGGCCTCGGGCGCCACGATTACCGCGCAAATCGCTCGCGGGTTCCGCGACCCGACACTGACGGAGCGCTTCTATCGCGGCCCGAATGGCCGCGGATTCATCCAGGGCAATCCCGACCTGCGGCCTGAAACGAGCCGGCAGTTCGATCTCAGCGGACGATGGGAAGTCTCGCGAGTGCACTTGGCGGGCACGTATTACGACTACCGCATCGCGAATCTCGTCGAACGCTACACGACCGATGGCACGAGCTTCCTGTTCCGCAACCGCGGAGCGGCCGAACTGCGTGGCGTCGAGGTCGAAGCACAGTCGTCATTGCCGCATAGACTCGTGTTGGAAGTGACGGCGGACGCATCCCGCGGGCGTGACGCCGACACGGGTGTGCCGCTAGACGATGTCGCGCCGCGATCGATGACGCTCGTGCTCCGGTATACGACTCGCGCGCGTGTCCAGACATACCTGCGCGCGGCGGCGCTCGCGCGCCATACAGCCGCCGGACCGAACGAGGTACCGACGCCGGGATTCGTGCCCATCGACGCAGGCGTCGTGTGGCATTCGACGTCTCGTGTGGAAGTCCGCGGCGTCTTCCGTAACCTGCTCGATGACCAGGCGTACTTCAACGCGGGGCCCCGATGGGTCTATGCGCCGGGACGCAACGCGGCAATCACGGTCGCCGTTCAACTGCGGCCGAATCAGGGTATGATGCGCCATCCATGAAACCGCCGGACGGCGGGCAGCGACCAGCTGCCGCTGACAGTGCGCCGGCGAATCGCTCACGCCGGAAACTGCTGCAGCTTGGCGCTGCCGGCATATCGGCGGCTTTGACTTCGGGCGGTGCTTCGCGGCTCAGCGCGCTCGCGCAGAATACTCCGCCAGCGGCCCCACCGACGCCGCAGGCGCCGGACGCGACCGGCGTAATCGATCCGACCACAATCCCGTTCGAAACCTGGAACGAACCCTGGGTGTGGCGGCCAAAGGAGTGGCCGGCCCAGGCCCTCGATCTCAACGTGGTCGAACGAAACGAACCCGACAAGGCACCGTCGCAGGGACAAATATTCCCCGGGCAATTCAGCTTCGGCGGCATCAGTCCGGGCCCGACGATCCGGGCGCGCGGCGACGACGTCATCCGGGTCCGCCTGCGAAATCTGCTGGGGGTCGACGTCGGCAACATGTGGATCGGCCCATGCGCCGACCCGCTGTCCCTGCCGCCTGACGTGGCATTTGCGTTCGAACGCGAGATCGCAAAAGCGACTGGGAAGCCGATCCCCGACAAGCCGGATCCCGCATTCAACATCATCGAATACCTCGAGCCGCTTGCTCAATTTCTCTCCGTCCGGACGATGAACGGCCGCTGCATGACCGGCGTGTCGAATTCCGAACACGGGTCGCGTGTGACGAACCTTCACACGCACGGTCTGCACGTTTCACCGAACGCTCACGCAGGCCGCGGCACCGAATCCGACAACGTTCGCGTGCGTCTCCTGAGTCATGACGACTGGGCGATGCGGCAGAGCATGGGCGGAGGCACGTGCGAAAAGAAGACGCACGAGTACGTCGGCCATCTCGATTACGAGTTCGAGCTGAACCGCGCTTCACACGTCGACACGGCCCGCAATCGCTCGTCACATCCTCATCCGCCGGGAACCTTCTGGTATCACCCGCATGCGCACGGATCCACTCACGACCAGGTATCGGCGGGGATGGCCGGGTTTCTGATCGTGGAAGGCGACGTGGACGACGCGATCAACACGGCGATGACCGGCAGCGCGCAGCCGGATCCCACGACGCCGACGGGACCGTACGATTACCGGGAACGTCTCGTCTTCATTCAGCGCGTCATCATTCCGTCAGTCGACTTCAACGCCCCCCCGCGACGCCGCCAGCGTTTGAACCCGATCCCGGTGCCGCCAGAAGGAGTCCCGCAACCCACCGTCATGTTCATGCGCCCGGGCGCCGTGGAGCGCTGGCGCGTGCTCAATGCCAGCGTCGACGGCCGTGGATTCAAGCGCGTGATGGTCCTCGACGGCCAGCTTGTGTTCAAGGGAGATCGGCTCTACCGGGTCGTCGCTGGCGACGGCACCCCGCCGGGACGGCGCCTCGTTCCGATGACGCGCGCGGACATCGAAGCCGCGAAGCTGCCCCTTCATCAACTGGCATTCGATGGGATCACGCTCGTCACGGTCGAGAATGGCCGCGCGCGATACACGATCAGGGATCTTTCCACTCGGAACACGGGCACGGTCAACCCGCTCACGCGCAGTCCGTCTGCCGGTGAATCCGACCTCGAAGCGATGCTCCGGAATTTCGAGGCCTGCTTCCGCGACGGCGACTCTCTGCGCAACGCGTTCGTCAGGCCGAACGAAGTGTGGATGAGCACGGCGAACAGGACGGACCTGCTCTTCAAGGCTCCGCGGAACGCTGCAGGCAAGGTGTTCACCATCCTTGCGCAGGAGGAAATCCTGCACACTGATAATTTCCAGGGACGACTCCAGCGGGCGCTCCATCTCGGTGTCGGCGCGTTCGGACCCGCGAACCCGGGACCCGTGGACGTCGTCGTTGCTCACGTCCACGTCCGCGGCACGCCCGTCGAGGGAGGGGACTTCGACGTGCTCTCGTTGAGGGACCATCTGCCGGCCGTGCCCCGTTCCCTGCAGCCAATCACGGACGATGAAACACGCATGCCGGCCGCGGAAGCGCGAGCGCGCGGCGTGCCCGCGGGCCAGCATCGATCGCGTGCTGTGAGCTACAGCGGATACGGGTCGGCAGGATTTCCACTCATCGAAGTTCCAGATTCATACGTCGAGGCGCATCCGGAGCTCTGCAAGCTGCGATGGGCAGAATGCGGCGGCGCCAACATCCTGCTCGCGCCGAATGCCCGGACGATGGCCACCAACAATCAGATCGACCGGGAACGCCCGCCGGCACCGAGCAAGTTCTCGCCTGACCATCCAGACCGCTCGCGGGCGCTCGTCGACACCGCCGAAGAGTGGGTGCTGTACAACCCGTCCCTGACGCTCTGGGGCCACACCGACCGTGAGAAGTTTCCGCAGCGTGGCGCGATGCTCGCGCAGTACCGTTCCTACCCGGTCTCCCGCGCGGACGGACAAGGCCGATTCTGGCGCGATCGTGAATTCCGAATCGTCACGAACGCAACCGATCATCCCTTTCACATCCACATCAACCCGATGTGGGTGATGCGTATCGAAGTACCAGACGAGCAGGGGAGGTTGCACAATCTCCTCGACGCGCCGCGATGGATGGACACCGTATCGATTCCGCGCAACGGCGGACGCGTCGTCTTTCGGTCTCGGTTCGCGGATTTCACCGGGCGATGGATCCATCACTGCCACATTCTGATGCATGAAGACATGGGCATGATGCAGGAGTTCGAATGCGTCGCTGACGCCGCGGCGAGTAACGCAACGCCGCGCGTTCGCGTCGCGAGTCACGACATGACGGACGAGGAAGTCAGCGCGATCTATCCGCGGCCAAGCGTCGAGGTTTCGTACCGTCAGGGGTTGTCCTTCGTGGATCCGAATCCTGAGACTGGGCAGGAATTCCCCGGGTTCCAATTGGAGATTCCACGTCTGCCGGACTGACATGCACCTGCGCACGCTGATCGTTGTCCTCGCCGCCGCGATGTCGCTCGGCGCCGATCCACAGCCGGTCGCGTCGACGCGCGATGTGGCGAATGTCTTCACCAGCTTGTATGCCGTGTATGACACGGCTGGAATAACCGAGCGATACCGGGCCGAGCACGGAGCCATCCCGCGAGCGAACACCCCGGCGGAACTCGCGCGTGCGCTCTTCAAAGACGATACAGCAGCCAGATTCCTGGTCGATGGGTGGGGAACGCCTTTACACATCGAGAGCGACCCCGGGAAGGGCTATCTCATCGTCGCTGCAGGAGCCGACGGGAAATTCGATCGAACGACGTGGTCGCAGCGTGCCGCTACGACCACTGCGGCAGACGATGTCGTGTTCCGAGATGGCGAGCTGATTCGATCGCCGGTCGCCTGGGTTACCGGGTACGTCGCCAACGCGCCGGGCCTGGCGGAGTCGCGGGAGCGGCTGCTCGAGGCGTCACGCTACGCGAAGACGGTGTCGTCGCTGCGCGCACTGGCCAGCAGCATCGCGACGTACGAAGCGCTCGAGAACAAGAGAATCCCCGTCCGCGACATGGAGGCGCTTCGTGGTGCGCTCGAGCCGAAATTTGCGACGAGCGTCCCCGTCGTCGACGGTTGGGGGCACCCGTTCGTCATTACGGCCGATGCATCCGGCAGATCGTACGTGATCGCGTCCGCCGGACCGGATGGCAGGTTCGATAGAGAGAACTGGAACAATCCGTCGCAGATTATTGACGACATCGTCCTGCACGCCGACGGGAACATTCGTAACGCCGAGGCGCCGCCAAAGAAGAGCGACGCCGCTGCAGGCGACACGGATCGACTCCTCGATGCGTATGCCGGCTATATGTCGGCGCTGCAGCGGTTCAACGCAGCGCACCGCTGAAATTCACGGCCGGGCGCGCAGCAGGAACATGACTGTCGCGACGGCCAGAAAACTGTCGAAACGATCCAGCACTCCGCCGTGCCCGGGGAGGAGCGTGCCGTAGTCCTTGATGCGCGCGCGCCGCTTGACCCATGATGCGGCGAGATCGCCGGCGAGGCCGGCGGCCGATGCGATGACGGCGAAGGTCAATGCCGAAGCGATCGACAGCGAAAGCGCGCCGCGGAACAGGATCGCGCAGACCAGCGCGCCAGAGATGCCGATGAACAATCCTTCAACGGTCTTGCCGGGACTGATGGTTCGCGCGAGCCGTCGCCTGCCTGCCAGCTGTCCGCCCGCCTGGCTGAAGCCATCGAAGGCGGCGACGACGAGGTAGACGTAGGCTACGAACGTCGGCGCTGCCGATAGTCCGAATGCGATCGCACCGGCAGCGATCGCAAAGAACACGAGCGGAATGACGACGGCGAGGTGGCGGCTGATGCGGCGGGATGCCGTGATGATCTCGACCGCACCGGCAGCGGCGATTGCGGCCATGAGCGCCACGATCGCGGACCTTCCCGCAATGGCGGCCGCGAGCACTCCGTGCACGATGACGACGTAGGTCGAGAACTTGATCCAGCGGGCGCGGCGCACGTCGGCAGACACACGCCGGCCGGCCCACCAGAACGCCAGCGCACCGGCGGCGAAGATAGGGATGGTGATGCGGAGAAAATCACGCATGCGCGGGAACGCGGAACGTAACCGCGCGAGGCAGCACGCGCACCTGCATTTTCCGGACGCCTGTGTGCAGCTCGCCGTCAATCTTCAGCAGCGACGGCCTGTCGAGCCTGACCGCGATGGCCCGAAGATCCTTGCGGACGCCCGGCTCGTAAAATCCGAGGCCGCTGATCGACGACAGGTTGTGCATCACCTGGCCGACCGTACCCGCATGCATTTCGATGGTATGGAAGACTCCATCGTCCGGAACCGACGAGGGAAAACCGAGAAATGGCCCGACATATCTCGAGTTGCTGACGATGAGTCCCGTGACTCGAGCGGGCTGCTCGGGTCCATCGTCGCACTGCACGTGAAGGTCCATCGATTGGATCCGCGTAGTTGCCGCTGCGACTGCGTAGCTGCCCGCGCCGAAGCGGCGCCATCGTGAGGCCCCGGCAGCGACGCCAGCCGGATAGCCGATGGCGAGATTGCTTGCCGAGACGCCATGCCAACTCCGGCCGTCTTCGTATTGAAGCGTCACATCGAGAAGGTCGATCGAGCGATCCTTTCCACGGGTGATGCACTCGCACGCATCGCAGTCGGGTGTGACGTCGAGATCTCTCGCCAGAGAATTGCCGCGGCCGGCGGGTACCAACGCGATCTTCTGTCTGGCTCGATCGAGCGCCTGCAGGACTTCGAAGAGCGTGCCGTCGCCGCCGGCGACGACGATCCCCTCGGCGTCGCGGCACGAGCGCACGAGTTCGTCGACGTGCCCCGGGCGCTCGCTCACGAGGACGCGGGACATGGCGTCGTGCAGCCGTTGCATCAATTCGTCCGAGCGGCTGCGGCCGCCGGATCGAGGATTGACGATGGCAACCCAGCCCGAAGGAGCTGTCAGCGTCGCCTCGCTTTCAGCACCCAATACAGCCCGCGGACATCGCTCGTCCACATTGGAAGGAGCGCGAGAATCGTCCATTCCTCTATCTCCGCGACGCACGATACCGTCCACATGAAATAGAAGAGCGGCGCGGAATAGCCCCAGAAGAAAAGGCTCAGAAGAAACGCCCCCTGCGCGTATGCACTCACCCGCACGAGGTACGTATGGAAGCTCGAGAGCCGGCGGTAACGGGCCAGCGAAATGAGCACTTCGCCCACGAAGAGGCCTGCCAGCACTGCGAGCTGCCACGCGTGGGACACGATGAACGGCCACTGCATCGTGATCGTTCCGATCGCGGCAGCGATCGTGACCAGTATGTCGGCCGTCGAGTCGAGCGCCGCTCCGAACGGCGAATGAAGCCGCAACGTACGCGCCAGCACGCCGTCGGCGATATCGCTCAGGAGGCACGCGAGCAGCAGCCAGGCAAAGAGCGTCGGGCGCCGCTGGATGGCGGCCATGAACAGCACCGGCGTCGCCAGCAGCCGGCACGTGGTGATCGCGTTCGGCAGCATCGCGAGCCACATCGGCCGGCGAACGGCGGCGTCGACTTGAACCGGTTCAACCGTGTTCATGCGACTGACAGCGGACGCTTTCCGAAGTCGCTCGCGATCGCGGCATCCACGATGGTGTCGATGTAGTCGACGACGCGCGGGCAGCGAACGCCGCGGGGTTCGACGGCGTTTCGGGCCTCGGTCGTGTCGAACCGGAGCCGCATCTGCAGGTACGGCCGGTAGACGAGACCGGTCTGCAGCGTCCGACGAAGCGACGGCGCAGGCATGATCATCAGCGCGGGCCGGACGACGCGCTGCCACCACACCGGCCGGACGCGGAGAGGCATCCGACGGCCGAAACGCTCGGAGAGATGCGCCGCGAGGGTCCCGAGCGTCGTGTCACGGCCCGGACCGGCAGCCAGGTGAAACGTGCGGCCGAGCGTGGACGCATCGCTCGATAACGCGAGGAGTGCTTCCGTGACGTAGTCGACCGGGACAATATCGAGCTGCGCGTCCGGATCGTAGGGCACGATCGGCAGCCAGCCGCGCGCGATGACTTTGAGCGGCCAGTAGAGCACCTTGAACGCACCTGTTTTTCCCGTGCGGCTGTCCCCTACGACGATGGAAGGACGGTGCACGGCAATCGGCAGCTCCTTCATGGCCGCGCGGAGTTCGATCTCGGACTCGTACTTCGTCTGTTCGTAGGTGTTGTTGAAGCCGTGCGCGGCGGAGAGGTCAGGTTCCCGCACCAGATCGGTCCGCCGTCCCGCGACGTAGCACGTGGAGACGGCATCGAGCCGCTGGAGCCGCGGCAGGCGCCGGCAGATGTCGAGCACGTTGCGAGTACCGCCGACGTTGATACGGCGCGCTTCATCCAGAGGGTGATCGAACGACACGGTTGCCGCACAGTGGATCACGTGGGTCACGTCCGCGAGTGCGGACGGCTGGACGCCGAGGCCCGCTTCGGTCACGTCGCCCGCGAGCGCCGTCACATGGGTGACATGCGCAAGCCCCTGCTCGGCCAGAAGAGCCGCAAAGCGATCGAGCGGCGGCCGCACGACGCAGAGGATGCGTTCGAAGCGGCCGTCGGCAGCGCCGCGCGACAGAATCTCGCGGCCGACCATTCCCGTCGCGCCGGTCAGGAGCAGCGTGCTCAGACGAGTCGCCTTTCGGCGTTATTGGTAACGAACCGGCGCAACCGTGTCAATCTCGATATGCGGTCATCAAGCTGCCGCCGCGACGCGCGCGGCGAACAAAGTGAGCAGCATGCCCCAGCCCCCGTCTCCCGAGATCGCGGTGCGCATTGTCGCGGCGCCCGCGCCCATGCGGCCCAGATGCCGATGCTCCAGGTCCACGCGGGTCGATCCATCTGCCTGCGCCGTGAACAGCACTTCGACCTCGCTGGACTTCGACAGATCCGGCTCGAAGCTCCAGTCGTGCGTGATCTGCCACGCGATGACGAGCCGGCGCGGCGGTTCCCACGCTGTGACGGTGCCCCACGGGCAATCGGTGCCATCTTCCTGCTCGGTATAGCATCGTCCACCCTCTTTTGGTTCGATGACCGCTCGTTTCATCGGCGACTTCCCGATGTGGTGCGTGCGAGGCCACCAGGTATCGAAGCCGTCGGTGAACACCCGGAACGCCTGTTGCGGGCCGACACTTACCGTAACGCTGCGGATCACCGGGGTATCCGTTGTCTCCACTGTCGGTGTCATGATTTGTCCTCCGCGTGCGGCGCGCGTTGCGCGCGCTCGGCCGCTTCCTTGAAGCCCGTCAGCGCCTTGTTCCAGAACCTGTCGAAGTACCGCCACGCCAGTTCGACTCCAGCCGGATCGACCTGATATAGCCGCCGCGCCCCGTCGCGCGTATCGAAAACGAGACCCGCGTCCTTGAGGACCTTCAAGTGCTGTGAGACGGCCGGCCGGCTGACCGGCAGCCCTTTTGCGACATCGACGACGGAACGCGGTCCGTGGACAAGGCGTTCGAATACCGCGCGCCTGGTCGGATCGCTCAACGCGGCGATCACGTCATTAACGTTAGCCATCACTTACCGTAAGTATATACTTACCATTGCTCCTCGTCAAGGAGGCTTGGGAAGCCCGCGAACGGTAGGGCGTCACATCGACGCGGCAAGCCGGAGGTCGCAAATTTTCGCGTGCTCTTCCGCGGCGATGCGGATCTCGGCCTCCGAACCGTTCGACAGGCGCTGGCGCAGGATCGCCAGCATTTCGGCCGCCGTTTTTCCCGTCGCGCACACGATAAAGATGTAGCCGAAGCGCGCTTCGTACTCGCGATTCGCTGCGAGGAGGGCGTTCAGCAGGCCGGCATCCGCATCGTTGACGCCCGCTTGTTCGCGCACCGAACTCCGTGCGCTGCCGCTGGCGAATGTCGAAAGCCGCGCGACGGAGTCGCCAATTCGGGGGTGATGGGCGAACGCCTCCTTCCAGTCGTCGGCCGAAAGCGCAAACCACTCATCGCGGGCGGCCGCACGCGCGGCCTGGAGCGATCCGAATGGACGGCGGACGAGCATGCGATCGATCCAGCGAGACGCGCCGCAGCACGTCCGCAGCTCCGCTGCGGCGTCCTCCTCGGGAGCTTCATCAATCCGACGCCAGCGTTCCATAGACGCGAAAACGACTGACGCCGCCGTCGGGAAAGATGTTCAGCCGCAGGTGTGACGCGACTTCAACACGACGCAGCTCATGCAGGAAAAAGTGCCGGTGGTGCGGCTGCAGCTTCACCCGCGGCAACAACTCTGTCCACGCTGAGCCACTCAGCTCCTCGAGGCCCGCTCCGGGCACGTGGCAGGCGTCGACGGAGGCCGCGTCCGGGTAGTTGCCCTTGAAGTGGTTCGTATCGATCTCGAGCTTCTGAATGCGTCCGGGCGCACCCAGGCGGAGAATCAGCCAGTCGTGTCCGGGCCCGCGGCGGCGCTTCGTTTCCCACCCGTCGCCCATATTCGCAGCGCGGCCGGGCATGATGATGTTGTCTCTGGCGCCGTAGTGCATGTCGCTCGCGCCGAGCACGACGCCACCGTGCTCGATGCGCGCCAGGTCGATCCCTCTGCCGCCAGCGGCCACGCGCTTCCAATCGACGACGGCCTCGCCGAACACGCGGAGCCGCGCGACACCACCGTCCGGAAAGATGTTCAACCGCACGTGGGTCCACGGGGCGGCGCTGTCGATCGCGATGAAATTGTCGCCGTCGCCGCGTAGATCGGTCTGCGGCAGGATCGTCGTCCAGGGTGCGCCTTCATGCGCGGCCATCTGCTGCGTCATGACTTGCGGCGAATGGAGCGCGTCTATCGAACACGACGTCGGGAAATTGCCGGTGAAGAACCGCGTGTTGACGTTCACGCCGCGAATGCGGCCGCGCACACCCAGCTTCACGACGCACCAGTCATGCCCCGGCGTCCTGCGGCGACGCGACTCCCAGCCGTCCATCCACTTGCCGCGGCTCGTGAACCTGTCGGGAACGAAGACCGGCTCTGACGCCTTCACGAGATTGCGCCTGGGCGCAAAGAAGTCGTCGCTCGCCGCGATCGCTCGGCCCCCGATGCGCTCGGACGCGAGGTCCGGCAGCGACGTCAGAACCTCCTGAACCCCGGACAACGGAGTGTTATCGTTGCTCATGCTCGCGGACCACGCGTACGGAAAATCCGGCGTCCGGCTCGTCCAGGTCACGCGTCCCGGAGACGTGCACACCCTGCGCGATTTCACGATCGCCATAGCGTTCGAGGGCGACTACGCGTCCAGCTACGTCGACGGCGCGAACGCCGACGTGCTCCCGACCGACACGATGAAGAACACGGTCTACGCGCTCGCCGCACGCGAGCGGCTGATCGCTCCGGAGCCGCTCGCAGTTGCGCTGGCGACACATTTTCTCGAGCACAACGCTCCACTCCTGTCCGTGACGATCGACGTTCAGGAACATCTCTGGAATCGAATCACGGTTGATGGGCACGAGCACGGCCACGCGTTCACGTGTCACGGACCGGAGGTCCGCACGGCTCGGGTCATGGCCAGTCGTGATCGAACAGAGGTCTCCGCCGGAATCTCCGATCTGACGGTCATGAAGACCGCGCACTCGGCGTTCTCGGGATTCAAGCGTGACGGCTACACCACGCTGGCCGACACGCGCGACCGTCTCCTCGCCACGTCGATGACTGCCACCTGGAGCTACGGGTCGTCGTCGCCCGCATATGGGCCCGCCTGGCACGCGGTGAAGCGCACGCTCCTCGAAACGTTTGCCAGCCATGAAAGCGAGTCCGTCCAGCATACTCTCTATGCCATGGGACGCGCCGTCCTCGACGCCGTCGTCGACGTGCGGGACATCCGCATCGTGATGCCGAACCGGCATCACATTCCTGTTGACCTGCGGCCATTCGGCGGCGA
>DATJIW010000108.1:0-3474 GCA_035492775.1 Vicinamibacterales bacterium
ATCGAGGCCGCCGTGACGCCTTTCTCGCCCGCATACAGCCGCTCGACGTTGAACGCGCGGAGTTCGTCCTCGACGAGCGCCGTCAGCTCCGCTGTAAGCCGTACGATCTCCGCGTCGTCGTCGCCGACGAGAAGATACACCGGCGCCGGTTCGCGTCTGGCGATCGAGGCACGGACGGCTGAAGGCGAGGAAGGGGGCATGGTGAAATTTGCGATTTGCGATTTGCGATTTACGATTTGAGAATCGAGAGTCGAGAATCGAGAATTGAAGATTTGAGATTTGAGAATTCAGATCTGAAAAATTTGGGATTTGGGAATTGGGAGTTGGGAGTTAAGAACTGTTCCCTTCCCCCGTTGTCAGAAAGCCTCGAGAATCGCGCTCACCAGGGCGCGCGCGAATTCGGTGGCGACGCGCTCGAGGGCGTTGACGTCCTGGCCGAGAAATGCCTGGACGTCGCCGCCGGTCGTGGCGGTGGAGACGTCGAATTCCTCGCGATACTGCATCGACGGGTTCGACCAGACCACCTTGTTCGCCTTGACGTCCTTGAACTCGACCTTCGCGGTGAGCGTCAGCGCATAGCGGGTCGCCTGGCTCTGGTTGTTGAATGCGGCGGGCGTCAGCGTCACCGAGAGGATGTCGCCGCTCAGGACCGCGTCAACACCGGTGGTGTCGGGCACGATCGTGTATTTGCCCCGGCCGACGAGCTCGGCGCGGACGTGCTCGGTGATCCGGCGATCGACGTCGATGATCGAGGTCGCGTTCGTAAACTGCGGCAGGCCGATGCGATGGATGTACGCCGGCAGGTACGCGCCTCGCCCGGCAAGCGTATAGCCGCAGCCGGAGAGCGATACCGCCGCGAGCACGACGAGAATCTGCAGGACCTTCATGCGACAACGACACTGACAAGCCGGCCGTTTGCGACCACGACCTTCTTCACGTTCTTTCCCGTAGTGTGCGCCTGAACGGCGGGATCGGCAAGCGCCGCAGCCCGGATGTCGTCCTCACTCGCGTCGGCGTCGACCGTCACGCGCCCGCGCACCTTTCCGTTCACTTGAACGGGGACCACAATCTGTTCGGCCCTGGCGACGCTTTCGTCGAACGCCGGCCAGCCGGCGGCCACGATGCCATCGGGGTGGCCAAGCATTTCCCAGAGTTCTTCCGCCATGTGCGGCGCGAACGGCGACAACATCCGCACGAGCGCCTCGACCGCCTCCTTCAGGACGGCGATTGTGCCGGCCCGTTCCACCATTCCGACACGTTCAGATTCGTCCGAAGCGATTCCGCACTGGCTCTTGCTGCAGAAGACATACAGCTCGTTGACCAGCTCCATCATCGCCGACACGGCGGTATTGAGATGGACACGTGGATCCAGATCGCCCGTTACGCGCTTGATCGTCTGATGCGTCTTGCGGCGCAGCGCGCGCTCAGCGTCGTTCAGCTCGACCTCCGCAGGCGACGGGATCCCTTCCCCGCCGATCGTCTGACACAGGGAGTCGACAAGCCGCCACACACGGGCGAGGAAGCGGTAGCTGCCATCGAGACCGGAGTCGGTCCATTCGATTTCCTTCTCGGGCGGCGCGACGAACATGACGTAGAGCCGCAGCGCATCGGCGCCGAACTTCTGGATCATGTCGTCGGGGTCGACGACATTGCCCTTCGATTTCGACATCACCTGGCCGCCCTTGAGCACCATGCCCTGCGTCAGCAGGCGGCTGAACGGCTCCGACAGCGACGTCATGCCGATGTCCCGGAATACGCGCGTGAAGAACCGCGAATAGATCAAGTGCAGAATCGCGTGCTCGACGCCGCCGCTGTAGAAGTCGACCGGCCCCCAATACGCTACCTTCTCGGGATCGAACGGCAGATTCGTGTTGCCGGGGTCGCAGAACCGGAAGAAGTACCACGACGAATCGACGAACGTATCCATCGTGTCGGTCTCGCGCCGCGCCGCGCCGCCGCAGTCCGGACACGTCGCGTTGACGAATTCGGGAATCTGCGCGAGCGGCGAGTTCCCGCGGCCGCTGAATTCAGCGGTCCGGGGCAGCACGACGGGTAAATCGTCAGCCGGCACTGGCACCATTCCGCACGTGTCGCAGTACACGACCGGGATCGGCGTTCCCCAGTATCGCTGCCTGGAAATTCCCCAGTCCTTGAGCCGGTATTGAATCGTTCCCGCGCCGATGCCGCGCTCGGCGGCTGCTGCGGTCATCCGGCGATTGGCCTCCTGCCACTCGAGGCCGTTGAATTCGCCGGAGTTGACGAGCATGCCGGCGCCGGCGTGCGCCTCCTGCATCGACTGCGCGTCGGGGACGTCCGATGCCGACGGTGCAACAACCACGACGATCGGCAGGGCGTACTTCCGCGCGAACTCGAAATCACGCTGATCGTGACCGGGCACGCCCATTACGGCGCCGGTTCCGTACTCCCCCAGCACGAAATTCGCGATCCAGACCGGCACGGGCTGGTGCGTGAACGGATTGATCGCGGTATAGCCAGTGTCAAACCCTTCTTTTTCGACGTCGCCGGTCATCCGCGCCGCGCGATCCTGCGCGGTGAACTTCGCCACTTTCTCGCGGAACGCGGCTGGGTCCGACGCGGCGTCTGCGAATCGCCGCACCAGCGGATGCTCGGGCGCGAGGACGATGAACGTCGCGCCGTAGATCGTGTCGATCCGGGTCGTGAAAACCTCGATCGCCTCGGACGCCGCGTCGGTGCGAGACGACTTCACCGCCGCGCTCGTCTCGGGACTGAGCGGAAAGCTGACGCGAGCGCCTTCCGATCGTCCGACCCAGTTGCGCTGCATGGTCAGCACTTTCTCGGGCCATTCGCCGAGCTGTTCCATGCCGTCGAGCAGCTCGTCCGCATAGGCCGTGATGCGGAAGAACCACTGCTCGAGCTCGCGTGTCTCGACCACCGAGCCGCACCGCCAGCAGGTCCCGTTGACGACCTGCTCGTTCGCCAGCACCGTCTGGCAGCTCGGACACCAGTTGACGTTCGACCGCTTGCGATACGCGAGGTCGCGCTCGAGCATCTTCAGGAACATCCACTGGTTCCAGCGGTAATACTCCGGCAGGCACGTCGCGATCTCACGCTCCCAGGCGTAGCTGATCCCCAGGCGCTGCAGCTGCCCCTTCATGTGGGCGATGTTTTCGAGCGTCCACGTTTCCGGGTGGGTGCCGTTCTTGATCGCGGCGTTCTCAGCCGGCAGGCCAAACGCGTCCCAGCCGAAGGGATGCAGCACGTTGAAGCCGCGCATCCGCTTCATCCGTGCGACGACGTCGCCAATCATGTAATTGCGGACGTGGCCCACGTGGGCATGGCCGGAGGGGTACGCGAACATCTCCAGGCAGTAGAACTTCGGCCGGGCAGGATCCTCGTCCACTTCGAACGACCGCTCGCGCTGCCACCGCTCCTGCCACTTCTTCTCTATGGTCTGGGGTTTGTACTCGGACACGATCCTTTCATTATAGGTGG
>DATJIW010000109.1:0-16738 GCA_035492775.1 Vicinamibacterales bacterium
CGCCTGATCTCCTCCGCACTCAACACCGCATCCGACTTCTTCGCTTTCGCGAACACGCGATCCACGAGCTCCTCGCTCGCGGTGTAGCCATGGCGCTCGAGCCAGAAGATGACGTTCGACTTACCCGACATCGGCCCGACGTCGATCTGCTGTTCGCGATTGACGAGCGACGCCGGGACGCCCGAGTAGACGGCGTCCACGAGGTCGCGGTCGTTCTTGCGGAACGCCTTGATCACTGCTGCCGCGTGGACACCCGTCGCCGTGCGGAACGCGTCGCGGCCGACGACCGGATAGTTCGGGGGAATGGGCACGCCCGTCGCTTCCGACACGACCTCGCAGTACTCGCACAGGGCGGACAGGTCGCGTTCGATGTAGCCCATGAGGACCAGATTCAGCAGGAGCGTGTCCATCGGCGTGTTGCCCACGCGCTCGCCAATCCCGATCGCGGCCCCGTGCAGCCGCGTCGCACCGGCGTCGAGCGCCGCGAGCGTATTCGCGACCGCGAAGTCGCGATCGCGGTGACCGTGCCAGTCGATTCCGACTCCCCCGCCGCACTCGTCGACGATCTGCTTGATGAACCGAACCACTGCCGCCGCACCCGACGGCGTCGAGTGCCCGACGGTGTCCGCGATGCAGACCCGGCTTGCCCCGGCGCGGATCGCGCACGTATATAGCGCACGGAGATTCTCCGGGCTGGCTCGCGTCGTGTCCTCGGTCACGTACATGACCGTCAGGTTCTCCTTCACCGCGAACGCGATCGCGTCTTCCGACAGCTGCAGCAGCTGGTCGAGCGTCCAGCCCTCGGCGTACTGACGCAACGGGCTCGATCCGATGAACGCGCAGCACTCAATCGGGATCCCGACCCGTTGCGAGATCTCCGCGATCGGCCGGATATCGGCGATCACGGTCCGCGCCGCGCAGTTCGCCTGCACGGTCAGCTGCGCGTCGCGGATTTCCGTTGCGAGCCGTTCGACGTCGGCGACGACGTGCGGCCCCGCGCCAGGCAGGCCGATGTCGGCCGTATCGATCCCCAGCCGATCGATGAGATGCAGAATTCGGATCTTCTGCTCGATCGACGGGCTGCGCACCGACGGCGACTGCAGGCCGTCGCGCAGGGTCTCATCGTCGAGCAGGACGGCAGATGGACGCGGAGCGTCGGTGTGGTTCCAGTCGTGGATGAGCGGGTGCATCATCAATCGAGCCGCAGGGCGATCATCGGATCCAGGCGCGACGCGCGGGCAGCCGGCAGGGCACAGGCGGCGAGCGCGACAGCCGCGAGCAGCACCGTCACCACGACGTAGGTCGTCGGATCGCGCGGTGAGACGCCGAACACGAGCGCGCTGAGTGCTCCGCTCAGTGCGGCCGCGGACGCGGCGCCCGCGGCGATTCCGGCCAGTCCCACGATCATGCCTTCGCGCACGATCAGCGTGAGGACGTCGCCACGGTCCGCGCCAAGCGCCATCCTCAGGCCCAGCTCCTTCGTGCGCTGCGACACGGAATACGCGAGCACACCGTAGACGCCAACCGCCGCCACGAGCAGCGCCACCACGGCAAAGACGGACAGCAGCGCCGCGTTCAGGCGCGGCTGGCCGGCGCTCGCCGAAATCCACTCCGTCATCGGCCGGACGTTCGCAAGCGCAAGCGCAGGGTCCCGGTCCCTGACGATCTTTCTCACGGCGCTCAGAAGCGCGCCGGAGTCACCGGACGAACGGACGACGACGTCCATCACGCGCCACGTGCGGAAGCCGGTCGGCCAGTACAGCGTCGCCGCTTCGTTGTCGAGCGTGAGGTTGCGCACGTCGCCGACGACGCCGACGACGGTGAACTCCATGCCGTTGGCGACGAGACGGACGGTACGCCCGATCGGATCCTCGTCGCCCCAGAACTGACGCGCGGCGGCCCGGCTGACGATCACGACCGGCGGCGCCGTCGTCGTATCGGCGTCGGTGAAGCGGCGTCCCTCGAGCAGCGGAATGCGGAGCGTATCGAAGAAGCCCGGGCTGACCATCCGCCAGTCGATTGGGACCGGCGCATTTCCCGGAAGAGCCTTGCTCGCGGGCGCCGAATAGGGAGAGCGGGAAAGGAGTCCCGCACCGAAGGGGATGCCGCTCGACAGGCCGGCGCGCTCGACGCCGGGAAGCGACGAGATCGCCGAGTCGAGATCTCTCAGGAAACTCGCGCGACGCGCGGCGTCGTACTTCGTCTGCGGGAAGGACACCTGGAACGAGAGCACGTCGTGCGGCTCGAACCCGAGCGGCACGTGATCCAGTTGGATGAGCGTCCGCGTGAGCAGCGCGGCGCCGACGAGCAGAATCGTGGCGAGCGCCAGCTCGACGCCGGCGAAGATGCGCCGCAACGTCGGCCGGAGGCCGCCGCTCGGCGACCGTCCGCCGTCTTTCAGCGTGACGCCGATTCCGGCGCCAGCCGCCTGCCACGCGGGGACGACCCCGAACAGGAGGCCGACGGCAAACGTCTCCGCGACCGCGAACAGCAGCACCACTCGATCGACGCCGATGTCGGGAACCGGCAGCGTGCTCGGCGGGAGGGACTGCTGTAGCAGCGGCACGCCCCAGAGCGCCAGGAAGAACCCCATCGCACCGCCAAGCGCCGAGAGGACCAGGCTTTCGAGCAGCACCTGGCCGATCACGCGCCCGCGACTCGCGCCGAGCGCCGCGCGCACCGCCATCTCGCGCCGCCGATCGAACGCGCGCGCCAGCAAGAGGTTGGCGACGTTCGCGCATACGATCAGCAGGAGGAACCCCACGGCCGCGAGCAGCACCAGGAGCCCTGTCCGTAACTGGCTGCTGACCAGCGAGTCCGTGAGCGTTACCAGCGAGATCCCCCAGTCGCGCACCTCCGGATATTCGGCGCCGACCCGCGCGGAGATCGCGTCCATCTCCCGCTGCGCCTGCACGATCGTCACGCCCGGCTTCAACCGGCCGATCACCACGAGCACGTGATTCAGGCGTACTTCCTTCGGCGGATTGATGACGAGCGGCGTCCAGATATCTCCGTTGGCCACGAGGGTGAGCGCGGCGGGCGCCACGCCCACGATCGTGCACGCGACGCCGTCGAGCGTAATCGAGCGGCCGACCACGCCCGCGTCGCCTCCGAAACGCCTCCGCCACAGCGACTCGCTGATGAGCGCAACGGCAGGAGCGCCGACGCGCTCGTCATCTGCCGTAAGCGCGCGTCCGATCACTGGGGCGATGCCGAGCGCGGGCAGTAGCGACGAGGTGAGCGGACCGCCGGAATACGTCTCAGGATCCCCGTTTCCGCTGACGGTGTATGTCTGGAATCCGACGGCGCCGAGCTGCTCGAACGTCTGTGTCTGCGATTTCCAGGACAGGTAGTTGAGTGCGGAAGCGGTGAACGCAGGCAGGTGCAGCCTGTCGTTCTTTTCGTTCACCTGCATCAAGCGTCCGGGCTCCTGAAACGGCAACGGACGCAGCAGCACCGCGTTGACGACGCTGAAGATCGTAGTTGCGGACCCGATGCCGATCGCAATCGTGCCGGCAACCGCTGCAGTGAAGAGCCGCGAACGAGCCAGGAGGCGGAACGCGTACCGAATTTCAGTCATGCGCGTCGCGAATCGGGCGGTTGCGCTATGAGCACGCGCATCGTCACGAGGCCCGCCAGGAGCACGCCGCACGCCCAGGCCGTCGAAAAAGCGAGCGCGTCGACCAGCCCGCTGTGGAGATACGCACGCATGTCCACGCCGCCTCCACGATGGGCCTCGGCGAGCGCGGTCTGCCAGAGATATCCGCGAACGGTGTCATGCATCCGCATGTCGTACACGCCGTTCCAGACGGCGAACGCAAGCGCAATCCAGAGGATGAGCAGCCTGCGTTCGATGCGGCTCACGACCCGTATCGCAGCACGAGGGCGGTGATGTCGTCGCTCTGCGCCGCGCCTTTCGTGAACGCACGAATGTCGTTGAAGAGCGCCTGCAGCATCTCCTGCGGATCCGACGTCTGGCTCGCCTGCACGGTGTTGACGATGCGCGCCTCGCCGTATTCCTCACCCTCGGCCGAGAGCGCTTCGGACACGCCGTCGCTGAACACCACGAGCCAGTCTCCCGCCGTGAGATTCACCGTCTCTTCTTCGAACATCGCGCTCTCGAAGAGACCGACGATCGGTCCGCCGGTTTCGAGACGGCGGACACCGTTTGTACCGATGATGAGCGGCGGATTGTGTCCCGCGTTGCAGTATGTCAGGCGCCCATCGTCCATGAGCGCTCCGTACATGAGCGTGACGAACCGCGATTCGATGCCGCGGCGGTACAGGGCGAGATTGACCCGTGCGATCGTCTGGCACGGCGTGTCGCTCGCCGCCGCCTGTGCGGCGAAGATTCCCTGCATCATGGCGCTCAGGAGCGCCGCTGGAGGGCCCTTCCCCGCCACGTCGCCCAGCGCGAAGCCGAACGAGCCATCGGGCAGGTCGACGTAATCGTAGAAGTCTCCTCCGATGGAACGACACGGAATCGACGCGGCTGCCGTGCGGAAGACGGCGCTGATCCGCGCGGCTTTCGGCAGGAGCGCCTGCTGAATCTCCGCGGCGATCCGCATCTCCTGCTCCATCTTCGCCTTCTCCATCGTTTCGCGATAAAGGCGCGCGTTTTCGATGGCGACGGCCGCTTCGGTGGCGAGCGTTTCGAGCGCGCCCCGCGTGGAAGACGAGAAGAACGTGCCCTTCTCCCGGCTGTCGAGATAGAGCACACCAATGCGCTTTTCGTCCGACGCTGCGTCGGCGCGATCCAGGTAGCGGACGAGCCGCAGCGGGACGCACTGAACGTTGCGGATGCCCAGCGCGACGGTCCCCATGTGAACGTTTGCGAGGTCCCCGTCGAGCAGGTCCGCAACGATGCGCGGCTCCCCCGTCGTGAACACTTCCTCCGGAATCTTGCGGCTGGTCGCGAAGCTGTTGCCGGGCAGCGTCTGACGGCGCTTGCTGCGGCCGAGCTTGAACTCGAGCGCGCCTTCCGGATTGGCGAGCATGATGAAGCCGCGCTCGGCGGAGGTCACTTCGATCGCCGAATCGAGCACCAGCGCCAGCACGTCGTCCAGAACGCGTCCGCTGCCGAGTGCCCGCAGGCCTTCGAGAAGGGCTGCAATCTGCCGCAGGTCGCCGATGGCGGTCGTCGTCGTCCGATCCTGAGACTGCGCCGCTTCCGCGAGCAGGAAGACCATTTCGGCGCCGCCGCTGCGTCCAAGACGGATCCGGTCGCCGTGCGCAAGCCTGCGCTCTTCGACCTGCTCGTCGTTGACGTACGTGCCGTACCGCGAATTGCGATCGCGCAGGACGAACGTGCCGTTCTCGTTGGCGATTTCGGCATGGTCGCGCGAAACCTCGCTGCCGGCGAGACGGAGGTCGTTCGTTTCGCGACGACCGATTCCGAACGACGACCCGGAGATCGGAACGACCCTCCGGCCAAGCGCGTCGGTGACCTCCAAGCGTGCGTCCATGCCCAAATCGTGAGTTTATCAGACAGACAGGAATGCCAGGTCAGGACGTGACCCTGACCGGTGGCTGTCGACGCGAGACTACCGCCTGGCAACGCGGACGATCACCAGTACGAGGGCAATCGCCGCCAGCACTCCGGCTGCCGGGACCTCCCAGGAAGCCTGGTATTGCGGTGCAATCCGGCCGGCCTCGCCCAGGAACAGCGCCGCGAGCACCAGCAGGACGAGCGCGGCGGTCGAGAGTAGCGGGGTACGGCGACTTCGGATCGGAGCCGGGCGGCGAATCGGGTCGGTCGTCGCCGTGCCGCACCGGTAACAGACGATAGCTTTGTCGGCGATTTCAGTGCCGCATTGCCGGCAAATCACCAGCGCCCCACGATCACGCGCACCGCGGCCGTCGCGCCACCCATGTCCTTCTCGCCGAGATCCGCCGCAAGGCCGCCGTCGAACGCGTTGGGAACGGCGGCGTACTGGGCCTCGAAACCAATGCCGACCACCGGGTGGACGCGCCATTCCACGCCGCCCAGGCCGAGATAACCGGTTTTCCGCAAGGAAAGCGCATCGGCGGGATCGTCGCCGCTTTCGGAATACGACCAGCTGCCGACGCCGCCGCCGGCATACGCGACCCACTTCGCACCCACCAGGCCGCGGAAGCCCGCCGCGCCATAGACCGGTGTGATGGACACCTTCAAAGGAATTCCAAGGCGGAAGACCTGTCCGTTGAGATCGAACGCCCGCTGGCCCGTCTTCCCGAAATGGGTCACGTCGCCGCGCACGAACCAGTGGCCTTTGACGACGTCGACGCCGCCGCCGAAGATGGCCCCCTTGGGCGAGTCGAAAATCCCCTTGAACGTTTCCGATGCGGTGAATCGCTCGATCCCGACGAGCCCTTCGGCGCGGACGGCCAGCTTGTTGGAGAGCTTTGGTTTCGGTTTCGGCCTCGGCAGCGGATGCTGTACCGGCGGCTGTGTTCGTGGCGCGCTCGTCTGGGCTGTCGCGGGCATGGCTGCGACCGACAGCAGGATCGCCGAGAGTGCGGCGGCGAGAGGCGTCTTCATTTCGCCAGCCCCAATCCCCTTAGCGTCGCGCGTGCGTCGACGAGCCCGGCACCATATTGGTCGTCGCGTCCGGGAGGACCGAGATCCCTCGCAAAACGCTTCAACGCGGCCTCAATGGCCGCCGGATTCGTGATCCCCTGCTGATACAACAGTGCCGCGACGCCCGACACGTGCGGCGTCGCCATCGACGTGCCCTCGAAGAAGAAATACGCGAACGCATCGAACCTTGGCGCGTGGTAGTCGGCGGGATCCAGCTGGAAGGTGTCGACGAGATCGAGATCGAGCGTCTGCTGGAGGACGCCGCCGGGGCCGCCGCCGAGATCGAAGTTTCCGCCCGGCGCCGCGATTTCCATGTAAGACGCCGTTCCAGAGTACGGCGCCCGCTGCAGGTCGGATCCGACGGCTGCCACGGCGACGGCGCCGTCGATCGACCCGGCAAGCTGCGCGACGACTTCGGTCGGATTCCCGTTCTGGAAGTCGTTGCCGCCGGCCACCGCGAGGAATGCGCCTTTTCCGACGGCATATCGCATCGCGGATTCGACCACCGGCGCCGGCGGACCGTTACGGCCGAAGCTCATGTTGATGACATTCGCGCCATTGTCGGCCGCATACCTGATCCCGCGCGCGACGACGTCGTCACTCCCGACGTTCGGCGAATTGAAAATGTCGTCCCAGTCGGACGAAATCACCTTGACCGGCATCAGCTTCACGTTGAACGCCACGCCGGCCGCGCCCTGGTTGTTGTTCGTCAATTCGCCGAGCGTCCCAGTCACATGCGTGCCGTGGCCGTCCATGTCCACGGGGTCGGCATCGTCCCAGATGAAGTCGTGCGGCGCGACGATGCGGTCCGGCGTGACGATGTCAGGGGCCGGCGCAAAAGCCACGTCGATCTCCCCGAGCGCCGGATAGCTGACGCCGTTCTGCGTGAACTCGCCCGCTGTCATTCGGAACACGATGTTCTCGAACGCGAGCCCGGTATCGAGAATGGCCACGATCACAGACGAAGAGGCGCCTGGCTGCACGTCCCACCCGCGTTCGAGGTTGATCGCGGGAAGGTTCCACTGCTCCTTGTAGAAAGGATCGTTGGGGACGAAGTTCGCGTATTCGCGGTAATCCGCCTGCGCGTACTCGACGCCCCTCGTGTCGCTCAACCGTGCGGCCGCCTCCTCCGGATTCACCCCTGGTGCAAGGCGGACGACGTCGTAGTCGGCGTAGGCAGGGCGATCGATCGATGTCACCTGGACGCCCGCGCGCGCGAACGCGCGGAGCGAACGCGAGCGCCCGTCCCGGAAGCGCACGAGCACGCGATCGGGAAGATACGGACCGCGTCGACCCGTATCGATGGTACCGGCGCTGCGGCGAGGAATTTCCGAGCGAAGCCCGCGATCGATCGGTCCGGCGACCGCGGTGCTGATCGCAGTGCGCGCTGGGGCGGGCTGCTGGGGGGACGCGACGAGCGTTCCTGCCGCGACCGCGCACACCAGGACACCCTGAAACACACGTGAAACGATTGAGCGCATAGGAGTGATCTCGACCACAGCCGAGTGTATCCCATGCGCTCCGCCGCACCGATCACGAGGCTTTCAGCGCGATGACCGGGTCGATCCTCGTTGCCCGCAGCGCGGGAATCGCGATCGCAAGGAGCGCAACCGCGATGAGCGTTCCCGCCCCTATCACGTAAGTCAGTGGATCGCCGGCGTCGATCCCGAAAAGAAGACCGGCCACGATCCGCCGCCCGGCAACAGCACCAGCCAGACCGACGATCGTCCCGATGAGGGACAGGCGCAATCCGTCGGAAAGCACGAGCCGCAGCAGGTCGCGGCGGCTGGCGCCGTGCGCAGTGCGAATCGCAAATTCCTGGGTGCGCTGGCCGACCATGTAGGCGAGCACTCCGTAGAGGCCGATGGCGGCGAGCAGGAGCGCCGCTCCGCCGAAGAGTCCAATCAGGACCGCGGCGAAACGCTCCGAGCCGATCGAATCGCTGACGATCGACTCGAGCGTGCGTACGCGCGCCAGCGGCACCACGGGATCCAGCGCGCGGAGCGCGGCGCGGATCTCGGGGACGATGGCTGCGGTGTCCGCTGTCCGCCCTTTGGCGACGAGCGTCAAAGACGAGAAGTACGGATGCTGCTGATAAGGCTGGTAAACCTGCGCCGTAGTACGCTCATCGAGCCCGTATTGCTTCACGTCGCCGACGATGCCGACGATTTCGGTCCACGCCCCCGGTCCTTGTGAGATGCGAAGCCGCTGGCCGATCGGATCCTGCGCCGGAAAGTACTTGCGCGCCATCTCCTCGTTGATCACTGAAACCGGCAGCGTGGTCGCGACGTCGGAGTCCGCCGGCAGCCGCCCGCGGACCAGCGGAATCCCCATCGTGCGAAAGAAGTCGTGGTTTACCGCATAGAAGTTGGCCGACGGACGATCCGTCTCGCCCGGCACAGGATGTCCCGCTATCTCGAACGACGAGACGGAATCGTTGACCAGCGGCACGCTCTCCGTCAGGCCCACGGATTCGACGCCGGGCAGGTGCCGCACGCGCTCCAGCAGCGCCGAAAAGAACGCGGTCCGCGAGGCGTCTGATTCGTACTTCACCGACGGCAGGCTGATGTCCGCAATGACGACACGGTCGGGATTGAATCCCGGCGACACTGCCGACAGCCTCTCGAAACTGCGAATCAGGAGTGACGCACCGATGAGCAGCATCACGGCCATCGCGATTTCGACGGTGACGAGGAGGTTGCGCGTGCGGCGGGCAGGAGCGGCGGCTCCCTGACGTCCGCCGGCGGCGAGCAGAGTGCGCACGTCCGTCCGCGCAGCGTAGCGCGCAGGCAGCAGGCCGAACAGCAGCGGAGTGATCACCGCGAGCCCGAGCGCGAAGAAGAGCACGGGGACGTCGAGCGAAATCGTTTCCTGCCGCGGCAGCGCGCCGGGCAGGAGCGCCAGCAGGCCGCGAACCATTCCGATTGCCAGCAGCACGCCGAGCACGGCGCTCGTCAGCGAGACGAGCGCGTTCTCGACGAGCAGCTGCGTGATGATGCGAGCTCGGGGCGCGCCGAGGGCGGTGCGGATCGCCAGCTCCCGAGCGCGGGCGGTGCCGCGCGCCAGCAGCAGGTTCGCCACGTTGACGCAGGCGATGAGCAGGACCAGCGCCACGGCCGCAATGAGCACGAGCAGCGCCGGCCGGACGCTCCGCACCTGGTAGTCCTTCAACGAAAACGCCAGGACGTCCCAGCCGCGGTCGTCGTCCGGATGCTCCTCAGCCAACTGGCGGGCGACGCGATTCAAATCCGCGCGGGCCGCCTCGAGCGTGACGCCCGGCTTCAGTCGTGCGATCGCCGACAGGTAGTGGCTGCCGAACCGCTGCCGCTCGTCCGGCGTGAACCCCATCGGCAGCCACAGCTCCGTGTTGCGTGAGGGGAACTCGAACCCTGCCGGCATCACGCCCACTATCGTTGCGGGTTCACCGCCGATGCGCACCACGCGCCCGAGCACCTGACCGCCGCCGAACCGGCGCTGCCATGCGCCATACGAAAGCACCAGTGTCTGCTGTGCGCCGTGGCTGTCGTCCTGGTCGGTGAATCCACGACCGAGCAGCGGGGAAACGCCCAATGTTGAGAACAGGTTGGCTGTAACCTGCTGCGCGACGACGCGCTCGACGTCCCCGGAGCCGGTATCGAGGGTCGCGCCGGATCCCCCGTAGGCGGCCATGGACGAGAAAGAGGTGGTCCGGTCGCGCCAGGTGAGAAAGTTGCCGGGCGCGACGGAGAACTCGGGGAACTGCGGCAGGCGCCGTTCGCGCAGCCGGAGCAGCCGGTCGGGGTCGCTGTACGGCAGCGGACGCAACAGAACCGCGTTGATGACGGTGAACGTCGCTGCGTTGAAGCCAATCGCCAGGGTCAACATCGCGAGCGTCGTGATGAGGTGGCCCGGGTGCGCGAACAGGGATCTCAGGGCGTCATGGATGTGCCGCGACACGCATGTTGGACGGGGGAGCGGGCAGCAAGGGTTGCCCGCCGTTTCACAGTTTTCCGTCCCGACCTTGCACGGCCCGACAACACGCCGCTAGAATTGATGACAGCGCTTTCATGAAAGTGTTCCGCTCGACGTGCCGACGCCGGGTCCTGATCGCGGCTTTCCTGCCGTATCTGCTGCTGTCGGTGTTCGTGGACTTCGTCCACCTGCACCCGCTGCTGACAGGTACGGTGCCGCAAATCTCGGCCGCCAGGCACGTGGCAGCCTGTACCGGCCAGCCATGCCGGAGGGGCGACTCGCCATGCGCCATTTGTCAATGGCTGCGCGCGGGCACGGGTCTGCAGGCATCATTCGCGGTCGGACCCTCGATCGTGCTGCTTGCGCAGTCGGTATCGCTGCCTGTCATGCAGGCGCGCGGCAGCCCGGCATCGCTCTCGATAGATCTCCGCGGCCCTCCTTCCGCCCTCATCGCGTAATCCCCTTCATTTTTGACGTGCTGCCGCTCCGCTGACGCGCGGACCGACAGCCCGCGCGCGTGCCGCCGACGGTGTCGTCGTACACCCGCACGAGCGCCGCGCGCCGTGCGCCCGTTCCGAGATTTGCGAGGGCTCGATGCGTCAGTGGATACGAACAGGCTGGTGTGTGTGTGCCGCGGCTGGTGGAGTGCTGCTGGTGTCGCCGCCCGCGAACGCCCAGACGTCGCCGTTGGTGACGCGCGTGACGCTGCAGGAAGCCGTGCAGATGGCCGTCGCGCGGAATCAGGCGCTCCAGGCGCAGCGGATGGCGGTGGATGCGTCCCGCGCGGACGAGATCACCGCCGGGCTGAAACCGAACCTCGGATTGTCATTCAGCGCCGATGGCTTCCCACCGTTCTCGCCGCATCAGATCAACTGGGACTTTCTGAAAAACCAGACCAGCTACAGCACGTCGGCGAGCTACCTCTTCGAGCGGGGAGGCAAACGCCAGAACCGGATTGCCGTGGCAAAGTCCACGACCGACGTCGCCGAGAAGACCGCGCTCGATGCCGAGCGTTCACTCCGCTTTCAGACCGCACAGGCCTTCGTGCAGGTGCTCCTGGCGAAGTCCACTCTCGAGCTCGCGCAACAGAACCTGGCAAGTTTCCGCGACGTCGTGACGGTGAACCAGCAGCGCGTCACGTCGGGCGATCTCGCGGAAGTCGAGTTCTACCGCATCCACCTGCAGCAGCTGCAGTTCGAGCAGGACGAGTCGTCCGCCGAAGTCGCGCTGGTGCAGGCGCGCGCGAATCTCCGGCAGCTGCTCGGGTTCGACACGGTCGCTGAAGACTTCGAGGCGGTCGGCGATCTCGCCTACACCCCGCTGACGCTCGACCTCGACTCGTTGAAGAAGGACGCACTCGAGTCGCGGGCCGACTACCTGGCGGCGCAAAGCGGCGTCACGCTGGCGCAGAACACGCTGACGCTCGAGAAAAGCAACCGGGCTCGCGACGTCAGCGGCGACGTCGATTTCGTTCATACCGGACCGGACAACTCGATGGGAGTCGGCGCGTCATTCGACCTCCCGATCCACGATCGCAATCAGGGAAACATCGCGCGCAGCGAAGTGCTCGTCCGCCAGGCGACGGAGCAGGAACTGGCGGCGCGATATCTGGTCGTCACCGACGTCGTGAACGCCTACGCCGGCTGGCAGACGAACCAGAAGGTCGTCGGCCTGTACCAATCCGGGTACCTCACCCAGGCACAACAGTCACTCGAGATCAGCCGGTATGTGTACCAGCGCGGCGCCGGAAACCTGCTGGACCTGCTCGATGCCGAGCGCACCTACCGCGACACGCAACTCGGTTATCGACAGGCGCTCGCTGCATACATGACGAGCGTCCAGCAGCTCAATTTCGCCGTTGGAAAACAGGTCCTCCCATGAAGCACGTCGCCGTCATCGTCATCGTTTCCACCGCCGCCGCTGCGGCCTGCAGCCATCACGATCAGCCGTCTCCAGCGGCCAGCGCGGCTGCGGCCGCGCAGCCGGAGGGCTCCGGGACATCGCCTGGGTACTTTTCCGTCCCGGCCGATCAGATGTCCCACATCCAGATCGTCCCGGTGAAGTCCGCCGCCTTCGAGACCGAGGTGCGGACGACGGGGACGGTGGACTGGGACAACGACCACACCACGCAGGCCATCACACAAGTGAGCGGACCGATCACGCGCATCCTGGTCGATACCGGCACGCGTGTCGCCGCGGGACAGCCACTGCTGTATGTGGCCAGCCCGGACGTGACCGCGGCATTCGGGAATTATCGCAAGGCACAGAACAAGGTCGATCTGGCAAAGCGCAATCTCGATCGCAACCGTGACCTGCTCGAGCACAAAGCGATCGCGCAGCGTGACTTCGATCAGGTGCAGGCCGACTACAACGACGCGATGACGGACCTCGAAACGGCCGCGCAGGCGCTGCGCATTCTGGGCGTTCCGCCGAAAGAGATCCAGGCGGCGGCGGAACAGTCCGATTCCGTGCGTCCCGAGCTGCCGATGCGCGCCCCCCTCAGCGGAACGATCGTGCAGAAGCTCGTGAATCCCGGGCAGGTCATTCAGGCGGGAACCACCAACGCGTTCGTCATCTCGAACGTCGCCACCGTGTGGGTTCAGGCGCACGTTTACGAGCACGACCTGAGCCTCGTCCACATCGGCGACGTCGTGGATGTGAAGGCCGCCTCGTACCCGGAGACGTTCCACGGGACGGTCAGGTACGTCGGGAGCATGCTGGATCCGGCGACGCGAACGACGCCGGTGCGCATCGTCACCACGAACCCCGGAGGGAAGCTCAAGAAGGACCAGTTCGTCGACGTCGTCCTGCACGACAAGGCCGAGCACCGGGCGCTCGTCGTGCCGACGTCGGCGGTGCTGTACGACCCGGAGAACCTTCCGTTCGTCTACGTGCAGGTCGAACCGGGAAAATTCGCGCAGCGGCCCGTCACCCTGGGCACCCAGCACGGCGACGTGACGGAGGTGACCAAAGGCGTCGGCGAGTCCGACCGCGTGGTCGCCCAGGGGAGCCTCTTCCTGCAGTTCGCCAACAGCTACCAGGGATAGCGCTGCAATGGTCGACCGCCTCGTCTCATTCGCTCTTTCACAGCGCTTCATCGTCCTGGTCGCCATGCTCGCGCTGGGGATCTGGGGCGTTGTGTCGTTCACCCGACTGCCGATCGACGCATACCCGGATCTTGCGCCGCCACGCGTGCAGATCGTGACGCAATGGCCGGGCCACGCGGCCGAAGAAATCGAACGGCTCATCACGATTCCGCTCGAAATCGAGATGAACGGCATCCCGAAGATCGAAGCGCTGCGCTCGATTTCGCTGTATGGGCTCTCGTCGATCACGATGAACTTCGAATACGACACGGACCCGTATTTCGCGCGCGAGCAGGCGTTCGAACGGATTCCGAACGCCGAGGTGCCTGACGGCGTCTCGGCCCAGGTCGGCCCGCTCTTTTCACCGAGCGGACTGATTTACCGCTACGTGCTTCAGAGTCCCGACCGGTCCGCCCAGGATCTAAAGATCCTGCAGGACTGGGTGTTGAGCCGGAAATACCGCTCCATCCAGGGCGTCGCCGATCTGTCCGGACTTGGCGGGACGACGATGCAGTACCAGGTGCTGCTCGATCCCGTGAAGATGTTCTCGTTCGGCGTGAGCGTCCAGCAGGTCGACGACCAGCTCGCCGCGAACAACGCGAACTCCGGCGGCGGCTTCTACTCGCAGGGGGGCCAGTTCTTCTACGTTCGAGGCCTTGGTCTCGTCAGAAGCCTGTCGGACATCGAGAACATCGTCGTCGCGACGCACAACGGGATTCCGGTCTACGTAAAGGACATCGCGAGAGTCACGATCGGGTACGCGCCGCGGCTCGGGCAGTTCGGCTACATGCGGCAGAACGAAGCGGTCGAAGGCGTCGTGCTGATGCGGACCGGCGAACAGGCGCAGCAGGTGCTGAAGAAGGTCGAGCAGATGACGGAAACGCTCAACCGCACGGTGCTCCCGGCCGACGTCAAAATCGTCCCGTACTACGACCGCACCGATCTCATTCACGAAACGACGAGGACCGTCGAGCGCAATCTCGTGCGCGGCATGCTGCTGGTACTCGTGGTGCTCGGCCTGTTCCTGTTCAGCGTCCGGACGGCGCTCATCGTGGCAATCACGATCCCGTTTGCGCTGCTCTTCTCGTTCATCTGCCTCGACTGGGCCAACATCCCGGCGAATCTGCTCTCGATCGGCGCAATCGACTTCGGCATGATCGTCGACGGCGCGGTCGTGATGGTGGAGAACATCTTCAGGGAACTCGCATCGCGCCACGGCACAGAGTTCAGCGTCGTCGAGGTCATCCGGGCGGCGGCGCGCGACGTCGAACGCCCGATCTTCTACGCCATCGCGGTCATCATCGCCGGATATCTGCCGATCTACGTGCTGACCGGGCCCGCCGGACGGCTGTTCCGCCCGATGGCCGACACGATGTCGTTTGCGCTCGCCGGTGCACTACTCTGCTCGCTCACGCTGCTGCCCGTGCTCTGCGCGTACTTCCTGCGCAAGAACATCAAGGAGCCCGAGGTCGCTTACTACAAGCGGATCGAAAACGCGTACGACCGGATGTTGCACGTCTGCCTGCGGCGGCCGTGGCTGACGGTCGGGGTTTCGTGCCTGCTGTTCGGCGTGTCGTTCCTGCTCGCGCCGTTCATCGGGGCCGAGTTCATGCCGCACCTCGACGAAGGGTCGCTCTGGATTCGCGCGACGATGCCGTACACGATCTCCTTCGAGGAAGCTTCCAGACTCGGACCGCAGCTCCGCTCGATGCTGCTGCAGTTTCCGCAGGTGACGACGGTCGCCAACGAACTGGGGCGTGACGACGAAGGCACCGACCCGATCGGATTCTTCAACGACGAATACTTCGTCGGACTCAAGCCGTATGACGACGCCGCGTGGCATGGCAGCATCGAAACGAAGGAGGAGCTCGTCGATGCGATTCAAAAGAAGCTGGACGGCTTTCCGGGCATCATTTTCAACTTCACACAGCCGGCAGAGGACGCCGTCGACGAGGCCGAAACCGGCCTGAAGAGCTCCCTGGCAGTGAAGATCTTCGGCAGCGACCTCGCCACACTCGAGTCCAAGGCCGAAGCGGCGCGGGACGTATTGTCGAAGGTTCGCGGGATCACCGGCATCACGCTCGTGCGGGAGCTCGGCCAGCCGAGTCTCATCATCGAGCCGGACCGCGAGCGCATCGCCCAATACGGGCTGAACGTCGCGGACATCAACACGCTCATCGAAACGGCAATCGGCGGCAAGGCGGCGACGCAGGTGATCCAGGGCGAGCGCGAGTTCGATCTGGTGGTGCGCCTCCAGGAACCGTTCCGCCAGAACATGGACGCGATCAAGAACCTGCTCATCTCGACGCCGGACGGCCAGCATCTGCCGCTCAGCCAGTTCGCGGACATCCGGGTCGACAAGGGGGCTTCCTTCATTTATCGCGAGGACAACTCACGGTTCATCGGCATCCAGTTCAGCGTGACCGGCCGTGACCTGGCGAGCGCCGTGCAGGACGCGAAAGCGCAGGTATCGGCCACGGTGCCGTTGCCGCTCGGCTATACGTACGATTGGGGCGGCGAGTACAAGGAATACCTCGCGGCGAAGTCACAGATGATCGTCATCATTCCGCTGACGATCGTCCTGATCCTGCTTATCCTGTTCGCGCTCTACGGCAACATGAAGTTCCCGATCATCATCATGCTGAGCGTCATCATCACGGTGCCCGTCGGGGGCCTGCTGGCGCTCAAACTGACGGGCACGCATTTCAGTGTGTCGTCAGGCTTCGGTTTCGTCGCGCTGATGGGCGTCGCCGTGCAGACGAGCGTCATCCTGTATTCCTTCATCAACAAGCTTCGTCTCGAGGGCAAGACCATCGTCGTGGCGACGCATGAGGCATCGCTCCTGCGGCTTCGGCCCATCATCATGACGGCGCTGGTTGCGTGCATCGGACTGCTGCCGGCGGCGATGTCGACGGGAATCGGCAGCGACTCGCAGAAGCCCTTTGCGATCGTGATCGTGGGAGGACTGATCTCCCGGCTGATGATCTCGATATTCCTCGCCCCGGTGCTCTACGCGATCGTCGCACGGGACGATGACGTCTTGAAGGTGTAGCGCCCACTTCGGTGCCGCGACGACCCGCCGGTATACTGACGGCTGACGCATGTTCCCCATCAGCGACGTCATCCCGTCCCGCACCACACC
>DATJIW010000110.1:0-137213 GCA_035492775.1 Vicinamibacterales bacterium
ATCGAGGAGTACAACGAAACGCGCCCCCATCAGGGCCGGTGGTGCTATGGCAAGACGCCGATGCAAACGTTTCGTGACAGTCTGGACCTGGCCAAAGAAAAACAAATTCACTAGCACGACGAGGAACGACTCAGACATGGCGACGTCAGATCGAGTCCTGACTAATACACCTTCACTCCGTGGAAAAAGCGCCCTCCGTGTCCTCCGTGGCCTCTTAGTTCCCGCCCTCTACTCGAAACCTCTTCGAACCTTCCTCAACCCTTCACTCCGTTGAGAAAAAAGCGCCCTCCGTGTCCTCCGTGGCCTCTTAGTGTCCCTCCGCTCCACTCGAACCTCTTCGAACCTTCTCAATCCTTTCGGCTCCGTGGAAAAAAGAATTCTCCGTGGCCTCCGTGGCCTCTTAGTGACCCCCTCTACGGCACTCCCTTCCACGCACTCTCCCTACGGTCTCCTCCCACCCAGCATCTGCGCCCAATTCAGCACGACCGACAGCGAGATCTGAGCATTGCGTTCGGCCGGCATCAGCGCCAGCATCTTCGAGAGGTCGGGCATGAGATCGGCCGACAGCGTGCCTTGCGGGAGCGATCCGAAGGCCTGAGGAGGGCTGGTATGCATCGGTGGACCCGGCAGCAGCGTCACGTAATATGCGTCGCTGGTGCCCGGCACGCCGTACGCCAGACGGCCGTCCGGCAGCCAGCCGCCGAACGCCGCCCCTCCCGTTGTGACGCGGTATTTTTCGGTCGGCGTCGGATATGTCTGCACGTACATCTCGACCTGCCCGGTTTCGTCGGACATGTACGAAACGTAGCGCCCGTCCGGAGACACAGTCGGACTCGTGTCATTGAACTGGCTCCGGATGTAGGGCTTCGGTTTATGGTCGTTTCCTTGAATGGGCAGAATCCAGATGTCCTGACCAGTTTTCGGGTCCAGCGCGGTGAAGAGCAGTGCGCTGCCATCGCGCACCCACGGTCCGCCACTCTTGAATGCCAGATCATCCGAAGAGACCTGTCGTTCCTCTCCGCCATCAATCGGCTTGACGTAGATCTGCGTCTGGTTGTTGCGGTCGCTGACGAACGCAATCTGTTTCCCGTCGGGTGACCATGACGGGTTGTTGTTCTGGCCGGGACCGTTGGTGAGGCGCGACGTTCCGCCGCGCTGCAGATCGAGCAGCCAGATGTCGGCGCGCCCAGCCGACTCCACGCGCACGGTGGCGGCATATCGTCCGTCCGGGGAAATCGCGACCTGCTGGTAAGTTCCTTCCGGTGCCACGACCGTCCCCATCGGTTTCTCGCTCTTCAGGTCGTACCAGACGAAGCGCGTGTCGCGGCTGCCTTCGTCGTAGTAAACGAGCGTGCCGTCGGTGGACGTGCTGACCGGCGGCGATCCGGTCCACTGCGTCGGAAGCGTGCCCGGGAGATCGCTCAAGGTGATCGGGTCGCCTGTCACGGCGAGCTGCCGAGCGTTGAACGCCTGTGCCGCGGTGCCGTTCTGACGCATGTACACGAGATACCCGGGAGCCGCATAGGTCACGCCGCTGTCGGCAGCAGTCACGACCTTCCGCTCCTTGTCATCAATCGACGCCGCGACGACATCGAGATGTCCGCCATGTCCCGGCAGCGCGACGAACACGAAATGGCGTCCATCGGGAAGAAAGTAGGGAAAACGATGCGCCGTCTCGCCGTGCGAGGCATCGAGCGTCGTCGCCGGTTGCGGATCGCCGCCTTCGGCCGCCACCTTCATCAACCCACCGGCATTCGACGGCGCCAGCAGGATTTCACCCGACGCGTTCCATGTTCCGCCGCGCGGGTCGGGAGCATCGCAGACGATCACGACCGCGTTGTTGTCCAGCCGGATGGTTTTCAGCTTGCCATCGGCAAAGAACCCGATCCGCGCGCCATCCGGCGACCAGAACGGCTGGAAGGCGCCTTTCGTCCCGGGCAGCACGCGCGGTGTCGAGTTGTCCAGGGCGCGCACCCACAGACTGGCGGTGGCAGCGGCCGGCCCGGCAGCGTAGACGATCGATCGTCCGTCAGGCGAGATCGCGCTGTCTGCGGACTCGTTGATCAGCGGTTGTCCCGGCGGCGCCAGAATCGTCAGGCTCCGGAGCTGCTGCGGCGCCTGCCGCCAGCGCGTTCCAGCAAGGAGCAGCACCACAGCCATCAGCGCGGCTCCGGCGAGCAGCGCCCCGAGTGCCAGCCAGATTGGACGTCGATCGCTCGAGACGAAAGCCGCGCCGGGGCGTTCCGCTTCGTCGAGGTCGGGCAACACGTCGGCGATGTCATGCAGACGCCGCTTCGGATCCCGCTCGAGACAGCGCGAAAGGATTCGGCGAAGGGCGGTTGGCGTGTTCGCGGGGAGCGAACCCCATCGTGGTTCATCCTTGAGCACGCTCGCCAGCACCTCGGAGATGGTCTCGCCTTCGAAGAGAGGCCGTCCCGCCAGCATTTCGAACAGCACCGCACCGAACGCCCAGATGTCGGAGCGCTTGTCGACCGGCTTCCCTTTCGCCTGTTCCGGCGACATATATGCGGCGGTGCCGATGATCGTGCCGAGCTGGGTGGATTGCGCCGTCAGCGTCGGCGAGTTGGCCAACGCCGCTCCCGACCCACTCGAGTCCGGCGAGGCGAGCTTCGCGAGCCCGAAGTCCAGCACCTTCACGGTTCCGTCGTCGCGCACTTTGATGTTGGCGGGCTTCAGGTCGCGATGAACGATGCCCTGCGCATGCGCCGCGTCGAGCGCGGCGACGATCTGTTTCCCGACGGCGAGCGTCTCGTCGAGGGGCAGCGCACCGTTTGTGAGGCGGTCCGCGAGCGTCGGTCCGTCGACGAGCTCCATGATGAGCGCGCCGTTCGTTCCATCGCCGACGTGATCCTCGAAGCCATGAATGTGGGCGATATTCGGATGGTTGAGGGATGCGAGGACCTGAGCCTCGCGGGAGAAGCGGGCAAGCCGTTCGCCGTCCGCGGCGAGAAACGGCGGGAGCACCTTGATCGCGACGTCGCGGTTCAGTTTCAGATCGCGCGCCCGATAGACCTCTCCCATCCCGCCGGCGCCGAGCGCGCCCACGATTTCGTAGCTCCTGATGCGCGTGCCGGGCGCAAGAGCCATGCGGAATTATAGCCGGCCGAGGAGGCCAGAGAGTTGAACTAAGAGGCCACGGAGGCCACGGAGATCATTTATCCAAGGGCATTTATCTAAAGAGCCTGTAACAAAACCGCCAATCGCTACCCGTCGGCTGGGCGCTCGATGCGGATTGCTACACGCTGCGCGACTAGTCGGTTACGTATTCCTCGGTGCGGGCTGGCCTGCGGATGCACGCAGACCTTAGCCTGACATATCATCGCTGCTGGGAGGGGCGATGGATTTCGGGCTCTCCGGCGGCTGGCACGTCACGCTGTCCGACCCTCGGACACTTGCCGCGATCGTCGTCGTCGCGGCACTGCTCGTAGTACTTCTCACCAAAATGCTCATGGCGCATTAACCGTCAGCTTCGGAATGGCGGCGGATCCCCGAATATTTGAACTGTGGCCAAACGCAGTTCTAGCTGCCCGTGGCTAAAGTGAGCGGCTTAAAGCTGCCTCACTGGCGAGGCTCGAAGGCTGACGTTCAGTTACCTGGACAAGGCCCAGCACGCCCACATAATACGGCACCACACACATCATGGCTGGCGGTAGCCATGGGATCATTAACCACGCAAGCCACGGGATGTCACCAATAGAATTCCCTGTCCTAAGAGATTGACTTAATGGGAATGCCAGGATCCCAATCAGGCAATAGACAGACATCAGAAGTCCGGCGCGCCGCCGTACCCATCCGGAACGAGTTGCCGCCTCGGCGATAGCCGCGCCACTCAGATAACCGCCAATCGCCACCGCGATTCCGCTGATGGCCATGAAGTCCCGTAAGATTCCGAACCACTCTGGCATCTGTGCCGGAGGTACGTTGACTATTGGTGAACGATAGACGGCAATTCCCAGGGATGCATGGAGCACCCAGACCACAAGCATCAGCGCAAAACTGGACACCGCCACTGCGCCGACTGCTCGCGCCACTCTTGAGGACAGTGCAGCTACGGTGGCGGCGAGGCCAAGGAGCGTGATGAAGAATCCGAGCGTGAGTCCCGCCTGATTGAATACGGCAACCGAAAGACTGGCTGGATTTGGGGGGCCCGAGGCACCGGTGGCCCACACCTCACTTCCACCGATGATGAGTAGTGTTGTCCCGAGGAGCAATGCACGCGCATCGTCACTGTGCTTTAGAGCATTTTGATGAATGCCGGCCGCAACCAGCGCGAGGTGCACCATTCCACCGGCCAGACCGGCGGAGAAACTGACCGCATGGTACAAGACAGCGAGTGGGAGTAATGCAATCGGGCCAACCCACAGGTACGATGCACCGACACGCCGCAACATGCACCTTCCTTCAACGGAATAATGCCTTGGCGCTGCTCCGACGCGGATCGACGAAACCCGCGGCGCGTACTACACTGTGCGCATGTCGATGTGCAAACGCAAGCGCAAACGGCAGCCAACGACGTGAGTCTCTGCCACGGAATTGCCTACCGCCGTGAGTCACCCCTTCTACCGCCGCCTAAATCAGCTGATGCGCGAGCACGGGTTCGATGATTTCGTCGAAGCGCAGTGCGCCTGCTCGACGCCGAGACCATGGGCCGTACCAGCCTGGCGCCGGATATCTATTTCCGGTTGCTGCTGATCGGGTACTTCGAAGGTATCGATTCGGAGCGTGGGATTGCGTGGCGTGCGGCGGATTCGTTGGCGTTGCGCGATTTTCTGGGTGTGGGCCTGGGGGAGGCGACACCGGATCACTCGACGATTTCACGAACACGCCGATTGATCGATCTCGAAACCCATCGGGCCGTCTTCACGTGGGTGCTGCAATGCCTGGGCAACGGCGGCCTCGTGAAGGGCAAAACCATTGGTATCGACGCGACGACCCTCGAAGCCAACGCCGCGCTGCGCAGCATCGTCCGACGCGACACGGGCGAAGGGTACGAGGAGTTTCTCAGGCGGCTCGCGAACGCCTCGGACATCGGCACACTGACCCGGGCGGACTTGGCGCGGTACGATAGGCGGCGCAAGAAGAAGGGTTCGAATGACGAGTGGACGCACCCCCACGATCCCGACGCCAAGATCACGAAGATGAAGGACGGCCGAACGCATTTGGCCCATAAGGCCGACCACGCCATCGATCTCGATACCGGGGCGCTCGTCGGCATCACCGTGCAAGATGCGGACGAGGGTGACGCGACGACCATGCAAACGACGCTGTCAGAGGCCGCGGAACAGCTCGAAGCCGTCGCTGCCGTCACCGACGACGCGGTGTCAATAATCGACAAGGTCGTCGCCGACAAGGGCTGTCACAGTCGGACAACGGTGCATGATCTGGCGACGCTGGGGATCCGCACCTACATCAGCGAGCCGGAACGAGGACGCCAGTCGTGGAGCGGTCAGGCACCGGAACGAGAGGCCGTATATGCCAATCGACGACGGATTCGCGGCCACTGCGGTCAACGCCTACTTCGGAGACGCGGCGAATTGCTCGAACGACCGTGTGCGCATCTGTACGAGACCGGCTCCCTCCGACGTGCGTACGTCCGCGGTCACGAAAACGTGCTCAAACGACTTCTCGTCCACGCCAGCGCATTCAATCTGGGTCTCTGGATGCGCAGGGTGTTCGGCATCGGCACTCCACGCGCGCTTCAGGGGCGCGTGGTGGCGGTTCTGGCGATGCTCGGCATCTTAGGGATCGACCGTCAGTCCGTATGCCAGCTTCGCAAAGCCGTTATCGGATCCGTGCGCATGGCGGAGCGCGCGGGAATGTAGGTAGCCGCAAGCGTGATGGCGGCCAGCACGGCCGCAGTCGCCACCGGCACGGCAGGATCGGTGATCCAGACACCGTAGAGAAGAGCCGAAACCACTCGAACCGCCGCCAGCGCCGCGGCAATTCCGCCCAATAGACCGATCGCGGTCAATGCGACTCCCTGTCGAAGTACAAGAAGCAGCAGGGCGCGAGGAGTGGCGCCGAGGGCAGCGCGAATCCCGAGTTCCGCTGTGCGATGTGCGACCGCTTGCGAGACAACACTGTAGACGCCGACACCAGCCAGCAGGAGCGCGAGGGACCCAAACATTGCGATTAACGCGAGAACAAACGATCGATCCGCGAGCGCCGAGCTGACGTATGCGGTCATCGCCTGGACGTGGAACGTTGTCTCTGCCGGATCGGTATCTGTGACGGCGGCGCGAATCGCCGGCGCCAACATCATTGGATTCGCGGCCGTCCGGGCGACGATGCGCGTGTAGTGATTCGGGCGCTGCGATTGTGGGAGATAAACGGCCTCTCCGCCGGGACGGTCCAGACCCGCGTACCGCGCGTCGGCCACCACACCGACGATTGTCAGCCAGACGCGCACCGGATTCTGCTCAACGATCTCGATGCGGCGCCCGATCGGATCCTCTCCCGGCAATCGTTGTCGCGCGAATGCCTCGCTGACGATCGCCGAGGCCGCCGGGCGGACGTTATCGGCATCGGAAAACACTCGCCCACGACGGAGCGGGATTCTCATCGCTTCCAAATAGCCGGGCGATACCCAGAACAGATCCGCCGGTGGCACCTCCTCGTCGCGGAGCGCGCTGTCGTGTTCGGTTCGGACAGCCTCGGGCTCCACGTTGCTCAACGGCACATTGCTCGCCATGCCGGCAGCCGTCACACCATGCACCGCCCGAATACGCTCGAGGATCCGTCGATAGTGCTCGATCTTGTCCTCCGGATCGCGCTCTCGTGCGGTGCCGACAGGTGCTGGCGTCATCGTCAGCACGTTATCCGGCTCGAACCCGGCGTCCAGCGTGGTGAGATTGCGAAAACTCTTGGCCAGCAGGCTCGTGGTCAGCACCAACACGAACGCTAGAACGAGGTCCACCACCACAAGAACATTGCGAACCCGTGCACCCGACGCGCGGCCCGCCACACCGGCGGCTCGCTTTAGGGCGTTGTTCACGTCCACACGCGACGCGGCCCAGGCGGGAAGGACACCGAAGACAACTCCCGTCACAACCGTTGTCACGAGCGTGAACATCAGCACGGTGCTATCGATGCGAATCTCATCGATGCGGGGCAGCGCCTTCGGCGCGAACGCGACAATGGTCGATGTGCCGGCGCGCGCCGCCAGCAGTCCAGCCGCACCGCCCAGGCCGGCAACCACGAGATTCTCGATGAGCAGTTGACCAGCGATGCGCCCACGCGGGCCACCAAGGGCCATCCGCACTGCGAACTCCCGCGACCGTGTTGTCGCGCGCGCCAGTTGCAGACTCGCAACATTCGCGCACGCGATCAGTAGCACGAGCGACACAGCGCCGAACACCGTCCAGAGCGCTGGACGAATTGGCCCGACGAGTTGGTCGAGCAGCGGTTCGACGATGACGCTGGTGCCCGGAGGGTACTTGTTGAGACCTTCGTGTTCGAGGCGTCGCGTGACGGCGTTCAAGTCGGCCTGCGCCTGTTGTGGCGTGACCTCCGGCTTCAGCCGGCCGATGACTCTGTGGAAACCTTCGCACTGGTCGCAATCGTACGAGGCAGGAGCGAAGTACTCGGGTCGCTCTGCTGGATTCGTCATCCGGAGCGGACCAAATCGCTCCGGCAACACACCGACGACCCGATAGGGGCCACCATCGACGTCCAAAGTACGTCCGATGATCGTCGGGTCCTGCCCGAAGCGGCGGACCCAATAATCGTGCGTGAGGATCAGCACCGCCGCGGGATCGAGACGATCCTCGCCGGCTTGGAACGTCCGCCCAAGGAGCATGTGGACGCGCAATGTATCGAAGTAGTCCGCGCTGACGCGCGTGCCCCGCATCACCTCCGTGTCACCAGCGTCGTGCAGCAGCAGCTGACTGTCTCCGTGGATCGCAAGGCTCTCGAGGGTCCTGGTGCGCGCCGCCCATCGTCGGACGAGCCCTGCATCGACGCCGCCGTTGCCAGCGCCATTTGAATCGCGGAGCGTCAGTGCAACGATCCGATCCGGTGCGCCGTATGGGAGCTGTCGCAGCAGCAGCGATTCGACGACGCTAAAGACTGCGGTGTTGAGACCCACACCAAGCGCAAGTGTGAAGACGGCGGCGGCGGTGACGCTTGGCGATCTGACGACAGCACGACACGCGAAACGCGCGTCATAGAGCACGTCGGAGGGCGAACGCATGGGGCGCATGATAAGCGATTAGTCGCTTCCCGCCGATGCGGCCGGACGCGCGTTATGTCTCGAAAAACGCCGTCTTGCGCTGTGCCCGCGACCAATCACGGGTGAAACCTCTCACCCGAATCGCCTTTCTGACTCTATGGCTCTCTTTCTCTCTCGCTCGAACCGCCTCTTGGCACCCTTCGTGGCCGACAAAACGGCCCTCCGTGGCCTCCGTGGCCTCTTAGTAGAAGCCTCCGTGGCCTATGTCCTGGCACCAGCGATCTTCGACATCGCGTCGCTGAACGTGTCGATCTCGTCAACGGTCGTATAGACGTTCGGGGTGACCCTCAGCCCCTCGTACTCGGGATGTACGATTGGCGTCGCGATGATGCGCCACTTGTCCCACAGCTCCGAGGTGACTTTCGCGACGGGGACGCCGATCGTCTGGACCGTGCCGATCGCGCACGAGTGTTCAGGCGCGAGGTTCGTATGGATGCGGAAGCGCGAGTCGGCCTTGAGTCGATCGGCCCAGCGGTTTCTCAGATACCGCAGCCGCGCGGCCTTGCGTTCGGACCCGATGCCGTCATGGAACCCGAGGGCCTCGGCGATCGCGTTGTGGTTCGCGGCGGGATGTGTGCCGATTTCCTCGAACTTGCGGATGTCCTTCGCTCGCGACGCGCTGGCAGGCGTGAGGGCCCAGTGAGATTCGATCCGCTCGCGGCGGACGTACAGGAAACCGGTCCCGATCGGCGCAAGCAGCCACTTGTGCAGGCTCGTGCCGTAATAGTCGCATCCGAGATCCGACAGCTTGAACGGGAAGTGCGCGAACGCGTGGGCGCCGTCGACAATCGTCGTGATGCCTTTCGCGCGCGCGGCATCCGCGATCGTGCGGACCGGGAAAATCTGGCCCGTCAGGTTGGTGATGTGGCAGAAGTGCAGGACTTTCGTGCGCGGCGTGACGGCCGCGAGCAGCCGGTCTGCCAGCTCCTGCTGCGTCTTCGGCGGGACGGGAAACGAGATCTTCGTGACGACGATTCCATCGCGGCGGGCGCGCTGGTCCCAGGTGTCGAGCATGCGGCCATAGTCCTGGTTCGTCGTGACGACCTCGTCGCCCGGCTTCAGATCGATGCCGAGCTGCGCGATCTGCAGCGCCTCGCTGGCGTTGCGGGTGATGGCCATCTCTTCGGGATCGCAGCCGAATTCGGCGGCCAGCCGGCGGCGGACGCTCTCGATGTTCGGTTCGAGGATCTGCCACATGTGATAGACCGGCGCCTGGTTCGAGATGTCGAGATAACGCTTGAACGCTTCGTGGACGACGCGCGGGCTCGGACAGCAACCGCCGTTGTTGAGATTGATGATCGTGCGGTCGAGCGTGAAGGCTTCCTGGATATCCCGCCAGTAGTTTTCGTCGGCGGCAACGTCGGCGGCCGTGCGTCCGTCAGCGCGTTCCGCTGCCCGCGCGACACGAACGAGACTCTCGTTCGTGAACGCCGCCATCGCGACAGTGCCCGCGGTCCCGGCCCGAAGAAAAGCGCGCCTGGTCAGCATGAGTCCTCCTGTCGAGGATTAACTCCCAACTCCCAATTCCCAAGTCCCAATCGAGGTGAATTGGAAATTGAGATGAATTGGGAATTGGAAGTTGGGAATTGGGAATTAATCCGATTCACCCGATGGAAGCCTACTCGAAAGGCGGGCGGGCGGATCGGAAAAATGGCAGAATGGCCGGTTCATGCGGTCGTACGGTCCGACTGTGCTGAGGTTCGTCGTCGGGGCCGTGTTCATCGCGCACGGCGTCGAGAAGCTCTTCGGTGTCCGAAGTGGAAGTCTGTCCGCTACGACCTCTGCCCTGACTCGGCTGCACGTGCCCGCCGCGTATCCGTTCGCCGTGGCTTCGGCGGCCGGCGAGCTCGCGTGCGGGGTCCTTCTTGTTGCCGGGGCCTTCGCGCTGTGGGCGACGCTTGCACTGATTGCCGGTCACGCCGTCAGTGTCTATGCGGCTTACGCCGGCAGCGGCGGTCTCGTGCCGTCTGGCCGCGTGCCGCGACTCGAGTTCGAAATGGCCTGGTTGCTGTCAGGGGCGCTCGTCGCGCTGCTGCTGACGGGGCCGGGCGCGCTGTCGCTCGACAGCCGACGGACCCGCACCACCGAACGCACGTCTCCAGGACGCACCCGGATCCGCGGCAAGGTGTGAGCGCCCGCTCTCGGGGTGTAAGATTCGGATTTGAGGGGAGTCGCGAATGCCCAAACGTCCGGACGAGCCCGGCTTCAGCCGGCGAAGCTTCCTCAAGACCGTCGGCGCCGGAGGGGTTGCCGTCGGAGTTCTCGCAAAAGGCACACACCTCGACGCGCAGGCCGTCCATGAAGTCGGCCCTGGCGCCGTTCCCATCACCCTGATCATCAATGGTCAGGCGCATCGCCTCCAGCTCGAGCCGCGAGTGACGTTGCTCGATGCGGTGCGGATGCGCGCGGGTCTCACCGGCAACAAGCGCGGGTGCGATCGCGGCGCGTGCGGTGCGTGCACGATGCTCGTGGACGGTCGCGCCGTCTACTCGTGCTCGACGCTGGCGATCGACGTCCAGGGAAAGCAGATTCGCACCGTTGACGGACTCGCGAGCGGCGGGACGCTGCATCCGGTACAACAGGCTTTCTGCGACAAGGACGCGCTCATGTGCGGCTTCTGCACGCCCGGCTTCGTCATGGCGAGCGTCGCGCTGCTCGAGAAACATCCAAATCCGACGCCGGAACAGATCAAGAAAGGTCTCGACGGCAACATCTGCCGCTGCGGCACGTTCTCGCGCATCTTCGAGGCCGTGTCGAGCGTGAAGGGGGTGCGCCGTGGCTAGCGGCCCTCAGCAACGCAACGACGCGCCACCGCCGCCGCCGGCGGATCCGAGGTATCAATGGTCGAAAACGCCGACGATACTCGGCACGCGCGTCAAACGTCTCGACGGACCTGACAAGGTCAGTGGCCGCGCGAAGTACACGTTCGACGTGGCACGTCCGGGCATGTTGTACGCGCGCATCATTCGATCCCCGTACCCACACGCGCGCGTCGTCTCCGTCGATCTGTCAGGAGCGCAGCGTGTACCAGGTTTCAAGACGGCGCTCGTGTATCGCGATTCCGCGGATCCCAAAACGAACGTCGTGATGTATCAGGGCGACGAGGTGGCGGCGGTCGCGGCGGACACCGAGGAGCATGCGATCGACGCGGCCCGTGCCGTAAAGGTCGAGTACGAAGTGCTGCCGTACGTCGTCAACGTCGACGCCGCGCTCGCCGGCCAGGCGCCTCAGGTGTTCCCCGACGGCAACGTTCGCGAAGGCCGCGGTGCGGAAGCTGGCGACCTCGCCGCCGGATTCCAGGCGGCGGCATTCACGGTCGAACAGAAGTACGAGACGCCGGTCATCACGCACGTCTGCCTGGAATCTCACGGGACCGTCTGCGAATGGGACGGCGACAAGTTGACGGCGTGGGTGTCGACCCAGGGCGTCAACGGGATGCGTGAGAACTACGCGAGCGGGCTCAACATCCCGCACGCGAACGTCCGTGTGATCTGTCAGTACATGGGCGGTGGATTCGGCAGCAAGACCCAGCTCGGCGCCGAAGGACTGATCTGCGCGCGGCTGGCGAAGCAGGCGGGAGCGCCCGTGAAGCTGATGCTCGATCGCAAGGAAGAGCATCTGGTCACCGGCAATCGGCCGTCGGCGGCCGCGCATATCAAGGCTGGCGTGTCGTCCGACGGGATCATCACGGCGTTCGACGCCCAGACGTGGGGGACGGGCGGCGCCGGCGCGCCGGCCAGCTTCCCGTTGCCGTACATCTATCAGATCGCCAACCGTCGGCGCACTCACAAGGACGTGTTCATCAACACGGGCACACAGCGCCCGATGCGCGCGCCGGGACATCCGCAGGGTTCGTTCCTCATGGAAGTCCTGATGGACGAACTCGCCGACAAAGTGAAGATGGATCCGGTCGAGTTCCGGATCAAGAACCTTCCACCCGAAGCGCCCAATGCGATGTGGCGCAGCTATCTGCTCGAAGGTGCGGATGCGTTCGGCTGGAGCAAGCGGCACCCGACGGGCGATCCCGCACCCGGATCGATCAAGACCGGAATGGGCGTCGCCATCTGCACCTGGGGCGGCGGCGGCCGCGGCCCTTCGGTGGCGCACTGCGAAATCGCGTCGGACGGCAGCGTCGTGATGCGCATCGGCACGCAGGACATCGGCACGGGCGAGCGGACGCTCGTCGCGATGGTGACGGCCGACGCGCTCGGCCTGCAGCTGTCGCAGGTGACGGCGGAGATCGGCGACACGCAATATGGCGTCAGCGGAAGCTCCGGCGGCAGCACGACGGCCGCGAGCACGACGCCGGGCATCCGGATCGCCGCGCTCAAGGCGCTCGATCAGCTGAAGGAAAAGGTCGCTCCGTCCCTCGGTGTCGAGCCCTCAGCACTCGTTGCCGAGAAGGGCCGCATTTTCGTCCAGGGCACACCGTCGAAGGGGATGTCGTGGGCAGACGCCTGCAAGCGGATCGGCACCCAGCCAATCTCGACGGAGGCCGACTGGCAGCCAGGGATGTCATCGGTGACGACGTCGGGCGTGCAGTTCGCGGAAGTGAAGGTCGACATCAAAACTGGCATCGTCCGTGTGACGCGCGTGCTCGCGATTCAGGACTGCGGACTGGTGCTGAACCAGCTCACCGCCGAAAGCCAGTGCTACGGGGGCATCGTCGGGTCGTTGAACTTCGCGCTGTTCGAGGATCGCATCCTCGACCGCAGGACCGGGCAGATGGTCAACCCGAACATGGAGTGGTATCTCCTCGCGGGGATGTCGGATATCCCTCCTATCGAGATCCGTCTCAAGAACCAGCCGGAACGCGGCGTCATCGGGGTTGGCGAACCGCCCACTGTTCCGACGGCGGCAGCTGTCGCGCTCGCGGTGCGCAACGCGACCGGCGCCACGGTGCGCAAGCTGCCGTTGACGCCGATGACGGTCCTCGAGTCGCTCGCGCAGAAAGCGTGAGGTCAGCATGAAGCCATTCGCATACGTCAATCCCGCGGACGAAAAGGAAGCCGTCGCCGCGCTCTCTCCGGAATACGAGAAGGTGCTGCCGATTGGCGGCGGTCAGGACCTGCTCGCGCGGATGAAGGACTACATCACGCAGCCCGATCGGCTCGTGAACGTGAAGAATCTCGACGCGACGGTCAAGCCGGAGAACGGCGGGCTCCGCATCGGCGCCGCCATGAAGATGGTGGACGTCGCGGAACACGCCGGGATCGGACGCCTGTATCCGGCGATTGCGGCGGCGGCCATCGAGGTCGGGACCCCGCAGATCAGGAATCAGGGAACGGTTGGCGGCAATATCAACCAGCGTCCGCGCTGCTGGTACTTCCGCAACGAGGAATTCGTCTGCTACAAGAAGGGCGGCAACCGGTGTTTTTCGCCGTCGGGCGAGAACCAGTTTCACGCCATCCTCGGCGGTGGTCCCACATATATCGTCCATCCGTCGAGCCTTGCGGTGCCGTTCGTCGCGTACGACGCGACGTTCCGTCTCCTCGGGCCGAGGGGCGAGCGCATGGTAAAGGCAGCGGACTACTTCACGATGCCGACCCGTGAGAACGTTGAGCGTGAAAATGTGCTCGAGCCCAACGAGCTGCTCACCCACGTGATTCTCCCGGCCCCCGGCAACGTGAAGACGGGCCACTACGAGGTCCGCTACAAAGCGGCGCACGACTGGCCGATCGCGTTCGCGACGGTCATCCTCGGGATGGATGGTTCGACCGTCGGCGCGGCGCGCGTCGTGATGGGAGCCGTTGCGCCGGTGCCGTGGCGCTCCAAAGAGGCGGAACAGGCGCTTATCGGGAAGCCCATCACGGCCGAGAGTGCGGCAGCCGCAGCTGAGGCGGCGCTCGCCAAGGCGGAGCCGCTCAGTCAGAATGCTTACAAGGTTCAGGTGGCCAAAACCGCAGTCGAGCGGGCGATTCTACAGGCCGCCGGCCTGCCGATTGCCTGAAGGAAGAGGAATATGGAATCCCTGAACTCGCCAAAAATCGCGGTCGGCATCCATTGCATGAAGCTGCGCACGAAGGCCATGTATATCCGTTCCGCCGTGGATCCGCTCGAAGCGACGTTGTACGATCCGTATGAGGCGTCGGCGTATTGGTGCGTGCTGACGCAGACCGCGCTTGGCCCGGATCGCCAGCCCGTCCGTCCGGACGTCTGCTGCCAGGGCCGCGATTGCTGCGCGCTGTAACGGAGTCACTGATGAAGAACATTGCGCTTTCGGTTGCCCTTTCGAGCCTGATGTGCGCGACGCTTGCCGCAGGGCCGGCGTCGGTCACCGGCACATACGTCGAAGCGAGAACGGCGGAAGTGTTCGCCGGCGCCTGCATCATGAACGGCGAAGCGGCAACCGCCGGCCGTGAAGCATTGCTGGCGTGGAAAGTCGATCGTGGCCAGGTAGACGGCGTCACACTCGACGGTCTCGCCGTCATCGCGGCGATCACATCGGATACGAATCTCGGCATCCACGAAATAGGCGGCGATTTCACGCCCGCGCGGGCCGCCATCTACGTCGATGCCCGCGCGACGGCTGCCCAGCGCAAGGCGCTCGTCGCAATGGTGACGTCGCTCTCCGGAAATCTGATCGGCCGCGTGGTGCAGGAGACGACGGCTCCAATCCAGTTCGTCGATCGCGGGCACCAGATTGACGTGTCGACCGACGCGGTGAAGCTGTCGGTCGAAAAGCATCTGACCCACGACCCCAGCTGCGGGAACAAGCAGTGGTTCAATCCGCTGGCGCGGGTCGAGCACGCCGAGATGGGCATGACGAACCAGAACGCGTTCACCGGCCCCGCGCTCTGCGACAAGTGGAGCGACCCGAACAAGGCCTCGTCCTTCTTCGGCACGTTTTCGTTCCAGCAGTGAATGCTTGCAGCGATTCTCTCTCTCCTGATGATGCAAGGCGCCGCATTGAGCGGCGCCACCCACACCGACCCCGTTCCAACCGAAGTCGCCTCGGCTCTCGCGGCGATCCTGGCGCCCGGCGGAGTGCGCGCGGCCGCGAACGGGACGACGATCACGTTCTGGTGGGTGAAGGACCTGCCGGGCCAGTCGTGGACGGACGTGCCGGAAGGGACGTTGATCGGCGCAGTCAAGCTGGATGCTGCGGTCCCTGATATTCGGGGGCACATGATGAAGGCGGGCGTTTATACGCTGCGCTACGGAATTCAGCCGGCGAACAGCGATCATTTCGGCGTCTCGCCGTTCCGGAACTTTCTCCTCCTTTCGCCCGCTGCCGTCGACACCGATCCAGCGGCTGCCGGCCACGATGGCGCGATCGCGCTCTCCAAGCAGACACTCGGAGGTTCGCACCCCGCGGTCCTGAGCATCGACCCCCCCGCCGCGACGCAGGCGCCGCTCGATGTCTACACGACCCAGCTCGGTCACAAGGCGCTGATCGTGCAGGTCGGCCAGCTGAAATTCGGCATTGTTCTGATCGGCCGCATCATCACGTAGGCGACGGGCCTCGCCGCGGCCACACAACCTTTTTGGGATACGTTTAGAAGGATGGAACTCGCAGGCCGCGCTGCGTTGATTACAGGTGCGAAGCGGATCGGCGCCGCCGTCGCGGTCGCGCTTGCGGAGCGCGGCGTCGATGTCGCGCTGTCTTACCAGCGTTCGCAGGAAGAAGCCGAGCGCGCCGGGGCGGCTGTCCGCGCGGCGGGACGGCGCGCACACGTCGTGCGTGCCGACGTCTCGAACCCGGCCGAGTGCGAGGCGCTGGTGACGAGCGCGGTCGACGCGCTGGGGCGCCTCGACATCCTGATCAACATGGCCTCGGTCTACTCGTCGGTTCCATTCGACCAGACCGACGAACAGATCTGGTCGCGCGTGGTGAACGTAGACCTGCGCGCGGCTTTTCTCTGCTCGCGGGCGGCCGTGCCGCACATGCGGCGCAGTGGCGGCGGGCGCATCATCAACTTCTCCGACTGGGTCGCGGCCAGCGGGCGTCCGCGGTATGCGGGGTACGTGCCGTATTACGTCGCGAAAAAGGGCGTCATCGGCCTCACTGAAGCGCTCGCGCTCGAGCTTGCGCCGGATCAAATCCTCGTGAACGCGATCGCGCCAGGCCCCATCGTTGCTCCGCCTGGTACTTCAGACGAAGAGAGCAAGGCGGTCGAGGCAGCGACACCACTCGGCCGGTGGGGAGGCGAATCCGCAATCGTGCGTGCGGCCCTGTTTCTCGTGGAGACTGATTTCGTCACCGGAGAGACGATCCGCGTGGATGGCGGCCGCCATGTCCGATAATCGTCCGGCCGTCATCGTGCAATGATCGAACGGACTTACACGCCGCGAATTCTTGTCGTCGAGGACCAGGCCGACGTCCGGCGAATGCTGGTGACGGCGCTCCAGCTGGACGGGTACCACATCGACGACGCCGTCGACGCGCACGAGGGGCTGACCCGCCTTCGCGAGAGCCGGTACGATCTCGTGCTCAGCGATTACGCGATGCCCGGTGGAACGGGCACATGGATGCTGCGTGAAGCAGAGCGCGGCGGATTTCTGCAGGAGACGGCGGCGGTCATCGTGACCGCACACCCGCACGTGGAAGACGTCGCCGACCTGGACGTGATCCGCAAGCCGCTGGACCTCGATCACTTCCTCGATCAGGTGCGCCGGATTCTCGCCGCCGGCAGTCCTCGTCGCGCCGCTCCGGCTGCCCGGCGGGACGGCGTCAGGAAGCGGCAGACCGAACGGACCACGCCTCGCGTGGAGCTCGTGTTGTATGTCAGCGCCGCGTCCCCTGCGTCGATCCAGGCGAAGCGCAACCTCCAGCGCGTGCTGAAGGAATTCGCGCCGTCGCAGGTGAAGCTCACCGTGTGCGACCTCGTGCGGCAGCCTCTCGACGCAGACGCCGATCGAGTTGCGTTCACGCCCACACTCGTCAAACGTGCCCCGGAGCCGAAGATGTGGATTCTCGGCAATCTGCGCGACTCCGAGGTCCTGAGCGACCTCCTGCTCGCGTGCGGAGTCGATCAGATCAGATGAGCGCCTTGAAGAAAATCGCCACTGGCGTGGCCGGACTGGACGTCATCACCCTCGGCGGCATTCCGGAGGGACGCTCCACGCTCGTGGTCGGGAAGAGCGGAACCGGCAAAACCGTTGTCGGACTTCAGATCGCCGCGAATCTCGCGCGGCAGGGGATTCCGACGATCGTGCTTGCGGTTGAAGAGACCCCGGAAGACATGCAGGACAGCGGCAACATGCTCGGGCTGAACATCACGCAGCTGGTGCGCGACGGCAAGCTGCACTTCGCCAATATCACGCATCCGATGGACGGCCCGACGGTGATCGCCGGCGACTACGACATCTACGGGCTCGTCCATCGCATCGAGGCGATGGTGAAGCATACGGGCGCGCGCGCGCTGATCCTGGATTCGGCTTCGGCGCTCTTCAGCCCGAGACCCGCGGCGGAAGTGCTGCGCAGCCTGTTCTTCCAGTTGATTTACGCGCTTCGCACGCTCGGGCTGACGGCGGTCGTGATCGCCGAATCGGCCGCGGACTACGGCCAGCTGACGACCATGGGCGTGGAGGACTACGTCTGCGACCTCACGCTCATTCTCCGGAACATCGTCGACGGCGGCAGGCGGCGGCGTTCGGTCGAAGTCAACAAGTACCGCCGCAGTGCGCATTTCAAGGGGGAATACCCCTGCACGATCACGACACGGGGCCTGTCCGTGTTCCCGCTGGACGCGAAGGATCAGCCGGTCCAGATGAATGTCGAGCGCTACTCGAGCGGTGTCGCCGGACTGGACCAGATGACCGGCGGCGGCTGGCTCCGGAACTCGATCATCATCGTCCGCGGACCGACAGGCAGCGGCAAGACGATGCTGGCAGGGCTCTACGCGCGCGCGGGCGCGATGCGCGGCGAGCGCGTGGTGTACTACGGCTTCGAAGAGACCAGGCCGATCCTGCTGCGCAACTACCGCGAAATCGGGATGCCGATGGACGACTTCATCGAGAACGGCACGTTGAAGGTGATCTGCCGGTATCCGGAAGCGACCAGTCTCGAAGACCTGCTGGTCGATCTCCGCCTCGAGCTCGAGGAACTCAAGCCGTCGCTCATTGTCATGGACAGCATCTCTTCGATTGAGCATGCGACGTCGGAAAAAGGGTTCCGGCAGTTCATGATCGGCGTCGCGTCGATACTTCGTGAGCACGGCCGAAGCGCGTTGATCACGCAGACGACCGCCGGTGAGCACGACGAGCACACGGCGCCGTATCTTTCGACGATTGCCGATGCGATTCTGACCCTCGACTACACGCTTGGAGGGTACGAACTCGACCGCTTGATGCGGGTCATCAAGATGCGGGGATCGGCGCACGAGACCCACCCGTACCGCCTGGAGATCCGCGCAGGCGGCCTGTCCGTCGCGATGCTCTCACCGGAAGAGGGGGCGCGCCTCGAGAGCGCTCGACGCCCCCGGCGGCGCTGAAGAACTGCTGCAAAAAGCGCCCAAAACGTACAAAATCTTACAGTCGAGCCGAAGCCCTGCCATGCCGCGACCTGGGCAATAGAATTGCTACGGTTTGGTTGTGATGGAACAAGGCGTCACACGCGACCTGGCGGAGGGGTGGTGGCACTCCCCGTGTCAGCCGCTCGACGTCGACGACTTGATCGAGCGGGTGGAAACGGCATTCGAGGCCGCACCGTCGAAGCGCAGGCGCGGCACGCCGTCGAAGTCACCAGCCGCGGACCCAAACGACGGCAACACCGAACCGTGTCCGGAGCCTGTCGAACTAATCCTGTACGTGAGCTCGCATTCGACGCATTCGGCGGCCGCTATCAGGACCATCAAGAAGGTCTTGTCGAGGTTCGAACGGTCGAAAGTGCGGCTGACGGTGCGCGACCTGAGGGAAGACCCGACATGCGGAGCGGAGGATGGCGTGGCGTTCACACCAACACTCGTGAGACGGACGATGCCGCGCACCTTCATCCTCGGGCACATGTCGAACCCGAACCTGCTGCTGGACTTGCTTGCGGAATGCGAGGACGATCGGACCTGAGTTTCAGCTGAAGAGGGTCCGCATCGCTTCGAGCGCGCCAGCGAGTTCCCGGCGATCCCGCGCGAAGCAGAAGCGTACGCATCCTTCCCCATTTGCCCCGAAGTCGACGCCCGGAACGCAGCCGATGCGCGCGGACGAAATGAGGTACTCCGTCATCGCCCACGAAGGGGAATCGTGGCGGCTTTCCGAACGCGGCTGCCATTCCGGGTTCATCCGAAGAAAGGCGTAGAACGCGCCCTTGGGTCGCTCGCCCGAAAACACGTGCGGTGCGTTCGCGGCGATGCCGTCGTAGAAGAGGTCGCGTCGAACCTTCAGCTCCTCGCGGAATGCCGTCACGCAATCCTGCGATCCCTCGAGAGCGCCGACGCCGCCGAATTGAACGACCGAAGAGATATTGCTCGCCGTATAGAACAGCGCTTTCTTCATGCGATCGCGCAGCGCGGCATCCTTCGCGGCGACGTAACCGAGACGCAGACCCGTCATCGCGTAAGTTTTGCTGAACGTGTAGATCGAAATCGTACGGTCGTAAGCGCCCGGCAGGGATGCGGGGCTGACATGCGCCGCCTCGTCGAAGACGACGTCTTCGTACGCCTCGTCGGAAATGAGCCACAGGCCGCGTCGGTCGGCGAGCGCCACGATCGCCTCGACGTCATCCCGCGTTAGAACGCCGCCCGTCGGGTTATTGGGCGAGTTGAGGTAGATCGCGCGGGTTCGGGTCGTGATCCGGGACTCCAGCTCCTCGAGGTCGAAACGCCAGCCGAGCCGCTCGTGAAGCGGGCACGGAACGGGGACGCCATGCGCCGCGCGCACGTTGCCGACGCAGGGCGGCCATTCTGGATCCGGAACGATCACTTCGTCACCGGGTTCGAGGAGCGCCTGGCACGCGATGAACACCCCGTGGATCCCCCCCGTGGTGACCATGATCTGCTCCGGTGACTCGATGGGGATGTGGTTCTTGCGGCGAAGCTTTTCCGCCAGCAGCTCGAGCAGTCGTGGCAGCCCCGTCGTCTGCAGGTAGTGGCTGCGGTTCTCGTCGATCGCACGGCGCATCGCGTTCTTGACCGTGTCGGGCGCGTCGAAACTGACGTCGCCCTGATCGAGACGAAACGGATCTTTGACGCCGTACATCATGTCGCGGATGCGGATGATGCCCGAGAACGGAACGGAATCGAGAAATGTCCCCACTCGTGAATGATACCGTGCTCAACTCCCGGCCAGGTCACGGATCCGCCGCAGGGTTGCAGCGGCACGTCCGATCGGCAGGTTGCTCACATAGAAATGCCGCACGCCGGCGGCAGTCAGTTGACGGATCGAACGCGCACACACCTCGTCGGGCGTCGCGCCGGCGGCGAACTCGGCGCGCAGCGCCGCTACGGGCACCGGCAGGAAGTGCGCCAGCGATTCGAGCGTTTTCGGGTTTGCGGATCGATAGTAAAAGACGCCGAACAGCCCGGGCGTCTGCAGGCCGCGGCGTGCCGCTTCGCCAAGGAAGCGGGACACGGCGTCGCGCGAATGATGCGATACGATCTGGGTCAGAAAGAATTCCGCGGTTGCATGCGCGTCCAGCAGGTGTCCGACCTGGTCGATTGGATCCGCGTGCGGGTTGGCCCATCCGCCGAGCGTGAGATCCCCGGCGCGCGCGCGCACCAGTTCGCGAAGCTGCCAGGCGTGTTCGACGCACCGAGGAGGACCGACGTGTTTGTCCCCGCCGAGCACGACGAGCGACTCGAATCCGTGCAGGCCGGCGCGATCCGCATACGCCAGGCAATAGTCGAGCGTGTGCTTGCACGTGAGGAACGGAACCACGTGCGACCGCGGCACGTCGGTCCCGAGATTCGTCACGAGATGGCGGAGGTTGTCCTCTTCGCGCAGGCCGACCGCACTGTCGGTCAGGAATACGAACGTTCGCTCGCGCGTCAGGCCACGCACAGCGTGGTACGTATCGATCCAGGCGTCCATGCTGGCCGCCGCCGCCAGTTCGGCGCGCGGCGGACGAAGCTCCGCTGCGACGACAGGCTCGGCGCCTCTCAGCGCGTCGAGAAGGGCACTCACGAACCTCCAAGTATACTAGTCACTTTGTGCCTGCCGACCGCGCCGCGCTCGATCGACTCGCGTCGCTTCCCGCGCTGACGTTCGCACCACTGCCGTCGCCGCTCGAGCGTCTCGAACGGCTCGAACGCGAGCTGTCCGGTCCCGCCACGCTGCTCGTGAAGCGTGACGACGCGATTCCGTTCGGGTTTGGCGGCAACAAGGTCAGGAAGCTCAGGCTCGTCGCGCAGGAGGCGCTTGCCGCCGGCGCCGACACTCTCATCACGTGCGGCGGAATCCAGTCCAACCATGCACGCGCGACCGCGGCCGTGGCCGCGCGGTTGGGCATGCGCTGCATTCTCGTCGCCAACGGCGCGCAACAGGCCCGTCCATCGGGCAACGCGCTCGTCGCACAGCTTCTCGGCGCCGAGATCCGCTACGTATCCTCGCGATCGGAGCGTAATCCGGCGATGCAGCTTGCCGCGGACGAATGTGCGGCTTCGGGGAGGCGGCCATTCGTCATTCCTCTTGGCGCGTCGACGCCGCTCGGCGCAGCCGCTTACGCACTGGCGGTGGGCGAGCTCCTGCGGCAGGTTGCCGCACCCGACCTCATCGTGCACGCGACGTCGTCCGGCGGCACGCAGGCCGGACTCGTGGCGGGATGCCGTCTTCACGGGATCGCGACACGCATCGTCGGAATCAGCGCGGACGACCGGTCGTCGGATATCCAGGCGGAAGTGGTCCGGATCCTCGCGGGTCTCGCGGCACTCGCCGGCGATCCGGAGGCCTTACAGGATGCGCAAATTGAAGTGGACGACAGTTTCGTGGGCGGTGGTTATGGTGAGCCCACGGCGGCGTCCCACGAGGCATGCCGGCTGGCAGCGCGCACGGAAGCTCTGTTTCTCGATCACACGTACACCGCCAAAGCAATGGCGGCACTCATTCGGCGCAGCCGCACGCGTGAACTCGACGGCGCGACGGTGGTGTTCTGGCACACGGGAGGGCAGGTGGGTCTCTTCGCATGACGTCGGTGACGTTCCTTGGGGCGGCCCGAACCGTGACGGGCTCCAAATATCTGGTCGAGTGCAACGGCACGCGGGTGCTGGTCGACGCGGGACTGTTCCAGGGTCTCAAGGAACTGCGCGAACGGAATTGGCAGGATCTGCCGGTCCGCGCGGATTCCATCACAGCGATCGTTCTCACGCACGCGCATCTGGATCACTGCGGATACCTGCCGCGCCTCGTCGTTCAGGGATTCCGCGGCCGCGTGTTCTGCACGCAAGGCACTCAGGACTTGTGCAGGATCGTGCTTCCGGACTCGGGGCGCATCCAGCAGGAAGACGCAGACCTGGCGAATCGTCACGGATTTTCGAAACACCAGCCTGCATTGCCGTTGTATCGGGAAACCGATGCCTACCGGGCCGTCTCACTGCTCCAGCCGTGCGGCTACGAGCGCCCGATGCCGGTCGCGCCGGGATTCCAAGTCGAATTCATCAACGCCGGTCACTTGCTCGGCTCTTCGTACGTGCGGATGCACGTCGATGACCGGACGATCCTGTTCGGCGGAGACCTCGGACGTTTCGGCCGTCCCGTGCTGCCCGACCCCACGATGGTCTCGGAGACCGACTATCTGCTCGTGGAATCGACGTATGGCGATCGCCTTCACGAGCGGGACGACGATGGCGGACATCTTGCGGAGATCGTGCGATCGGCAGCCGAGCGCGGCGGCAAGATCATCATCCCCTCGTTCGCGATTGGCCGGGTCGAGGAAGTCATCTACTGGTTGAAACGTCTCGAGAGCGAGAAACGGATTCCGGTCCTTCCCGTGTACCTGGACAGCCCGATGGCGGCGACGGCGCTCCAGCGATACTCGGAGCGTATCGGCGAGCTCGACGACGAGCTGCGGCCGGAACAGACAGATGACGTGGCCCCCCACGATTCGGCATCGCATCAACGCGAGGAGGTACGTCGGACGCATGCGCGACAGGAACGAGAGATGTGTGTTTTTTGCACCGAGCGGTTCCGCGTCATCCGGAGCGTCGACGAATCGAAACAGCTCACCGCGTCGCGCACTCCGGCGATCGTGATTTCTTCGAGCGGCATGGCCGAAGGTGGGCGCGTCCTGCACCATCTCAAGGCCGCGCTGCCCGACGCCCGGAACACGGTGATCTTTACTGGTTATCAGGGCGCCGGAACGCGCGGCAGACGCCTGGTCGACGGGGAAAAGCAGGTGAAGATTCACGGTGAATGGGTGCCGGTCGCGGCGCGCATCGAGCTGCTCGGGTCGATGTCGGCGCACGCCGACGCCAACGAGATCATGGGCTGGCTGCACGGATTCACGCGGCCGCCGCAGCAGACCTTCATCGTCCACGGGGAACCGCCTGCGATGGATGCGCTCGGCTCCAGGATTCAGCAGGAGCTCGGCTGGGCGTTTACCGTGCCGGAGTACCGGCAGACCGTGACGTTCTGATAGGGTGGGTTCATGAAGTCGCGATTTGCGATCGTGGCCGCATTCGTCGGACTGGCGCTGGCGGCCGACGCGCAGCCGCAAAGATCTTCGTCTCCGCTCGTGGCCAGAGTCGGAGATACCGGATTCATTCAGCTTCGCGCCCGGAGCTTCAAAGCGCTCAGCCCGAAACAGCAGGCGCTCGCGTATTGGCTGACGCAGGCGTCGATCGCGATCGATCCGATCGTGTACAACCAGCTCTCCAGCTTCGGCATCCGCGAGAAGCGTCTGCTGGAAGGCATCGTCGCGCACGGGGACGGCATCGATCCCGCGGTCTTCACGAAGATTCGGGATTTCGCGCTGCTGTTCTGGGGCAACCGCGGCAATCACAACGAGCAGACGTCGCGCAAGTTCCTGCCGTCGTTCACGGCGAGCGAGCTGGAGACGGCGGCTTTGAAGGCGCAGGCGAATGACGCGTTCAGGTCGGCCTACGCGGATCTCCCCGCACTCGAGACGCCCGACGACGTGCGCAGGGAGCTGCAGGCGCTGCAGTCCGCGTTGTTCGATCCCTCGTTCGAGCCGATGATCACGGCGAAGACTCCGCCGCCAGGCAAAGACATCATCCAGGCGAGCTCGAACACGTTTTATGAGGGAGTGACGCTCGCAGAACTGAAGGATTTCACCGAGCACTACCCGCTCAATTCGCGGGTGGTGAAGGGCGCCGACGGCCAAATCCGCGAGGACGTCTATCGCGCGGGCACCTCCGACGGCAGCGTGCCGCCCGGCCTCTACGCAATCTATCTGCGAAAGGCCATTCAGTACCTCGAGCAGGCGAAAGCATTTGCCGAGCCGGAGCAGGCAACAGTCATCGCGGACCTGATTCGATACTACGAAACAGGAAGTCCTGATGACTGGCTGACGTTCGGCGCGGACTGGGTCCGCAACGACGAGCCGGTGGACTTCGCCAACGGTTTCATCGAGGTGTATCGCGACGCCCGGGGCCGCAAGGCCACCGCCCAGAGCTTCGTGTCGGTCACCGACCGGGCGGTGACGGATGCCATGAAAACGCTGGGTGCCAACGCGGCCTACTTCGAGCAGAAGGCGCCATGGGACGCGAAATACAAGAAGCAGAACTTCGAACCGCCGGTGGTCAAAGCCGTCGACGTCCTCATCGAGACAGGCGACTTCCGCGTCGTCACGATTGGCGACAACCTCCCGAACGAAAATTCGATTCACGAGAAATACGGGACCAAGAATTTTCTTTTTCTGGGCAGCAGCCACGCGTTCGACGCCGCGGGTTCCGCGATCGACGAGTTCGCCGCGACGCCCGCCGAAGCGGCTCGCCACAAACGCTACAGCGAGCAGGCCGAAGACCTGCTGACGGCCATGCACGAGGTCATCGGCCACGGATCCGGGAAGCTGAGCGACCGGCTGAAAGAAGGCGCACAGGCGTACCTGAAGGAGTACTACTCGACGCTCGAAGAAGGGCGCGCCGACCTCATGGGTCTGTGGAATGTCTGGGATCCCAAACTGAAGGAGCTCGGACTGGTCGACGATCAGGATGAAGTCGCCAAGGCGATGTACGACAATGCCGCGCGCGCCGCGCTGACACAGCTGCGGCGGAACCCGAAAGGCGACGCCCTCGAAGAGGATCATCAACGCGACCGGCAGCTGATCGTCGGATTCATCATGAGCAGGACGGGCGGGATCAAGAAAATCGAGAAGAGCGGCAAGACGTACTTTGTCGTCGTCGACTACCAGAAGATGCGCCAGGGCGTCGGCGAACTGCTCGCCGAGCTGATGCGCATCAAGGCCGAAGGGGACTACTCGGCCATCAAGAACCTCGTCGACACCTACGGCGTTCACTTCGACACCAGGATGCGCGACGAGGTCGTTGCGCGATACGCCAAACTCGATATTCCGACGTACTGGGCCGGCGTCAACCCTGTCGTCGTCAGAAACGGCGGCGCGTTTTCAATCGAATTTCCGGGGGATCCCGTGCGTCAGTACCTGTCTTACGGCGCGATGTACGACCAGAGCCTCGCAGCCTCCGTTCAGACGGCTCCGTCCAGGAAGCGAGGCGCCGTTCGATGAGCGTGCCCGCACCTGTGTCGAATATCGACAGCCGGCCCTACCTGCTCGAGCGCGTGGACGATGCGGCGATCGTGCAGTTGTACGCGGACGGCTTCGTTGAGCTTGCCCTCGACCAGAAGATTCTGATTTATCACCTGTACCAAGCCGCGCTCGCAGGCCGCGACATCTACTACGACCAGCGATATCGCCACAACCTCGAGATGCGCGATGTCCTCGAAGAAATCCTGACGAACGCCGGCGGCGTCGATCCCGGAACGCTCTCCGAGATCCTGCGGTATACGAAGCTGTTCTGGATCAACACGGGGCCCTACAACAACCTGACGGCGCGCAAGTTCGTCCTGAAATGCACACCGGAGGAGTTTGCCGCGGCAGCGCAGGCGGCCGCGCAGGCCGGCGCGCGGTTTCCGCTCCGCGACGGCGAACATCTCGATCAGATGCTCGCTCGGATGCGGCCGCTCTTCTTCGACCCCGCCGTGGACCCCATCGTCACCAACAAGACACCGGGCGCGGGTCGCGACATTCTGGAGTCGAGCGCCAACAACCTCTACGACGGCGTGACGATGGTCGACGTGGCGCGGTTCGACGAGCGGTATCCGTTGAACTCGCGGCTTGCGCGAGGCGGCGCGGGGCTCGTCGAGGAGGTCTATCGCGTGGGCGGGCGCTACGATGCGGAGATCCGCGCGATCGTCGGTCACCTCGAGGCGGCTGTGCCATTTGCGACACAGTCAATGCGAACTGCGCTCCAAGCGCTGATCCGGTTCTATCGAACCGGAGAAACCGCAGACCGGATCGCGTACGACATCGCGTGGGTTCAGGACAAAGACTCGCCGGTCGACACCATCAACGGGTTCGTCGAAGTCTACATGGACGCACGCGGAACGAAGGGCGCATGGGAAGCGCTCGTGTACTACGTGAACCCGCACAAGACGCAGGGAATCCGAAAGCTCGCCGAAGCGGCGCAGTGGTTCGAGGATCGCATGCCGTGGGATCCGCGCTTCCGGAAGCAGGGCGTGCGCGGGGTCTCGGCCAACGCGATCGACGTCGTGGTCGAGGCCGGAGACTCGGCTCCGGTCACTCCCGTCGGCATCAATCTGCCCAACGATCAGAACATCCGCGAGGAGTACGGGAGCAAGTCGGTCTCGCTCTCGAACGTGAACGAGGCGTACGACAAGTCGACGAGCCACGAGTTCCGGCGTGAGTTTGCCTGGTCCGACGAGGAGGCCGACCGCGCCAGCCGGTGGAGCGCGGTTGCCTCCGAACTCACGACCAACATGCACGAGGTGATCGGCCATGGATCGGGGCGGATCCTGGAGCATTTGCAGGGGAATCCGCAGGGCGCACTGAAGGAACAGTATTCCGCGCTCGAGGAATCCCGTGCCGATCTCGTGGCGCTGTACTTCGTGCCCGATCCGAAGGTGGTGGAGCTCGGCCTCGTCGACGCTGCGGATCACGAGGAGATCGTGCGGGCGGAGTACGAAGGCTACGCGCGCAACGCGCTCGTGCAGCTTCGCCGCGTCCGGGAGGGGACCCAGATCGAAGAAGACCACATGCGCAACCGCCAGATGATCGTGCGGTGGCTGATGGATCACTCGACAGCGATCGTCGAGAAGCGACGCGACGGCAAGACGTATTACGTCGTCACCGACATCCGAGCGTTTCAGGCAGCAGCGGGCAGGCTGCTTGCGGAAGTGCAACGCATCAAGGCCGAAGGCGACTATGCCGCCGCCCGGGAGTTATTCGAGAAGTACGGTGTTCACTTCGATCCGGCCCTGCGCGACGAGGTCGTGGCGCGTGTCGAACGGCTCGACATGCCGTCGTATACAGCGTTCGTGCAGCCGAAGTTGACGGCCGTCCGCAACGACAGCGGCGAAATCGTAGACGTCGCGATTTCGTACCCGATGGATTTCACCCGGCAGATGCTGGAGTACTCGGGACGGGATCGCGGCGTGTAGCCCCGCATCGATGCGTCTGACGATGATTCTCCTGGCCGTTGTTGCTGCCGGGACTCTGTTCGCGCAGCAGTCGACGCCGCCCGTCGTCGAGGCTGAACGCGCGTGGGCCGGGGCCGACGTCCTGCTGCCGTTGACGCGTACATCCGATCCCCGCACGACGGCCGCCGCGCTGCGGGCAGTTGGTCGGCTCGAGGATCCGGCGCTCGTCGCGCAACTGCTGCCGTTTACGGATTCCCTGGATCCGACGATCCGTTCGTCCGCATCTCGCGCGATTGCACAGTCGCTGCAGAATTCGGGCGGCCATCCCGATCCGGCCTTGCTCGCGACAGTCGTGGATCGTCTTGAACGCCACACCTCAATCGAGGATTCCACGGGTGTCGGGTCGCTGGGCGCGATTTCGTATCCGAACGCGGAATACGTCGCTCGGGTCGAGGGCGTTCTCGACAGGATTCTGGACAAAACGACCGCCGGCGATCCGCTGGCCGGCCTCCGCGCAACGACCCTGTCGGCGTTCGAGTCGCTGATACGCCGTAACGGACGCGTCCCTGGGGTCACGCTCGACTCGGGCACGGTCAATCGTCTCGAAGGCGTCGTGCAGGGACTCCACGCGAACGACCTGCCGGATCATCGACTGTATGCGCTGCTCACGATGGTTCAGGCGAGTGTGTTGACGCGCGGGGCGGAACACGCGGCCCTCACGGACGTGTCCGACCAGGTGCGCCGTATTGCCATCAAAGCCCTGGGCGCCGCCGCAGTGTCGCTGGATGCTGCCGAACGGGTCGATGTGATCCGCCACGCTTTCACCGACAGCTCCGTGCTCGTCCGATACGAGGCGGTTCGGGCATATAGCAACGCCCTGGCCGCCTCGCAGGGATGCCTGCCGCTGCTCGAGGCGCTGCGGGATGAATCGCCTCACGTCGTCAACGCCGCACTGGATGCGCTCGGTACGGCGTGCCCGCGCGACGAAGACGTCAACGCGCGCGTCGCTGCCGAGAGCCGCGCGCCGTCCGCCGGCGGTGAATGGCAGCGAGAGGCGCACGCGTTCGTCGCACTCGCGCGGCGTGATCCGGATCGAGCACGAATCATCATGCCGGCGTTTGCGGACAATCCCGTATGGCAGGTGAGGATGTACGCCGCACGGGCAGCGGCGGTTCTGAAGGACCCGGTTACTCTTGGACGGCTCGCCGCGGATGTCCACGACAACGTCCGCGAGGCGGCCCTCGTACCCCTCCGATCGTTGGTGAACGAGAACGCCTCTCCGGCCGTCCTCGATGCGCTGAGCCGGAGCGATCCGCAGCTCCTTCGAACCGCAGCCCGCCTGATGAGCGCGATGCCGCCCTCGCATGCGCTGTATCGTCCGCTTGCCGATGCATTCCTGCGCCTCACACGCGAACGCAGTCAAACGACCCGGGATGCGCGTCTGGCTCTTCTTGACGCTGTCCAGGTGCACGGCGGTCGGGATGACGCAGGGGACTTCGTCAGCGCTGCGGACGATGTGGATGGAGTCGTGGCGGAGCGCGTCGGCTCGTTGCTCGCATCGTGGGGCCGAACGGTCGTACCGCATCCGATCCCGATCGTCCGTTCGGGCGCGTCTGCAGACCCGCACGGGTGCGTCGTGGTCGACATGCGGAACGGAGGCAGTTTTCGTCTGACGATGGCCGGCGACGCGCCGGTCACCGCCAGTGCGTTCCTGACCCTCGCGCTCGGCGATCAGCTGTACAACGGACTGACTTTCCACCGCGTCGAACCCAACTTCGTGATCCAGGGCGGCAGCCCGGGTGCGAATGAATATTCGTCCGGCCTGAAAGCGTTCCTGAGAGACGAGATTGGTCTTCCCAACATACGTGGCGCTGTCGGACTATCCACGCGGGGCCGCAACACGGGAGACGGCCAGATCTACATCCTGCTGGTCGACGAACCGCGGCTGAACGGGCAGTACACGATTTTCGCGCACGTCTTCGCCGGCGACATGGCTGTCGTCGACCGCATTCAGGAAGGCGACACGATTGAACGAGTGAGTCGGACGGGCTGCATGGCGACGCAGAAATAGGGACGCAAATCCCCAACTCTCGACTACGCCTGGGAAACCGGGGACTCGAGCTCCGCGATTGTGCCGGCAGTGGCGTCGATCTCCACCTGGATCCCCTCAGGCAGCGTCCATTGCGGCTGTTGGTGTCCGATCATTGCTCCCTGCCAGGCGGGAATGCCGAGCGGCTTGATGTGATCGTCGAAGATCTCTTCGATCGTCAGGCCTCCGTAGCTGCCTTCACCAGGCTCGCACTCGGCGCAGCCGCCGAACACGAATCCCTTCAACTTCGACAGCACGCCCGCGAGCTTCAGCTGCGTGAGCATCCGATCGATCCGATACGGTTCCTCGTGAACGTCCTCAGTAAACAGAATTGCGCCGTCCCAGTCCGGCAGGTATCCGGATCCGACAATCGTGGTGAGGACCGTCAGATTCCCGCCCAGCAGGCGGCCCCGCGCCTTTCCCGGCGTAATCGTCTGCACGCGGAATTCGGTCTGGACGAGGCTGTTCCTGTCGGGATTCAGATCGCGCTTTGGTTCGAATGTCACCAGGTCGCCGCCGAACAACACGCGTTTCACGTAATCGACGGACCACGCGTCCCAGCGCCCCAGCGCGATGGGTCCGTGAAACGTCACCAGCCCGGTTCTGGCGTGAATCGAAAGGAGTAGCGCGGTAATGTCGCTGAAGCCGACGATGATCTTGGGATTCCGGCGGATGCGATCGAAATCGAGATACGGCAGCAGACGGCTGCTGCCCCAGCCCCCGCGGATCGGATGCACCGCGGCGACCGAACTGTCGGCGAAGAACGCGTTGATGTCTGTCGCCCGCGCCCTGTCATCGCCGGCAAGATATCCGTGGCGTTCCATCATGTGATCGCCGAGTTTGACCTTCAGCCCCAGAGCCTCGAGCGACTCCCGCGCGACGTCGACGTCCACGGATTGAAACGTCGCGCTGGCGGGGCTGACGATTCCGACCGTGTCGCCGGCGGACAGGCGCCGCGGTTTGATCAATGACGGCGCCGCCGACGCAGAGCCGATCGAGCCGCTTACGCGCGGCAACGCCGGTGCGATCGACAACATCCCGGCCGTCTGAAGAAAACGTCGCCTGTGCATGGCACGATGATAAACGACGGCCGCTCTCTGCGCGCTCGCGCGCGCCTTCACTCGGCGGCGTTCCAGATCTCATGCGAGATCGAGGCAATGAGCGCCGCGCTCACCTTCTGATCCTGGATGCCGCGCACCAGCACGACGAGCACGTACGGCTTCGGTGCGTAGACGATCGCCGCGTCGTTGTGAATCTTGGTGATGGTGCCGGTCTTGTGGCCGACCACCGTGCCGGCCGGAAGACCTGCCGGAATCGCGTCGTTGAAGTGCTGACGCTTGAGCATGGCCGACATCTCGGCGTCGACCGACGGACTGACCGCCTGGCCGTTCGCGATCTTCTGCATCAGGATCATCAGGCCGCGGGCCGTCGTGGTGTTGTTCATCCCACGTTCGAACGCCTTGTTGTCTTCGACGCCGCGAAGTACCTGCATGCCGTCGGCTCCAAGGCGCGTCACCGTCCGCCGGACGTTCTCCACGCCCAGCCGCTCGATGAGCAGGTTCGCCGCGAAGTTACTGCTGACCGTAATCATCTGCTCGCAGAGGTCCCGCAGCGACATCGTCTTTCCCACCGCCGCATAGACGACTGCGTCGGAGTCGTCGCCGGGATCGAGCTGGTAGACGCTGCCGTCGACGATGCTGTGGAATTCGTTGCGGATCGGAAGCTGCTCGTCGAGCGAGAGCTGGCCCGTCGAGGCCTGCCGGAACAGCTCGATCATGACCGGCACTTTCATGGTGCTTGCGGCGTGAAACGGCTTGTCGGGGTCGATCGTCAGCTCGCGTGATCCGTCCAGGGTGGTGAAGGCGACCGCCACCTCCGCGCCGCTCTTTGCGATCAGGTCGTGAATGCGTCCTTGCAGATCGGACGGCGCCTGCCGGGCCGCAACGAGCGTCAACGCGAGAAGTGCGAGCATGGCGCAAGTGTATCCTGTGAAAGATGCCGGCAGGCGAGCTGAACGGACGGGTGATCGCGATCGGTGGTGCCGGTCTGGCAGGCCTTGCAGCGGCGCGCGCGCTCGAACGCCGCGGCGCCGCCGTCGTCGTGATAGAAGCGCGCGATCGAGTGGGAGGCCGCGTCTGGACGCTGCGCCGCGGATTCGCGGCCCGGCAGCACGCCGAGGCCGGCGCGGATCTGATCGAAGAAGAGCAGCAGCACGTCCACGATCTCGCCGCGGAGCTGGGACTGAAGACGGTGCGAATCCTCCGGAACGGATTCGGCTTCTACGGTCCCGACGCGCGGGGGCGACGCACGGTCGATCGATTCGGCCGCGCGTTTCGACAGATAGCGGAGTCGCTGGCGCCGCTCATCCGCGAGTTCAAGCTTGCAGAACAGCGGTCGGACAGCGGCGTGGGTCAGTGGCTCGCGCGAACGTCGGTGGCTGACTGGCTCGATTCGATCGCGGCGTCATCGCAGCTTCGCGCCCGCGTACGGGCGTTCCGCGGGTTTTTTCTGGCCGACCCCGAAGATCTCGCGCTGCTGCCGCTCGTGGAGCAATTCGCCGAATGGGGATCGCCGGGCGGCGACCGGATGTTCCGGGTCGCCGACGGCAACGATCGCCTCGCGACGCGCACCGCGCGCCGGTTGCGCGGGAAGATTGTGTTGAACACTGTCGTTCGCGCGGTCTCCGTGCGCGACGATGGCGTGCGCGTCGCCGTCGAGGAGAACGGACGGCGCAGCGAGATTCGCGCCGCTTTCTTCGTGTGCGCGATGCCGGCCGCGACCGCGCGCGACGTTCAGTTCACGCCGGCGCTTCCCGATCCACAGGCCGAAGCGATCCGGTCGCTTCGCTACGGCTGCGCGACGCGGCTCCTCCTGCAGTTCGAGCGCCGCTTCTGGCGCGCGCCTTTCAAGCCATCGGCGTTTGGAACAGACTTGCCGACAGGAGCGGTCTGGGACGGCAACGAACAGCAGCGCGGCCCTGCAATGCTCACGTTCCTCGCTGGCGGACGCGCGTCGGCCGAACTGCAGGAGATCCTCGCGCGCGAGGGGGACGCGGGTGTGGCACGCCGCGTCCGGTGGCTCGGCAATCCGGCCCGCATCCTCGCGTCGAGGACCGTGGTATGGGAGAGCGATCCGTGGGCGACCGGCGGCTACGCCTACTTCGACCCGTCATTCGATCCGTACTTGCGTCCGTGGCTCGCCCGGCCCTTCACGCGAATCGTCTTTGCCGGCGAACACACGAGCGTGAAGTGGCAGGGCTACATGAACGGCGCGCTGGAGAGCGGGATCCGCGCGGCGGCGGAAATCGCCGCTCTGGCGCGCGGATAGAGCGACAATCCACAAATCCTTGCGAAATCAAAGCTGCGGCAGATCCGCGAGGCCGCCCCACGTTTCCGGATCCTGCGAGACGAGCGTCGAAAGATAGAGCTTCACGTCAGCAGGGTCGAACTTCGCAGCGAGCTCGGCCGCGGCCGCCTTCAGCTTCTCTGCATCAGGTTTCGCGACGGTTTCTTCCGTAATGAGTCCGTTCTCGTGCGGAATGCCCAGGGCATCCAGAAACGCCGCCATCATCGGGCGCTGGCGCTCGAGATGGTAGCTGATGAGCGCGCGGGCGGCGATCGCATCAGATACGGTCGGCAGCTGCGCGAGGTATTTCGCGCGGCGTTCCGGGGGCAGCCCGATCACGCTCCGCTGGCGAAACTTCATCTGGCTGGCGATCGAGGCGACCGCCTCCATCTGCTGATCGTCCGAATGCTCGTCCTCCCAGAAGAGCGACGCGGCATCGATGCGGCGGTCGAGCGGCAGCCGGCGCCACAGCCGCGACGGACGAAACTGAGAGAGATCACGATCCATGACCGGATTTTAGCAATGATCCCTCGTTCAAACGCATCTCCGGCGCCGACCGTCTAACCAGGTCATGGAACGACTGCTCCAGGATCTGCGTTTCGGCGTCCGCACGCTCCGTCGCAACCCGGGCTTCACGGCCGTCGCCGTGCTGACGCTCACGCTCGGCATTGGCGCCAACGCCGCGATCTTCAGCGTCGTCAACGCGGTGCTGCTGAGGCCGCTGCCGTGGGGCACGCCCGATCGCATCGTGACGATCTGGAGCCGCTGGACGGCGTTCGACAAAACGTGGGTCTCGGATGGCGAAGTGAACGGCTACCGCCGGGAAGCGACGACGCTGGCGGCGGTCGCGGCATGGGACGAAGGCGCGGTCAATCTCACGGGAGACGGCGAGCCCGAGCGTGTGGCCTCCGGCACGGTAACCGCGAATCTGTTCACGGTGTTGGGCGCATCGCCCATTCGCGGGCGCGGATTCACGCAGCAGGAAGACACGCCGAACGGCCCGCGCGTGGCCATGCTCGGCTACGGCCTGTGGCAGCGCCGCTATGCCGCGGATCCCGCGATCATCGGACGATCGATCCTGATCGATGGACTGGCCTACGAAGTCGTCGGCGTGATGCCGCCCGATTTCGAGCTGCCGACGGACTTTCAGAATCCGACGCCTACGGCGCTCTGGCTTCCCGCGCAGTGGGATGTCGCGAGCACGGACCACGGAAGCCATGGCTACTATGCGGCGGCCCGCCTGGCGGACGGCGCGACCGTCGAGCGGGCACGCGACGAGCTGCACGCGATCGCGAGCCGGTGGACCGATGCGGGCCTCTACCCGCGGCAGATGCAGTTCGACGCACTGGCGATACCTCTGCGCGACGACGTGCTCGGCGGCGTTCGGCGCGCGGTCTGGCTTCTCTTCGGAGCCGTCGGGTTCCTGCTGCTCATCGCCTGCGTCAACGTCGCGAATCTGCTCCTGGCGCGCGGCGAGTTACGGCTGCGGGAGATGGCGACGCGCGTGGCGCTGGGCGCGAGCCGTTCGCGGCTGGTCCGGCAGCTCCTCACCGAGGGGGCCGCGATGGCGGCGACAAGTGCCGTGTCCGGGCTGCTGCTCGCGTCGGCGCTGCTTCGGATCCTCGCATGGTGGAACCCCGCACAGATTCCACGCCTCGAGCGCGCATCGATCGACGTCCGCGTTCTGCTTTTCACCGTCGGCGTGGCCGTGCTCACGACCTTGGTGTTCAGCCTCGCACCGGCCGTGCGGATGCTGGATCCAGACCTCACCGACACGATCAAGCAGGGCAATGCGAACGCCACCGCCGGCGCCGGCCGCCAGCGATTCCGGAGCGTCCTCATCGTCGTGCAGATGGCGCTGGCCGTCGTCCTGCTCGTCGGCGCCGGCCTGATGCTGCGCACGTTGTGGTCCCTGCAGCACATCGATCTCGGGTTCGATCCGTCTGGCGTTCTCACGATGCGCGTCTCGCTGCCTCGAGCGGGCTACCCGGACGCGCAGGTCGTCGACTTCTACGAGCGCCTCGTCGATCAGGTGAAGACGCTGCCGGGCGTCGTCGACGCGGGCGCCGCGCGCGTGCTTCCGCTCGCCTCTCCCATCGGCGACTTCGGCCTGCGGGTCGACGGATACGTGCCTCCTCCGGGAACGAACGCGAAGGGCGACTGGCAGATCGTGACTCCCGGCTTCATCGAAGCCATGGGTGAACGGATCGTCCGCGGCCGCACGATCCTTCCCAGCGACACGCCAACGTCTCAGCTGGTCGCGCTGGTCAACGAGGAAATGGCCCGGAAATATTGGGCCGGACGGGACGCGATCGGCGGACGCTTCCGGATTGGCGGCTCATCCACCCGCCCATGGGTGACGGTCGCAGGGGTCGTGAAAAGCGTACGCCACAACGGCGTCGCGGGCGTTGTGAAGGAGAAGTTCTACGTCCCGCACACGCAATGGGCCGCATCGGCCGGAACGACGAACACGATCCGTGCGATGACGCTCGTCGTCAAGAGCAAAGGCGATCCGGCGGCGCTGACGGCATCCGTCCGGTCGGCCGTCGCGCGGATCGATCCGGCCATTCCGATCGCTGACGTGCGGACGATGGATGATGTCGTGGCGGGCGCGCTATCGACGCCGCGATTCACGGGCCTGCTCCTCGGGGCTTTCGCCGCGCTGGCGCTGGTGTTGTCGGCGGTCGGCATTTACGGGCTGCTGTCGTTCGTGGTCAGCAGGCGGACGCGTGAGATCGGTATTCGTGTGGCCATTGGCGCCGATCGCCGGCGCGTGCTCTCGATGATCCTGCGTAGCGCTGCTGCGCTGGCGTGCACCGGCATCGGAGCCGGAACGGCCGGCGCGCTGGCATTGACACGCCTGCTCGGCACGTTGCTCCACGGCGTGACGCCCCAGGATCCGCTCGCGTTTGCCGCCGCCGTGTCGGCGTTGAGCGTCGTCGCGCTTGCCGCGAGCGCATTGCCGGCATGGCGCGCCACACGAGTGAATCCGGTCGTCGCGCTAAAATCCGAGTGATTGCCCGACGAGCCGCTCTTCACGCCGCGCTTCTTCGTGATGTGCGGCTTCACGTTCACCGTTTTTCTGTCCGCCTTCCAGCTGTTGCCGACGGCGCCGTTCGAGATCCTGGCGCGAGGCGGCAGCACGTTCGCGTCGGGCCTGTTTCTCGGGTTCCTGACGTATGCGTCCGCGTTTTCCGCGCCGCTGACGGGTGCCTTTTCCGATCGCGCGGGCCAGCGGCGCATCCTGATCACGACCAGTCTTGCGCTGGCGCTCTTCTCCCTCGCCTACGCGGTTGTCCCGGGTTATCGCCTGATGCTCGGGCTCGTGCTCGTGCACGGAGTCTTCTGGTCCGGCCTGCTGTCGGCGTCGGCCGCATATCTGACGAACAGCATCCCCGCGAACCGCCGCGGCGAGGGTATCGCGTACTGGGGGCTGTCGTCGGTCGCCGCGATTGCCGTCGCGCCGGTCATCGGGTTCTGGGTTTATCGGCTGGGCTGGACGACGCTGTGTGTGGAGTCGGCGGGTCTGAATCTTCTGATGGCGGCCATAGGGCTGCAGTTGCCAGAGCAACCCGTGATCGAAACGCCTCCTCGTGGCCGGCACGTCGAATGGAGAGTGCTCGCGCTCGCGATGACGTTGTTTCTTTACAGCTTCGGTTACGGAGGCATCACGAGCTTCACGGCGCTGTATGCGGACGCAAACGGCGTCAGACCAAAAGGCATTTATCTGACCGTGTTGTCGGTCGTCATCCTTGTGACGCGCCCACTCTCGGGCCGCCTCGGCGATCGTCTCGGGCATCAGCGTGTGCTGCTGCCGTGCCTCGCGCTCATCGCCGTGGGACTCGGCTGCTTGTGCTTCGGTGGAACCCTGAAATGGCAGATTGCATCGGCGGTAATTTTCGGAGCCGGATTCGGCACCGCGTATCCCGTCTTCGTCGCCTATGTGATGCAGCACATCGCACCGGGCCGGCGCGGCGCCGCATTCGGGTCCATTCTTGCGGCGTTCGACACCGGTATCGGAACGGGGTCGACGTTGATGGGAGCCATCATCGGCAGCTACGGTTTTGCGGCGGCATTCGGGACTGCCGCGGCGCTGTCCGCGCTCTCGGTGCCGTACTTCGTGCTGACGGAGCGTCTGGTCGGCCGTCCTACAACCACACAATCTGCGCATCCAGCGTAGTCGTCGTCACTTCGAGAATCGCCACACTCGGCCGCACGTTGAACCGCCGTGGCCCCGCGGCGCCCGGATTGACGACAAGCCGTGTTCCGGCACGTTCGATGAGCGCCTGATGCGTGTGACCGTACACGAGGACCTCGGCGTCGTAGCGCGCCAGCAGTCTGTCGGGAGTTGGCCTGCCGAGTTCGTGTCCGTGGCTCACGTGGATCGTGCGCCCTTCTGCTGTGACGTGGACCGCCTGTTCGAGCCACGGATCGCCCGGAAGATCGACGTTGCCGAACACCGCCTGTATCGGAGCGATGACCTCGAGCTTCTTCAGGACGGGGCGACCGCCGACGTCGCCGGCATGAAGGATCCGTTCGACGCCCGCGAGCGCCTCGACGACCTCGGGCCGGACGAGACCGTGTGTGTCGGCAATCAGGCCGATGCGCATGCGTCACGATACCGGGTGTGAATGTCGAGGGCAATTTGTGTGATTATGCTGCCCTTATGAGCGCACGCCGATCCACGCCATTCCTCGTTCTGTTTGGTATCTGTGTCGCAGCGATGACCGGACAGGCGCGGGTCGTCCAGCGTCCAGCGCCGGCTCCAGCGGATCTCGTCCTGACCAACGGCCGTATCGTGACGGTCGAGGACGCGATGCCGGAAGCTCAGGCCGTCGCCATCGCGGGCGATCGCATCGCCGCGATCGGTAGTGCCGACGAGATCAAACCGTACATCGGGTCGTCCACCCGCGTCATCGATCTCGCAGGGCAGCTGGCCGTCCCGGGATTCATCGAGAGCCACGGTCATTTCAAGGGCATCGGTGAAATGAAGATGGAGCTGGATCTCACCACGGCGAAGTCATGGGACGACATCGTCGCGATGGTCGCCGACGCCGTGAAAAAGGCGAAGCCTGGCGACTGGATTTACGGACGCGGATGGCATCAGGAGAAGTGGGCGGGCCGTCCAGAGCCGAATGTGGAAGGCTTCCCGACGCACGCGTCGCTCGACAAGGTGTCGCCGGACAATCCCGTCGTGCTCGAGCACGCCAGCGGCCACGCGTCGTTCGTGAACGCGAAGGCGATGGAGCTGTCGGGCATCAAGCGCTCGACCGAGAGTCCTGCCGGGGGAGACGTGCTGCGCGATTCGTCGGGCGACGCGACAGGCCTGCTGCGCGAGACAGCGCAACGGCTGGTGAGAGAGCCGCAGCTCTCCGGCGAAGAGAGGGCGACCCACCTGCGCAAAGTGCTCGAGCTTGCCAATCAGGAAGTCGTCTCCAAGGGCATCACGACATTCGTCGATGCCGGCTCGCCTCTCGACGTCATCGACGGCATTCGGTCCGCCGTCGACGATGGAGCGATCGGCGTGCGGATGTGGGTGATGATTCTTCAACCGAACGCTGCCTTCGCCTCGAAATTGAAACAGTATCGGACGATCGATCATGCGAACGGCCACTTCACCGTCCGGGCGATCAAGAAAGTCATGGATGGTGCGCTCGGGTCGCGCGGCGCGTGGATGCTGGAGCCGTACTCCGACAAGCCCGGGTGGACCGGCCTCAACACGACGTCGCTGGCCGAGATCCGCGAGGCGGCGCAGCTCGCGATCGCGAATGGGTATCAGCTGTGCGTGCACGCGATTGGCGACCGCGCCAACCGCGAGACGCTGGATATTTTCGAACGCACGTTCAAGGCAAACCCCAGCAGGCAGGACCTGCGATGGCGCGTGGAACACGCGCAGCACGTGAGCGCGCAGGATATTCCGCGCTTCGGCAGGCTCGGCGTCATCGCCTCGATGCAAGGCATCCACTGCACGTCCGATGCGCCGTACGTGCTCGCGCGGCTCGGCGCCAAACGCGCCGAGGAGGGCGCCTACGTCTGGCAGAAGCTGATGAAATCGGGGGCGGTCATCGCGAACGGCACCGACGCGCCCGTGGAGGACGTCGATCCGATTCCGAACTTCTATGCGACCGTCACGCGTAAGACGAAGGACGGGACCACGTTCTATCCCGACCAGCGCATGACACGGATGGAGGCGCTGAAGTCCTACACGATCAACGGCGCCTATGCCGCATTCGAGGAGGGGAGCCGCGGCTCGCTGAAGGTCGGGAAGTACGCCGACATCACCGTGCTCTCGAAGGACATCATGACGGTGCCCGACGAGGAGATCCGCTCGGCGAGAGTGGCTTACACGATTGTGGGCGGCAAGGTGTTGTACGACGCATCACAGCCGCACGCGGGGCGGTAGCGATCGTCGTCACGCAGATCTCACCGCGGAGACCGTGGTTTGCGTGCGGCGGGCGTGGCCGATCTACCGGGTGCCGACCGGCCGCCGGGTCTGCTGCTGCGGCGTGTGCTTCCGGTAGAGATCGAAGAAGCGGTTGCACGCCTTCTGGAACCGCTCCGCGAGCTGGCGTCCCGTCTCGCCGGGCACCGGCACCAGTCGCGCGAACGATGCCTGCGACTGACGGACCTCGTCAGCCATTCCGCGCCACTTCGTTTCATCGCTGCCTCGGCCGCCGATCGTGTTCGCGGCCAGGGCTTCCCGGAGCATGGAGGCCAGATCGTGGGTCGTGCCCGGCTCTTTTGCGGCCGCCTGGCTCGCGAATTCCTCGACGCGCGCGACGAGCTTCTCCATCCGCTGGCGGCTGGCATCGATGTCCAGCTCGCTGTTGCGGAAGGCATCCGGGTAGCTCGTGAGCAGACGCTCCATGGCCGACACGAAGCGACCGCTCAGCGGATCCGCTCCCTGGCGCACGCCGGACGTCGACTGGTTCCATCGCGTCCGCAGCGAGCGCACGCGCTCCAGCAGATCGGACGACGGCGGGGCATCGGGCGCGGGCATCAACGATTCGAGCTCCACCGCCAGCGCTTCACGGTCGGCCTGCCGCGATTCGAGTTCGATCTCGTCGCGGCGCTTGTACCGATCGAAGAAGCGGTCGCACGCCGTTCGGAACCGCTGCCACAGCGCCTCGGATTTGTTGCGGCGCACAGGCCCGACGGTTTTCCACTCGGCCTGAAGGCGCCGGATTTCCGAGGCCGTGCGCTCCCAGTCTTTCGAGTCCGCCAGTTCTTCGGCGCGTGCGCAGAGCGCCTCTTTCCTGGCCTGGTTCGTCGACCAGACCTCTTTTCGCTGCGCGAGGTCCTCGTTGCGGCGCGAGAAGAACCGATCACAGGCCTCGCGGAACCGCTTCCACACGTCGCGCGTGTCGCTCCGCGGTACGGGGCCGATCTTCTGCCATTCGGCCTGGAGCTTCTTCAGCTCGTCTGCGGTCTTGATCCAGTCCGTAGAATCGGCGAGCGCCTCGGCGCGTTCGCACAGAGCGAGCTTGTTTGCGAGATTGGTCTGACGTTCCTCAGCGCGATGCGCGAAGAATTCCCTGGCCTTTGCCTGCAGCGGATCGGCCGCCTGGCGATAGCGGTGCCACAGCGTCTGTGCCTGTGCGCGCGGCGCCTCGGCGACGGTTTTCCACCGTTCCTGGATCTCATGGAGCTCGTGCGCCGCCTTCTCGAGCATCTCGGCGTTGTCCCAGTCGTACTTGGTCTTGAGCGCCTCGGTCTGCGCGATCAGCTCTTCCTGGACGGCGGCGTTGGCGAAGCGCTTCCACTCATCCATCTCGCGCAGTTCGTGCAGCCGCGGTCCGAGCACGCCGAGCGCGGTCTTCACGCGCTCGATGAGGGCGTCCCGTTCGGCGGCCGGCACGGCCAGCGGCGCCTCGATCGCGCCGCGCAGGTCGCGCGCCGCCTTCTCGGCTTCCTTGAGGGTCAGGTCTTCTGCGGCGGCGCGTTTCTGGGCGCGATCGATCAATTGCTCGATGCGCTGCACCTGCTGGCGCACGGCGCGCTCTGCGGCCGCACGCTTCGCGTCGGCGCGCTCGCGGATTGTCCGCTCGGCCTCCGCGAATCGCGCCGCGACGGCATCGTCCACTCCCTCGGTGCGGCTGCGCAGGTCGTTCCACTCGCGTGAGATCGATTCCCACACATACGCGGGACCGTTCTCCTGCGCGGCAAGCTGTTCTGCTTCCCGCGACAGTTCCTCGAGCCGCGAGTTCGCGCGCGCGAACTCCTGCCGGTTCTCGTGGCGCGCGGTCGCGTGCTGGCATGCCGATTCGAACCGTGCGAGCAGCTCAGGATCCGCGGGATGAGCGTCTGCGGGTAGACCCTCCCATTCGGCGCGGGCTTCGGCGATTCGGTCGAGGGCGTCCTCGCCGGCGATGGCCTCGAGGCGTTCGCAGATAGCGGTTCGCGCATCGCGGACGCGTGCGAGCTGCTCGTCGCGTTCGCGCGCGGCGGCGCGGTCGCGCTCTGCCTGCGCGATGCCCTCGCGTACGTCTGCAATCCGTCCGCGGAACCGCGCGTCGTCGTCCGTCCCGATGTCGACGGGAGCGCCCGTCAGCAGTTCCCGCCATTCGCGCTCGAGGTCGTCGGCTTGCTCGGGCGCTGCCGTCGCGGCGGCCTGCGCGAGCGCTTCGGCGCGTGCGAGCACGCCGGCGAGCCGCTGGTTGTGTAAATCCACTGCTGCGCGACGTGCCGTCTCCGCGTCGTCCATGGCTTGCACCATACTTCGGGCCCGTTTGGCCACTGACTTGTTCCGCGCCCGGGCCGCCACGCTCTCCAGCGTGTCGCGGTCCGCGCCGCCCATTTCGATGGCGCGCTCCAGCGCGCTGACGCCCGCGTCCTTGTGGTCCGTTTTGACGGCGATGTTGAGCAGCTCGGCGGGATCCTGGACGCGGTCGACGGCTGCCGACGCGACGCGCGGGTCCGCGCCCTTCCTGGCGATCGAGCTGAGCGCCTTCAGATCGCTGACGCGGCTCAACGCCTCCATCCTGATGGGGGCGTGCGGCGATCGCTGCGCGACCTCAGCGAGCTGGCGCTGATCGGTCAGCGCCGAGACGGCCTGCAGCGCACCGTCGGCGTTGTCGGACGCGGCGACGCCGGCGAGGCGCACGGAGATCTCCGAACGCAGTCCTTCGTCGGCGTCGGAGACCATCAGCGCCGCCAGGACCGCGACCTCCTCTACTCGCGCCGCTGCGGCGCGGCGAACCCGCGGCTCGGCGTCTTCGCGAGCGATGGCCGCCAGCAGCGCGGCGTCATCAGGGCCGTCGCCGAGGTCCTGCACCGCCGAAATTCGAACGTCTGGATCCGCAGACCTGTATTTGGGTTGGAGCTTGAACCTGTCGAGGAAAGACATCGGGGAGCCTTGCAGATCAATTGGTGAATTGGTGGATTCGTGGTTGGTGAACGAATTCACCAATTCACGAATTCACGAACTCCCCAATTGCATGTCTCACGAGTTTGATTCCTGTGTCAGCCAGTCGGCGATCCGTTCGCGAGTCCACCGGTGATCGTCATTCAAGTGAACGATCAACGGCGCAAGCGGAAGCCGTTTTTTGCATTGTTCGTGGGGGCACGGCTTGACCACTTCATCGAGACAGCGGAACAGCCGCTCGAGGTGGTCGGGCACGAGCCGCCCGTGTTCGCGCGGCAGATGGTAGACGCCCTCGTAAACGGACCCGAGCGCGCACGACCCGCCCTTCTCGTCGAAGTAGCTGCCGAAGCATTGTGGTCCGCGCCTCAACCCCGCGCGGATGAATTCAGCCAGCTCTTTCTGTTCGCTCTGGAGTTCCGTTACCATCGTCTCGTCTCCGGCGAAATTGATTCCTCATTGTAGCGCACGAACCCACCGGCGATCGGCGGCAGTTTGACGCGCCGTTTGCGGGCGACCTAACATCGGAGATCCATTTGGTTGAATCCAGTGTCCTCTCGTGGACACGATGTCCGCCCACGGTCAGTCAGATGTTCATAACCGGCCTGTTTCTCCTGTTTCTGTCATCGCAGGTGCCCGCTGCCGCACAGCCTCCGGCGCCGGCAGCCGCCGCCAATCCCGTCGTGATCCTCGATACGAGCGCCGGTGCGATAACGATCGAATTGTTTGCCGATAAAGCGCCCGACTCGGTGCAGAACTTCCTCGAATACGTCCGCGACGGATTCTACTCGGGAACGATCTTTCACCGGGTGGTGCCCGGCTATGTCATCCAGGGTGGCGGGTACACCCCGGAGCTGGTCGAGAAGAGCACGAGGCCTCCGGTACGCAACGAAGCGACGAACGGGCTGAGCAACGCACGCGGTACGGTTGCGATGGCGCGGATGAGCGCCGTGCGCAGCGCGACTTCACAGTTCTTCATCAACCTCGCGAACAACGCGCGTCTCGATCACCGGGGTTTCGCGCCGGACGACTACGGCTACGCCGTGTTCGGTCGAGTCATCGCCGGCATGGACGTCGTCGATCGGATCGCTGCCATGCCTACGGCTTCGCGCGAGGGCATGGACGACGTGCCCGTCGCGCCGGTGGTCATCAAGAGTGCGACGCTGCGGCCGGGCGCTGCGAGATGAGTCAGCGGCGCCGAGTGCGGCCGGCGGGGCAGGTCACCGGGTCGAGATGAGCCGCCCGCTCGTCGTCATCTTCCTGACGATCCTCGTCAACCTGATCGGCTTCGGCATCATCATCCCGCTGCTGCCGTTCTATGCGCAGACGTTCGGCGCCTCACCGGTCGCGATCGGTCTGCTCTTCGCGTCGTTCTCGATCAGCCAGTTGATTGCATCGCCGCTGCTCGGCGAATGGTCGGACCGGTGGGGGCGCCGTCCGATCCTGATCTTCAGTCTGCTCGGCACCGTCGTGAGCTTCGTGATGCTGGCGCTCGCGCACAGCCTCGTGATGCTGTTTGCCGCACGCGTCGTCGATGGTTTGTCCGGCGGCAACATCACCACCGCCCGTGCGTACATCGGCGACGTCACCGACGAATCGAATCGGGCGAAAGCGTTCGGCATGCTCGGCGCGGCGTTCGGGCTGGGGTTCATCATCGGCCCGGCGATTGGCGGGCTGTTCGCGCGCATCAGCTATACGGCGCCGATCTGGGCGGCGGCGGTGATCACCATCATTGCCACCGCGCTCGCGTGGGCGTGGCTGCCGGAAACGGTGCATCGCGTGGACGCCGTCGCCGGTTCGCCGTGGCGCGCACTCGGAGAGTTGAGCCGGCGTCCGGGGCTGCGCACGCTCTTCGCCGTGGATTTCATCTACTGGACGTGCTTCGCCATCTATCAGGGCACGTTCGCGCTGTTCGGCGAGCAACGCTTCCACTTCGACGTCACCCAGATCGGCTACATCCTCGCCGGATTCGGAGCGCTCGGCGTGGTCGTGCAGGGCGCGCTCGTCGCGCCGGTCGTGCGGCGGCTCGGCGAGCGTCGGACGCTCACGGTCGGCTTGATCTTCGCTGCGTTCAGCTGGGGGGCGACGGCGTTCGCTTACAGCGTTCCGGTGTTCATCGTGCTGCTCGTTCCCGGCGCCCTCGGCGTGGGCTTCTGCAATCCCTCGCTCATTTCGTTGCTGAGCGGCGCGGCGGGCCGCCACGAGCAGGGACGGGTGCAGGGCGCGGCCGGTGCGCTCGAAAGCCTCGGCCGCACCATCGGTCCGATGTGGGGCAACAGCGCCCTCGAGTGGTTCGGAGAGGGGTCCGCGTATGCGTCAGCGGCGGTGCTGCTGTTGTTCACAGCGGCGCTGAGCGTGACGTATCACGCCAAGCCCGCGACGGACGAGGTCGCGCGTCGCGCGTAGCCGCCATCCGCATACGTGACGATGCCGATCGCCATTCGGGAAGAACCGAGGAGGAGATCGATGACGAACAGAACGGTGCTGAGTGTCGCGGTGGCCGCCATCTTCCTTTGCGCGGCGGTGGCCGCCCAGCCCCAGCCAGGAGGCCCGACGCAGGCGCGGGTCTGGATTCAGAATCACGGCGATGGAGAGGCGATTCCGGTCACGCTCGCAGGCGGCGGCCGCGTGTCGGTGCTCGGCCCTGTCGCGCTCGATGGGTCGACCGTGGTCGGCTCGCACACGGTTCGTCAGGTGTGGGAGTACCAGACCGTCGCGATTCCTGCTGGTGCGGATGCCGGAGCGCTGCTGAAGGATGCCGGCGCCGCCGGGTGGGAGGCTGCCGGCATCATCGCCCCGGCGCCCAACGCGGTCGTGCTGCTGAAGCGGCCTCGCTGAGCCGCGGCCCTGAATCTCGCGCTGCGGCGCGCTGGATCGAGTCCCGCGCGACTGTTCGCAAGATCCGCGCGCACGTCCAAGCGCACGCGCTACAGCCTGGTGAGCTCCCGCTCGAGTCGCGTGACCAGATCATCGAGCTGATCGACGACCGCACGCACCGTGTCGGGCTGGCTCAGGTCGACGCCCGCCTTGCGCAGCTGCTCCATCGGATGGTCGTTGCCTCCGGCTCTGAGCAGGTCGAGATAACGATCGCGCGCTGCGGCGCCGTCCGGCCCGGCGATCTCCTTTGCGATGCGCGCCGCGGACGCGAAGCAGGTCGCGTATTGATAGACGTAGTACGGCGAGTTGAAGAAATGCGGAATGCGGGCCCATGTGATGCCCGTCAGCTCATTTAGATCGAGGGTGTCGCCGTAGTAGTCCTTCAGCAGCTGTGTGTAAATCTCCGAGAGGATGTCCGACGTGATCGGGTGGTCCTGCTCGGCGAGTCGGTGCGCGCGCAGCTCGTAGTCCGCGAAGAGCACCTGCGTGTAAAACGTGCCGGTGATGTTGTCGATCGCGTGCTGCAGGAGCACCGCCCGTTCGAGCGGGTCGGTCGACCGCGCCAGCATGTATTCGAGCAACAGAGCCTCGCTGAGCGTCGACGGCACCTCGGCAACGAAGATGGTGTAGTTCGAGTAAATGAACGGCTGCGTCTCGTGCGACAGGATCGTGTGCATCGAGTGCCCCATCTCGTGCGCCGTCGTGAAGACGTCGTCCAGCGTGTCGGTGTAGTTCAGCAGCATGTACGGGTGCGTGCCGTACACGGGAGCCGAGTAAGCACCGGACCTCTTGCCGTCGTTCTCGTACACGTCGATCCATCCGCCAGCGAATCCTTCCCGCATCCGGGCCTGATAGCGCGGCCCGAGCGGCGCCACCGCCTCGACGATCCAGTCGAGCACGTCGTCGTAGGCGTACTTCTTGTCGAACGTCACGAGCGGGATGGAGAAGTCGTACACGTGATACGACGGGACGTTGAGCACGCGGCGTCGAAGCTGGTGATAACGGCGAAGGGGAGCGACGCCGTTGCGCGTTGTCTCGATCAGGTTCTCAACGACGGACGGCGGAATGTTGTCGCCGTGGAGCGCGGCCTCGACGGTCGTCGCGTAGCCCCGCGCGCGGGCGTTGAACCAGTCGCGCTGGCAGACGCCGGTGTAGAGCGTCGCGTATGTGTTGAGGCTGGCTTTATACGTTTCGTGGAGCGCTGTGAACGCCTTGGCGCGGTCGGCCTGCTCGCGCCGCGTGGCGAGAATCGCACGATACTGTCCGTACGACACCGTGACCGTCTCGCCGTCGGACAGCGTCACGGCCGGAAACTTCGCGTCCGCGGTCGAGAGCGCCCAGTACGATTCGTTCGGAGACGAGGCGAGGCGGCTGGCCAGCGACATGAGCCGTTCGCCAGCCTCGTCGAGTACGTGCTCCTGCTGCCGATAGAGATCTTCGATCGCGAAACGATAGACGGCGAGCTGGGGGTTGTCAGCCATCCACCGGCGGGTCGTCTCGAGAGGGATCTGGAGCAGCTCAGGGTTGAACCAGGATTCCGCCTGCTTCCAGCGCGCGAAAAGAATCTGGACCTGCTGCCGTCGCGCGTTGATGGCGTTGTCGCGCTGGTCCGTGTCGTACATCAGCGACGGGTAGTACCACACCTTGTAGGCGAGCTGCCCGAGCTGCTCCGAGAGGCGGAAGGCGGCGAGCAGGCGGTCGGGCCCGTTCGACAGCGTCCCCTTCAGCTCCGCGTACCGCTCGATGCCCCGCTCGAGTTGCGCATACGCTGTCTGCCAGCTGTCCCACCCGTCGAAGATATCGTTGAGGTTCCATTTGAAGCGGTCGGGAATCTCCGCTCGGACGCGGCTCCTGACAGGCGGGGCGTTTTCGGCAACCGGCATCTATTGAATATAGATCGAGCAATTGACGAATGGTGAATTGGTGACGTTGGCGAATCGCGGGATTGGAGGAGAGATGACAGCCAGGACGGGCGGCGGCGTCGGCCGGTGGTTCGAGCGGATGTCTGCGGTTGTGACGGTGTGGACGGGCACCACGAGTGCGTTCGCGATCGCGTTGACGACCATCGTGTTATGGGCGCTCACGGGACCGGTCTTTCACTACTCCAATACCTGGCAGCTGGTGATCAACACCGGCACCACGATCGTGACCTTCCTGATGGTGTTCCTGATCCAGCGCACGCAGAACAAGGACTCGCTCGCGCTGCAGTTGAAGCTCAACGAGCTGGTTGCCGCGATCGAAGGCGCGAGCAACCGGCTGATCGACGTCGAAGACCTGGACGAGACGGAACTCAAGACGCTCCACGAGTACTACGGACGGCTCGCGGAGATGGCAAAGAAGGACACCAACGTGACCGAGTCACACTCGGTTGAAGAGGCAAATCAACGGCATTCCACGAAGCTGGCCGCGCGACGGCACCCTCGCGCGCGCCCGAAGAAGTAAATCAGCGTCGGGATACGGCGCGGACGAACGCAACGACCCGATCGAAAATCTGCTCCATGACGGCGGCCTGTGGTGTCGGTGCTCGGGCGGGCACCTTGAACGAATGATCGCCGCCTTCGACTTCGTGCAGTTCCGCGTGCTGAAGACGAGACAGCAGCGCTCTGATTTCCGCGGCGGTTCCAAACGTATCCCTGCTGCCTTGAACGAAGAGCATCGGCGCGCTGATCGACGGCAGGTGCGCATCGCGCCGCTGCTGCGGCTTGCCGGGTGGATGGAGCGGATACCCGAGGTAGATCAGACCGGCGATTGGCAGCTCGTTCGACGCGGCCGCCTGGGACGCAATCCGGCCGCCCATCGATTTGCCCCCGATGAACAGCGGCAGCCCGGCAAACTCCCGGATCGCTTGCGCAGCTGCGACAGCGTCGCCCCAGGCCTGCTCCAGCACGGGCGCCGGATCGGGAACGCGCCGCCCCGACGCCATGTACGGGAAATCGAACGTGCCGGTCACGATGCCGCGCGCCGCGAGCGCGCGGGCGGTCGATGTCATGAACGGGCTCCGCTGGCCGGCGCCAGCGCCGTGCGCCAGAATCAGCGCCGCAGCGGGCCCGTCACTGGGAAAAACCGAAATCACCGGCACGGCCGACGCGGGAGGTCACTTCTTGGGTGCCGCCTCGGTCTCCTGGTGATACACCGCGAGCCACTTGCCGCCGCGTTTGGCCCATACGGTCGAGATGTAGGTCGGCTTGTCGAACGTCTGGTCTCCCATGGTCGCCATTCCCGTCCACGTATACGTGACGATCGCCGTGTTCGCGTCGACGTGAATCACGTGGGGATCATTGATCTTCCAGTCGGTCATCTTCATCGTAGCGATCATCGGGAGGAAGTCGCTGATCTTCATGAAGCCGTTCGCGTCCGCGGACATGCCGTCCGCAGTCACGAGCGCCTTGAACGCGTCCGCGTCGTTCTTCTCGAGCGCTGCGAACATTTTGCGTTCGTTGGCGACGAGCGCGTCGTCGGATGCGCTGCCCGCCATCATGGACGGCGCTTTCGTCTGCGCTGTAGTGGCAGGGGCAGGAGCTTGGGCGATGGTCAGGCCAGCCGAGAGGACGATGAACCCGAGCGTTCCGAGCAGAGTTCGCATATCGGTCTCCGTATTTGTTGGCCGTTGCCGCACAAAGGCGGCCAGAGTATAGCGGACACCGACCCTGAGGGAGCGTCCGGGCGGTGGGCTGGACAGTTCTTATCAATGAATATAGATTTATAGATATGGACGCCGCCCCACTGTTCCGGCTCCTCGGTGACGATGTGCGCCTCAGAATCCTCCGGCTCCTGGCTGCCGAGCGGCTGAACGTCTCGGAGCTGACCGGCATCCTCGGGATCGCGCAGTCCGGCGTGTCCCGCCATCTGGGCCTTCTCAAGGACGCCGGCCTCGTGGAGGAACGGCGGGAGGGGACGTTTACATTCTTTCGCGTCTCCCAGTCGCTCGCGAGCGGCGACAACGGTTTTGGGGGCCTCTGGCCGGTGCTGAGCCACGCGTTCGAATCGACGGCCGCTACCGCGGCTGCCCGGGCAGACGACGCGCGGCTCGAAGAAGTGCGCCGCCTGCGCAAGGAAAATTTCGATGAACACGGCGATCCGGAGGCAGGCGGCCGGCAACTGGTACCGGGCCGGAGCTGGGCTGCGTGGGCGCGAGCGCTTGCGCACCTGATGCCGCGGGTCGTCGTCGCCGACATCGGGTGCGGCGAAGGTTACCTGACCGTCGAAGCGGCGCGCTTCGCCGAGCGCGTAATCGCAATCGATCGATCGGCGACGATGCTGGAGCGAGGCCGTGAGCTGGCACGGCGCCGGCGCGTGAGGAACATACGGTGGAAGCGCGGGGACATCGAGGCGCTGCCGCTGGAGGACTCGACGATCGATTTGGCGCTGCTCTCGCAGGCGCTGCACCATGCGAACGACCCCGCCCGCGCGCTGGCGGAAGCCGCGCGGGTGACGAAGCCCGGCGGCCGCCTGCTGCTGCTCGATCTGCGGCGTCACGATCAGCAATGGGTCAGCGAGACGCTTGGCGACCGATGGCTCGGCTTCGACGACGATGATCTGGCGGCGCTGCTGCGGGACGCCGGGCTCGTCGATGTGCGGGTGAGCGTGGGCGCCCGCCGCGCGCGCGATCCCTTTACCGTGCTCGTCGCGAGCGGCACGAAACCCCCGGCGGGAACGCAGCCCGCCAGAACAGCGCGGAAACGATCACATGTCAAACACGATTGAACGTCTCGAACGGCTCCTTGCCGGGCGCATCCTCCTGCTCGACGGTGCGATGGGCACCATGATCCAGCGCGTTCGCTTGAGCGAGGACGATTTCCGCGGGTCACGTTTCCGCGCGCACGGGAAGGATCTCCGCGGCAACAACGATCTTCTGATCCTGACCCGCCCGGACGTCATCTCGGACATCCACAACCAGTACCTGGCCGCGGGCGCCGACATCATCGAGACGAACACGTTCAGCAGCACAGCGATCGCGCAGGAGGACTATCACCTCGACCATCTCGCCTACGAGTTGAACGTCGAAGGGGCGAAGCTCGCCCGCGCGGCGGCAGACGCGTGGACCGCGCGGACGCCGGAGCGGCCTCGCTTCGTCGCCGGCGCGATGGGCCCGACGAACCAGTCCCTCTCGATCTCGCCCGACGTGAACAACCCGGCATTTCGCGCGAAGACCTTCGACGATCTCCGTCGGGCGTACGAAGATCAGGTACGCGGCCTGATCGACGGCGGCGTCGACCTCGTTCTGCTCGAGACGATCTTCGACACGTTGACCGCGAAGGCCGGAATCGTCGCCATCGAGAACGTCTTCGACGAGAAGGGTATCCGGCTGCCGATCATGATTTCTGTCACGATTACCGACCGGAGCGGCCGGACCCTGTCGGGCCAGACGCTCGAGGCGTTCTACATCTCGATCCGCCACGCGAACCCGTTCAGCGTCGGCATCAACTGCGCGCTCGGCGCGCGCGAGATGCGTCCCTACCTCGCCGATCTATCGGCGATCGCCGCGTGCTACGTCAGCAGCTATCCGAACGCGGGGCTGCCCAACGCGTTCGGCCAGTACGACGAACTGCCCCCCGAAACCGGCGCGCTCATCCGCGACTTTGCCGCGAGCGGCTTCGTCAACATCGTCGGCGGCTGCTGCGGAACGACGCCCGACCATATCGCCGCGATCGCCGGGGCTGTCGCCGGTATTCCACCTCGCCGGACTGAATCCGCTTCCTCGCCCTTCGCCCGCTCCTCGCCGTTTACGCAGCTTTCCGGCCTCGAGCCGCTCGTCATCCGTCCCGACAGCAATTTCCAGATGATCGGCGAGCGCACGAACGTGACGGGCTCGGCAAGATTTGCGCGCTTGATCAAGTCCGGCAACTACGCCGAGGCGGCGCGCGTGGCCGTCGACCAGGTGCGGAACGGCGCCAACCTGATCGACGTGAACATGGACGAAGGCATGCTCGATTCCGAGCAGGCGATGACGACCTTCCTCAACTACATTGCCACGGAACCGGAGATCGCCCGCGTCCCGGTCATGGTCGACAGCTCGAAGTGGACGGTCATCGAGGCGGGACTCAAGTGCGTTCAGGGCAAGGCCGTCGTGAATTCCATCAGCCTGAAAGAGGGAGAGGCCGACTTCCTGCACAAGGCGGAACTCGTCCGGCGGTACGGCGCCGCGGTTATCGTGATGGCTTTCGATGAGCAAGGGCAGGCCGACACGATCGAGCGGAAGGTCGCGATCTGCCAGCGTGCCTATCGACTGCTCACGGAAACGGCGGGCTTCGACCCGACCGACATCATCTTCGATCCGAACATCCTCGCGATCGCGACCGGCCTCGAGGAACACAACGCATACGCCGTCAACTTCATCGAGGCGACGCGCCTCATCAAAACCGTCTGCCCGGGCGTGAAGGTGAGCGGAGGCGTGAGCAATCTGTCGTTCTCGTTCCGCGGGAACGACGCGGTGCGCGAGGCGATGCACTCGGCGTTTCTCTTCCATGCAATCAAAGCCGGCATGGACATGGGGATCGTCAACGCGGGCCAGCTCGCGGTGTACGAAGACATCCCGAAAGATCTGCTCGAGCACGTCGAGGACGTCATCTTCAACCGTCGCCCCGATGCGACCGAGCGGCTCGTCCAGTTTGCCGAGACGGTCAAGAGCACCGGGAGGAAGCCGGAGACCGACCACGCGTGGCGCAACGGCACGGTCGAAGAGCGGCTTGCGCATGCGCTCGTCCACGGCACGGTCGATTTCATCGAGGCCGACACCGAGGAAGCACGTCAGAAGTACGGAAGCCCGCTGGACATCATCGAAGGTCCGTTGATGGACGGGATGAAAATCGTCGGCGACCTCTTCGGCTCGGGCAAGATGTTTCTGCCCCAGGTGGTCAAGAGCGCGCGGGCCATGAAGAAGGCGGTCGCCTATCTGGAGCCCTTCATGGAGGCGGAGAAGGCCGAGCGCCTCCGCCACAATCCGCTGGCGTCGACGTCTCAGGGGCGGATCGTCATGGCGACCGTGAAAGGCGACGTCCACGACATCGGCAAGAACATCGTCGGCGTCGTCCTCGGCTGCAACAACTACGAGGTAATCGACCTCGGGGTGATGGTGCCCGCTGCGAAAATTCTCGACACCGCAGTCGAGCGGAAGGCTGACATGGTCGGCCTGAGCGGTCTCATCACGCCCTCGCTCGACGAGATGGTCTCGGTCGCGAAGGAAATGAGCCGGCGCGCAATGAAACTTCCGCTGCTGATCGGCGGCGCGACGACGAGCCGGCAGCACACCGCCGTCAAAATAGCTCCCGAATATTCGGAGGCCGTCGTCCATGTGCTCGACGCGTCCCGTGTCGTGGACGTCGTGTCGAGCCTGCTCAGCGACGACCGGCGGGGCGCGTTCGTACGCAGCAACGTCGAAGCGCAGGACGACATACGCGAGCGGTACAAGACGCGCAGCGAGAAGCCTCTGCTCGCGTACGAGGACGCGCGCGCGAATCATCTCCAGTACGACTGGAGCGAGCACTACATTGCCACCCCCGCGTTCATCGGACGCCGCTATCTGGACGACGTCCCGCTCGCGGAAATCGCGCGGTTCATCGACTGGACGTACTTCTTTTCCGCGTGGGAGCTGAAGGGACGGTTCCCGGCGATTCTGGACCACGCGCAATACGGCCCTGCCGCACGCGATCTATACGCGAACGCACAGGAGCTGCTGAAGAAAATCATCAATGGTCGCTTGCTGCGCGCTCGAGGTGTGTATGCGTTCTGGCCGGCGATGAGCGACGGCGACGACATCCTCGTCTTCACGAACGAAGACCGACGCGAGGTGCTGACGACGTTGTCGATGCTGCGGCAGCAGGAGCAGCAGCCGGACGAGCGGCCCAATCTTTCGCTGGCGGACTACATCGCTCCGCGCGGGAGCGGCGTACCGGACTATGTCGGCATGTTCGCCGTAACGGCAGGCCTCGGCGCAACCGAACTCGTAAAAACGTATGAGGCGGATCACGACGACTATCACGCGATCATGGTGAAGGCGCTCGCGGATCGGCTCGCGGAAGCGTTTGCGACGATGCTCCATGCGACCGCTCGATCGGAATGGGGGCATGCGGATCCGACGGGGACATCTGCCGACGATCTGCACCACGAGAAGCACCGCGGCATCCGTCCGGCGTTCGGCTATCCGGCCTGTCCGGATCACAGCGGGAAGTTCGAGTTGTTCCGGGTCCTCGACGCGGAGCGGCAGGGACTTGCGCTGACCGAATCGGCCGCGATGACTCCCGCTGCAAGCGTGAGCGGCCTGTATTTCTCGCATCCGGACGCGCGATACTTCAACGTCGGACGGATCGGCCGAGACCAGGCGCTGTCGTATGCAGAGCGCCGGAACGTGCCGATTGAAGAGGTTGAGCGGTGGCTGTCGTCGAATCTCGCGTACGAGGGGAGGGACTTCGCCGTAAAGTGTAACTGAGACCAACCAAGGAACTCACCCCACCGTCTGATATCGCGGGCCCGTTCGAATGCACACACGCACCTATGTCGCCGGCGCGGGCATCGTCCTGATCGCCGCCGTCATCGTCATGACAGGTGTGTTTGCGCGGCCGTCGGCGCAGGGACCGGGAGTGGGACCGGCGACGACCTTCAGGGTCGCGCGGACGGACTTCGTTCGAAGCCGGCGTCTGAATGGCACCGTCGAGGCGGTCCAGTCGACCTCGATTCCAGCCCCGCGCCTCGCCGGTCAGAACAACGGGTCTCTGGTCATCATGCGCCTCGTGGACAACGGGGCGACGGTCAGGCCCGGCGATATGCTCGTCGAATTCGACCGCCAGGACCAGATCCGCAACGCGCTCGATCGAAAGGCGGATCTGACCGATCTGGAACAACAGATCAGGAAGGCCGAGGCCGAGGAGATCGCCGCCAGAGCGAGCGACGACAGCGCCCTCCAGCAGGCCCGCGACGCCGAAGCGAGAGCCAAACTCGAGCTGATCAAAAATGATCTGCTCCCGAAGATCGAAGCCGAAAAGAACACGCTCACTTACGAGCAGGCGCAGGCGACGCTGAAGCAGCTCCTCGAAACCTACGATCTGAAGCGCGCGGCTGCCGCTGCCAACATCAAGGGCCTCCAGATCCGCCGCGACCGCGCCGACCAGACGATGAAAGAGGCGGAAGCGAACGCGAACAAGATGCTGATTGTGTCGCCTCTGCCCGGCGTCGCTGTCATCAAGACGACGTGGAAGAATGGCGGCGCGCCAGTCGAGTTCACCGAAGGCGACGAGGTCCGTCCCGGGCAGCCGGTCGTCGAGGTCGTCAATCCGGCGACTATGCGGGTTCGCGCGCGCGTGAACCAGGCCGACGTGAATGAAGTCGCGATCGGACAGCCCGTTCGCGTCGGACTCGACGCGTATCCGGATCTGGTCTTTCAAGGTCGCATCGTTCAGATCTCTCCGATTGCGCAGCAGTCGACGCTGTCGCCAAAGGTGCGGACGTTCGCCGTCCTGGTGCTGGTCGACGGCGCGCACCCGAACCTCATGCCGGACCTCTCAGCCTCGCTCGACGTCCAGCTGCAGCGGACGGCTGGCGTGCTGGTCGTTCCGCGCGACGCCCTCGTCGTCGACGGCGAGCAGACGTACGCCATGGTCCAGCGCGGTGGTTCGTTCGAGCGCCAGGATGTCGCGCTCGGCGCCGTCGGTGCAACGGACGCGGTCGTGACCAGCGGCCTGCAGGAGGGGGTGACGATCGCCCGCAATGCTGCGACGTTCTCCCGCGAGGCGCGCCACCGATGACCGGACGCCGCGTCCTCGTCCTCGTGGCGGTCATCGTCGTGCTCGCCGCGGCGGCCGTGGCGATGACGACGGTCGGCGGCAGCGTGCCGAACGTGACGACAGTGGACGTGACGCACGGCGATTTCGTCGATTTCATCCAGATCCGAGGGGACATCCGTCCGGCGAAGTCGATCGTGCTGTCGGCGCCGCTGCAATCCGGCGGCGATCTTCAGATCACCAGGCTCGTGAAAAACGGCGCCACGGTGAAGAAGGGCGACATCGTCGTCGAGTTCGACGCGACGGCGCTCGAACAGCGGCTCGCCGAGCGTCGGTCGGACCTGAAGTCCGCCGAGGGGGAGATCGAGCAGCTGCAATCGCAGCAGAAGATCACGGCAGAAGAGCAGAAGACCGCGCTGCTGAAAGCAAAGTACGACGTCGAGCGGGCGAAGCTCGATCTCGGCAAGCGCGATTTGATCTCCGAGGTCGAGTACCAGGAGGCGAAGCTCGCCCTGGCCGATGCCGAACAGCGGTTGAAGGAAACCGAAGCGAAGGACGTATCGGCCGCAGCTGCCGCGCAAGCCGATCTCGTCGGCAAGCAGCGAAAGCGAGACAAGGCGCGATTCGATGTCGAACGAACGGAGGCGGCCATCGCACAGCTTCGGCTGCGCGCGCCGGCCGACGGCGTCGTGAACGTCCTGACCAATCCCCGGACGCAGAGCATGTTCAGCGGCGGTGGCACTGAATTCCACGAAGGAGACCGCGCGTGGGCCGGCGCGGGCATCCTGGAGCTTCCGGATCTCTCGTCGATCCATCTCGAGGCCCGGCTCGACGAAACGGATCGCGGCCGCCTGGCAGTGGGTCAGCACGCCGCGGTCAAGATCGAAGCCGTCCCCGGCAAGGACTTTTCGGCGCGCGTCGACCTGATCTCGGTGCTCGCGCGAGTGGATTTCTCGTCGGGCTGGCCGCCGGTGCGAAACTTCGATCTCGGCCTCGTGCTCGCGGATCCGGATCCGCGGATCAAGCCGGGGATGACGGCGACGGCGCGAATCGCAGCGGATCATCTGGCAGACGCCACGCTCGTACCGGTTGAAGCGATCTTTCAGAAAGACGGGCGCCCGGTGGTCTACCGGCTGAACGGATCGAAGTTCGACGAGCAGTCGATCGAAATCGTGCGCCGCGGACGCGAGCAGGCCGCCGTCGGCTCGGGCGTCGCGCCCGGCGACAAGCTGGCGGTCCGTCGGCCCGATGCCGATCTCCTGAGGAGGCCGCGGTGACGCTTCGACGCGGCGTGGGATGGGCTGCCGCGGTCGTGGCCGCCGGCGCGATCACCGCCGCTCTCGCGAGCGGTTCGTCGGTCCTCCCGGATACGCGTCCTGCGGTGCCGACTGCAAAAGTAATTCGCGGACCGCTGAAGCTGACCGTCTACGCGACCGGCGAGCTGCGAGCCGGTCGGACGGTCAGTCTGGTCGCGCCGCCGGCGGGAGGCGCGCTGCGGATTCTCAAGCTCGTTCCAACAGGATCGGTCGTCAAGAAGGACGACGTGGTCGTTCAGTTCGACCCTTCGGATCAGCAGTACAACCTGGCGCAGGCCCGGAGCGATCTCGAGGGGGCCGAGCAGGAGATCGTCAAGTTGCGCGCCGACAACGCCGTCCAGGCCTCGCAGGACAAGCTGAACCTGTTGACGGCGCGCTACGACGTCCGCCGCGGCGAGCTGAACGCGGCGGGCAATGAGTTCGTCGGCGCGATCGATGCGAAGAAAAACGAGTTGACGCTCGACGAAGCGCGTCAGCATCTCGCCCAGCTCGAGCGGGACTCGGCAGCCCGCGTGTCGACGAGTCAGGCGGCGCTGGCCGTGCTCGAGGAAAAACGGCACAAGGCGCAGCTCGCGATGGAGCGGGCGCAATCGATCATCGACCACCTCGACGTGACCTCGCCGATCGACGGTCTCATGTCCGTCAAGGAAAACCGCGACGGCCAGTACTTCTTCTTCTCCGGCATGGTGCTGCCCGAGTACAAGGAAGGCGACACGACGGCATCCGGACGGAACATCGCCGATGTCATCGAAGCGGGCCGGATGGAAGTGCGCGCCCAGGTCACGGAAGTGGATCGCGGCAACCTGCAGACGGGCCAGAGCGCCGTGGTCGAGATCGATGCGCTGCCGGGCCGCACTTATACCGCGAAGGTCGGACCGCTCGGTACGACCGCGGCACAGGGCTCGTTCTTTCAGACGACCGCCGTCCGCAAGTTCGACATCGTCCTCGACCTCGATCACCCCGATCCCATGATGCGCGCCGGCTCTTCGCTGCGCGTGGTCATCGATGGCCGCGAGATCAAAGACGCGCTCCACGTCCCGCGGCAGGCGGTATTCGAGAAGGCCGGGAAGAACTACGTGTTTCTGCAGACAGGCGATCGGTTCGAACGGCGCGACGTGAAGGTGGTAAACGCCACCGAAAGCCGCGCGATCATCAGCGGCGTGCACGAAGGCGATGTCATCGCGCTCGTCGATCCTGACGTGGCGCTGTCGCGGACGAGGTCTTCAGCGGGCGCCATCGGCGGTCCGGCCGCGTCGAAATGAGCCAGGGCCGCACCCACCTCTGGTCGTCCGATTTCCTTCCCGAACTGCGGCTCGGGCTGGAGAACCTCCGCGCCCACAAGATGCGCTCGGCACTGACGATGCTCGGCATGATCTTCGGCGTTGCCGCAGTCGTCGCGATGCTGTCGATTGGCGCCGGCGCGCAGCAGGAGGTCATGGCGTTCATCGAGCAGCTCGGAGTGCGGAACCTGATCGTCGAGGCGCGGGAGGCGGCGGACAATCAGGCGCTGCAGAAGGTGCGGAAGCTCTCGGCCGGGCTCTCGTTCCAGGACGTCCGCATCATTCAAGCCAACCTGGACGGGATCGACGCGGCCAGCCCGCGCAAGCGGTTCACGCCATCCAAGATGATCCCGCGGCCGATCGGCGGCGACATGCCGGTCGTCTATGGGGTGACGCCGGCGTACCAGAAGATTGGAAACCTGCAGGTCGCGTCGGGCCGTTTCTTCGACGAGTCGGAAACGGTCGGGGCGGCGCCGGTGGCGGTGATCGGCGAAGCGGCGGCGGCGACGCTGTTCGGCGTCGACGATCCCGTCGGCAAATATCTGAAAGTCAACGAACAGTGGTTCCGCGTCATCGGCGTCGCCGGGCCTCAGCTGACCGTCCAGTCGGACGTCGCGGGCATCCCGGCGCAGGACCGCAACAACATCATCTACGTACCGCTCTACGCGTCGATTTTCCGTCTCGAGGACAGCCAGAGCGCACAAAAGGACGAAATCGACGGCATCTACCTGCAGATGCGTCCCTCGGCGGACATCCCTTCGGCGGCGGCGCTCATCCGCGGTGTGCTCGATGTCGCGCATCGGGGCGCCGGAGACTTCACGATCGTGTCGCCGGCGGAGCTGCTCGCCGAGCAGCGGCGCACGCAGCGCATCTTCGAGATGGTAATGGTGGCCATCGCGTCCATTTCGCTCCTGGTCGGCGGCATCGGCATCATGAACATCATGCTGGCGAGCGTCCTCGAACGGACGCGCGAGATCGGCGTTCGCCGCGCGATCGGCGCCCGCCAGCGCGACGTCGTACGCCAGTTCCTCATCGAAACCACGATCATCTCGCTGAGCGGCGGCGTCGTCGGCATCCTGCTGGGGGTGGGCCTCTCCCAGCTGATCGGCCTTCTCGCCGGCTGGTCGACGATCGTCACGACGATGTCGATCGTGCTCGCGTTCGGCGTGTCGGTCGTCATCGGGATCGTCTTCGGCCTGTATCCGGCCGTCCGCGCGTCGCGGCTCGATCCCGTCAAGGCGCTGCACTACGAGTAGCACTCGCGGCGGCGCACCTCGCCCGCCGATCGTCACCATATGACTGCCACATCTTGACAATCATATGGAAGCGGCGGTAGTGTCCCGGCATGCCGGAGCCGACGACCGACGTCATCCAGGGGACCCTGGATTTGCTCATTCTCAAAACAGTGAGTCTCGAGCCGATGCATGGCTTCGGCATCGCGAGGCGCGTCGAACAGATCTCGCGCGGCGTGTTTCGCGTCAATCCGGGTTCCTTGCTGACCGCGCTGCAGCGGCTCGAGCGGGCCGGCTGGCTCGATGCCGAGTGGCAGCAGACGGAGAACGCCCGCCGCGCCCGCGTCTACCGGCTGACGAAAGGCGGCCGTGGTGAACTCGAACGTCAGACGGAAGACTGGAACCGGCGCGCCGGCGCCATCGCCAGGCTGCTGAAGGCAGGAGCGTGACGTGAGCGTCTGGCGCGCGTTCCGCCGCGGCTTCCGGGCGCTGCTGCGATCAGGCGCCGCCACCCGCGACGTGGATGAGGAGGTGCGGTACTACCTCGACGAGGAGGCCGCCGAACTGCGCGCACAGGGGCTGTCAGCCGACGCTGCGCGGCGCGAGACACGTCTGCGCTACGGCGACGCGGCAGGCATCCGTGAGCAGGTGCAGTTTTCCGGGTGGGAGCACGTGATGAGCACCATCGCCGCCGACGTGCGGTTTGGCGCCCGTCGGCTGCGACGTACGCCGGGGTTCACCCTCACCGCCGCCTTCATCCTCGCGCTCGGCATCGGCGCCAGCACGTCGATCTTCAGCGTGATCTACCCGGTGCTCTTTGCGCCGCTCCCATATCCCGGCGGCGAGCGCGTCGCGGTGCTCCTCGAAAATGGCCGCTCGACCGTGGGTACTTACGCGATGTACCGCGCGCTTCTCGCCGGAAGCAACGCGCTCGACTCCGCCGCGGTCATCCGCCGATGGCAGCCGGCCATCACCGGCATCGATATGCCCGAGCGGCTGGAGGGGCAGCGCGTCAGTGCCGCGTATTTTTCAGTGCTGGGGGTGAGACCGGCGCTCGGAACGGGATTCACGGGTGCGCATGAGCGTGCCGGCGCGTCGGACGTCGTGGTCCTCAGCGACGGGTTGTGGCGGCGCCGCTTCGGGTCGGATCCCGCAATTGTTGGCCGCGCCATCCGGCTCGACGGACGCCCGTACACAGTCCTCGGCGTCATGCCGGCGTTCGACAACGTGCTCGCCCCGGCGGCGTCCGTCTGGAGTCCCGTTCACTACGACCCGGCACTTCCGGCCGACGGCCCCGAATGGGGTCACCACCTCGTGACCGTGGTGCGCCTCAAGCCACGCGTGACCCTGGCGGCTGCGTCCGAGGAGGCCAATCGGGTCGGTCGCGCGATGCTCGCGGCGCGGCGTCCCGTTACCTACGATCCCAATACGCGCTTCTCGATCGCGCCCCTGCGGACGGAACTCGTTCGCGGCGTGCGGCCCGTACTGCTTGCCATCGGCGGCGCCGTCGGACTCGTGCTGCTGATTGCGTGCGCAAACGTCACGAGTCTGCTGTTCGCGCGCGGCGTGCGGCGTGCGGGTGAAACCGCGATGCGCGTCGCGCTGGGCGCGAGCCGTTTGCGAATCGCCGCCGGCGCGCTGACGGAAACGCTGTTGCTCGCGGTGCTCGGTGGGGCGGGCGGCGTCGCGATTGCCGTCCTCGGCACCCGCGCGCTGCGCGCGATCGGTCCCGCCGGCATGGCGCGGCTCGACGACGTGCACATCGATGCGAGAGCGCTTGGGTTCGCCACGGTCTTGACCGTCCTGGTTGGACTCATCGCCGGACTCATTCCCACGCTCGTTTCGAGCGGCGCGCGGCTGCAGGTTCAGGAGAGCAGCGTCCGTACGGCGCGCCGCCAGGGGCGGACGCTGCCGGCGCTCGTGGCCGCCGAGGTCGCACTCGCGCTCGTCCTGCTGATCGGCGCCGGTCTGCTGCTGCGAAGCGTCCGAGAACTCCTCGCGGTACCGGTCGGCTTTGAGCCGCGCGGGCTGCTCACGCTGCAGGTGCAGGCCGTCGGTCCCGGCTACTCGGAGTCGGCGGCCAGCGTTCGATTCTTCGATCAGGCGCTCGACGCGGTTCGTCGCGTGCCCGGCGTCACGGCGGCGGCCGCCACCAGCCAGCTGCCCTTGAGCGGCGATCGCGATGAGTACGGCGCCGGTTTTCCCGCGGCGCAGGGACTTCCGGCCGTAACGATCCCGGTGTTTCGTCACGGCGTCAGCGCGGACTATTTCTCCACGGCTGGCATCCCGATCACCAGGGGCCGGGCGATCAACGAACGCGACACCGCGGCCTCGCCGCCCGTCGCGGTGATCAGCGAGGCGCTCGCCGTGGAACGGTTCCGCGATCGCGACCCCATCGGTCAGAGCGTCCGTGTCGGACCGGCAGGCCCGTTCACGATCGTCGGCGTTGCCGGAAATGTACGGCAAGTGTCGCTCGCGGTGAGTGACGCCGATGCGGTGTACCTGAGTCCGGCTCAATGGCCATTCTCAGAGGGCGCCATGTCGTTCGTCGTACGCGCGCACGGCAGTCCAGGCGCCCTCGCCGAGGCTGTTCGTCAGGCGGTGTGGTCGATCGATCGCGATGCGCCCGTGGCCCGAATCGCGGCCATGGATGACCTCCTCGAGGCGTCGGAATCCGAGCGGCGTTTTACGCTGCTCGTCTTCGAAGCCTTCGCGATGGCGGCGCTCGTACTGGCGGCCGTCGGGCTGTACGGCGTGCTCGCCGGAAACGTGTCGGCACGCCTCCGTGAAATCGGCGTGCGCTCGGCGCTCGGCGCGACCCGCTCGCAGCTCGTCGGCATGGTCGTCCGTCAAGGCCTCACGCTCACGGCGTTTGGCGTCGTCATCGGCCTCATCGGCGCGGCGTTCGCGAGCCGTTTGCTGGCTGGACTGCTGTTTGGCATCTCGCGGCTCGATCCCTGGACGTACGCTACGGTGGTCGCGCTGCTGATCGGGGTGTCGCTCATCGCGGCGTCTCTGCCCGCGTGGCGTGCGGCACGTGTCGATCCGTCGACGACCCTTCGCGCGGAGTGATCCGAGATCTCGCGGCGGTTCCCCGCGGTAGGCTATACGCATGACACGAGCGATCGTGCTGCTGGCCTGCCTCCTCATGGTGACGTCCCCACAACGCAGGGCCGCGCCGGCGTCGCAGGCCGGGCCGTTCACCACGACGTTGACCGCCGCGCAGATGGCGAACAAACAGGCGGTCGTGCAGACATCGCTCGGCACATTCATCATCGACCTCCGGCCCGACCTTGCGCCGAACCAGGTCGGCTACTTCATGAAGCTGGCGAACGACGGGTCATACAAAGGCACGATCTTCCATCGCATCATCCACCGCGGGATCATCCAGGGCGGCGATCCGCTCTCGAAGGATCCGGCGAAGAAGGCCCAATACGGAACCGGCGGCCTCGGCGTGCTGAAGGCCGAGCACAGCCAGGAGCCGTTTACACGCGGTGCGATTGCCGCGGTGATTCGGCCCGGGCTGGCGGACAGCGCGGGAGCGCAATTCTTCGTGTGCGTGAGCGATCAACCCGCGCTGGCCGGCCAGTACACGATCTTCGGGCGCGTCAGCGAAGGGATGGACGTCGTCGAGAAGATCTCGGACGCGTCAGTCGACGACAAGGGCGCGCCGACGGATCGGATCGAAATCCTGGACGTTGCGATCCGCGACACCCCGCCGCCCGAGCCGGTACCCTTTGCGTCGGACACGGTGGAGCAGCTTGCCACGTATCGCGCCGTACTCGACACGTCGCTCGGTTCGATCACCATCGGCTTCATGCCCGATCAGGCGCCGGAAACAGTGCGGCAGTTCCTGCGACTCGCGCAGGCCGGCGTGTTCGACGGGACGTCGTTCCATCGTGTCGTTCGCGGCTTCGCCATTCAGACCGGTTACCTGACGACGCGAGGGCCGTTGACGGAGAAGCAGCAGAACCTCGTGCACGCTCTCGCTCCGGAATTCAACGGAACGAAGCATGTCAAAGGGATCGTCTCGATGGCGCGCGGCGACGACCCGGCGAGTGCCACGACGTCGTTCTTCGTCGTGACGGGCGACGCTCCGTCGCTCGACGGCAAGTACACGGCGTTTGGCCGGGTACTCGACGGCATGGACGTCGTCGAGCAGATCGATGCGGCGCCGCTCTCGGGCGAGTCCCCCGTGAGCCGGATCGACCTGCTGAGGGTGCGTGTGGTTCGTCCGTGAAACTGCGCGATAATAGATGATTGGCCCGGCCGCCGCATCGGCGCCCGCGCCGGAAAGGTTCAGCTACAAGGTTTGGCAGAAGCACGCCTGAAAATCGCAGCATTCATCGATTTCGACAACATCGAAATCGGAGTCAAGAGCACCCTCAACGCGCAGTTCGACATCGGGGTTGTCCTCGAAGCGCTCAGGGAGCGCGGCGAGGTCGTATCGAAGATTGCCTACGGCGACTGGACGCGCGCGGGAGACTACAGCCGCTCGCTGACCCAGCATGCGACGAAACTCGTCCAGCGCAATCTCACGCCCGGCGGCGACAAGAACGGCGCCGACATCAACCTCGCGCTCGACGCGCTCGAAATGGCCTTCACGCACCCGCACATCAACGCGTACGTGATCGTCGGAGGCGACAGCGACTTCATTTCTCTCGTCGAGAAACTGAAGCAGTATGACAAGCAGGTGTTCGTCGTCGGCGGCCGCTCCTTCACGAGTCACGTGATGCAGCGCAACTGCCACGAGTTCATCGCGTACGAGAACCTCGGCGCAGGCCGCCGAGGAGACCGCGGGGGACGTCCGTCGGGTCAGGGCGGTTCACCGACGTCAGTCGAGCAGGCGATGCCGCTCGTCCGTCGGGCCCTCAAGGTCCTGAGCGACCGCGAGGTCACACCGCAGCTGGGTCTGCTGAAGAGCACCCTGCTGCAGCTCGATTCCACTTTCTCCGAACGCAACTACGGCGTGAGCAGCTTCCGTGACTTTGCGCAGAAACTCGCGAACGCGGGACACGTCTCGCTGCGGGAGAACGGACGCAACGTCCTCGTCGAGCTGAAGGAAGGCGCAGGCTCGGTCGCCGCGGATGGCAACGGCCAGGCTCCAGAAGTGCGACAGGAGCAGAAGGCCGAGGGACGGCCCGAGCGACTCGAGCCGCGTCCAGCCGAGGCGATCACCGAGGTGCGGCGCCTGTTCCAGGCGGCGCCGAATCCGCCCCGATGGCCGATGTATGTCCGGCAGGTCAAGCAGTTCCTGCGCGGCGTCGATCCGTCGTTCGACGAACGGAACTTCGGATTCCAGAGCCTCAACGATCTGCTGCGGGCCTGCCAGCGCGACGGTCTCTTCCGGATGGAGCGCGATCGACAGGGTGTCCTGCGCTTCTTCCAGGGCAACGTGATGCGGCCGGTCGACGGGGAGGCGGGCGGCACACCCGAGAGCGAGGCCGAGGCGCAGATCCGTCACGGCCGCGAGGCGGCCGCCGCGGCGGAAGCGTCCGACGCGGACATCGTCGACGGCGACGTGGTCCAGGAGATCGATGCGACGCCGCCCGTGATCGATGTGGCGGCGACGGCCGCGCAGGCCGACGGGCCGCAGCCGGAATCGGCATCGGACGAGGAATCGTCCGGCGAAGCGCCGTCGCGCGGTCGCCGTAAGCGGGCGACGAAGACGGCGGCGCCGTCACGCGCGCGCAAAACGGCATCCAGGCCGCGATCGAGCGCGCGCCGGAAGGCCGCACCGACCGAGTAGACGCCCGTCGCCCGTGGGCCGACGTTACGAATCGAACGGCAGCAGCGGCTCCACGATGTCGGCGGGATCTTCCAGATTGTGAACGCTGACGCCGAGCAGCCGCACCGGCCGCGTCGGCGCCTGCGTCCTGGCAAGCAGCGCGACGGCGCGCTGCGCGATCTCTTCCGCGTCGCGAGTCGCAGGCGCCGTGTGACTCCGCGTCACGGTCGTGAAGTCCGAATAGCGCACCTTGATCGTTACCGTGCGGCAGCGTAGTTCGCGCCGCGCGAGCCATGCCGCGGCGTCTCGTGCCATTCCATCGACTTCGCGCTGCATCTCAGGCAAATCGGTCAAGTCGTGCGAAAAGGTCGTTTCGCTGCCGGATGACTTGACCTCGCGCTCAGGTTCGACGGCGCGATCGTCGATCCCGTCTGCGAGACGGCGAAGCCACTCGGCGCCGCTGCCGAGGGCCTCGCGGAGCACGGCGGCGTCGATCCGGCGGACGTCGATCAACCGCTCGATGCCGCGCTCGCGTAGCCGCTGTGCCGTCACAGGACCGACACCCCACAACGCGTCCACCGGCAGCTTCTGAAGAAACGATTCGACGCGCTCCGGTGCGATGACCGTGAGTCCGTCCGGCTTGCGCCAGCCGGATGCAATCTTTGCGAGGAACTTGTTTGGCGCGACGCCTGCCGACGCGGTCAGTCCGGTTGCCGAGCGGATTTCCGCCTTCAACCGCAGCGCGACGTTCTTCCCCAGCACTTCTCCCCACGCATTCTCGGTTACGTCCAGGTAGGCCTCGTCGAGCGACAGCGGTTCGACCAGCGGCGTCACGGATCGAAAAATCGCGAATACCGTTTGCGAAACCGCGCGGTACTTGTGAAAGTCCGGACGGACGATCATCAGGTGAGGGCACAGGCGGACGGCGCGCGACATCGGAATCGCCGACCGCACGCCGAACAGCCGCGCCTCGTAGCTCGCGGCGGCCACGACACCGCGCGAGGCCGGGGAGCCGCCCACGGCAACAGGCCTCCCTTTCAATTCGGGATTGTCACGCTGCTCGACCGACGCGTAAAAGGCGTCCATGTCGACGTGAAGGATCCTGCGCACGTCGTTCGCTCCGTCCGGCGCTATCGCGGCCGGTCCACCCACCAGGCCCACGGGACCAAAAGCCACGCGACGATCGCCGTCCACGCGATCATCTCGATGGTCGGCGGCGGCGGCGCGAAGGCGCTCACGACGTACAACAGGTAGATGAAGCCGACGAACAGCCAGAATCCGAGGCGGGGCGTCCCACGGCGCGCGTAGAACACGATCGCGGCGACGAACATCGCAGTTTCGACCGCAATCGTCAGCGGCCACGACTTCCACAATCCCAGGCCGATGTAAGGACCATGCGGCAGCACCGGCATGTCGGGCAGGTGCGACACGACGTCGAGTACCCAGTGGCTCAGAACGCCGCCCGCGAGCAGCAGGGCGCCGCCTGTGCGGCCTTTGACGAGGCGATAGACACTGCCGAAGATCGCCGCCCACGCAACCGCGCCGACCAGACTGTGCGAGATCGGATAATCGGTGAACGTCAGTGTCAGAAACGCGTTCGGCGCAGACGGCACGATCTTCACGTGCTCGAGACCGAGCAGCAGGAGCACGGGCCAGACCATGTCCAGGAATACCGCAGACGCCGTCCACCAGCCGAGACCCGCGCGCGGCGTGAGGCGGCGTCCCGCGATGCCGACGGCGAAGTGGCCGATGAACATGGGCCTATTGTAGGCCCGCGTCACCACCTGGCAGGGATCCTCGCGGCGAGTTGCGGGAGGGCTCACGACCGGTTAATGTCGGGTATCGGCTCATGGATGATCCTCGCGACACTGTCACGTCGGACGCTCCAGACGCGCGCGCGTTTCCCGTCCTGACGGATCCGCAGACCGCACGGATCCTCGCACATGGACGGCGCCGGTCTGTCCGGGCCGGAGAAGCCCTGATCCAACCGGGCGATCGGCCGCCGTTCTTCGTGGTGCTCCGCGGCAGCCTCGAAGTCGTACGAAGCGCCGGCGCCAGGCAGGTGATCGTCACGCACCGCGTCCATCAATTTTCGGGCGAATCCAATCTGCTGACGGGCCGCCCGTCGCTCGTCCTGGTGAGGGCGGCAGAGGACGGCGAAGTCATCGAAGTCGCCCGCGACAGGCTGCTGGCGCTCGTCCAGACCGACTCCGAACTCGGACAGGTTCTCCTTCGCGCGCTCCTCCTGCGTCACGTGCTGCTCATCGACGGCAAGTACGGCGACATTGTGGTCATCGGGTCGACGCACTCGGCGGACACGCTCCGGGTGAAGGAATTCCTGACGCGCAATGGACAGCCGTACGAGTACGTCGATCTCGATCGTGACGCGACCGCGCAGGAGTTGCTCGATCGGTTTCGCGTGGGTGTCGACGACGTCCCAGTACTCATCTGCCGGGGCGACGTGGTCCTGCGCAATCCATCGAACGCCGCGATCGCGAACTGCCTCGGGCTCAACGAAACCCTCGATCGGAGCGCGGTGCGAGACCTCGTCGTCATTGGAGCGGGTCCTGCCGGTCTCGCCGCCGCTGTCTACGGAGCGTCGGAAGGCCTCGACGTTCTCGTGCTCGAATCGAGCGCGCCTGGCGGACAAGCGGGATCGAGTTCACGCATCGAGAACTATCTCGGCTTCCCGACCGGAATCTCCGGGCTGGATCTGACAGGACGCGCGTATGCGCAGGCGCAGAAGTTCGGCGCGCATGTCCTCATCGCCAACGGGGCCGCGCGTCTCTCCTGCGCGGGGCAGGTCTATTCGATCCACATGGACGACGGTGATTGTGTCCGCGCGAGGACTGTCCTCATCGCGTCCGGAGCACAGTATCGGAAGCCGACGCTCGAGAATCTGGCGCGCTTCGAGGGCGCGGGCGTGTACTACGCGGCGACTCCCATGGAGGCGCAGCTCTGCGGCGGTCAGGAGATTGCGATCGTCGGTGGCGGCAACTCCGCAGGCCAGGCGGCCGTATTCCTGGCGGAGTCGGCCAGGCGCGTGCATATCCTCGTCCGTCGCGAGGGCCTGGCCGCGACGATGTCGCGATATCTCATTCGCCGGATCGAAGAGCACCCCCGCATCCAGCTCCATCCACGATCCGAGATCGTGGCGCTCGAAGGAGACGGCCAGCTCCAACGCATCCGCTGGCGCCGTGCCGACTCTGGCGAGGTGACCGACGCGGAGATCGCGCACGTGTTCATGATGACCGGCGCCCTTCCGAACACCCGCTGGCTGGACGGCTGCATCGCGCTCGATCAGGCCGGCTTCATCCGGACGGGTTCGGACCTGACGCGCGACGACCTCAATGCCGTGAACTGGCCGGGCGCCCGGTCGCCGTACCTGCTGGAGACGAACCGCGCGGGCATCTTTGCGGCGGGCGACGTCCGTTCCGGCAACGTCAAGCGCGTCGCGTCCGCCGTGGGCGAAGGCTCGATCGCCGTCACCTTCATCCATCAGGTGCTGCAGGCGGCGCGCTGACGAAACACTTTTCGCCGCTCGCCTACCCGCCCGGGTAGTTGTGCGAGAGAGTTTCCCGTTTCAGGATTCTGCGCGTCGGTACATTCCGGAGGCCCTGATGCGGTTGATCATTGCGTCTTTGGTTGCTGTCGCCTGCTGCTCACCCGCGACGTTCGCGTTCCAGACCAGCGGCACCGCACGCGCGAAGTCGAGTGTCCGCGCGTGCTCACTGCTGACGAAAGAGCTGATAAAGACCGTGACACCGGAGGACACGAAAGCCCTCGACATTTATTTCACGGGTGCGCCGGAAGAGGACAGTCTCGGTGCCGGCGGCACCGATTGTGCGTACGGCGGAATCGCCATACAGATCGATCCGAACTTCAGCTACGACACCTTCAAGAGGCAGACAGGCTGGGAACACGCAGAACCCGTCGTCGGACTGGGCGACGAAGCGTTGTTCCACGACAACATCGGAGAGTGGGCGGAGCTGATCGTGCGCTCCGGAGCGCATCTCCTCACCATCCGAATGGATGTTCCCCGCGGCAGGACAGCCGAATCGATCAAGCCGAACGTGATTGCATTGGCGAAAGCGCTCCTGCCCAAAATCCAGTAACCCCGAAGCGAATCCGCGCGATCGCCCGCGGCGATGCGGCCCTCCTACTCCTCAGGGTAGTTACCCCCACGCCCGCCGTCTGTTCATACTCCTGGTCCGAGTTTCTCGAAATGCAGGAGGTGGTCATGCGTCGCGGGTTCACCCGTTCAGGGGCGGTCGGCTTCGCGGTCATATCGACACTCGTCGGCGCGGGCGCGGTGCATGCCGCCGCGCAGGCACCCGCGACCGGAACGCAGGACAGCGTATGCGTGGCGCTCGTCACACCGAGCGTCGAAGGCGTCCCCGGCAATGCCACCGAGGTCGGCGTGGCCGTCCGCGATCTGTTTGCCAGCTTTCTGGCAGGCCCTGCACTGCATGCCGTTCCGCTCGATGCGCGGCTCGTGTCCCAGGCATTGCAGGAGGCCCAACAGAAGCAGTGTGCGAACGTGCTCGTCGCGAGCGTCACGATGAAGCGCTCTGGCGGGAGCAGCATGTTGAAGCGGATGGCGGGCAACACGGGGTCCAACGTCGCGTGGCAGCTTCCAACGGGCGGCTCGACTGTGAGCTCCGCGGTGGCGCGCGGCGCCGCGATTACGGCCGCCCAGACGATGTCCGGCGTCGCATCGTCCACCAGGGCGAAGGACGAGATGCTGCTCGAGTACCGCGTGATGACCAACGGCAGCGTGCGGCTCCCGCCGACGACGAAGCAGGCGAAGGCGCATGTCGACGGGGAGGATCTTCTGACGCCGCTCGTCCAGCAGGCGGCCGAAGTGATCGCCGGCGCCGTCACGAAATCGCAGACGCCCTGATGCGCTAATCGCGCTTCACGAGCTCGACGCGTCGGTTTCGCGCGCGGCCCTCGATCGTGTCGTTGCGATCCTTCGGCACACGCATGCCGAAGCCGGCCGTCTGCATTCGACCGCCGTCGATGCCGTACCTGCTGATCAGGGCCTGCTTGACCGCAGTGGCGCGATGCTGCGAGAGGTCGAGATTGTAAGCGTCGCCGCCGATGTTGTCGGTGTGTCCCTCGACGGCGATATTCCAGGTGGGGTTCGCCTTCAGGACCTGTGCGATTTCGGCGAGCACCGGCTCGGATTCCTTCTTGATCTGATCGCTGGCGAAGTCGAAGTAGATCCCGTAGATGATCGTGCGGCCGGTCTTCGACAGGTCGGTTTCGATGCGTTTGGCCGCCGCGGGATCCGCGGCAGCGGCTGCACCGCCGCCCCCGGCTCCGCCTGCGGAGGCGCCGGCGCCTGCACCCGCGCCCGCACCTGCGCCGCCGCCGGTTCCGCTGGCTCCCGCGCCGCCGCCACCCGCGCCGTTTCCCGCACGCGCAGCGCCGCCGCTCCCGCCAGCTGCGCCACGTCCGGCGCCTCCCGCGCCAGCTCCGGCCGCTCCGCTGGCTGCACCGGTACCGCCGCCGCCCGTGATCGCTCCGCGGCCACCGCCCGGGAGCGTGCCGCGGGCGCCCGCGGCAGCGCCGGTTGCGATCGGGAAGGCGAGCCGAATCACCTGCAGGTGGTCGTCGCCGATGTCCCACTTCATCGCGAGCGGATTGTCGGGATCGTCCAGAATCCAGAACTCGCCATCTTTGTCGTCGAACTTTCCGCGAGCATGGACGACCGGCAGATCGACTGGCGCGTCGTTGACGAGCACCTTGAATGGAACCGCCCGCGGCTCGACGCGTGTCAGCGTGCCCGACAGCATGTCCATGCCGGCGGTGGGGGAGTCCTTTCCGAGCAGTCCGTTGACCAGGGACGCGAGACCCGCCATCGTGCCCAACTCACAGACCTTCAGCGGCGATGCGCCCTTTGTCTTCAGGTCGTTGAGCACCCGCCGCGACACTCCCACCGCTGTACTGCCGGGGAACGATTCCGGGAGCGCCTCACCATACAGGCAACGGTACTCGAGCGCGTTCTCGAGATCCGGTCGGGCGATTATTCGATTCGTGGAGTACCGCTTTACGTGCGTTTCGTTCGGTTTGGCGGGCCGCCGCGGTCCGCTGAACGGATTCGGGCTGTCGTCCACCGGCACTTCCGCGGAGTAGACCAGCCGCACGCGGGAGTCGCTGGCCTCCGTCACCGTCTTGATTGACTCATAATCGCCGGTTCCCGGCTCGTTCAAAGCAGTGACGATTGTCAGCCCCGGCCGGAGCGGGATTCTGAGCGGGGCTATCGCTGGAGCCGTCTGCTGTCCCGCTGCCCACGCGGGGAGCGTCAGGAGCACCGTCACTACAGGCGGGAGGATCTGTCCGGCCACACGGCGCATGGCCCGCTTATAGACCCGGAATGCGCCGCGGACAACTACTCCAACAGGTAGGGACGCCATCCTACCCCTCTGGGTAGTTACAGCAGCGGAGGGGTGACGTGATACTGGCGGGCCATGATGGCCGGAGAGCGCAGATCCGCCGCCGTTTTCGTGCTGCTCCTCTCTGCGCTCCTCCTGGACGCCGCTGCCGAGACGTTCTGGCATGCGTCTCCAGTGCGCTGGGCTGTCGTTTCAGTCGCTCTCGGGTACCTGGTGACTGCCGGGCTCGTGTGGCGGCTTGCCAATCGACGTCTGAGCCCCACGCTGCCGCTGCTCGCATTCGCCCTCGTTCTGGCGATCTCCGCGTGGCTCCCGGGCGGCTTGGAGAACGGCGTCCGTCTGCTTGGGATGTCCACGCCGACCGTGTTGTCGCTTGCCGCCGGCGTCGGTGTCGCCATCGGCGCTACCACGATCGCCGCCGAGCCTCGGGTTCCGCGCATTCTCCGTGGGATTGCGGCGGCGCTCGGCGCGTATGGCGTCGTCGCGTTCGCACAGGGGGTCTTCACGGGTGTTCCTTTCCGAGCGCTGCTCTCGGGCGCGAGCTTCTGGCGGCCTCTGCCGATGTTCCTGCAAGGTGCTGTCGTGGGAGGCGCGGTGGTTGTGCCCGCAGCCATCGTCATCGCCGTCGTGAAAGTTGGCGTACGGCGACCAACGCCAGGTTCAACGCAATCCGCGGTGTATCAGGCGCTTGGACTGCTACTGGTTTCCACAATCATTCTTTCGGGAATGCGGCAGAACTCGACGCCGCCCCGTTCGTCTCAATCAGCAGTTGCGATATCCCAACCGACGTTCAAGACCGCGCCCCCACCGAGCCGGAGTCAGCCGGACCCTACTGACCCAATAGAGTTGCTGAGGACCGCGAGGCTGCGAGTCGAACGGACGCCGCGGATCGAGTGGGATCCCGACGCGAAGGCGACCTCTTTCGACGGCGTCGAACCCGCGTTCCGATTCGTTCGGGATGAGATTGCATACGAACCATATTCGGGAGTGATGCGGGGCGCCGCCGGAACGTATGCATCCCGCGCGGGCAACGCCGCTGACCGTACGTTGCTGCTTACCCGGTTCCTGCGGGACAAGGGCATTCGCACCCGGTTCGCAATCGGAACCCTAACGGAAGTTCAGCGCGAACAACTGCTGGCGCGTACGTTCAACCGGAAAGCCGAAGGCTCGTTGAATGTGGTGCCGGCGTCTCATGACAACAGCTTCAGTCAGCGGTTATTCAGGCGCGCCGAGCGCGATTATGACGCGGTGCGCGCCGTGCTGGGTAGTCAACTGCCACCCGTCGCGACACCGACGCGCGAGCAATTGCTCGTGGAGATGAATCCGCACGTCTGGGCGCAGGCCGACGTCGATGGCGCCTGGGTCGATCTCGATCCGTCGTTTGAGGATGCTTCGATGGGTCGAGCTGTCGGAACGCTTCAAAGCACGACGGAGGAGCTGCCGGTCGAGTTGCACCAGCGTGTCGAGATTCGGCTGGTTACAGAAACACTCCTTGACGGAATGCTCAGCCGATCGACGCTGCTCGAGGCGACGAAGAACGTCGTCGATTTAGTCGACCATCAGGTCGGGATTGCCCATTTCAGACCGCCCTCGAACACTGGGATCGGCGCTGCCATCGTTAACGCCGTGGGCAGCAGTCCAGTGCACCAACGCTGGAAACCGATCCTTATCGTCGACGGACAACTCACGTTTGGCGAGTCTTTCGATGTTGACGCGCCCTCTTTTGCGACGGAATGGATTGAATTCGACCTGTCCTGGCCTGACGGTAGGCACGAACTCACGAGACGCGCGCTCGTCGATCGAGGCAGCGTCGCGTGGAGGACGCGCCGGCCACTCGACCGCTCCGGATTGAAAGCGCTCGACGGCGACAGGAACGGCGCGTTCGCACTGCAAGCACTTCACAACGTCTGGTTCAGTGCCGGTCGCCACAACCTCGCAGACTTCGCTGACGCCACACTGGAACTCTCGCTCGATACGGCTCTGGAATCTTCCCAGGTGGATCCGGCCCTCCCGTTCGAAAAACCGCAACGAGACGAGAGCCTCCAAGAGACACTCTGGTCTTTTGCTCTTCAAAACTTTTCCTGGATGGTCTGGACGGATCACGTTCTAATCCCTATGTTGAACGATGATCCGAGCGTCTGCCTGTATCCCGACGGCGTGCGAATCGCGCTGTTTTCGAGCGGACCTGCCGTTAACGATCAGATCTCCATCGTGAGCGATTTGCGCCGCGATCATCTCCGCGGTATCACGAACGATGACGCGAAGCGCGGGAGTCTCGCAGAAAAGAAGCTGCGTTTGGCGCTCCTCGAAGGCGCGCTCGAGCAGGAAGCACTTTCGGAGGCGGCGATCATCTTGTCAGGTGATGCATCGGGTGTGGAGTCCACCAGTAGTGAGTTGAGTGGTCAGAGTCTTCGCATGTTGAGACCGGTGGATGCGACAGATGTCGACTCCGTGAACGTGCCCGCCGGGATCATCGCATCGCTTCGAGCGGGGCGCCTGATCGTCACTGCAGCTCAGGCGTTGCAGAAGCATACGGCATGGTGGGAGCTCGATGCCGGGACTGGCAATGCTCGCGCGACGGGAGAGCTCGGGCTGAACATGGGCACCCTGATGAAGTGGAAGCCGGGCATTCAGGCCCCCAAGGGCGGCATTGCCCATACCGAGGAGTACGCGAAGGAGCTCCGCAAGGCTCAGGAGGCAGCGAAAGCCGCGAAACGCTACAAAGAGATCGAGGCCGCAAATCTGAAAGACCCGACGCGAGCGATGCCGAAAGGAGGCAACGCGCTCGGACGCCCATCCGGCGGGGGCGGCGGCGGGATGGAGTACGCCGTCACCCTTGCGGTCGCGATCGTCCACGCGATAGCATTCCACTACCTCAGTCAGATGCTCCTTGCGAAAATAGCTTCGGAATCAGACAAAGCCGTCGAATGGTTCAAGGCCGGCGGGTTCTCACAGTGATTGACGGCGTGCAGCTGCACCAGGCAGCCTCCACATGATTCCAGGCACTCGAGTATCGCGCCATGGGCACCGCTGAAACCCACGATCCCCCTGGAGAATCGGTTGGCACGCCCAAGCAGACTCCGCGCGCCAATCACCCGACGGCGCGGTTCAGGGCGCAGGGCGTCGTCTTCCTCGTGACCGTCGTCGCGTTCGCGGCTGGCACTTTCTTCCTCCTCGCCCTGATCTTCGGACTGTTCTTCAATGCGGTCACGATCCACCTGACGTTCTTCGCGTTCGGGCTGCTTGCGTTCCTGCATGGGTTCACCGAATACCGCAACCGGCTGACGGTCAGTGGCACGGCCACGGCAACGGCGAACTCCGCGGCCATCGGCCTCGTCGAACTATCCGGTCGCGGATACGCCGAACACTCGAGCGAGTCGCCGGTGACGAAAAAACTGTGCGCGTACTGGAAGGTTGAAGTCCGCCATAGGGGCAAGAATGACTTTCGGTTCCTGCGCGCAGTATGGAACCGGGTGATGGAGCGTTCTTCCGGATGCCCGGAGACATACGAACTCGAAGACGATACGGGACGTGTGCTGGTGTGGGCGCGCGGCGCCGAGATGATTCCCATCAAACAGGTGTGGCGGAGCAACCGCGACACCGACCCGCCCGAGGGGGTGTTGCGCTTGATCACCACCCTCGGCCTTGAATGGCCAAAGCGATGGGCGCGGTTTCCCATGATGGTCACCGAGGAGCGGATCGAACAGGGCGGCCCCCTGTACGTGATGGGCACGCTCGCGGAGCGCCGGCAGATTCCCGAGGCGTCGAGCGGACGGTTTGCCGCGTTCATGGCCAGGTGGGCGCCGTCGGATCCGCCGCAGCCGCAAGGTGAATCCTATGCGGGCGTGTTCAACTACGCGCGGACGCTCGGCGTCCGGTGGATTCTGAAGGATTTCCGCTCGGTCGTTCCAGTGTGGTGTCCGCCGGTCCTGGACCTGCATCAGGTCCTTGTCTGGAAAGGTGACCAGCGGCGTCCCTTTATCATCTCAGGGGTACTCGAACGGCAGGCGCTCAGGGCCCTGTCCACACGAGCGTGGCTGTACCTCCTGGGCGGGGCCGGACTGATGGCGTGGATGCTCTGGGAATTCCTCGATAAGCTCACAGGCAACATGCACTGGTGAATCAAATGGCTGTCACTGTCACCGTCCTCTTTCTCGTCATCGCTGCCATCGTCGGAGTCCTCGCCTGGTTCGTGATGCTGTACAACAGCCTCGTCCAGGTGAAGAACAACGTCGATCAGGCGTGGTCGAACATCGACGTGCTCTTGAAGCAGCGGGCCGACGAACTCGGGAAACTGATCGACTCAGTGAAGACGTATCTCGGATACGAACGCGATCTCCTCACACGCCTGACGACGCTCCGCACGCAGGTGAGCCGCGGCAGCGGACCGGACGAGACGCGTCTGGCGGCAGAGCGGGAGCTCGGTGCCGGCCTCGGACGGCTTCTTGCCGTGGCGGAGAACTACCCGGACCTGAAATCGAGCGGAAACTTCATGGAGATGCAGCGGCGGATTACGGGGCTCGAAGAGCAGATCGCGCACCGCCGCGAGTTCTACAACGATGCCGTGAACATCAACAACGTGCGGATGGAGCAGATGCCGGATCGGCTGCTTGTCGGCGTTGCGGGCATGCGGCGGCGTCCCCTGTTCGAGGCGGCTGCGGAAGACCGGAAGGACGTGGACGTCAACGACAGATTCAAGAGCATCACCGCGACATTTCAATAGGAGTCGGCTTTCCAGAAAGGCTCCGTATGAACGCGAATCAGAGAGCGAAATGGGAAAAGACAAGGGCCAAAGGGATGTGGCGCTTCGTCCTCCTCACCTGGGTCTTGTGGTGGGGCACATGCATGATCGCCATCGCCTCCGCTTTTGGCGCTTACGCCACCGGCCGATTCAGCCTTCGCGAGCTCTATACGACGGCACCCGCCTACCTCATCATTGCGTTGCTCGCTGGGCTGACGGTGTGGTTTATCGGGGAACATCAGTACCGGCGTAGTGTCGGCGGCGGCTGACATTACCGCACGGTTCAATAGCCGTTCGCCGGTCAGCGGCCTACTCACAGAGGTAGTTGTCTGCCGCTGTGTGACCGATCAGGATCCATGCGCTGTCGAAGATTCTCGAGGAGGCCGTATGGGTTCACGAGCCGGCTCGCGTCTGACGATCTGTGCGACGGTGGTCGCGCTGGCGACGACATCATTACATTCGAATCAATCCGAAGCGGACGCCCTTACGCGCAGCAAGGCGGTCTACGCTGCCCTCAAGTCGTATGCAGACACAGGTACCGTTATCGAGGAGAGCTCGGGGTTCTCTACGCACGCGGTGTTCAAGACCTATTTTCGTCGAAAAGACTCGGTCGATTTATTGTTCGACTACACGCTTCAGTACGACGAATACGCGCAAAATTCCAGCAGGCTCAATTACAACAACAGCCGCCGACTCTGGTGGATGCGGAACCACAATCTTCAGACCTACAACTTCGAGACGAAGGAACAGCGAACGTATCCACCGACATCCAATCAGGCCGGGTCGCTCAATGACCCCAGGACCAAGGGCGCTTCGCTCCTCATTACCGAGCTGTTGTTCAGGTCAGCCAACCTGCCGGGCACGATTCTCCAAATCGAGGAGTCCTCGGATGCCGGGATGGAGGACGTCAACGGCCACGCGTGTCACAAGGTCATCGGCATTGCAGCCGCCTATTACCCGTCGGGGCAACGCACGGGCGTTCGGCAGGTCACGGTGTGGATAGACCGGGACACACTGCTCATTCGGAAGGTCTTCGAGGACACGCCGAAAAACTACGGCCCCGACGCGATCAAGCGCGTGACGTTTCGGCTCGAACCGCAAGCCAATCCGACGCTGGACGACAGCAAGTTCGATTTCCAGGTTCCAGGAATCCAGTGATTCTTGAATGACCGGGTTGAGACCAGTCTTCTTGACCGGCGCATCGCTGATCGCGGTCGCTGCCGTCCAGTCAGTTACGACGTCAGCCGTTGACCCGAAGATTCCTGTGTGCGCCGGCCTCACGACCGTCGGCGCGGTCAACGAACCGCGCGGGGACTATGAACCTATTACGACAGTGACCTCGGTGACGCCGCAGGCAATCACGTGGTCTTATTCCAACCAGACCTCGATGCCGGATGGCTCCCTGCGCGACACGCACGTCCACCGCACCGTGCTGGTGAAGGACCTTCGCTCGGCGGCGATGGTGGTCCGATGGATGGATCCAAGCGCGCCGGTGACCATTCCAGGCAGCACGATGAGCAGCGTCTCGACGGCAGTCCTGCGCGCATTGAAGGCAACCGGGTCTGCCGAGATATCGCTCGTCGACCGGGACAACAGTGCGCTGCCGGCCGAACGCAATCGGCACCCGAACATCTACGAGACCGCCATCAAGTACAGATTCCAGCGCGTCGGCAGCGAGCCGGAACACATCCCCGTAATCGTCAACGATGCACGCATTGATCTCCCGGTCATTCACGCCAGGGGCAGTTATCTCGGCGACTACGTCGAACTCTTCATCCTGGACGACGAAGACTATCCGATGACGGTGAAGGCCGTGACGTGGTCCGGGCCCGCCGGAACGGTCAACAGAACGGAATCGCGAACCGTGAAGATTTCCTTCCGGTGCGACGCGGCAAAGACGATGAAGGGTGCGCCGCCTCCGAGCCGCATCGAGCAGGCGCTCCTGACGACGGGACGCGCCGACGTCTACGACCTCTACTTCGATTTCAACAGCGACTCGCTGCGCCAGGAATCGGAGCCGACGTTGGGCGAGATCGCCGACGTCCTGCGGCGGCATCCCGACTGGAAGCTCAGCGTTGAAGGACATACCGACAACATCGGCACCGATCAGGCAAACCTCGATCTCTCACGCCGCAGGGCCGCGTCGGTGAAGGCCGCGCTCACCTCGCGTTACCAGGTCGCCGGCTCCCGCCTGACGACCGAAGGCTACGGCGAGTCGCGTCCGCAGGATACGAACGACACGCTCGAAGGACGGGCGCGGAACCGGCGCGTCGAGCTCGTGCGCCGGTAGACCGGTCGAAGTTGCCCCTACCCATCGGGGTAGTTGTCTGACGCCGCCCGGCGGCTCACGATGCGGTCTCGTATGGCTGCTCTGCGCGCGCCTCGGAGCTTTGCACTGGCTGTCACGCTGGCCGTACTGCCCGCGTGCGGCGGTGGTGCCGCAGCGACGGCCAGCCAGACAGCCGCAGGTTCTCCCCAGGCATCTTCGAGCGGCGCACAGAACGCGAACACCTCGCAAGCCGGGCCGCAGATCACAGTACGCACGGCCACCGCACCCACGAACGACTGTGACTGGCTCCCTGTGGGAGACGTCGAAGCAATTGTCGGGAAGCTTGCCGCGCCCCCGGTGAAACGGGACGGCTGCCGGTACACCCTGGTGATGCCCGATCAACTTCGTGAGTTGCGCGAGAAGGAGATACGGTCGTACGAAGCCAGCCATAGCGAAATGGGCGCGATCCTGGCGAAGAAAACGAAAGAGAGTGCCGATCCCAGGAATTACGCGATGACGCTTTCGGTCGAGTGGAACGGCTCCGCCGACATGATGCAGATCACCAGAAAGACGGTGGAGAAGTTGTTCGCTGCGGAGCTCGGGACGCCTGCCGGCAGCACATCCGATCGCGCGAAGCCATCAACGGGTTGGGACGATGAGGGAGGCCTTCCGTACGGCTATACGGGACGTCTCGGCCACGTCCGGATCATCATTCAGGGCGAATCGCCAGATGTGCCCACAGAACCCATGGCGCGGCTCGCAGCCAGGGTGCGAGACCGGATCCCGGACCTGCCGTTCCCGGCAAAGAACACCTATCAGGTAATGACGGACGCGCCGGCCAACGCGGACCCGTGCGGTCTCGTCACGCGCGCGGAAGCCGAAGCCGTACTCGGACCCCTGGTCGTGGATCCGTACCGTTCGTCCTCGTACTTTCCGCCGCTCGCGCACCCGACGGGGCATGCCTGCGCTTACTTCACGGCAGGCCACCATGTGTTCGTCCTGACGCCGCTATGGACCGGCGGTGCGAAGGAGTTCGCGCTCAACGCGGGAATCGGCGGACTCGTGCGTCAGGTGATGCCGCAGGAGGACGTCATCCTCAAGGGACCATGGGACAAGAGTCAGATCACGATGGATGGCGCTCTCGATTTTCTGAAGGGCGACCGGCTGCTCGAGGTGAATTTTGCGATGTCGTCAACGGACCGTCTCGGTGCGTTGAAGCTGGCCACGCTCGGCATGGGACGGCTGTCCGCCATGCCCATGGAAGCTGCGCCCCGCCCCACTGACGTACGCGCTGCACCGGGCGCCGGTGGAACCGCACCTGGCTGGAGTCGGACGTTGAAGCTGAGCGACGGCCGGACGATGGTCGCTGACGCCGCGTTCGTCCTGGATGCGGCCATAGCGAAGCCGGCGTCGCTGCCGAGCGGCGAAGCAAGCGCAGCGACGATCGAAAAGTTTCTGACAGCCGATTTGCCGTTCGAGATCCCGATCACGGGGTTTGCGACCGGGCGTCGGCCGGGTACGTATATCGGACCCGGCAACGTGCAGTTCAACGCCGACTATATCGACTACCTCCGGCGCACGCTCCCGGAGAACAGGGTCAGGGTCCGGATGGGCCCCGGCCGTCCTGCGGTCATCCTGTTCGATGGGAAGCCGGTCGGGCTCATCATGCCGCTCGCCTGAGCTAAATCGACGCTGCGAGAGGAACTTCGATGAGGAACAAGCGATCGCTCGTGATGGCTGTACTCATCCTGAGCGCGTGCCGCCAGTCGTCGGCGCCGCCCCCGCAGCAGACTGCCAGCCCGTCCCCTCACACCACGACGTCGCCGGAAGCGGCGCCGTCCGAGTCGCCGCAGCATTCGCGCGGCGGCTCGTCGTCGCAATCAGCCAGCGCGCGTGATGTAATCGATAGTTTGTTCGGTCGTCCTGGAGAAGCCAGCCGTCCTCTTCCCTCGGGACTTGTGATCGGCGGTGACTGCCCGGCGGTCGGGACTGACGCCGACGAGGAAATCGCCGCGCAGAAATCGGCGAGGGTCCCGTTGGAGGAAGGGCTCACTCTGACGGACGTCTGGAATCGCAATGCGAAGGAAAGCTTCGAATGTCTCACTCAGGTCATTAAAGTCGACCGGCTGGGCATCGACATCTCCGTCGGCTGCACGTCGCCAGACACACCGACGGTAACAAAGCGGCGGATCTGCCGGTCCGACCTCCGCCGTGCCCACATGCTGCACACTGGAATCGGCGGAATCACAATCGAGAGCGCAGAGGGAGAGCTTCCGGAGACGATCGTGGGCGCGACGGAATTCAGTCTGTCGATCGATGAATTTGCGGAGCTGAAGCGGATGGGAGTCGCCCGCCACCATTACGTTCAGAGGAACTCGCTCGACACGCTCGGAGTGGAGGCGGAAGGACTCCTGCGGAACGGGGGCGCGGCCACGCGTTCCGTCCTCGTGAACAACCGTCCGGTCGCGGTGCCGATCGTTCGTGCGACAGGCGACGGCGACGTCTGGTTTCAGGGCCGCTCCATGAAAGCGCGGATTACGGCCGATATTCTCGACGACGACAGTTTTCCAATGCTGATCGATTACGTGATGACGGCGGACAGTACGCCGGACGGAGTGTTCCTCAGGATCAATTTCGCAAAAATCACGCATCCGGACGGCGGAGAGATGGAGCGGGCGCTCGCGGACGACGAACCTGTCGACGTATACGGCATCTATTTCGATTTTGCGAGTGACCACATTCGCAGCGAATCAGATCCGGTCCTGAAGGAAATCGCCGACGTGCTCTCGCGCCATCCCGACTGGAAAATGAGCATCGCCGGGCATACCGACAACATCGGAGGAACGGCTTCGAACCTCGCGCTGTCGCAGCGCCGGAGCGCCGCCGTCCGCAAGGCGTTGATCGATCGATTTCATATTGCCGCCGATCGCCTGACGACGAACGGATATGGAGAATCCGCTCCGAAAGATACGAACGATACGCCGGAAGGGCGCGCGAGAAACCGGCGCGTGGAGTTGATGCGCCAGCGTTGATGACGCGACCTACCGCAATTTCGCGGCGGCGGCCTTTGCGAGGGCGATCAGCTTCGGTTTCAACGACGCCTCTGTATCCGGCGAATCGACGTCCATTTGCAGTATGAGATCTTTATTCCCCGCCTTGACGTAGAGCGGAGCCGTCCGCGCCCTCATCGCCGCCGGACAGACCTCGAAGTAGGCTTCGTCGCCGACGTCCGGCGCCATCTCTTTCTTGCACCCGTTTCCGACGGCGTTCGTGTGGGTGTAGTTCTTGCCTTCGATGAGCACGATGCTCAGGAGCGGGCCTCTGAGCATGACGGCGTTTCCCTTGTCATCGACGGTGGGTCCCTGACCTTCGAACTGGCAGGACGCGCCTCCGCCCGCGCCTTGGCCTGGCGGGTCACCTGGAGACGGCGACCTGTAGCCCGGGAACCCGGTGATGTTCCGGATTTCCTCTACGGTCAACACGGCGCACGCCGGGTTCTGAGATCCTGACCCGCCGCTCCGCTGACCGACCATCGGTACCGAGCTGTCGTGTGCAGCGTGCACGTCGCCCGGAATGCCACCTGAGATGGCCGCGACCGCGACGACGATCGCCATCCTTTTCGCCGTTCGGCATCGGTCATTTGCCATGTTCAGCACGTTTTTATACCAGGCGTTCCCGAAGTGCCTTTGCCACCGCTTCGGTCTTGGAGTGGACCTGCAGTTTCCCGTAGATGTTCTTCAGATGAAAGGACACCGTATTGACACTGATGCCCATTGCTTGCGCCGCGGTCTTCTTGTGATGGCCGTCCACGAGCAGCTTCAGCAGCTCGTTTTCCTGTGGTGTCAGGTGATAGGACGCGTGGGAGGCAGGGCGGAAATCACGAAAGAGCGCAAGGACGCGGCGGGCGATTTCGGGAGACATGGGCGCGCCGCCTGCAGCGACTTCCCGTAATGACTCGAGCAGCCGCGCCGGCGGTGTGTTCTTGAGCAGATAGCCGGACGCGCCGGCGCACAGCGCTGCGAATACCTTGTCGTCGCTGTCGTGGACGGTCAACGCCAGGATCGGGACACTCGGGACGCGTTCCTGCAGCAGGCGAATGCCCTCGACCCCGGACATTCCGGGTAGTCCCAGGTCCGTCAGCACAACGTGCGGCCGGGCGTCCGTTACACCCCGCAGAGCCTCCTCCATCGTGCGAAAACTGCGCGTGCACCGGAATCCGGGGGAGCCGTTGATGAGGATTGCCAGTCCCTCACGTACATCACGGACATCCTCGATGATCACGACCGCGAGCGGCTGCTGGCGAGCCTGGTCGGAAACGTTGTGTTGGACTGAGGTCATCGGTGACGTCGTCGAGCGCCGGACTCACCATAGCCGCAAACCCAAACCCGCGTCACCTACTCATGAGAGTAGGCGTCGAGATCGCCGGTGCGGCCGGAGGGGCATGACGAGCCGAATCGTGGTCGCGCTGCCGGGCTCCGACAGCACGTCGAGCTTGCCGGCGATTCTGGCCGCGCGGCGCCGCATGTTCACGAGCCCGTTCCCCTCTGCTTCAGCGGCAGGGTCGAATCCCTTGCCGTTGTCGGCGATGCTCAAAACGAGCGACCCATTCTCCGTCCCGAACGTCACCTCAACGGCGTCGCAGCCGGAATGGCGCGCGGCATTGTTGACAGCCTCCTTGAAAATCAGGAACACGTCCCTGCGCACGTCCAGTTCGATGCGTTCGTCCTGCAGAACCCCCACGACGGTGAACGTGAGCCTGACGTCGCATGCCGACAGCAGGTCGTCGGCGTGCTCGCGCATCTTGCGCACCAGATCTGCGAGCTGGTCGCGATCGGGGCTGATGGCCCAGACGATGTCGGCCATTGCCGTGACCGACTCGCGCGACAGCGCGGCGATGGACGCGAGGGGGTCCTCCGTTCCGCCGGCCAGCGCGTGGCGCTGGCGCGCCACCTCGCTCAGAACTGCAATGCGTGTGAGATTCGCGCCGATGTCGTCGTGCAGATCTGTCGCGATTCGCGTGCGCATGTTCGCGACCTCGAGCAGCCGCGCGACACGCCGGCGAGAGACGACATAGGTCAACGCGCCGATCGTCGACAGCGTGAGCAGCACGAACCACGAGCGGCGCCACACCGGAGCGACGACCGTGAACGCGACGGTCGCGTCGGACGCGCTCGTCCGGCCCTGATTCGTGATGGCGCGGGCGGTGAACGTATAGCGCCCTGGCGCGAGGCTCGCAAACGTGATGCTCCGCTGCAGGCTCGGGGCGCTCCATGTATCGCGCTCACGCAGGCGGTACTGATACAAGACGCCGTCAGCTGTGCCGAACCATGGCGCCACCAGATCGATCCGCATCGAGCCGCCGCTCCGTAGCTGAAGATTCTCGATGGCGCGATCGCCCACTGCCGACACGTCGCGGGGCCGCCCGTCTACCGAAATGCCGGTGACGAAGATTTCCGGAGCAGGCGGTGCCGATTGTGCGGCGTCAGGGACGAGACGGAGAATGGCGTCGGAATAGACGAACCACAGGACGCCCTTCGCATCGCGTAGCGCGCCCCACATTTCGGTCGCGGGCAGCCCGTCGGTTGCGGTGAAGTGCGTGATCTGTCCTGTTTCTACGGACAGCTTGTCGAGCCCGCGCGCCGTACCGATGTACATCTCTCCGGCGGCGGCTTCGACGACGGCCGTCGTTTCATTGCTCGACAGGCCATCATGCGTCGTATACGCATGAAACCGCGGATGCTCGCTTTCGGGATGCTCGATGCTGGCTACGCCGCCCCGATAGGTCGCTGCCCAGACCCGCCCTGCGGAGTCCAGCGCGAGGTTGCGGATCTGGCCCGGGGGAACACCATCGTTCGCAGCGAACCGTACAAAGCGCGTTCCATCGTAGCGTGCAAGGCCGGCATCGCCGCTGAATCCGATCCAGACATCTCCAGCGCGGTCGCTCACAAACGACGAGACGTAATGGCGATCGAGCGGCGGAAGGCCGTCCGCCTCGCTGAATTGGACCAATCCTGACGGTGCACCGCCGCGCCAGAGCGCGAGCCCATTACGGACGACGCCCTGTCCGACGGTTCCAATCCAGACGTTTCCACGACGATCTTCGAAGAGGCGGATGATGGTGTCCGCGGCCAGCCCGTCGGCGCTGGAGATTTTTGCAACCGGTTTCGCGGGCGCAATCCGTTCAAGCGGAATTCCCGCCGCATAGCGGACGACGCCTTCATTGCCGCCGAACCACCACCCGCCGCCACGATCTTGAAACGCGATTTGATTCCAGGCCCATGACGCGGAAACTGGCGGACGTGCCCCCGCGATGGGCCTGAACGACTGACCGTCGAAGCGCGACGCCAGAATCTTTCCCCCCGACTCGCTGAACGCGACGAGGTCGCCATTTCGTGCTTCAACGAGCGACATGAACAACGCCCGCTGGTCGCCCGGCGAGAACGCGGTGAAGCCGCTGCGCGACAGTTTGGCCACGCCGTACGGGAAGACGTCAGTCCACACGTTCCCGTGCAGGTCCTCCGCGAGCGCCGAGAACCCCAGCGCGTGCAGGCCCTCGCGTTCGCCGATCGTCTGCAGTGCGACGGTGCTGCCGGCCGAACGATCGACGGCGACGCGCACGAGCGCGCTGCCCGTGGCCACCCACAACATGCCGCGGCTGTCCTGCATCAAATCAGACGCTCCGCCGGAAGGAAAACCGTCCTGCGACGTGAGATGCCGGACGACACGCGGTCGTGCGTGCGGTTCGTTCGTGAGCTGCAGCAGGCCACCGCCCATTGGCGTGAGCCAGATGGTTCCCGCGTTGTCCTCCAGAATCCTGCTGACCGACTGGACGGGAATGCCGTCCGCCTCACCGAGCACATCGACGCCGCCCGCAGGTTCGAGCCGGTATACCCGCGAATTCGTACCGATCCACAACACGCCGAACCTGTCGACGAACAGCGAACCGATGGACCGCGCCTGAAGCACGTCCGGGACATTCAAGTCGACTGCGGTGAATGCGACACCCTCGCCGGATATATCTGCCCGGAAGAGGCCGGCCGCCGTGCCGACCCACAGCGCGCCGGACGGGTCGTGCTGAAGCGAAGAGACGCGCGCCGACCGGGGATCCGCGCTCGGCACGTACGTCGTGAACATGGGCGCCGCATGGACGTTCTGGTCGCCGGCCTCTCTGCGTCCGTTGGGGTTGAAGCGAACCAGCCCTCGTTCGGTCGCAATCCAGAAAGTACCGTCGCGCGTCTCGATCAGGTCGTTCACGTCGCCGATCGGAAGGCCGTCGTCGACGCCCCAGTTGACGAACTCGCGGCCATCGAACCGGGACAGGCCGGCGCGCGTGCAGAACCAGAGAAAACCGCGGCTGTCCCGAACGATCCGATTGATCGCATAGTGAGCGAGTCCGTCGGACGTCGAATAGTAAGTGATCGGAAGACGCTGCCCGTGCGCCTGGGCGGACAGGACGAGCAGAACGCCAGAGGCGATACTTCCTCGCAGGACACGCATGATGCCCGGGCGGGCCATGGCTGGCGCGGTACTCTACTCCAACCGCTCGCCGCAGACCTCCGGTATCCTGATCGGATGGAATACGTCCGGCTCGGCAACACTGGACTGAAGGTTTCGCGGATTTGTCTAGGCGCGATGACGTACGGAGATCCGGGCTGGCGCGCCTGGGTGCTCACCGAAGATCAGTCACGGCCGTTCATCGAGCGCGCACTCGAGCTCGGCATCAACTTCTTCGACACCGCCGACATGTATTCGCTCGGAAAGAGCGAAGGAGTCCTCGGCCGCGCGCTGAAGGACCTCGCGCCCCGCGACGAGGTCGTCATCGCCACGAAGGTCTTCAATCCGATGAGTGACGACGTGAACGATCGCGGGCTTTCGCGGAAGCACATCATGTCGGCGATCGACCGTTCGTTGAGACGCCTCGAAACGGATTATGTGGATCTGTACCAGATCCATCGGTGGGATCCGAACACTCCGATTGAGGAAACGCTCGAAGCGCTGCACGACGTCGTGAAGGCGGGCAAGGCGCGATACATCGGCGCGTCGACGATGATGGCGTGGCAGTTTGCAAAGGCTCTTCATCTGGCCGAGCAGCACGGCTGGACGCGGTTCGTCTCGATGCAGAACCACTACAACCTGATCTACCGCGAGGAAGAGCGCGAGATGATGCCGCTCTGCATCGAGGAAGGGATCGGCGTGATTCCGTGGAGCCCGCTGGCCCGGGGATTCCTCGCCGGCAATCGCCGCCGCGGCGAGCGGACGGCCACGACACGCGAGCAGACCGACGCCTACGCGCATGGGATGTACTACCAGGAACCCGACTACGTTGTCGCGGACCGCACGGCGGAGGTCGCACGCGACAAGGGCGTGACACCGGCGCAGATAGCACTGGCGTGGGTACTCGCACAGCGCGGCGTGACGGCGCCGATTGTTGGTGCGTCGAAGATGGAGCACCTCGAGCAGGCGGTGAAAGCGCTCGAGATCAGGCTTTCGGACGAGGAGCGGCGCCGGCTCGAGGAGCCGTACGTGCCACACAGGCCGCTGGGATTCTAGGCGGCGTTTTACTCCGCCCGGAGCGCGATCATTGGATCCACGCGCGCCGCCCGCCGGGCCGGCAGGTATGCCGCAAACAGCGCGAGCGCGATCATCACGACCGCGGCAGCCGCGATCGTGATTGGGTCCCGCGCGTCGAGGCCGAACAGCAACGACTCCAGGATGGTCGTCCCCGCAAGCGCCGCTGGAACGCCGGCGGCGATGCCGACCGCGACGAGCAGGATCGATTCCCGCAGCACCATCCATCGCACGGAGCGCTGCGCCGCGCCGAGGGCCATGCGCAGCCCGATCTCCGGGGTCCTGCGGGCGACGCCGTATGCCAGCAGCCCGTAGAGGCCGATCGTAGAGAGCATGATGGCGACCGAGCCCAGCAGCGTGGCGAGCCGCGCGAACAGCCGCTCGCGCATCAGCGACTTGTCGATCTGATCGGTCTGCGACATGACTGCGAACATCGGGACGTTTGCGTCGATGTCGTGGACGATCTGCCGCATCGTTGAGGCGAGGGCGGAAGGTGGTCCCGCGGTCCGGACCTCGAAGGTGGGGCTCTTCATGTCCGGCTGCTGCCGGTAGTAGAGATAGAACGTCGGCGGCTTTGGATCCCGGATCCCCGTGTATTTCGCATCGGCGACAATGCCGATGACGTGGACTGGCGGGCGATTCCGCAGCCGTTCCGATCCCAGGACGATTTCGCGTCCGAGCACGTCGTCGGAGCCAAAGAGTTGTTTCGCGAGTGCCTGATTGATGACGGCGACCGGGCCGCCGCCCTCGTCGCGCACCTCGAACGTCCGGCCGCGCAGCACACTGATGCTCAGCGTCTGGAAAAAACGCTCGTCGACGATCAGGCTCCACGCGAGATGAGAGCGGTCGAACGCACGTGCCTCCGGGCTGTCCGGTGCAGGAGAGTGTTCGTCCGGCCGGGCCGCGATTGAAATCGCGCTCGAATGGCTGATCAGCCGATGGCTCGAGAGGGATGCGCCGATCACGCCTGGCGTACGGCGAACGTTCTCGAGAATCCGCCCGTACAGATCCGTGGTGCGCTGGCCTTCATATCCGCTCAGCGATGGATCGACGCGAAACAGGAGCAGGTGGGACGGATCGAATCCGAGTTCTGTCAACTGCAGATTTCGCAGCGATCGGACCAGCAGGCCGGCCCCGGCGATCAGCAGCAGCGAGAGCGCAATCTGCACCACGATGAGCGTGCCTGGCAACAGTCGGCGGTGGCCGACCGTTCCGCGGCCGCCTTCCTGCAGTGTCGTGCTCACGTCCACCTGCGTCGCCCGGATCGCCGGCACGAATCCGAATGCCACCGCGCAGCCAACGGCGATGGCGATCGCGAACAACAGGACGCGCCAGTCGAGCGCGCCGACCCACGGGGTGTCGGCGAACGAATCTGCCAGCGCCGGCGCGAGTGCGGCGCCGAGCCACCAGGCCACGCCGACGCCCAGCGCGGCCGCCGCAGCCGCGAGCAGCACCGACTCGGTGATGAGCTGCCGGACGATTCGTCGCCGCGCCGCGCCTATGGCCGCGCGAACCGACAGCTCACGAACACGCGCGCGTCCCCTGGCCAGGAGCAGACCGGCAACGTTGGCGCACGCTACGAGCAGCACGATTGCCGTCACGGCCGCCATCATGCGCAAGGGATCCCGCATCGTCTCGCGGTTCTCGACCTGACCCTGCCCTCCGGGCACCAGAGTGAGCTTCGGAAGATCCTTCGCCGCGAGAGCCGGCTTGGCGGCCGCAACCGTACTCTTCAACATGACGTCGAGCGCATCGCGGGCACGATCGGCCTCGACGCCCGGCTTCAGCCGCGCGAGCATGAGAACCCACCAGAAGTTCGGGTCCTGCGGCGGATCGTCGCCGGGGACGACGCGCATCTTCATCGCCATCGGAATGTAGAGGTCAGGGTCGGTGCCGACCTGGCCGGTTCCGTGAAATGCCCGCGGCATCACGCCGACAATCGTGAACGGAACCGAGTTGACCGCCACCGTCTGTCCGACGGCGGCCGCCGCGTCCCCGAACCGATGATGTGCCGCCGCGTAACTGAGAATCGCCGCCGGCGGCGCCTCGGCTTTGTCGTCGAACGTGCCCAGTGGCCGGCCGGCGGACGGCCTTACGCCAAGGACATCGAAGTAATTGCCGGACACGGCGTGAGCCGTCGCCAGCTCGGCGCGCCCGTCGACGACGGTGTTGACGTTGTACAGGTCCGCGAAGCCCAGCACATCGACGTACGGCGCGCCCTCCATCTGGAATGCCTGGTACGCTGCGTACGAGAACGACGTGCTGGCCAGCCCCTGTTCGTTGTCCTCCCCGTACCCATCGAGCGAGGAGAATGGAAAAACCGGTCCGGACCTCCACTTCACGACGAAAAGCGACGACGGATCGGCAACCGGCATCGATCGGAGGAAGACGGTCTCGGTCAGGCTGAACACAGCGGCACTCGAACCGATCCCGACCGCCAGCGACAGCACGGCAACTGCCGCAAACCCGGGGGAGCGGCGCAGGAGCCGCGCACCGTACACGAGATCCTGATGGATGCTGTCGATCGTTGGAAATCCCCACATGGCGCGCGCGTCCTCTCTCAACCTCGTGACGTTGCCCACGTCGACTGCGGCCCGCCGCCGCGCTTCGTCCTCGCCAATGCCCAGTGCGGTGTAGCTCTGTGCCTTCCACTCGACGTGCTGTGCCATTTCCGCGCGCAGTTCGGCATCGAGCCGTCCGCGGTGGACGGCGGCACGAACCCGGCGGAGCAGACGCAGCATCATGATCCCTAGACGTTCAATGGGAGTCTTCGGTTGGCTAAGCCGGTTTCATGACCCGTCTGATCGCGCCGACCACGCGGTCGAAGCTCGTCTCCGCGTCCCCCAACGCGCGGCGTCCGGCGCGGGTGAGGCGGTAGTACCGGGCCTTCCGGTTGTTCGCCGAGTGGCCCCACTCGGAATCCACGAGTCCTTGCAGCTGCAGCCGCTGAAGCGCCGGATACAGCGAGCCCTCCTCCACGTGGAGGACGTCTCCCGAGACCATGCGGATATGCTGCGCGATGCCGTATCCGTGCATGACGCCGATGGACAACGTTTTGAGCACCAGCATGTCGAGGGTGCCCGGCAGCAGCTCCTGGCGGTCGGTTTTCTTTCCCATAGATTGTCTATGGATGACACGCTATCCCGGATCGGCCGCGGCCGTCAAGGTACAATCGTCCTCATGGTGCGTCGATTCCTGGCGGCGGCGGTGGCGGTATGGCTCCTCGCGGTGGCGTCGGCGTACGCGCAGAGCGGAACGCTGATCGTCGTGGGCGGCGGAGATACCGGCCCCGAGATCGTGTCGAAGGCGCTCGCCATTGCGGGCGGCGCGAATGCCATCGTCGCAGTCCTGCCGCAGGCGTCGGCGGAACCGGACGCAGGGGATGAATCGGTGAAGATGTGGAAGGACGCGGGTGCGAACGAGGCCCTGAAGGTGTCGTTCGACGACCGCGCCGCTGCCACCGACACGCTGAAGCGTGCCACGCTCATCTGGATGCCCGGCGGCGATCAGAACCGCTTCATGAAAGCGATTCAGGGGACAGGTCTCGACGACGCGATCCGCGATCGATACGCACATGGAGCCGCCGTCGGCGGGACGAGCGCGGGCGCGGCGATCCTGGTGCGATCGATGTTCACCGGCGACGCGGATCTGAAATCATTGACCGCGGGCGCGACGGTGATTGCGCCCGGCCTGGGCCTCTGGCCGGAGGTGCTCGTCGATCAGCACTTCCTGACCCGCCAGCGGGACAACCGTCTCCTGAGCGCCGTGCTCGATCATCCTGACCTCGTCGGCGTCGGCATCGACGAATCCACCGGCGTCATCGTCCGCGGTCATGCGTTCGACGTCATCGGCAGGAGCTCCGTCGTGGTGATGGACGCGCGTCATGCGCACGTCGACAAGGCGTCGCCCGGCCAGCGCGTTTCCGGGCGCGGCATCTCGGTCTCCGTGCTGCACGCCGGACAGCATTACGACTTGCGCTGAATTGGCGGTTTCGAATCGCAGACTGATTGAAGCGCCCGGATTTCAGATCGCCGATTTCATCTGCATTCCGAAAGCAACAATCTGGCAATCAGAAGTTTTCCAGCCTGCCCTCGAGCGTGTCCGTCATGGCGCGCAGCGTGCGGTAAGCGCGGCCGAGCGCTTTCTGACCGGCGGTATCGAGCAGGAAATGCGTTCGACGGCGGCCGCCGCGCTCCGGCGTCGGGTTTCCCACGTACGACACGACCATCCGCTTCCTTTCGAGACGATCCAGCGTCACGTAGATCGAGCTGACCGGCACGTCGCGCGTCGTCCGCTCGGCAATCTCGCGGCGGATTTCGGCGCCATAGGTGCCGTTTCCAAGTCGTAGCAGCGCAAGGAGTACGAGCAGTTCCAGCTCGCCGAGAACGGCTGCGTAGTAGTCGTCGATATGTTTCACTTTGTTAAGTATATATCTGAGAATTTCATAGCTCGGCTGCACTTTCCGCTTGAAGCGCGGCGTTTTCGCGACTCATAATCGAACGCCTGAGGCCCTGACGACGCCCGCCGCCGTACGCTCCATCGAAAGGACACGCACATGGGTTCCGCAGCATCCGGGGAAGCGATTCGCAACATCAACGAGTTCGGCCTGTCGGTTCGCAATGCGCAGCCGCAGAGCCGCCGGGCGGCCGAAGAGTTCGGGTCGCTGACGTTCAACGAGGAAGTGCAGCGGGCCCGTTTGCCGAAGGACGTGTTCCGGGGACTCCGGCGGTCGATCGCGCACGGTGAGGCCGTGGACCCCGGTATCGCCGATATCCTCGCCAGCGCGCTGAAGGACTGGGCCGTCGAGCACGGCGCCACGCACTACACGCACTGGTTCCAGCCGATGACGGGCATCACCGCCGAGAAGCACGACGCCTTCCTGACCCCGACTTCCGACGGCCGGGCGGTTGCGGAGTTCAGCGGCAAGGAGCTGGTGCGCGGCGAGCCCGACGCGTCGAGCTTCCCGTCCGGCGGCATGCGCTCGACCTTCGAAGCCCGCGGCTACACCGCGTGGGACCCCACGAGTCCGCCCTGGCTGCTCGTGACGCCGCAGGGGACGACACTCGTCATCCCCACCGCGTTCGTGAGCTGGACGGGCGACGCGCTGGACAAGAAGACTCCGCTGCTCCGCTCCCAGGAGGCGCTCTCGAAGCAGGCCGTACGCATCCTGAAGCTGTTCGGGTCGAAAGCGCAGCGCGTCACGACCACCTGCGGGCCGGAGCAGGAGTACTTCCTGATCGATCGCCATTTCTACTTCAACCGCCCCGACCTGATTAATGCGGGGCGGACGCTGTTTGGCGCGCGTCCTCCCAAAGGGCAGGAGATGGAGGACCACTATTTCGGGTCGATCCCCGACCGCGTGCTTGCGTTCATGATGGAGGTCGAACGGGAGCTGTACAAGGTCGGCGTGCCTTTGAAGACACGTCACAACGAGGTTGCGCCGAGTCAGTACGAAGTCGCGCCGATTTTCGAGAACGCCAACATCGCCACCGACCATCAGATGATGACGATGGAGATGCTGCGCCGGGTGGCGCCGAAGTTCGGCCTCGCGTGTCTGCTGCACGAGAAGCCGTTCGCGGGCGTGAACGGCTCCGGCAAGCATCTGAACTGGTCGATGAGCGACGAGCTCGGGAACAACCTGCTGAACCCGGGCGAAACGCCGCACGAGAATCTGCAGTTCCTCGTGTTCTGCGCCGCAATGCTGCGCGCGGTCAACAAGTATCAGGGACTGCTGCGATTCTCGATCGCGAGCGCCGGCAACGATCACCGCCTCGGCGCGAACGAAGCGCCGCCGGCCATCATCTCGATCTTCCTGGGCGACATGCTGACCGACATCTTCCAGCAGATCGAGAAGGCTGGCAGCGCGAAGACCACGAAGAGCGGCGGGATTCTCGATATCGGGGTCAACGTGCTGCCGAAGCTGCCGCGCGACGCCGGCGACCGCAACCGCACGAGCCCCTTTGCCTTTACCGGCAACAAGTTCGAGTTCCGTGCGGTCTCATCGAACCAGAGCATCGCTCTGCCGAACGTCTGCCTCAACGTCGCTGTCACCGAGGCGCTCGATTACTGCGCCAGCGAGCTCGAGAAAGGGCTGAAGGAAGGCAAGAAGCTGCAGGCCGCCGTCAAGTCCCTGCTCACGAAACTGGTCAAGGACAACAAGCGCATCATCTTCAACGGCAACGGCTACTCCGACGAGTGGCAGAAGGACGCCGCGAAGCGCGGGCTGCTTAATCACCGCACGTCGGTGGACGCCTATGGGGAGGCGCTGAAGCCCGACGTGGTACGCGCGTTCGAGAAGTACGGCGTCATGAACGAACGCGAGCTGCACGCCCGCTACGAGGTCGCCGTCGAGCAGTACAACAAGACCATCAACATCGAGGCGCAGCTCATGGCGTTGATGGCCAACCGCTACATCCTGCCCGCCGCATACCGGTATCAGGCCGAGGTGGCGCAGAGCGTGGCGGCGGTCAAGGCAGCCGGCGGAACGGCCAGGGAAACGCGGCGGACGCTGGATCAGATCACCGCGCTGACAGACGAATGCAAAGGCGCCCTGACGGCGCTCCAGGATCTTCTCGACCACGAGCACGATGGCAACGCCGAGAAACACGCGAAATGGTTCCGCGACCGGGTCATTCCGGCGATGCAGGCACTCCGCGATGCCGGCGACGGGCTCGAAGGGCTCGTCCCGAACGACCTCTGGCCACTGCCCACGTATCGCGAGATGTTGTTCGTGAAGTGATCGATTAGCGCCGGGGCAGTGTCACCGTCGCAACGGTGCCGCCGCCCGCCGGGCATTCGAGGTCGAGCGTCCCGCCATGACGCTCGACCACTCTGCGCGCCGTCGGAAGTCCGAGACCCGTTCCACGGTGCTTTGTCGTGAAGAACGGCTCGAACACCTTCTCTCGGACATCCGGCGGGATCCCCGGACCCTGATCTGCAATCGCGACAGTCACGCGGTCATCACTGCTCGCCACGGCGACACGGACGACGCCGCGCGTCCCCTGCGCCTGAGTCGCGTTCAGCAGCAGATTGAGAAAGACGGTACGCAGCTGGTCGGCGTCCGCCTGGATCAGCGGGTTCTCCCCACTCACTTCGATCGCGACGTCCTGTTGTACCGGATCGCGTCGAACGTGCCCGACCGTCTCCGCGATCAAAAGCCCGAGCGGAACCGTCGTCAACTGCAGGTCACGAGGCCGTGCGAACACCAGCAGGTCCTGGACGATCGCGTTGAGTGAGTCGAGCCGGGTGATGATGTCTCCCATCACCGCTTTATCCCGGGATGCGTCCGGCAGGCGGCCGCCGATGACCTGCAGCGCGCCGCGAATACCGGCGATCGGATTCTTCACTTCATGCGCGACGACCGCCGCCATCTCTCCGAGGCGAGCCAGCGCCGCCTGCTCCCGCAGTCGCACCTCCGACGCCTTCCGGGCGGTGATGTCGTAGCGGATCGCCATGTACTGATAGGGCTTCCGGCGGTCGTCGAGAAACGGGACGATGGTGGTGTCGACCCAATAGTACGAGCCGTCCTTGGCCCGGTTGCGGATTTCGCCGCGCCAGATTCGTCCGTTGGCGATCGTATGCCAGAGATCTCGGATGAATTCCTTCGAGTGATGGCCGGAGTTGATCAACCGGTGATCCTGCCCGAGCAGTTCCTGGCGGGGGTATTTGGAGATCTCCACGAATCGATCGTTCGCGTAGGTAATGCGTCCCTGGACGTCTGTCGTCGCAACGATGGCGGCCTGGTCGAGTGCGAACTTCGTGTCGGCGAGATCCTTGACCGATTGGTCGAGGGCGCGGCCGATGTGGCCGTACTTCGTGACGAGCCACGCCGTGATCCACATGCCTGCCATGGTGAGGCCGCGGTTGGCGACGGCGTACGCCACCGGTCCCCCCGGCGGAGAGATCCACGCACCCACCGCGGTCAAGACCGTCGCAAGCGTGGCGGCCCACCAGGGATACCGCGGAGCATTGATGAACAGGCCGAGGATGATGACGATTCCGTAGAGGGCCGAAGTCGCAATTCCGAAAGGCAGGTAGGCGTCGAGCAGGAAGATCGCCGCTGTCAGGCCCATGGCCACCAGGAAATATGTCCGGTCGGCGCCAACCGCGAAACGACCGCTTGACGGCACGGGCATGCACACACATGATTCGCGCGAGCAACACCGCCAGTCAACCGCTGACCGCCAGCCTTCGTCCAATACGTAGGGAGGTCGCTGTGCCCATCCGTTCCGCTCTCGCAGTGTCAGTCCTGCTTGCCGCTTTTCTGCCCCAGGCCAACCAGCCGAGGCGCGCCGTCGATCTGGAGGCGGCCGACTGCTCCGGCCATCAATCCAGCTGGAGCGGATTGCGCACGGCGTACGGAACCCAGCGCACGTCGGTGCCCGCCGGCGGAACGCTCGACGTCCGTCCCGAGGACAACGGGGGCGTGCAGGTCGTGCACGGAAAGGGCAGCACTTACGCCATCACGGCTTGTATCGCCGCTGGCGCCAGAACGATCGAGGAGGCGCAGCGGGCCGTCGCCGCCGTTCGGATCGTCGTCGAAGGCTCCCACGTCACCACGACGGGCGGCGGCGCCGACCAGAAGGCAAGCGTCCAGCTCATTATTGAAGCGCCCGGCGACGCGCACATTCAAGCGAGGACAGCCAACGGTCCGATCGGGTTCGAGGACGTCGCGGGCACGTTTACCGCCGACGCGTCGAACGGGCCGATATCGCTGCGCAACGTGCGCGGGACAGCGACGGTCCGTGCACACAACGGTCCGATCAGCATCCAAGGCAGTGCGGGAACGATAGACGCGCAAGCGTCGAATGGACCGATCGATGTGACACTCGAAGGTACTGAATGGAACGGCAAACTGGACGCTCGGTCGGTCAACGGACCGCTGTCTGTCACCGTTCCGGACGGATTCCGCTCAGGCGTCGAGATCTCGTCCTCGTCTCATTCGCCGTGGAGCTGCCGCCTCGCCGAATGCCGCTCGATCTCCGGAGACCGCGATTACGACAGCGGCCGCACTCTTCGGCTCGGCCGCGATCCGATTACCGTGCGGGTCTCGACGAACAACGGACCCGTCGCCGTCCAGTAGCTCCGGCGAGGCCGGGCACTCACCAGGCGAGACGCCCTTCGCCGACGAGCACGCTTCTGCCGCCGACGCGGACCCGCGTGATGCGGCCGGCTTCCTGATCGATCGAGATGTGAATGCGGCTGGGACGCCCCATCAGCGCGCCCTGCAGGCTGACGTGATGCGCGATCGCAGCGGCGGGAATCATGCCGTACGTCGCGAGGTAGCATCCGAGCGGTCCGCTTGCGCTGCCCGTCGCTGGATCTTCCGACACGCCCAGCGAGGGAGCGAGCATCCGGCTGTAGACCGTCTCGTCGCCCGCCGCGCCGCTGCGATCGGTCGTGAACGCAAACAGCGGCAGCTCCTCGAGGCCCGACGCGACGCACACGTCGCGGTATGCGCGCCGATCGATCGAGAGACGATCGACGGCGTCTCGCGACGCGATTGGCGCGAGCAGAAACGGCACTCCGCACGAAAGCACTTCCACCGGCAGGTCGGCAGCCAGTTCGCCTGGCGCAAGTCCGATCGCGCCTGCGAACGCCTGGCGATCGCCGATGCGCCCCTGAAATGCGGGCGGCTGCTGCGTCATCCAGACGAAGTCGAGCGCATCGCCCTGCCACTCCAGCGAGACGGGCGTTGGCCCGACGCCCAGGCCGAAAACGAATTGCGACGATCCCGGCGCGATCGTCCGTTCGTGCACGAGCGCATACGTCGAGCCGATCGTCGGGTGGCCGGCCATCGGCAGTTCCTCGCCCGGCGTAAAGATCCGCATTCGGACGCCGGTGTCCGCGGTCTCTGCGGTGAAGATGAAGGTGCATTCCGAGAAGTTCATCTCTTTGGTGATGCGCTGCATCTCGTCGGTTGTGAGGCCGCCGGGCTCGGGAAACACGGCGAGCTGATTGCCCTCGAACGGCCGATCGGTGAACACGTCCAGATGAAGGTAGCGATACGTCCGCATGGGTGCACGATAGCAGGGTGGATGCGTTCCGTGTCAGGCCAAGTTGGGTCTGGCGCGGTGGCGCGCCTGTTATCCTAGGCACCTCCATGGCGAAACGAAAGAAATCGGACGACACCTCTTTGTTCGACCTCGACGGCGGCAACGAGACCGCCGGCGGCGGGGAATCGGGCGGCAACGAAGCCGTGGCGCTGCACGAAGCGGCGCAGACCCGGTACCTGAATTACGCGCTATCCGTCATTACCTCGCGCGCGCTTCCTGACGTTCGCGACGGTCTGAAGCCCGTTCAGCGCCGCATCCTCTTTACGATGTGGCAGCAGAACCTGACCGCCGACGTCAAGCATCGCAAGTGCGCGAAGGTCGTCGGCGACGTGATGGGCAGCTATCACCCGCACGGCGATGCCGCGCTGTACGAAACGCTCGTGCGCATGGCGCAGCCGTTTTCCCTCCGCTATCCGCTCGTCGACGGCTCCGGCAACTTCGGTTCGCTGGATGGCGACAGCGCGGCGGCGATGCGATACACCGAGTGCCGCCTTGCCCGCATCTCAGACGAGCTCCTGACGGAGATCGATCAGGCGACCGTCGCGTTCCGTCCGAATTACGACGGCACGAAGACGGAGCCGGTCGTGCTTCCCTCGCGCATCCCGAATCTGCTCATCAACGGCGCTACGGGGATTGCCGTAGGAATGGCGACCAACGTGCCGCCGCACAACCTCAACGAGGTGTGCACGGCACTCGTCAAGCTCCTCGACAACCCGGATCTGAGCAGCGTGCAGTTGTGCCGCTACGTGAAAGGTCCCGATTTTCCGACGGGCGGACAGATCCTGAATTCTCCGGAAGAACTGAAGGAAATCTACAAGACGGGTTCCGGCGCGATCCGGCTGCGTGCGACCTGGGAGGAAGGACCGTCGACGCGTTCGTCGAAGACCCTTTACATCACGAGCGTCCCGTACACGGTGAACAAGGCAACGCTCGTCGAACGCATCGCGGAAGTCGCGCTCGGCCGCAAGTTGCCGCCGCTCCTGGACGTGAAGGATCTTTCGACCGAAGACGTCCGCATCGCGCTCGAGCTGAAGCGCGACGCAGACGAGAAGATGGTGATGGCGTATTTGTTCAAGCACACGCCGCTTCAGACCAACTTCATCGTCAACCTCACTTGTCTCGTGCCCACGGAAGGCAATCCCGAAGTAGGACGGCCCGAACGGCTGGATCTGCACCAGCTTCTGTTCTATTTCCTGCACTTCCGGCTCGAGGTCGTGACGAAGCGGCTCGAGCACGAGCTCGACGCGCTCAAGCGGCGCATCCACCTCCTCGAAGGCTTCGAAAAGGTCTTCGACGCGCTCGACGAGATCCTGAAGATCGTCCGCAAATCGGATGGGAAGGCCGACGCCGCCCAGCAGATCATGAAGCGCTTCGCGCTCGACGCGGAGCAGACGGACGCGATCCTCGAACTCAAGATCTACCGTCTCGCGAAGCTGGAAATCCTGATCATCCGCAAGGAGGCAGACGAAAAGCGCAAGCGTGCGCGCCAGATTGGCGGCCTCCTCCGGAACGAAACGAGCCGCTGGGCGATTGTCCGCGAGGAGCTCGAGGCCATCCAGAAGCAATACGGCGACGCGCGCCGCACCGCGATCGCCAGCGACGCCGGCGAGGCCGAGTACACCGCCGAGGACTTCATCGTCGAAGAAGACAACGTCGTGATCGTCTCCCGCGACGGGTGGGTGAAGCGACAAAAGGAAGTGAAGGACGTTGCAACCACCCGGTTGCGGGAAGGCGATCAGGTGCTCGCCGTGCTTCCAGGCAGCACGCGTGCGACGGTCGTTTTCTTCAGCAACTTCGGCGTCGCGTACAGCGCACGAATCGCCGACATCCCGGCGTCGACCGGCTACGGAGAGCCGATTCAGCGGTTTTTCAAGCTGAAGGACGGCGAACGCATCGTCGCGGCGCAGAGCCTCGATCCGCGGGTGGCCGGCGACATCACGCCGCGAAAAGAAGGGGACGAGCCGAAAGTTCAGGCGATTGCGGTTTCGAGCGACGGCTACAGCCTGCGGTTCAGCCTCGAGTCCTTCGTCGAGCCCAGCACCCGCGCCGGACGACGGTATGCAAAGGCCGCCGAGGGCGAGGAGTTCGTCGGTGTCGCCAGGCTGACCGGTGGCGAGGTGCTGATCGCCGCCACGCGCGATGCGCGCGCGATCCTGTGCAAGGCGGCGGAGGTGAACTTCCTCGCAGGTCCGGGCCGCGGTGTCATCCTCATCAAGCTGACAGGAGAGGACGACCGCGTGCTCGGCTTCATCGCGTCGACCGGCGATCGGGACCTGCTGACGGTCGAGACGAGTCGAGGGGCGGAACAGACGATCAGTACCGCCAAATACGAGATCACCGGACGTGGCGGCAAGGGGCGCGAGCTGCTCCAGCGCGGCCAGTTCACACGCGTCATCTGGCCCATGCTGGAGGCGCCGGCGCTCCTCGAGTAGGGGCAGGTTGAGTCACGGTTCAGTGGTTCGGGGCTGCGCCGCAGTCCCGAACATTATTTCCTAGCCTACGTCTAAGAAACCTGTGGCGGCTTCTTCGGCTCCGATTGGCGAGTTCGAGCAGCTCGTGCTGCTCGCGCTTCTCCGCCTGGGCGACCAGGCGTATGGGATCCCGATTACCGAGGAAATCCAGCGACGGGCGAAGCGCGACGTGGCCCTCGCGTCCGTCTACAAGGCGCTGGATCGTCTCGAGCAGAAGGGTCTCGTCGCCTCCTCGCTCGGCCCGTCGACCGCGGCGCGCGGGGGCCGCCGCAAGAAATATTTCCGGCTCCAGCCTGCCGGGCTCCAGGCGCTGAAGGCGTCGATCCGCGCCATCCGCAACCTGGCATCCGGCCTCGCGTATCAACTCGATCCGCTCGAGGAGGAGTAGTGCTGCCGCTGGCCGCGCGTGCACTGCTGCGGCTGACCGATCCGGCGGTCCGCGAATTCATCGAAGGCGACCTTTCCGAGGTCTTCGATGAGCGAACCGCAGGCGGCGGCGGGCGAGACGCGCACCGGTGGGCGGTGCGGCAGGCGTTCCAAGCGGTGCTGACCAGTCCATGGCGGCCTCGCCGCGCCAGCGGATTTCCTACAGGGGATGGATTCATGAAGACGCTGCTGCAGGACTTCCGCTATGGCTTTCGGATGATACGGAAGCAGCCCGGCTACTCGCTCGTCATCGTGCTCACGCTGGCGCTCGCCATCGGCGCCAATAGCGTCATTTTCAGCTTCGCGAGCATATTGGCGATCCGACCGCTTCCACTGGCCAACGAGAACGCGCTCGGCTGGATCTTCACGGTCGACCCGCAGACAGGAGACGCGCGCTCCGGGATGTCGATTCCGGAATTTCTGGATTACCGATCGTCCGTCACGAGCTTCTCGGCGCTCGCTGCGACCGTCCGCGACAACGTAACAATGACCGGCCGGGGTGACGCGGAACGCCTCGAGGCTTCGCGCGTCACCGCGAACATCGTGGACGTCTGGGGATTGCGGCTGCAGCAGGGCCGCGGCTTCCGAAGTGGCGCCGATCGCCCGGGTGCCGATGGCGAGGTGCTTCTCAGCAACCATTTCTGGACGAAGCGGCTCGATCGCGATCCATCGATCGTGGGCCAGACCCTCATGCTCGACGGCCGTCCCGCAACCGTCGTCGGGATTCTGTCCCCCGAGATCGAGATCGGGAACATCTCCGAGGTCGATATCTGGCTGCCCCTCCAGCTGACGTCCGAGGGATCGCGCCTCGAACGGCGTCTGCGGGTCTCAGGGCTGCTTCGACCGGGCACATCGGCGGCGCAGGCGTCGCCTGAGGCCAGGCAGATTGCGACCCGGCTCGCGTCCGAGCATCCGGACACGAATGCCGGATGGTCCGCTCGCGTCGCGCCGACCCGCGAGGCGATGGTCGGCACCGACACGTTCACCGTCCTCGCGCTCCTTGGCACGGTCGTCGGATTCGTGCTGCTCATCGCCTGCGCGAATCTTGCGAACATGGTGCTGTCGCGCGGCATCAGACGACGACGTGAGATCGCAGTGCGCAGTGCGCTCGGAGCGAGCCGTGGTCGCGTCGTGCGGCAGATGCTGACCGAGAACGTGCTGTACGGCATCGCCGGCGGGCTCGTGGGACTCGCATTTGCGCAGGCGGGACTTGCCATCATCCGCGCGATCTCATACGAGCCGTTTTTCGAGCTGCTCAGCATCGATCGCCACGTCCTCATCTTCACGACCGCGCTCGCGTTCCTGACGCCGTTGTTGTTCGGCCTGTTCCCGGCCTTGCAGTCCTCGCGCGCCGATGTGAACGAAACGTTGAAGGAAGGCGGCGCTCGAAGCGGTGGCGGCGTACGAACGAAGCGCAGCCGCTCGGCGCTCGTGATCGCGCAGCTCGGACTCGCGGTTGCGCTGCTCGTCGTGACCGGGTTGCTGGTCAAGGCGCTCATGATCATCGAGCGGTCGCCGGTGGGGTTCGACACGCAGAAAATCCTGACGTTTCAGGTGAGTCCGCCAGCCTGGCGTTACCGCACCGACGCGTCCACGACGCAGTATTACGACCAGTTGCTCTCGAAGGTGCGTTCGGCGCCGGGAGTGGAGGCAGCGGGACTCTCTGATCGACTGCCGCTGCTTGGGTCGGAGGTGACCACCGTCGCCGCGATCGACGGCATACCGGCGGGACGCCCGGAGGATCGCCCGTGGGCCGTGCCGCTGACGGTCGACGACGGATACTTCGCGGCGCTTGGCGTGCCGATTCAGGAGGGCCGGGGCTTCACCGCTGTCGACACGCCCAGCAGCGAGCCGGTTGCCGTGATCAACCACGAGATGGCGCGGCGATTCTGGCCGGCGTCATCGCAGGTGATTGGCGCGCACGTGACAGTTGGCGCCGGCGCCGCAGCGCGGCGCGTGCGAATCGTCGGCATGACGGCCGACGTCTTGAAGGCGGATCGCGAAGGCGTGAACCCGCAGATCTTCCAGCTGGTGCGGCAGGTGCCGCGCCGCGATCTGGTTGTCGTCGTGCGTGCGACCGATCCACGCGGCGTGCAGGGCGCGGTTCGCGGACAGGTCCGTGCGCTGGACGCCGACGTGCCCGTGTATATGATGCGTCCGCTCGAGCAGGCGATTGACGAAGATCTCTCCAGCACCAACATCCTGTTCGGACTGTTCGGCAGTTTCGCGATCATCGCGCTCGTCATGGCCGCGTCGGGACTGTATGCGGTCGTGTCGTACTCGGCAGGGCAGCGGATACAGGAATTCGGCGTGCGCATCGCCCTCGGCGCGGTCCCTCGCGACATCCAGTGGATGATGCTGCGGCAGACCGGCGTACTCGTGTGTGTCGGTCTTGCGCTGGGCCTGCTCGGCGGCCGCGTCGTCGCGAGTCTTGCCTCGTCGCTTCTGTATCGCGTGTCTCCGTCCGACCCCGCCATCTACACCGGAGTAGCGGCCACGCTGGGGACGATCGCCTTGCTCGCGAGCTACGGCCCCGTACGGCGCGCGTGCCGGATCGACCCCGTCCGTGCGCTGCGGCTCGAGTAGCGCTATGCTCGGGAAATGGATGCATCAGCGGCATATCTCGCCGATCTGCCTGCCCAGATCGACCGCGCGAAACAGCTGGCGGACCGCGCGGTCGCACAGCTGACGACCGACGAGTTTTTTCGCGTTCTCGATGGAGAGTCCAACTCCGTCGCAATCATCATGCAGCACGTCGCCGGCAACCTGCGGTCGCGCTTCACGGATTTCCTGACGAGCGACGGCGAGAAACCCGACCGGCACCGGGACGGGGAGTTCGAAATGCCCGCCGGCAGGACACGCGAAAGCGTGCAGGCGGATTGGGACAACGGCTTCCGACTGTTCAGCGCCGCCGTGACCGCGCTCGAGCCCGGTGATCTGCTACGGGATGTGTCTATCCGCGGCGATCGTTTTTCGGTCGTGGAAGCGCTCCAGCGCGCGATTACCCACGTCTCGTATCACGTCGGCCAGATCGTGTTCCTCGCAAAGCACCTGCACTCGAACAACTGGCATACGCTGACGATACCGCGTGGTCAGTCCGACACGTTCAAGCCACCCCGTTGAGTGCCGCGACCGCCCAGGCGAGCAGCGGCGCGAGCCGGCGGTCCCAATAGTCCCACGCGTGAGTGCCAGGCGTCTCGTGGTACTCATAGGTGAAGCCCCGGCTGTGGATGATGTCAACCAGCCGCCGATTGGAGGCGAGGAATCTGTCGCTCTCGCCGCAGTCGACGTAAAGAGCCGGTCCGCCGTTGCTGTTGGCTGCGCGGGCGATGAGGAAGATGTCGTTCGCCGTGCGTGTCTCGCCGCCCGCCGGCCCGAAGATTCGTCCCATCTCCTCGGTGTGGGCAGGAAAGTCCCTGGCGAACTCCGGCTCGGTCGCCTCGAATGCGCCGCTCAGGGACCCTGCGGCGGCGTACGTACCGGGATGCTTCAACGCGATCTTGATCGCTCCGTAGCCGCCCATCGACAGGCCGGCAATCGCGCGTCCGTACCCCGCGCGGATGGCGCGGTACTTCGATTCGACATCGCGGATCAGATCTTCCGTGATGTAGTCCTCGAACCGCCCCGACCCGTCCGCGGCGTTGGTGTACCAGGCGTCCGCGCCTTCCGGCATCACAATCAGCAGCGGAAGCCTGCGCGCGCGTTCCTCCAGGTGCGTCCGCGTGGTCCAGTCCTCGTAGTGGCCATCCAGTCCGTGAAGCAGGTACAGCACCGGATACCGTTTCGCGGACGCGGCGTAGTTACCGGGCAGCAAGATCCGATACTTGATGGCCCGGCCGAGCGCCTTCGACTGCAGCGTTTCGTCGCGGACGACCGGCGCTCCGGCACCGATGGACGTGAACGCGATCGAGGCGGCGAGGATGAGGGGAAGCATGCGGCCAAAGATTATAGGGTTCTACGCCCAACGTCGCGGGTTCGGAGCAAACCGCACCGTCGCTGGCGGGCTCATCGCGGTGCACGCGCGAAGGGCGCGCACGCCAGGCGACACGGATCCGCGCGAGCTTCACCAAACGGCAAATCCGATGGAGAATATAGGGATATGTCCAGTTGGCAAGGGTTTACGGGCGTCAATCTCGGTTACGTTGTCGAGTTGTACGACCGGTTCCGGAACGATCCCGCCTCGGTCGACGCCGAAACGCGAGCCATGTTCGAGCGCTCCGGCCCGCCTCCGGCTGCCGGCGTCGACGTGCCGGCCGCCTCGGGCGCGTCACTGACGAAGGCTGTCGGCGCCGTCAACCTCGCCCAGTCGATCCGCCGCTACGGACATCTCGCCGCTCAGATCGATCCGCTGGGTACGCGCCCGCAGGGCGATCCGTCGCTTCTCGCGGCGACCCACGGTGTCACCGATGCCGATTTGCGGGCGCTCCCCGCGAATCTGATCACGTCCCCGCTCGCTGACGCCGCCACGAACATGCTGGACGTCGTCGACGCGTTCCGCCGCGTGTATTGCTCGACGACGGGTTACGACTATGCGCACGTGTTCGTGCCGGAAGAGCGCCGCTGGCTCCGCTACGCGGTTGAAAAAGGACGTTTCCGGTCGCCGGCCGACCCGATCGATCCGCTCGCGCTGCTCGATCGCCTGACGCAGGTCGAAGCGTTCGAACGTTTCCTGCAGCGCACGTTTCCCGGCAAGACGCGCTTCTCGATCGAAGGCCTCGACATGCTCGTGCCGATTCTCGACGAGGTCATCGGCGACGCCGCGGAGGCGGGGAGCCGCTCCATTCTGATCGGGATGGCACACCGGGGGCGCCTGAACGTGATGGCGCACGTGCTGAACAAGCCGTACACGCAGATCCTTGCCGAGTTCAAGGACCCGGTCTCGTCGAGGAGCTTCCGGGAAGACATGGCGTGGACCGGAGACGTGAAGTACCACGCCGGCGCGCATCGCGCGATCAAGGACGGCCGCACGATGGACGTTGCCGTCAACATGCCGCCGAATCCGAGTCACCTGGAGGCCGTCGACCCGGTGGTCGAGGGAATGGCGCGTGCGGCGGGGACGGCCACGGACGCGCCAGGAGCGCCGGACTTCGATCCCGCGAAGTCGCTGCCGATCCTGATTCATGGCGACGCGGCATTCCCGGGGCAGGGCATTGTCGCGGAGACGCTGAACCTGAGCCGGCTGCCCGGGTATCAAACCGGCGGCACGATTCACATCATCGTGAACAACCAGCTCGGATTCACGGCCGTGCCGCGCGACTCCTACAGCACGTCGTATGCGAGCGGGCTGGCGCGCGGTTTCAAAATTCCGATCGTCCACGTCAACGCCGACGATCCGGAGGCCTGCGTCGAAGCGGCGCGGCTTGCGATCGCTTATCGGAACGAATTTCATCGCGACTTCCTGATCGATCTGATCGGTTACCGCCGGCACGGCCACAACGAAGGCGACGAGCCCGCGTTCACGCAGCCGGTGCTCTACCAGAAGATCGCTTCGCACCCGACGGTACGGGAGATCTGGGGCCGGACGCTGGTCGATCGCGGCACGATCGCGTCGACTGTCCCGGATGAACTCAACAAGAAGTACACGACCGAGCTGCAGCAGGCTTTGGAATCGCTGCAGCCCGAGCAGGATTTCGTGGAGCCGCAGCCGCCTGATCCGCCGGCCGGCGCGGCAGCGCGGGCAGAAACGTCAGTCCCGCTCGACCGCCTGCGGGAGTTGAACGCGTCCTTGCTGGTGCTGCCGCCGGCCTTCAGTGTGCACCGCAAACTCGAGCGCACGCGCGAAAAACGCGGCGAGATGCTGGACGATCCAGAAGCGCGCACCGTCGACTGGGCTGCGGCAGAGGAGCTCGCCTTCGCGTCCCTGCTGGCGGACGGCGTGAGCATCCGTCTGACGGGGGAGGATGTCGAGCGCGGCACCTTCAGCCATCGTCACGCGGTCTTCCACGACGTGAAGACGGGTGGAACGCACGTGCCGCTTCAGGCGATGCCCGAGGCGCGGGCCGCGTTCGAGATCTACAACAGTCCGCTCTCGGAAAACGCCACTGTGGCGTTCGAGTACGGATACAACGTGCAGGAGCCGTCGCGGCTGGTCGTCTGGGAAGCGCAGTACGGCGATTTCATCAACGGCGCGCAGATCATCATCGACGAGTTCGTCGTCTCGGCGCGCGGCAAGTGGGGGCAGCGGCCGTCGCTCGTCCTGCTGCTCCCGCACGCGCACGAAGGCGCGGGTCCGGATCACGCGAGCGCGCGGCCCGAACGGTTCCTCCAGCTGGCCGCCGACATCAACATGCGCATCGCGAACTGCACGACCGCCTCGCAGTACTTCCATCTGCTGCGGCGCCAGGCCGCGTTGCTGCTCGAAGATCCGCTGCCGCTGATCGTGCTCACGCCCAAGAGTCTGCTGCGCCACCCGATGGTGGCGTCGGCGCCCCGCGAGCTGGCGGAGGGCCGCTTCCGGATGACCATCGATGACGAAGCCGCCCGCGCGCGGGCGGGTGAAATCCGGCGCGTCGTGATCTGCACCGGCAAGATGTTCGTCGACCTGGCGGGCAGCGATCGGCGCGCCTCGTCTCCACACGTCGCTGTCTGCCGTCTCGAGCAGCTCTATCCGGTGCCGCGGCGCGAACTGCGATCGATGCTCGACGGATATCGGTCGGCGGTGGAAGTCGTGTGGGTCCAGGAAGAACCTGAGAACATGGGCTACTGGGATTTCATCCGTCCGCATCTTCTCGAAGCGGCGGGCGGCCGTCCGGTGCGCGTCGTCGCGCGGCCGCGCAGCGCGAGCCCGGCGGAAGGATCAGCGGCGCGCCACGCGCGGCAGCAGCAGTTGCTCGTCGAAGCGGCGCTGGCGGCCATGGCCGTCGAATCCGCGCGCGCACGTCCCGGTACGACCCCCAAACCGGAGCAGGTCGCCGGGTGAGTCGCGCACACGACGCGCGTAGTGCTGGTTGCGCAGCGCAATGGGCTCGCTGCCAGTGCGATGCGCCAGGCACGAAACCACGTATGAATAGCCGAGCACGGAGCACCGCACCAGGCACCGAGCACGAAGCACCGAGCACCGAGCACCAAGCACCGAGCACTGTCAGCGGAGAACCCCATGTTCGATATCGTCGTTCCTGAAGTCGGTGAATCGGTCGTCGATGCCCGCGTGGCGCGATGGCTGAAGAAGCCCGGTGACACCGTGGCGGCGGGCGACCCCCTCGTGGAGCTCGAGACCGACAAGATCGACCTCGAAGTCGCGGCGCCTCGTGCAGGCGTGTTGAGCCGCATCGATCATGAGGACGGTGCCGACGTCAAGGTCGGGGAAGTGCTCGGCGTCATCGACGAAACGGGCCCGGCGTCCGCCGCTGCCGCGAGTGGCAACGGCGGTTCCGCAGGTCAGGCGCCGGCGACGGCGGCCGCTCCGGCAGCGACGCGAGCGGCGCCCGAGGCCGAGAAGACCCGTGCCACACCCGCGGCGCGGAATGCCGCTGAACGGAACGACGTGGATCTCGCTCAGGTGCGCGGCAGCGGCGACGCCGGACGCGTGATGCGGCGGGACGTCGAAAAGGCGTCCGCTGGGACGCGGCCGTCCGCGAAAGACACATCCCCCGCTGCGCCCGCAGCCGAGGCCCGTCCGGCCTCGCCACCTCCAGCCCCACCGCGGCCACGCGTCGAAGGAGACCGCACCGAAACGCGCGAGCGCATGTCGAAGCGGCGCGCGACGATCGCCAGGCGCCTCGTGGAGGCGCAGAGCACGGCGGCGATGCTCACCACGTTCAACGAGGTGGACATGTCTGCCGTCATGGCGCTGCGCGAGCGTCACAAGCAGGCCTTCAAAGAGCGCCACGGCGTCAGTCTCGGCGTTTCGTCGTTCTTCGTGAAGGCCTGCATCGGCGCGCTGCGTGAGTTCCCGCGGATCAACGCGGAGATTCAGGGCGACGAGATCGTCTCGAAGCACTACTACGACATCGGCGTCGCGGTCGGCGCGGCCGAAGGTCTCGTCGTGCCGGTCCTGCGCGATGCGGATCGGCTCTCGTTCGCCGAAATCGAGCAGGAGATACGGCGGTTTGCCCGGGCCGCGGAGGACGGATCGCTGACGCTCGCGGATTTGAAAGGCGGCACGTTCACGATCACGAACGGCGGCGTCTTCGGCTCGCTGCTGAGTACGCCGATTCTCAATCCGCCGCAGGTCGGCATCCTCGGACTGCACGCCATCAAGGAACGTCCCGTCGCGGTCGGCGGCCAGGTTGTCGTGCGGCCGATGATGTTCACGGCCCTCACGTACGATCACCGGATCGTCGACGGTTCCGAGGCCGTGCGCTTCCTGGTGCGGATCAAGGAACTGGTCGAGGATCCCGGCGCCCTGTTGCTCGAATAATCGCGCCGGCCGTCTGTCGCCGGGATCGTCCGCTCGAGCCCAGCCAACCCGCGGCCTTTCTCTCCCGTCAAACCCACGGGGGGAATCGATGCTCCATGACCTGAGGTTTGCGCTGCGCGCGTACCGCCGCCAGCCGGCGTTCGCAACGCTGGCCGTCTTCATCGTCGCCATCGCGGCCGCCGCGAATGCGGCGGTTTTCTCGGTGGTTCGAGCGGTGCTTCTCGAACCGCTGCCTTTCTCACGTCCGGACCAGCTCGTTGTCGTGCGGCCCAGCGGATTCGTGTCGAATGCCGACCTCGATTTCCTCCGATCGAGAGCCCGCCCGTTCACGCAGGTCGCCGTCTCGTCGCCAGGCTGGACGATGACCATGCTGGGGGCTGGAGATGCGGTGCGCGTCACCGCGACGAAGACGTCGGCGAATCTGTTCACGATGGTTGGCGCAGCGCCGCTTCTGGGCCGGACGTTCGTGGACGGGGAAGATCTTCCGGGCAGAACGGGTGTCGTGATTCTCAGCTACCCGCTGTGGAAATCGCGCTTTCGATCGGATCGGGCCGTCATCGGCCGGACCGTCACGCTCGAAGGCTCCCCGCAGCAGATCGTCGGCGTGATGCCCCCGGAGTTCGAGCTGCTCGGTCGCGACGCCGAACTCTGGATGCCGCTGCCGTTCGATCGCGCGTCGCCGTTCTGGAATGGAACCGTCTCGCAATGCGTCGCCCGTCTGCGGCCCGACCTCGACACCGATGCGGCCGGTCGGGAGATGCGCGCGCTCGTGCCCGAATGGCGTCGTGCCCTCGGCTACCAGGACGACTGGGGACGCGGTGAGCTCCTCGTGCCTCTGCGCGAACGGATGGTCGGAGACGTGCGGCGCCCGCTCCTCGTGCTCATGGGCGCAGTCGGCCTCATCGTGATGCTGACAGCGGCAAACCTCGGCACGTTGCTGCTCGGACGGCAGGTCACGCGCGCCCGTGAATTTGCCGTGCGCCGTGCGCTCGGGGCATCGCCCTGGCGGCTCGTCCGCGGGGCAGCCGTCGAGAGTGCCGCCGTCGCGATCTCGGGCGCACTGACCGGAATTGCCGCCGCGCGAGTGGCGCTCCCTTCGCTTGTTCGAATGCTTCCACCCGAAATCCCGAGAATTGCCGCAATCAACCTCGACGTCGTCATCGTCGGCGCCACTGTCGGGGCTGCTGGAGTGTCGGTCTTTCTCTTTGGCACGGTTCCGGCGCTGCTCGCGTTCCGGCCGGGAGCTGCGCAGGTTCAGGCAGGACGTCAGACCGATCCACCGCGAGCGCGGCGCATGCTCGGCTTCCTGGTGGTTTCGCAGCTGGTGCTCGCGGTCGTCCTCGGAGCCGGTGCCGGCGTCATGATCCGATCGCTGGCCGCACTGTATCGAGTCGATCCAGGGTTCGATCCGTCGCATGTGCTGACGCTCAAGCTGCAGCCGTCCGGCGAGAGATATCGCGGTGTCGGACCGACCGTTGCGTATTACCGCCACGTGCTTGCAGCGGTGGGCGCGCTGCCGGGAGTCGAGGTCGCGGGCGCGATCAATCACCTGCCGCTCTCCGGATACGACTGGATCACGACGATCCGGATCGACGAGCAGCCGCTTCCCCCCGGCGTGACGCCGCCCACGGCCGGGTGGCGGATGATCGACGGGTCCTATTTCGACGCCATGCGGATCCCGATGATCTCGGGGCGTGCATTCACCGATCACGACGCACAGCAGTCGCCCGCAGTCGCGGTCGTGAATGACGTATTCGCGCGGCGGTTTTTCGGCAGCGCGGCCGCGGCGATCGGCCGTGTCGTGCGCACCGGATCCGCCTCCGGCGAAGATACGCCGCGTATCGTCGGCGTCGTCGGAAGCGTGCGGCACTCCTCGCTCGCGGAGGAACCGGGTCCGGAGTTATACCGCCCGATTGCGCAGAGTTTCGCGGTCGCAAGCGCGATCGTGATCAGGGCGACAGGATCGCCAGCGGTGATCGCCGGCGCCGTGCGGGAAGCAGTCCGGCAGGTCGATCCTGACGTGCCCATTGCGGATCTGATGCCTCTTTCAACGCTTCTTCAGGACAGCCTTGCGCGTCCGAGGCTGCTGGCGATGCTGCTGGGCGTATTTGCGATCGCGGGGCTCACGATCGTCATCAGCGGTGTGTACGGCGTTGTCGCGTACACCGTGCGACGACGTGAGCGCGAATTCGGCATCCGCCTGGCGATTGGTGCCGCCCCGAGTGCGATTTGGAAGCTCGTCGTCGGCCAGGGCCTGCTCTACGCAGCGACGGGTCTCACGGTCGGCATACCGGCGGCTCTGGCGGCGACGACAGCCATGCGAAGCCTGCTGTTCGGAATCGCGGAGCGCGATCCCGCCACGTTCGTAATGCTCAGCGGCGTGATTGCTGCTGCGACCATCGCGGCAACGCTGCTGCCGGCAGCGCGGGCTCTCCGAGTCAAGCCCGCATTGGTTCTTCGCGCCGAGTAGGCGCGCGACGCCGTCCTGTGAAGACCGGATGCTAAGATTGCGTGATTGAGCACCTACACAGCTAAAGACATCACGGTTCTCGAGGGGCTCGAGCCCGTTCGCAAGCGCCCCGGCATGTATATCGGCGGTGTCGGCAGCGCGGGGCTTCACCACCTGGTCTGGGAGATCCTCGACAACTCCATCGACGAAGCGATGAATGGCTACGCGTCGAACATCGCCGTCACGCTGCACGCCGACGCGTCCTCGATCACGATCTCGGACGATGGGCGCGGCATTCCCGTCGACAAGCATCCGAAGACGAAGAAAAGCGCGCTCGAGGTCATTTTCACCACGCTGCATGCGGGCGGAAAGTTCGAAGCCGGTAACTACAAGACTGCCGGCGGCCTTCACGGCGTTGGCGCCAGCGTCGTGAACGCGCTCTCAAAGGAGCTGGTTGCGACAGTCAAACGCGACGGTGCCAGCTGGCAGCAGCGGTTCAAGCAAGGCGTGCCTGTCGACGGTGTCTCGAAGACAGGCCCGGCGCGAGGCACCGGAACGACGGTGTTCTTCCGGCCCGACGCGACGATCTTCCCGAAGATCGAGTTCGACCCCGACGTGATTCGCCAGCGTCTGGAGACGTCGAGCTATCTGCACAAGGGCGTCAGGATTGCGTTCGACAACGAGGCTGCCGGCGACAAGGTCGTCTATCAGCACGAGGAAGGCCTCGTTGATTACCTGAAAAAGATTCTGGCGGAGCGGCAGGCCACTGCGGTCCATGAGGCCCCGTTTACGCTGACGCGGGAAAACGACGAGAGCGGCATCCGGCTCGATCTCGCTCTGCAATGGACGCAGTCCACCGACGAGCACGTGCGCTCATATGTGAACGGCATTCCGACGGGCTCCGGCGGCACGCACGAAAACGGATTTCGTGCGGGCCTGGGCAAAGCCGTACGGAACTTCATAGACACGCACAACCTGTCGCCCAAAGGCGTCACGCTCACCGCGGAAGATATACGCGAGGGCCTCGTCGCGATCCTCAGCGTCTTCATGCAGGAGCCGCAGTTCCAGGGCCAGACGAAAGATCGTTTGAACAACCCGGAGGCGGTTGCTGCGGTCGACTCGCAGGTCCGTCCGGCGCTGGAACACTGGCTCAACACGAACATCTCGGTCGCCGAATCCATCGTCGCGCGGATCATTCTTGCGGCGAGGGCCCGGGAAGCGAGCCGTGCGGCGCAGCAGGAGGTGTCGCGAAAAACTGCCACATCGAATCGGCTGACGCTTCCAGGAAAACTGAGCGACTGCACGTCGCCCGGCCGCGACGACAGCGAGATCTTCATCGTCGAAGGCGACTCTGCCGGGGGGTCCGCAAAGCAGGGACGCGATCGCGCGCGGCAGGCGATTCTGCCGCTCCGCGGAAAAGTGCTGAACACCGAGAGCGCGTCGCTCGCGAAGGTCCTCGAGAACAAGGAACTCTCGGATCTCGTGACCGCGCTCGGCTGTGGACTCGGAAAGAACTTCGATATCGCGCGATTGCGCTACGGCAAGATCATCATCCTCGCCGACGCGGATTCGGACGGTCATCACATCGCCACGCTGCTGCTGACGTTCATCTACCGCCACATGCCGCAGCTCATCACGGCCGGCCATGTGTTCCTCGCACAGCCGCCGCTGTACCGCATCGACATCGGAAAGGAAACCTACTGGGCGCTGGACGACGGGCACAAGGAGCGGATCCTGAAGTCGTCCGGCAACGGCCGCGCGACACCCGAAATCACGCGCTTCAAGGGACTCGGTGAGATGATGCCGCGCGTGCTCTGGGAGACGACCCTCAACCCGCGCACTCGACGCCTGCTGCGCGTCCAGATTGCCGATCACATCGTCACCGACCGGGTGATCAACGAGCTGATGGGAAAGGATCCATCGGCGCGCTTCCGGTTCATCATGGACCGGGCAGAAGACGCGGTCGAACTCGACGTCTAGCGCGGTTACAGACAACCAATCGCGCGACGCCGGTGTCTAACTCACCAGAATGGTCCGGGCGCGACGATGCACGCGTCCGTGCTGCCCGCACGAGGGCGGCTCTCCGTCACAAGCCCAGCGCCCCATAGCACTGGAGGACGTCATGCGTCTTCGCAGGTCACTCGTCGTCTATCTGCTTCTCGTATGTACGCTTGCTCTCGGCGCGCGTGGCACCGGTGTCTCGGTCCGAGGTGTCGTCGTGGATTCCTCCGGCCGACCGTTGCGGGGCGCCACGATTCTGCTGCAGGCCGCGGGACAAACCGTGGCGAAAGCCATCAGCGGGGCAGACGGAACCTTCACAATCCCGGACGTGCTTCCCGGTCCATACATCCTTCGCGTCCTCCGCGAAGGGTATGACGTCGCGGAAGTCCGTGTCTCGATCCAGCCCGTCGCGCCAGCCCCTCTCCGGTTCGCGCTCTCGGCATCGACTCAGGCGAAATCGCCGGCGTTCAGCGTGGCAGAACCGCCGGACGCGATGCGGATGGCCGCACCGACGCCGGCGGCGCCCCCGGAATTCAACACCGCGGCGTATGCTCACGTCGACGAGAACGGCTTTCGCCGGGCAACGGACGCGCCGCTCTCGACCTTCTCGATCGATGTCGACACCGCTTCGTACGCGAACGTCCGCCGATTTCTCAACGATCACACCATGCCACCGGCCGACGCGGTGCGTGTCGAGGAGCTGATCAACTACTTCCATTTCGCGTATCCGGACTCGATCGAGCACGCGCCATTCGGCATCACCACGGAGATCGCGAGATGCCCCTGGAACGAGAAACACACGCTGGCGCTCGTGGGCCTGCAGGCGCACCGTCTGCCGGACGCAAAGGTCCCGCCGCGCAATCTCGTCTTTCTACTGGATGTGTCGGGTTCCATGCAGCCATGGAACCGGCTGCCGCTCGTGAAGTCCGCGATGCGGATGCTGGTGCAGACGCTGCGTTCCGAGGATCGCGTCGCCATCGTCGTGTATGCAGGCGCCAGCGGACTCGCACTCCCCTCGACGCCTGGCAGTCAGCGCGAGCGGATCGAGAATGCGATCGAGCGACTCGAGGCCGGCGGATCCACGAACGGAGCGGCAGGTATCCGGCTGGCATATGACACAGCGCAGCAGCACTTCATCAGAGGCGGCATCAACCGCGTCATTCTTGCGACCGACGGCGACTTCAACGTTGGCGTCACGAGCGAAGGAGAGCTCGTGCGGCTCATCGAGGAACGGCGGCAGTCCGGCGTGTTCCTCTCGGTGCTGGGTGTCGGCGACGACAATCTGAAAGACTCCACGATGGAGCAGCTGGCCGACAAGGGCAACGGGAATTACTCGTACCTGGACACGATCGGAGAGGCTCGCCGGGTGCTGATTGCCGAGGCGGGCGCGACCCTCGTGACCGTCGCGAAAGACGTCAAGATTCAAATCGAATTCAATCCCGCAGTCGTCGGCGGGTATCGCCTCGTTGGCTACGAGGATCGTCTCCTGCGCAGCGAGGATTTCAACGACGACAGGAAGGACGCGGGCGAAATGGGCGCCGGCCATTCGGTGACGGCGCTTTACGAAATCGTTCCCCCGGGGGAGCCGATTGAAACGGGTTCGGTCGATCCGTTGAAGTATCAACAGCCCCCGCGGGCCACCGACGGAGGAACCACGGGCGAGATCATGACGGTGAAGGTGAGATATAAGGATCCCTCCGCCGACACGAGCCGGCTCATTAGCGCCGCCGTGCGAAATGAATCATCGCCGCTGACCCCGAACCTCGGTTTTGCGGCCTCCGTCGCGGAGTTCGGGATGCTGCTCCGCGAGTCGCCCTTCAAAGGGGACTCGTCATGGGATGAGGCGGAACGCCTCGCACGGACGTATCGCGGCGAAGACCCGGACGGCTACAGGGCTGAATTCGCACGGTTGGTCGATCTCGCGTCGGGACTGTCGCACCAGCAGCGCTGAGTCGTGGGTTACGCTAGGTCGATGCGATCGGGAACCGCTCACCTGCCTCTTCACACTGGCCGGGCGCCAGCGTGGCTATTCTCGCGGATGGTCCTGCTGGCGCGTGAGATCACGGCGCATCTCGTCGACGAATACGGCAGCGAGGAGGTCCTTCGCCGGTTGTCCGACCCGTACTGGTTCCAGGCCTTCGGCTGCGTGCTCGGCTTCGACTGGCACTCGAGCGGCGTGACGACGACCGTGACCGGCGCGATGAAGGAGGCGCTGCGCGGCCGTGAGCACGAATTCGGTCTCTATCCCGGCGGTGGCAAAGGCGCGGTGTCGAGGCGAACGCCGATGGAGATTGCCGCCTACTGCGACCGGCTCTCGATCGATCCCGCGCCGCTCGTCTACGCCAGCCGCATGTCGGCGAAGGTCGACAGCGCCGCCGTCCAGGACGGGTATCAGCTCTATCATCACGCCTTCTTCTTCACACCATCCGGTGCGTGGTGCGTGGTGCAGCAGGGCATGAACGGCGATAACCAGATGGCGAGGCGCTATCACTGGCTGTCGCGGACCGTCCAGTCGTTCGTCAACGAGCCGCACAGCGCCATCTGTGCGGAGTCCAGCGCGCCGACGCTGAATCTCGTGGCCGAGGAGAGCGCACAGGTGCGCCAGCGGTCGGCGGAGCTGGCCACCGAAGGTCCGCGAGCCGTGATGTCCGCGATTCGCGACTTACCGTTGCTGTCCTTGCCGAAGCGCCACGCCGTGCTGCTGTCTGACGTCAATCCACAGCACCTCGAGCGCGTGCTGCTCAAAACGTACGAGTCGGCGCCGGCTGACTTCGAAACATTGCTCGGACTCGAAGGTGTGGGCGCCCGCACGATCCGTGCGCTGGCGCTCGTCTCAGAAGTGATCTACGGCGCGCCGGCAAGCACGCGCGACCCGGCCAGATTCTCATTCGCGCTTGGCGGCAAGGACGGGACGCCGTTTCCCGTTGATCGCGTCGCGTACGACAAGACGATCGAAGTGCTGCACGCAGCAGTGAATCGGGCGAACATCGATCGATCCGAGCGTGTGAAAGCGCTGAAGCGGCTCGTCGCCTATGGCAGGGCCCGTGTCTCGAAGCGCCTCGAACAAACCGCCGAACGCGATCGATCGGAAACGGAGCCGCTCTGAGAATCGCGCTGGCTGCAGCGCTCGTCCTGTGGGAACCGCTGTCGTTTATGCGCATCGCGGGCGCGTACCCGTCGCTTGCGGCGCGCGGCGTCCCAGCCATTGTCGAGTTCGTATGGGCGGCCGCTGTGGCGTGCATCGGCGTCGCGGCGGGCCGGGCGGTCTGGACGCGTGCGCCGGCCAGTGTCACGCTCGCGCGTGCGGCAATCGCCGCAGCTGCACTCCGCGAACTGCAGCGGCTCGTGTGGACGGCGCTGCCGTCCGATGTAATTCCCGGGACCCGAGGGTTGATGTCGACCGCCGTCGTGCTCGCGTGCGGCGTCCTGCTGGCGGCGAGTACGCGGCTGCAACCGCGCTGACAACAGCGTCGCGAAGCGTCAGACGTTCCGCGGTTCGGTGCCTGGCTGGGCCGGTGGGGTGACCGCAGGCGCCGCCTGCTGCCGCTGGTTGTCGCGCTCGATCTCCGCCTCGACGTTCTCGCGGATCGCGTTCGTGCCCTTCTTGAATTCGTTGATCGTCTGTCCGATCGACCGTCCAAGCTCCGGCAGGCGCTTCGGTCCGAAGATGATCAGCGCAATGACCAGAATGACGATGAGTTCGGGCATCCCGACGGAGCCGAGCATGGAATCGAGCCTATGCCTGTGGAGGAGAAGAGAGACTAGCGGGACGCCGGAGCCCCCAGCATACCGGCGTCCCACCGGCTGCCGGGAATTGCTCCCGGCAGCGCCCATTGCGTGAACGTCGTTCCTGCAAGGCGACTGCCGACACGCGCAGCTGCCCGCGCGTGTGTAACTGTCTTTGTGACCGTCATTTAAGCGGCTGTTTCAGCGGCCCGCAGGGCCGGCGGCTGCGCAGAAACGCCACACGCGTGGCGTTACTGGCGCAGATGAGGATCGACCTGGAGCACAACCTTACCAACGATCTTTGCGTCTTCGAGTGCGCGGTGGGCATCGGCGGCGCGATCGAGCGGGAACACGGCACTGACGATCGGGCGGACGCGGCGGGATTCGAGCAGCGGCCAGACGTGCTCGCGGACCGCGGCCGCGATGACTCCCTTCTCCGCCGGCGTGCGCACCCGCAGCGTAGACCCCGTCAGCGTCAACCGCTTCTGCATGATCGACGACAGGTTCAGCTGCGCTCTTGCGCCGCCGAGCAGCCCGATCTGAACCAGCCGCCCGTTCAATCGCAGAGAGTCCAGATTCCGCTGCAGGTAGTCTCCACCGACGATGTCGAGGATCACGTCGACGCCGTCCGTCGTCTCCGACCGGATCACGGCGGCGAAATCCTCACGGTTGTAGTTGATCGCGCGCTCTGCTCCCAGCTTCATGCACGCTTCGCACTTGTCGTCGGACCCCGCCGTCGCGAATACCCGGGCCCCCTTCGCGGCCGCTAGTTGAATCGCCGTCGTCCCGATCCCGCTGGCGCCTCCGTGGACGAGCACGCGCTCGCCTGGCGCCAGGCGTCCGCGATCGAAAAGATTCGTCCAGACGGTGAAGAACGTCTCGGGAACGGCCGCAGCCTCGATCGGCGAAAGCGAGGACGGCGCAGGCAGCACTTGCTCGACGGGGACCGCGCAGTACTCCGCGTAACCGCCGCCGGCGCACAGCGCGCAGACGAAATCCCCGTCGCGCAACGTCCCGGCTGGCCGCACGACGGTGCCTGCGATCTCGAGCCCGGGAATGTCCGACGCACCCGGCGGCGGAGGATATTTTCCAAGGCGCTGCATGATGTCAGGCCGGTTCACTCCCGCCGCGGCGACGCGGACGAGCACTTCATGCGCGCCGGGTTCGGGAACCGGGCGCCGCACGACGCGAAGCTCTTCGGGGCCGCCGGGTTGCGCGATCTCGATTGCCAGCATGGACGACGGCGTCGTGGTCATATTTGTCGTTGGTGGGCAGATAGTATCGTGTCAGCCAGCGGCTCAGCCCGTCGAGGTCGGGAAACAGGACCCGCTCGTTGACGTTCGCCTGATCGAGCTTGTCTCGAATCTCCCACTTGAGCGCTGCGGGTATGATCACCCGCCGGCACAACTGCGGGTGCCGAACGAGCCACTCATCCATGCCGGCGGTGGGACTCGACATGAGCGAAAAGAGGGCGAACTGGTTAAGAATCCGGCGATCGATTGCCGGAGGCTCGAGGAACACGAGAAACGGCCTTCGGGACAGTGCGTCGAACTCCGCGAGCGATCGAAAGGAGCCGAGCATCTCGACCGTCACGGTATCGGATCCTTCGCGCTGCATGATCCGGCGGAGTTTCGACGGCAGTTGGCGGTTTGCTTCGACGAAGTTCACGCACCAGACGGTGCCGTCGCGCGAGTATTCGGCAGTATTTTCCGTGGCGAAATGCAGCGCCACGAGCGGCGAATACGTCCAGTCGAGCAGCCGCGTCGGCAGCCCGCGATGCTGGGCGAGTGCCAGCCAGTCCCAAATGGAATCGGCGCCAACGCGTTCGACCTGTGCGTATTTCCGGAAGTTACGCAGCAGCGCCATCTCGAGGCGGGCAGTGTCTGCGCGTCGAGCGAGGCGAATGAGCGAACTCGACATGGCGAGGTCCGCGCGACCGAAGCCGCGAAAGGCGAACGGCGATCGGAAGCGCCCAAGCGCCGCGTTCCACGAATCGGCGTATAGGGCTTCCAGTATTCCGGTCCACGTTCGAGGCGCTGTCGTCTGAGGCACGGTCGACACGGTTCAGTCATCGATAGCAACATGGCCGCCACTCCGCTCACGACCGATCTGTACCTGCTGACGATGATGGCCGGCTACTTCGAGCAGGGCCGTCACGAGCGGACGACGGCCTCGTTCGAAGCATTCGTCCGGAAGCTGCCTCAGCAACGAAACTATCTCGTCGCGGCTGGGCTCGCGTCGCTGGTCGCGTACCTCGAACAGCTCCGATTCAGCCCTGACGAGATCGAATGGCTCCGGAGTCATCCGGTGCTGTCACGACTTCCAGCCGCGTTCTTCGAGTACCTGCGCCAGTTTCGGTTCACGGGTGATGTGGACGCCGTTCCCGAAGGCACGCCGGTGTTTGCGCAAGAACCGATCGTCCGCGTGACTGCCCCCATTGCGCAGGCTCAACTCATCGAGACCGCCGTTCTGTCGTTCGTCAACTTTCAAACGTCCATTGCCAGCAAGACGTCCCGCATCGTCACGGCGGCGGCCGGTCGCCCCGTCATGGAGTTCGGTGCGCGCCGTGCCCACGGCCTCGAGGCGGCATTGTTCGCTGCGCGTTCCGCGTACCTCGCGGGTGCGTCGAGCACGTCATTTGTGGAGGCCGGCCGGGAATTCGGCATTCCGCTGTCCGGCACGATGGCGCATTCATGGGTGATGTCGGCCGTCTCGGAATCGCAGGCGTTCGCCGACTACATGCGTGTGTTCGGACCGGAATCGGTGCTGCTGCTCGACACGTACGACACGCTTGCTGCCGCGCGTCTCGTTGTCGAGTCTGGTCTCGTCCCTGCGGGCGTGCGCCTCGACAGCGGCGGCCTGGCCACGCTCAGTTTTCAGGTGCGCGAGATCCTCGACCGAGGGGGGCTCTCGCGCACGAAGATTCTGGTGAGCGGCGATCTCGACGAGTTCAGCATCGCGGGCCTGCTCGCCGACGGTGCGCCAATCGATGGCTTTGGCGTCGGGACACGACTCGTCACATCCGAAGACGCGCCGGCGCTCGGCGGAGTTTACAAGCTCGTCGAAATTGTGGAAGGAGGGTCGCGGCGGTTCGTCGCGAAACGCAGTACAGGAAAGCCGACATGGCCAGGCTGCAAGCAGGTCTGGCGTGAGATGCGGGACGGCCGCGCGGTGCGCGATATCGTCAGCCTGGCAACCGAGCACCGGCCAGAAGCCGTCCCTCTGCTCCACGGCATCATGCGAAACGGACAACGCGTCGAGGGGGCGATTTCATCGCTCGAAGCCTCCCGTCAATGGTGCGCTACGCGGCTGGCAGAGCTTCCCGTATCGACTTTGAACATCGGAACGACGGCGGACTACCCGGTCGATATCAGTGCGGCCCTTTCAACGGAAATCGAATCCGCGACAGCGCCTTAGCTCTGGCGTTTGCTTTGCTTTAGACGTAATCCCGTGCGAGCCTTTTTCTTTTCCATCCTCGGCTATTTCCTGACCCCCGTCGGCATCATGCTGATGGGGTTCATGGATGCAAGCCTCGTATTCTTCCTGCCGCTCGGCATCGACTTCGTCGTGATTCTGATGGCGGCACGGAAGCCGGAGTGGTTCTGGTTGTATGCGGTGCTCGCGACGATCGGCTCGGTTGCCGGCGCGGCGTTGACGTTCTGGATCGGAAAGAAGGTCGGCGAGCACGGGCTCACGCGATTCATCGACGAACGGCGGTTGAAGCGGATCTCGCGGAAGGTCAGCGGCGGCGCGGGCGCCAGCGTCGCCCTGCTGGCGATCATTCCACCGCCGTTCCCCTTCACACCGTTCGTGATGACCGCGGGTGCGGTCGGCTGCAGCGCGTGGGCCTTTCTGGGAACGCTCACGGCCATGCGCGTGATCCGGTTCGGGATAGAGACAGCGCTCGCCAGGCGCTACGGTACTGGCATCATCGGATGGATGAAGACGCCGAGCTTCAAGTTCATCGTCGGCGCCTTCATCGCCCTCGCCCTGATCGGAACCGTCATCTCCGCGATCGCGCTCGTCCGCAGCACGCGGCGCCGTGCTAAATCCGATAGCGGAGGAGCGCTGCGGTCCCGCCGTAACGCTCGAGCAGCGACGAATCCTCGATGAACGTGATGCGTGCGCCCGTCTGCTGCGCCTTTGACACGAGTTCGTCGGCGAGTCGCACCGTTCCGATGTCCGCTCGTTCCGCCTCTCCGGCGGCCGCGGGTTCTACGGCGGACTCCGCAAATCCTGCGTCGTTTGCGAGCGCCATTTGTGCGGCGCGAGTGCCCCGCAGGCCGCTGAGATTCGCGAGAGAGGCCGTGATGAGGAGCTCGTCGACCTGGCCGTTCGTCAGCGCCAGCAGGGTTTCGTCAGGCCCGACGACGCCGAGTCCGCCAGCGCGGTAGGCGCCCAGCGCGGCGTCCACGCGCTCGCGATCGCTCGTTTCGTTCAGGCGCTGGAGCGCTTCGTACGATGCGCGCAGTACCTCGTGCTCGGGGGCATCCGTCGAGAGCGTCATCTCGTCGACGACTTTCTCGGCGAGATGTTTTGGAAGCTGGTCGCGGAACATCGGAATCACGACCGGGTCGCCAGCGATGAGGATTGCGGCGAGCCGTTCTCTCTGCACGATGCGATCGAGCGCGTCCACGACTTCCTTCACGTGCTGCAGGTGGTAGTTCGACAGGTGCCGCTGATAACGCGCCTGCGACCAGCCGCCTTGTGACGTGCGGCGAGTCTTGACGCCTTCGATCGTCTGCGCATTCTCGACGGCGCCCTGCGCGACCACGAGAATCCGCGCGCGATGCGTGTCGGCAATCACCGCCGCATACCTCGGCTGCTGTGAAATGAGGCGGGCCAGCGGATAGAGGTGCGGCTGATCGCCGATGAATAGAGAGTTTTCTCCAGCCGGTGCATCGAGCTGCAGCGCTTCGAACAGTTCTCCGGCGTTGCACGCGAAAATCGCGACGCCGTTTGCCGACGGCTGCAGGTCGTTGGCGAGATATGCGCTGATGCGTTCGAGATCCTTATCGAGCGACTCCCGTTCGCCACTGCCCGCAGCGTAAGTGTCCGCGCGAGCGCGCAACTCCTTGCGCACGAACGTCTGGAACTGATCGCGGCCGTGCTGGCCGGCCGTCGCATCGAGATACAGGCTGACGACGGGATACGGCGCCGGCTCGAATCGCGCAAGGCGGTCGAACTGTTCGGTGAGATCCATAATCCTCCTCGCCGGCGGCGCGTTCGCCTGACCCGGCCCGTGGGAGTACGCAAAACACGTGCTTGGACGGTACAATCCCGGTCCAATGCGGACTCATCCGTACTTTCTCGACACTTTTCCCGCCCGCCGGCGTCCGTCGTACCCACAGTTCCGCGGCTCTGCTTCGACGGCGGTGGCCGTTGTCGGCGGAGGCCTGACGGGCGCCGCGTGCGCGGCGGCATTTGCGGCTGCCGGTGTCAAGGTTCTACTTCTCGAAGCGGATCGAATCGGCGGCGCGGCGACGGCGGGCAGCTCCGGTCTGCTTCGACACGACTTCGACGCGTCATTCCAGGACACGGCAGGCCGCTACGGTCTTCGTGAGGCGCGGCATCTCTGGGAAGGAACGCGGCGCGCGTCCCTCGATTTCGCCGCGGCGCTGCGCCGGTTCGATATCCGCTGTGGTCTCGAGTCGCAGCCGCTCGTGCAGATCACCCGTGAGGGCGCAGAGCGTGCCCGGCAGTTGCGCCGCGAGTACGACGCGAGACGACATGCAGGCCTGGAAGTCACGTGGTTGACGGCGCGGGCTCTTCACAAGGACATACGCGTTGCCGCGGATGGCGCCCTGCGAGTCAAAGGCGACGCGATCGATCCCTATCGCGCAGCGATCGGTCTTGCCACGGCAGCGGCGGCACGCGGTGCGGGCGTTTTCGAACGATCGGCCGTCGGGAGGATCCGTGCGCGCAGGAAAGAAGTAGAGATCGGGACGGATCGAGGGACGGTCATCGCCGACACGGTCGTCATCGCCACGGGTGGAGCGATCGGAGATCTTCGGTCGCTCAGGCGCCATTTACCGTTGCAGCGTTCGTTCTCGGTCGTGACGGAGCCGCTGCCGGCCGCGGTTCGGCGGGAAGTGGGCCCTCGCTCGTCAGGGGTGTCCGAGGTCGATGTCCCGGGGCGCATCCTTCGCTGGTTGAGCGGCGATCGCGTGCTGTTCTCGTCGTGGACGGAGGATCCGCCGGCGCGTCGTCCGGCGGCGGGGATCGTCAACGCCAACGCGATGGAGTTGATGTATCGGCTGACGACGCTCTACCCCGCGATTTCCGGCGTCCAGCCGGCGTGGGGATGGAGCGAGGACACGTATGGCTCGCCGGATGGATTGCCGATCGTCGGCCGACACCGGAACTTCCCACGGCATCTGTTTGCTCTGGGGGCGGGCCGGAACGGCGCGGGCGTGGCGTGGCTGGCCGCGCGAGTGCTGCTCCGGAGCTATCTGGACGAACCTGCGCCGCGCGACGAGGTGTTCGGGTTCTCGCGTTTCCTGTGATAGCGCTGCCGCCCCCCCCGGCTGTCCCCTTTTTTAGCGAATAATGGGGACAGTCCCCATTATTCGCAAAAAAAGGGGACTGTCCCCATTTCAGGTTTCGAGGATGCCGCGCACCATTTCAGGTTTCGAGGATGCCGCGCAGGGCGATGTCGATCTCGGGGTAGCGGAAGTGGAAGCCGGCGGCGAGGGCTTTTCCCGGGACGACGCGCTGGCCGGTGACGAGGGCATCGGCGATTTCGCCGACGGCGAGTCGCAGCACGAACCGCGGCACTGCCGGCGCGATCGCCGGCCGATGCATCGCGCGGGCGAGCGCATGCGTGAATTCCCGATTGGTGACGGGATGCGGCGCCGTCGCGTTGATCGCGCCGACCGCCAACGGCGATTCGATGGCCCACCGCACCATCTCAATCCAGTCCAGCCGGTGAATCCACGAGAGATACTGACGTCCCGACGCGAGCGCGCCCCCCACGAAATACCGGAACGGCCGCATCATCCGCGGCAGCGCGCCGCCCGAGCGCTCGAGCACGATTCCGGTGCGAATGACGGCAACGCGGACGCCGCCTCGATCGACGGCGTTCGCCTGCGCCTCCCACTCCACGCACACCCGCGCGAGAAAGTCGGCTCCAGGACCGGCATCTTCCGCGAGCAGTTCGGATCCACGGTCGCCGTAGTATCCGACCGCGCTGCCGCTGATGAACGACTGCGGCGGCGTCGCGCACGCACCAATCGCCTCCGCGAGAGCGCGCGTGGCGACGAGACGGCTGTCGCGGATCGCCTGCTTGCGCGCGGCCGTCCATCGCTTCGCATCGATCGATTCGCCCGCGATATTCACGACCGCAGTCGCGCCGTCGACGATGGACGTGAGCTGCGCGTCCGGGCTGGAGGGAGTCCAGCCCACGCGCGTCACGCCCGGAACACCAGTGCCCGGCTCGTGCTGCGAGCGGCCGGCAGCCAGCGAACGCGTGAGCACGAGCACTTCGTGCCCCTCATCCGCCCACGATCCGCACAGCGGTGCGCCGAGAAAACCCGTCCCGCCCGCAACGACGATCTTCATGCGTGAGTTGGACGAACGGCGCGGCCGGCAAGTTTGCCGGAAACCGCCGCGGGCGCCAGTTTATAATGCGGCCTCCCGCCATGCGCAATCTCTCCCGGGCCGCTCTATTGGCGTTGCTCTTGACGCCGATTCGCGGCCAGGGAGCGATCCTCCCGGTCCCCCCTGACGTGACAACGGAGGGAGTACCGCCGATTCCGCAGGCGATCGCTGACAGCCTGTCACGATACGCCAACTTCACGTCCGCCCAGCTGCTGGCGTGGCATCCGACCAGGCGTGAAATCCTGCTCGTCACCCGCCTGGACGACGCACCGAAGCTCTATACGGTAGAGGCGCCAGGCAGACCGCCGCATCCGCTCAACGGTGTTCCGGTTTCCACGTCTGTGTGGGCGGGCTACGATCCCGCAAACCCCGGCTCGATCGTGTACGTGAAGGACGCCAGCGCCGGCGCCGAAGCGTACAACCTGTACAGGCTGGATCCCGCAACCGCCACGTCCACGCTGCTCACCGACGGCAAGTCGCGCTATGCGGCACCGCCGCTGTCGGCACCCGTCTGGGCAAGGCAGGGAAAGTGGATCGCTTACGACTCAACCGAGCGCAATGGAACCGATCGCGATCTCTACGTGATGCCGCCGTCCAACCCCGCGGCCGCCAGGCGCATCGCGCAGGTAGAGGGCATCTGGATCCCTCAGGATTGGTCGCCGGACGGCACCGCGTTGCTCGCGACCAACGAAATTTCTTCCGGTTCGATCTCGACATTGTGGCGCATCGACGTCCGGACGGGCGCCCGGCATCCGATCGCCCCGTTGAAGGACAACGCTTACTGGGGCAACGCACGATTCACCGCAAACGGTCGATCGGTCGTCGCGATCAGCACGAGAGCCGGCGGTGTCGGCCGGATCTGGCGCTCGTCGTCCGACGGGACGTGGAACGCAATCTCACCGGAGCAGCAGGAAGTCAGCGAGTTCGAGTTGTCGCCGGACGGACGGATGGCAGCGATGATCGTCGACCGCGGCGACAGCGACGAACTGCGCGTCATCGACATCGACAACCGGAAGCCGCGGCGGATGCCGCCGCTTCCGCCGGGAGTGCTCAGTCATCTCCTCTGGCGTCCCGGATCTCGGGAGATCGGTTTCACCATTCAGACGGAGCATACGTTCGGCGACGTCTTCTCGATCGACGTCGCGACGGGCACGCTCACGCGCTGGACGAAAAGCGAGGCTGGCGGATTCGATCCCGACGTGCTTCCAGCCCCGCAGGTGATTTCGTGGCGCAGCTTCGACGGCCGCACGATCTCCGGGCTCCTGTATCGTCCGGCGGCGCGCTTCACCGGCCCGCGTCCTGTCATGATCAACCTGCACGGCGGGCCTCAACTGAGAGCCCGTTCGATTTTCGTGGGGCGCAGTAACTACTTCCTGAACGAGCTCGGCGTCGCGATCATCTATCCGAACTACCGCGGGTCGTCAGGGTTCGGCGAGGAGTTCGCGGCGGCGGACGACGGGATGAAGCGAAGCGGCGCCGTCAAGGACATCGGCGCGCTCCTCGACTGGATCGGCACGAACCCGGCGCTCGACAAAGACAGGATCATGCTGACCGGCGCGAGCTACGGCGGGTTTCTCGCGCTCGAAGCCGGCGCAGAGTACAACGACCGCATCCGGTGCATCTACGAAGGTGTGGGACAGACAAACCTGGTGACGTACCTCGAGCGGACCGACCCGTCCCGTCAGAACGATCGCAGGACCGAGTACGGCGACGAACGCAATCCCGCGATGCGCACGTTCCTCTTGTCGATCTCTCCCGTGACGCATGCCTCCCTGCTGAAGAAGCCGCTCGCCATCGTGCATCCCGGCAACGATACGCGCGTGCCCGTCTCGCAGGCGCGCGAACTCATCGCGGCGGTGAGCGCCAACGGGACACCCGTCTGGTACATGGAATACGCCAACGCGGGCCACGACAGCTTTCCCCGCAACCGCGCCGACGACCAGTACAATTTCGCGTGCTGGATCGAGTTCGTGAAGCGATATCTCCTGAATTGATCCGTCGCGCTCACACTTCCGGCGTTGCCGCCGCGCGCTCTCTTCGGACCACGCCGCGTCCCTCCTCGACGTCGACGAACGCCAGCAGCAACGCTCCGACGATGAAAAACGCGAGGACCGAGAGGATGGCGTTGCGGCTCGTACCGCTCCGTTCGACGACCCACGCGAAGATGGCCGGGCCGAGAATTCCCGCGTATCGTTCGAACACGCCGAAGAACGCGAAGAACTCCGACGACTTCTGCCTCGGGATCATGCTTGCAAACAGCGACCGGCTCAGCGCTTGCGTGCCGCCCTGCACCATGCCGACGAGCACCGCGAGCGCGAAGAATTCCCAGGAGGAGCGCATGAAGTAGCCGAGGACCGTAATCACGGCGTACACACTCAGGCCGGCAAACACGGCGCGCTTGGCCCCGATGCGATCGGCCATCAGTCCGAACAGGAACGCGAACGGTATGCCGATGAACTGCGTGACGAGCAGCGCGACGATCATCGCGTTCTCGTCCAGTCCGATCTCCGCGCCATACGTCGTCGCCATGCGGATGATCGTCTGGATGCCGTCGTTGTAGATGAGGAACGCGAGGAGCAGCAGAAACGCCTGGCGGTACCGCCGAAGTTCGGCGAAGGTCTTCACGACCCGCCGAACGGCGATCGCCGCGACGTTTCCGGAGTCCGAAGCGGTCCGCGATGCCGGCGGCTCGGGCACCGATCGAAAAAGCGGGATCGAGAAGACCACCCACCAGACGGCTACACTCGCCAGGCTCGCCCGTACGGCGACGCCGCGGTCGGCGAGCAGGAACCATCCGGGCTTGCTCATCATCAGGATGTTGATTGCGAGCAGCAGCCCGCCGCCAACGTACCCGATCGCATAGCCGGCCGACGAAACGATATCGAGTTCGCTCTCCGTGACGAGGTGCGGCAGCAGCGATTCGTAGAACACGATGCTCGCGGCCACGCCGACGTTGCCGACGACGAACAGCACGAGCGCGAGGATCCAGTCGCCCCTGCCGATGAAGAACATCGCACCGGTGGCGGAGGCGCCGATCGTCAGGAAGATGGCGATCATGCGCTTCTTCACGGGCCGGTAGTCCGCGATGGCGCCGAGGAGCGGAGCGATGATCGCCACGATCAGGATCGACCACGTAGTCGCCCACGCGAACCGACTGGTTGCCACCGGCCCGGGGAGATCGGCGGCGGCGACTTTCGCGTAGTAGATCGGGAAGATTGCCGCGATGACGGTCGTCTGAAACGCCGAGTTGGCCCAGTCGTACATCGCCCAGGCACGCAGGTCGGTACGGCCGAGACCAATCCGGGTGAGCAGCCGCTGCAGCATCAAAACGTCCGCCGCGCGACCCACTCCCGCAGGAGCGAATCGGCTACGAGATAGCGCCCGCCCTCACGCGCCAGGATGTCATCGCGAACCAGGGCCGCCAGCGCGGCCTGCACGGTCGACGCGCCGCCGAGCCGGTGCCGCGCGCGCGCGTCCGCACCGAGCAGTTCGCGCCCGTCCTCGAGCACGGCAGCCCGGAGCGCGCCGCGCTGTGGAACCGTAAGCTTCTGCCACACCGCCTCAAAGAGCGAATGGTGTTCGTTCAGCAGCCGCCGCAGCGTTCCGTGCAGTTCGTCGACATCCGCCCGCCGTCCTCTCGCGGCGTGCACGTCGTCCCACATCTCGTGTGCGAGGCGTTGAACGTCGTACGGAAGGTTGCCCGCAAGTTCGACGATGGCAGCGCCGAGGCCGGCCTCGGGGACGATGCCCGTTTTTTTGAATCGCCCTTCGACGTACGCGGCGAACTGGTCGGACGGGATCCGGTCGAGACGCATCACTGGTCCCGCCTTGTAGAAGGGGCGGCTGCGGCTCAGCATCCGTTCCATCAGGGTCGGCTCCGATCCGGAGAAGACGTAACCGACCTGCCGCTGGTGCTGCACAGCGGCGCGGAGCGCGTGCTCCACCTCGTGGCCGCCCTCGTCGAACGCGTTGATCGCCTGGAACTCGTCGAGTGCGACGGCCAGCCGGCGCCCCCGCAGGGTTGCGATGTGGGCGGGAAGCGCGAAGACCGCTTCCGCCAGCCGTGCGACGTCCGCCTTCGTCCGCGTGGCGGGGAAGGAGATCGAGAGCCGGGAGCCCGGCTCGACCCGCAGTTCCGGCCGCAGCGCGCCGAGCAACTCCATGACCCACGCCCGCACGCGATCCGGCCTGGCGTCGGCGACGAGCAGCGCCCTCGCGTACCCCTCGAGGAACGCGGGGTAGGAACTGTAGCTGCTGACGGTGACGTCAACGGCTAGCGCGCCACGCCTGCCCGCCGCCCGCAACGCCTGCTGGACGAGCGACGACTTGCCGTAGCGCCGCGGCGAAATGAGGAACACCTTCTGTCCGGCGAGCAGGTCCGCCGTGAGACGTCCCAGCTCCTCTTCGCGGTCCACGAATGCCGAGGCCGGCACGACCTCGCCGTAGACGAACGGATTGTTCATGACGTAAGTCGACGTAGTGAATACGTAGATTAACGTAATGCCGGCACGGGTGCAATCGGGCGGGGCAGGATCCAGCGGACCCGCGCCTGCCACACGGCGTGCTCCTGCGGCAGCCACGCCGGCAGGGACTGCCACCCGTCCCCGCCAGGGAACCGTGCAGACGTGACCGCCGCCCGCACCTGGTCGAGACGTCCTTCGAGGCCCGCACCGAATGCGGCGCGCCACGTCACGCCTTCCGCAGGTAGAGCCACGTAAATCGCCCGCCATTGTCCCGAGGCGACCGCGCCGGGCAGGTTCGTCCGCGCCGGTCTGACGCCTTCAGGGAGCGCGAATAGAACGGTCAGCCCCGGCTGCTTTGGAACGACGGTCATCGAGAGTTCGGTTCCCGCCCGAACGGGCGTAATGCTGAACGCCGACATCACGGCAGGCGCGGCGCCAGGCGGCGCCGCTGTCGTGCGGAACACGAACGGTCCACCCAGGCGGCCGATGGGAATGCCCGCCGGAGGCGCGTCGAACGCGCGGGTCCAACCGCTTGGCGCACCGGGGGCGAGATCCAGTCCCGGCTCCTGGCCCCCGACTTCGTAGATCGCGCTCGACCCCGAGGCATCGACGATGACGCGGGCTTCGCGCCGCTGTGGATTCTGCGGGGTGTAGGCAGGCGCGCGATATGCCAGCACACCGGTGGCGATCGTCGCGGCAAGGAGGACGGCCGTCACGAATGATGGCCGCAGCACCGGCTTCGAGGCGGCGATCGCCGCAACGAATGGCGGGACGATCATGACGCCGGCCGCCAGCATCAACGCCGCGTATGCATAGACAGGAGTGATGATGGGCAGCCGTCCCAGGACCGCGACAGCGAAATGCAGCAGGTTTATCGTGTTACGGATCCACAAGGTGCCTGCGACCGCCAGCACCAGCACGGATATCGCGCGCACGACGGGAGTTGGCGCCAGCGGCGCTGCAAGGAGTGACACGCCAGCAGCCAGGAGCGGCAGCGTCCACAGATAGCCCGCCGATGGCGCCATTGACGCCATCACGCCGGCCAGGAGCACCCAGATCGGAAGGGCGAGCGACCACGCCAGCATCGGATGACGGGGACCTCGAGCGCGCAGCGGAATCCACGTTCCAAGCCGTGCGACCAGCCATCCCGCGAGGAGCCCGACGATCAGCAGGAAGCTGAAGAACCGGTCTGGATGGGCGTACCACGGATGGTAGACGGTCCGCGTTTCGCGCAGCGCCCACGTTCCGCCGACGAGCGAGCCCGCAACGACGGCAACGCCGAACGCCGTCCAAACCAGATAGAAGAACCACCGCGCGAGGCCCTCCAGCCGGATGCTGGCAAGCAGCACTTTCACCCAGGCGAGCGTTCCGAACGCGAGCGCGGTGATCGCGATGAGCCAGGCGACGGTTGATCCCCAGGCGAGCGCGATGGCGCTCCCTACGTCGAAGTAGGTCGACTCGCCGGGACTCCGCGCCGTCAGATCCCGGCCATCGAGCGCGAGCATCGTCTCGACTGTGTTTTCTCCGGTAGTTCGCAATGTGGCGTCCGGCACCCGGTCCGCCGTATCCCGTGCCGTGTGATACGCGTAGCTGTCGTCGACGACGGCGAAATTCAAGCCGGGAATGCCGCGGCGCTTGAAGATGGAAAAGTCAGTGTCGTTTGGCAGCCGCCGGTAGATCTCGACGGCGAAACTCATACCACGCGGGTGCGGAGCGGATGCGGCCCACGGCTTCACGATCCAGGGATTTTCCGGCCCCGCTTCGAACAGCATCGCGGTGCCGCTCGATCCGGTGGCTTCAACGTTGACGTAGGCCTCCAGCCGATCCATCACATCGCGGTCGGTGGTCAACGCCGCAGCGCCCATGAGGCCGGCTTCCTCGCCGTCCGTCACGAGTACGGCGATCGTGTGACGCGGCTGCGCGCGGCCCGCGAGCACGCGTGCCGTCTCCAGCGAGACCGCGACACCGACGCCGTCGTCGGCCCCGCCCGGCGAATCAGGAGCCGAATCGTAGTGAGATAAGAGCCCCAGGGCGCCGCTTTCAGTGCCGGGTTTGATTGCAATGATGTTGCTGACGTGGGCGGTGAGCCCGAACTCCGGCCGGCGCGCATCCGTTTCCTGCACGCGGACGTCGTAGCCGTAGAGCTTGAGCTGATCGACGATGTAAGCACGCGCCCGTGCGTTTTCAGGTGTCCCGACGGCTCGGCTGCCGATCGTACCGGCGAGCATGCCAAGGTGGGCGCGGGCATTCTCGACGGAGAACCGCGGCGCCGCGCGGACGCACCCTGCGAGGGCGATAGTGGTGATGAATATATAAGTAACCTGGCCGCAGCGCTGCCGCATGCGCTGAGCGTAGCTCAAGTCCGGAAGGCCGTCGTCCGTTACATTGTCCGCCGCTCGGTACCGGGTCGCCTTTCGAGGTTCGGCGTTCAGCGGAGCGTTACGTCGCCCGAGAAAGTCTTGAACCGAAATTGGGTGTCGCCGCCCGATCCGATATCGCCCTGCATCCGGCTGTGGCGGCTCGACGTGTGGACCGTGATGGGCCGCTCCGAGCTGATGCGCCCGCTGAAGCTGTCGAAATCGATTTGCCCGTTCGGCGTCGAGGCGAACGCGACTTCGATATCGCCGCTGAACGTCTCGGCGTCGATCGCGCCTGCGGCACCGCTCACCCGGAGGTCACCCGAGAAGGCGTGCAGCTTCTGGGTGCCCGCAACGCCGGAAACGTCGACCTTGCTGGAAAAGACCTTGATGTCGAGGTCGCTCTGCCGCGGCACCTGGATCTCGAAATCGGTCTCGACGACGTTGTCGTTGTGCTCGTGCCAGGACGCATCCCGGTGATTGGCTTCGATGGCGATTTCGTTGGCGTCGACCTGGACGTCGATTTTGATGTGGTCGAGCCTTTCTCGCGAGGCGTGGCGCAGGGCGTGGATGACCACGTCATTCGAGTCGCCGCCGGTTATCGTCACCTTGCCCGAGAAATTGTTCAATCGGATCCGGCCGCCCGAATGGAAGGGGACTGTCCGGTCGAACGGCTCGGTTTCAGCCGCTTCGGCCCGCATGACCCCCGCAAAGGCCACGACACAGGCAGCGGCGGATGCGATCGCGGCGCACTTTCGAAGCTGTTTCATGAAAACTCCTCGCCGCCAGAATTAGACGGAGCGCCGCGCGGCAGGGTTGCCTATTGCCCCTGGGCGCCCGAGGCCAACTGCCTGGGCTTCGACACCTTCCCATCGCTCGTTCGCCTGTCGTTCGCCCCCCAGGCCACACCGGACTCGTCGATCAGTATCGAGTTCGCATCTCCCTGCCGCCCGCCCACGTTCACGGTGTGGCCCATCGCGCGAAGTTTCTCGACGACGTCGACGGGGACGCCGTCCTTTTCGATTTGCACGGTGTCGGGGAGCCACTGGTGGTGTATGCGCGGGGCGTCGACGGCGTCACGCACGTTCAGGCCGAATTCGGTGACTCCCAGGACGACCGACAAGACGGTATTGATGATCGTGCGTCCACCGGGCGATCCGGTGACCAGCGCGAGCTTGCCGTCCCTGGCCAGGATCACGGGAGACATCGAGCTGAGCATCCGTTTGCCCGGATCGATCAGATTCGCGGGCGTGCCGATGTTGCCCTTCAAGTCGGTCACACCGGGATGCTTGTTGAAGTCACCCATCTCGTTGTTCAGCAGAAATCCAGCGCCCTTGACGACGACGTGCGAGCCGAAGCCGCCCTCGAGCGTGAACGTGTTCGAAACCGCCATTCCGTCTCTGTCGACGACCGAGAAATGCGTCGTCTCGTCGGGTTCACCCGTCTGATCCGGGGTGACGATGTCCTTTCCAAGTTCGACGCTGCTCGTCGCATGGTCGGGATCTATGCCGCTGCTCAGCGTCTTCGCGTACTCCTTCGACGCGAGCCGGTCAACGGGCACGTCGACGAAGTCCGGATCGCCGAGGTAGCGAGCGCGATCCAGGTACGCGCGCCGCATCGCCTCGATTTGCAGGTGCAGCGACTCGGCGGAGTTGCGTCCCTTGGATTTCAGATCGAACGGCTCGAGGATGTTGAGCATCTCGATGAGCCCAATCCCTCCGGAACTCGGCGGCGGCATCGCGATGATGTCGTAGCCGCGGAACGTGCCCCGGACCGGTGCACGTTCCTTGGCCTCGTAGGCTGCGAGATCCTTTTTCGTGATCAGGCCGCCGTGGGCCGACATCTCTGCAGCGATACGATCCCCGATCCATCCCTTGTAAAACACGTCGGGGCCGTCGGTCGCAATCGCATGCAGCGTCCTGGCGAGGTCTTTCAGCACGAGCCGGTCGCCTCCGGCCCACTTGCCACCACCCGCTTTGCCATATTCCGCGACCGATGCCGGGTACGGCGCCATCGCGCCCGCCACCTGAGTGTTCAGGCTGTGTGCGAGGCTGTCCGACAGCGGGAAGCCCGTCTCCGCCAGCTGTGCAGCCGGGGCCACGACGTCTCGCCACGGCAGCTTCCCGAAACGCTGGTGTGCGAGTGCGAGTCCTCGGACGGTGCCGGGAACCCCCGGCGCCAGATAGCCCGTGTTCGTGAGACGGATGTCGATCTTGCCCTCGCGCAGGTACATCCCTCGCGTCGATGCGAGAGGCGCTGTCTCGCGGTAATCGAACGTCGTCGCGCTCCCGTCGGCCGCGCGCACGATCATGAATCCCCCGCCGCCGATATTGCCGGCGCTCGGGTGCGTAACGGCGAGCGCGAACGCGGTCGCAACGGCGGCGTCGACGGCATTGCCGCCGCGCGCCAGCACGGCGGCGCCGACGTCGCACGCTGGCGCTGACGTGCAGACGACCAGTCCTTCCCGCGACGAGATACCCGCGTCGCGGTCGATCGCGATCGGTGCCGCCGTGAACGCCACGCAGGCCGCAGCGACCAGCACCATCACCCTTCTCATCTGGTTCTCCACAAGAGACGGAAGCGTACACCGAACGTCAGACGGAAGGCGAGATTCTTGCAGCCGCGGTGACCCCGATGATTACGGAAGAACGACGGGCGGTACCTGACTCGACCGTGAAGGTGTGGCCGGGCAATGCGTATCCGCTTGGTGCGACGTTCACGGGAGATGGAACCAATTTTTCGCTGTTTTCAGAGGCTGCGGAGCGCGTCGAGCTCTGTCTCTTCGACGACAACGCCGCCGTGACGCGGGTCGATCTTCCCGAAACGACTGCGCTCTGCTGGCACGGCTTCGTCCCCGGCGTGCGACCGGGGCAGCGCTACGGCTACCGCGTGCATGGTCCGTGGGCGCCTGACCAGGGGAAGTGGTTCAATCCCGCCAAGCTTCTGCTGGATCCGTATGCCAAAGCGATCGATGGCACGTGGAACTGGAACGAAGCCATGTTCCCGTATCACTTCGATCGCCCCGACGATTCCAGAAACGATCTCGACAGCGCGCCGTTCATGCCGAAGTCCGTCGTCATCGATCCGGCGTTCGACTGGTCCGGCGACGCGCCCCCGCGCACCTCCTGGCACCGCACGATCGTTTATGAGACGCACGTGAAGGGTTTCACCGCGCGGCACCCGGCGATTCCGGAAGACATTCGCGGAACGTATGCGGCGCTCACACACCCGGTGACGCTGGACTACCTGACGAAGCTCGGGGCCACCGCCGTCGAACTGATGCCCGTCCATCAATTCGTGCAGGACTCGGTGCTTCTGAATCGAGGCCTGCGCAACTACTGGGGCTACAACTCCATCGGCTATTTCGCACCGCACAACGAGTATGCGGCCGGCGGCACGCGCGGCCAGCAGGTGCAGGAATTCAAGCAGATGGTGAAGGCGCTGCACCGGGCCGGCATCGAAGTCGTTCTCGATGTCGTCTACAACCACACCGCCGAGGGAAATCATCTCGGGCCCGTGCTGTCGTTCAAGGGCATCGACAACGCCGCGTACTACCGAACCGTCGCGAGCAACCGCCGGTATTACATGGACTACACGGGTACGGGCAACACGCTCAACATGATGCACCCTCACGTGCTGCAGCTCATCATGGACAGCCTGCGCTACTGGGTCCTCGAGATGCGCGTCGACGGTTTCCGCTTCGATCTCGCGGCCACGCTCGCGCGCGAGCTGCACGACGTCGATCGCCTCTCGTCGTTCTTCGATCTCATTCAGCAGGATCCCGTCGTCAGCCAGGTGAAACTGATCGCGGAGCCGTGGGACGTCGGTGAGGGCGGCTATCAGGTCGGCAATTTTCCGCCGCTCTGGTCGGAGTGGAACGGCAAGTACCGCGACTGCGTCCGCGACTTCTGGCGGGGCACCGATCAAACGCTCGCCGAGTTCGGCTCGCGCTTCACCGGGAGCTCCGATCTCTACCAGGGAACGGCGAGACGGCCCCACGCGAGCATCAACTTCGTCACCGCGCACGACGGCTTCACGCTGCGGGATCTCGTCTCCTACAACGAGAAGCACAACGACGCGAACGGCGAAGAGAATCGGGACGGCGAGAATCACAACCGCTCGTGGAACTGCGGCGTCGAAGGACCGACCGACGCCCCGGACGTTCTCGCGCTGCGCAACCGCCAGGTGCGCAATCTTCTGGCGACCCTGCTGTTGTCGCAAGGCGTCCCCATGCTCTGCGGCGGCGACGAAATCGGCCGCACGCAGGGGGGGAACAACAACGCGTACTGCCAGGACAACGATATCTCCTGGTACGACTGGGAGCACGCTGACGACGCGCTGCTCGGATTCACGCGCGACCTGATTCGCCTTCGGAACGAGCACCCGGTCTTCCGCCGCCGCCGCTGGTTCCAGGGGCGCCCGATCCGCGGGACCTCGGTTGCCGACATCGGCTGGTTCACGCCGTCGGGCAAGATGATGTCCGACGAAGACTGGCACGCCGGATTCGCGAAGTCGCTCGGCGTCTTTCTCAACGGCGACGCCATTCCGACGCGGAACCGGCGCGGCGAGCGCGTCATCGACGACAGCTTCTACGTCATGTTCAACGCGCACCAGGAGCAGCTCGACTTCGTGATGCCGGAAGAGAAGTGGGGCGAACGCTGGTTGATCGTCCTCGACACCAACGACGCTGCCAATCACGTTGAAATCGGCGGCGCGGGGCGGCTGCTGGCCGCCGGAGAGCGTGTGAACGTGCAGGCGTGGTCGCTTGTGCTGCTCCAGCGGCACGAATCGTCCGGTTGAGTGGCGGAATCCGGCTGTCTCTCGCTACACTCGTCACATGCGGGCGTCAGTCACGGTTGCGGCAATCGCGGCCGCGGCCCTCGGCATCCAGACCCTCCCGGCACGCGCGCCGATCACCGTCTCCGCGGACGTCAGCCTGACCGAGGCGCTCGCGGTTGCCGCGCGCGAATACGCGCAAGCCGGCGGCGGCACCATTCGTTTCAACTTTGCTGCCTCCAACATGCTGGCTCGGCAGATCGTCGACGGCGCTCCCGTCGATCTGTTCGTGAGCGGCGACGAGCAGCAGATGGATGTCATCGCCGCCGCGGGTCTCGTGAAGGCAGGAACCCGCGTCGACTTCGTGACGAACCAGCTCGCGGTCGTTGTGCCCGGCGGTCGCACCCGGCCGCTGTCGGGAATCCGGGCTCTCACGGATCCAGCGTTCCGGCGGATCGCGATAGGCGATCCCGATGGAACACCTGCCGGTGTTTACGCCCGGCAATACCTGCAGAAAGTAGGCATCTGGGATGTCCTCGCGCCGCGGATGGTCCTGTCGGTCAGCGTACGCGACGCGCTGGCCGCCGTCGAGTCCGGCGCAGCCGTTGCTGCTATCGTCTACCGCACCGACGCGCGGATCGCGACGCGCGCGTCGGTAGCATGGGTCGTACCTGCGAGCGAAGGCCCACCCATACGCTACGTCGCCGCCGTCATCCGCACGTCGTCTGTGACCGAAGAAGCGCAGCGGTTTCTTGATTTCCTTCGCAGTCCCCGTGGCACCGGAGTCCTGACCGAGTTCGGCTTCGCTCCCGTGCGGGCCGCGGCAGTCACGAGATAGAATGACCCTCTGACCGACTTACCTCTTGTGGTCCTTTCGCCGGTGCCTGGCACGGATCGCCAGCAGTTCGAAGAACATCGACGGACCATCTCGCAGGACGTTGAGGCGTGACTCCGGGCGGTAGTGCCATTCGATCGGCAGTTCGACGATCCTCAGTCCCTGCTGGCGGGCCACGTAGAGGGCTTCGATGTCGAAGCTCCAGCCGTCGACGGTGACGAGCGGAAACACGCGTTCCGCGGCGCGGGCCGTGAACATCTTGAAGCCGCACTGTGTGTCGTTCAGGCCCGGCAGCAGCAGCATCTGCACCAGCGTGTTGAAGACGCGGCCCACCAGATGGCGTCGCGTCGGTTCGCCGACGCGGCGCGCACCGGCGCCCTCGCGCGTGGCGATGCCGATATCCGCATCGTTCACGTGCGGCGGCAGAAAGGCGTCGAGTTCGCGGATGGGCATCGAGAGGTCGGCGTCGCAGATGAACCGGTAATCGGCGCGCGCGGCGAGCATCCCTGCTCTGACCGCCGCGCCCTTGCCGCCGTGCCGCTCGCGCTGCACGGCGATCCTCGGTTCCGACTCGCGGTATCGCTCGACCACGGCTGCCGTCCCGTCCTTCGACCCATCGTCGACGACGCGAATCTCCCAGTCCCACGACGTCGGCCGAAGGTGACGGAGAATCTCGTCGAGCGTCGCGGGAAGCCGCGCTTCCTCGTTGAAAGCGGGGATGATGATCGAGAGGCTCAGGGGGCGGTCGTCTTCCATCGACTCAGCCGCTGGTCCGAACCGAGCCGCCCCGCACCGCACTGCACACGCCGTACGGCCCCGGCAGCAGCATCATCCAGCCGTCGTCCCAGAGAATCCACGGGATTGCATTGAGCCGAACGAGGTCGTCACGGCGGCTGGCGTCCGAGGCGATCGAGCGACGGAAGGATTCGAATCCGGACTGTCTCATGAATACCGGCCGCCGGCCTGACGCGCTCAGCAGCCGCTCATCCAGTTTGCTGTCGTCAGCCGCTTCATCGGTG
>DATJIW010000111.1:0-2374 GCA_035492775.1 Vicinamibacterales bacterium
ACGATGATCTCGGTCGGCGGCTTTTCGCTCGCGGTGGCACGTCACCAGTCGAACGAGACGCGGCCGCGGGATTTCGCTGCTGCGGTTGCATCCGTGGACACCCAGCGCGCGCAGCCGGTGAAAACGGCGGTGAGTGGAGGCTCTCCATCCAGCATTCATGATACGACGCGGCCCGTTGCTCGTTCTGGTCGCGCGGCGTCCGCCCCGCAGCCGAAGGCGCAGCTCGCATTTGCCGGTGGCACGGATGACATGGACGACGCATCGATCAAGGTCCTGCTCGGCGCGCTCGACGAAATGGATCGCGCGCCAGTGGCTCCGTCCGCGGAGCCGGATCCGACGCCGGTGTTGCCCGTAATCAAAACGGGCCAGCCATGACGCGTATGGTCGCGAGTCTGTCGCCCAGAACCTGGAGCCTGTTGTCGCTGTGCCTGATCCTCGGGGTGTCGCCCGCGCGCGCGCAACGCGCCAATAGCGTCGAGGCGCAGACTGGGACTCCGGCGCAGCAGGGCCGTGCGCTGGAGCAGCAATTTCGCGAGCGATTTGCCGAGGTCGTCAAGCGACGGCTCAATCTCGATGACACGCAGATGCAGCAGCTTGGCCGTATCAACGATCGATTCGAGCGTGATCGCGTGCAGTTGCTTCGCGAGGAGCGACGCGCTCGCCAGGCGCTGCGCGCCGAGGTGCTGGCAGGCGATTCCGCGGATCAGAAGAAGGTCGCCGGTCTGCTCGATCAGGTGCTCGCGCTCCAGCGACGACGCTTGGACCTCACGGAAAACGAGCAGCGCGAGCTCGCGGCGTTCATGACACCGACTCAGCGCGCGAAATACTTCGCCATTCAGGACCAGCTTCGTCAGCGGCTCGAGAACCTCCGTCGGCAGCGCCAGGAACGGAGGGCAGGGGCCGGACCCGGCGGACAGCGTCCGCTTCCGTAGTGAGTTGGCCGGGCGACTCCGCGCGCTTGCGTTGAGCGGCGTCACGGAGGCCGCTACATTGTGTCAGAGTAGTGCGCCCGGGTGGCGGAATCGGTAGACGCAGGGGACTCAAAATCCCCCGACCTTTGGGTCTTACGAGTTCGAGTCTCGTCCCGGGTATTGCAGGCCTGATCGCCAACCAAAACCGATTCGATGGAAATGCCGCGGGCGCCGCCTCCTGTCTGGGTCGGCGCCCGTCGGCGTTGTGTGACACAAGTCCGCCATTTCGACGGCACTCCTGGTCGGCGCTGGTCGTCGCGAGCGATGGCGCGGCACTGCCGCGCCAAAGCCAGACGATCACCCCCTTGGTCGGCAGGGTATCATACCTCCGAGGAGGTATGTTACCCCATCCAATTCAGACACACTGCCTAACAACCCAGCTCTTCAGTCAGCGATGGCGCGACGAGCCCCTTCGTTGTACTTTCGGGTCAGGCGGCACGGCATTCGTTAGGAGACGTTAGGTGACCCTCGCTTTCGCCGATGGCCGCCGAAGGCAGGTGCTTCGGATGGAATCAGTCTCATCGGCGTTCGAGCGAGACCCGGGCGGGGTGCCGCTGCCCCCACCGCCGTCTCGCGACCGCGACGGCCTCAGCGCTCTCGAGCGCAAGGCGCTCTATCGCGTCCACACCGAGCTGCCGGCCATGCCCGCGTCGCTCGTCGTCCAGATTCTGCTCTGGCCGGAGAAGATCACCGACTGGGCGCGCGATGAAAGCGTCACCCCGGCCCTCGTGTACAACATGTTGGGCGGGTTCAAGCCATATCACGGGCTTCGTGAGCGGCTCGCCCAGCGACTCGGTGTCACCAAGTCAGCGGTCGATCACCTCATCGATGCCCGTCGGCAGCAGCCGTCGACGCGTCGAATCCCGGAGCCACCACCGGACTTCGTCGCCGACGACGTGGCACTCCGAACGAATGGGACACCAAGTAATATGACTCCTGAGGCCGACGTCACGTCGGGCAGCCCGCCCGCTCCGACGGACGATGACTCGCCGCCACCCGAGGGCTCGCAGATCAGGTTCGAGCTGTAACTGGCGGACAGACCCGCGAACTGGACCGGCCGATGAGCTCAGCAGCGGCCCGATGGGGCTGGATTGGCGCGCGCAAAGAAACCATCTGTTGCAAAGAAACCGTCTGTTAAGGTTGGCCTCGGCATCATTACGGAATTGCGCTCACGGCGCGTGGCCCGGTCCGGCGTATGCACTAATTGCGGAGTGGGTACAGGCGCTTCCGATCCGACCACTCGCGGCCGCGGTCCGGGCCCTCCGCCATGCACCGACTCCGAATCGCTCAGGTAACGGAGTACTACTATCCGCACCTCGGCGGAATCTGTGAGCACGTTCACTTCCTCGCGCGTGAGGCGCGGCTTCGCGGCCATCACGTCGACATCATCACCTCGAACCTTG
>DATJIW010000112.1:0-6956 GCA_035492775.1 Vicinamibacterales bacterium
GGATCGCGACAAAGCGGCCGCCTTCGATTGGATCGATCGGAACGGCGAGACGATGAACGCGCTCGCGATCGAGCTGTGGAGGACGCCGGAGCTGTCGTTCCGCGAGTTCAAGTCGAGCCGCACGCTGATCCGCTATCTGGAGAGCGATGGATTCGCTGTCACGGTCGGCGTCGGGGGCATGCCGACCGCGTTCGTGGCCAGTGCCGGCAGCGGGAAACCGGTGGTCGCGTTCTGGACGGAAGAGGACGCGCTTGCCGGCATGTCGCAGAAAGTCGCGTCTGTCCGCGAGCCGGTCGTCGCCGGCGGCCCCGGTCACGCGTGCTGGCACAATCTAATCGGGCCGAGCACAGCGGCCGCGGCGATTGCTGTCGCCCAATTCCTGAAGCGAACGAACACGGTGGGCACGATCCGCGTGTACGGCACGCCGGCCGAAGAGAGTGGAGGCGGAAAGGACTTCATGCTCAACGCGGGCGTGTTCAAAGACGTAGACGTGCTGCTTGGGTGGCATCCCTCCTCCACCACGCGGACCGAGTTCGAATACACCAAAGCGATGGCGGAGCTGCACTTTCGCTTCCAGGGCGTCGCCTCACACGCGTCGGTGGCGCCTGACAAGGGGCGAAGCGCGCTACACGCCGTCGAACTCATGGACGCCGGCGTCAACGCGCTACGCGAACAGCTGAAGGAAGATGCCCGCGTGCAGTACGTGATCTCGAACGGTGGCAACGAGCCCAACGTGATACCAGCCGACGCCGAGTCCTGGTACATCGTCCGCGCGAACAAGCACGACGAACTGACAGAGATCGTGCAGTGGATTTCCGAAATCGGCAAAGGGGCAGCAATGATGACGCGTACGCAGCTCGATGTGCGCGTCGACAACGATCAGCCGGAAGTGCTGCCGAACCGGCCGCTCGCAGAGGTTCTCGATCGAAATCTGCATCTGGTCGGCGCTCCGGCGTTTCGCGACGAAGAGAAGGTCCTCGCGCACAAGCTGCTCGAGAGCGCCGGCCGTGATCCGCAGCCGGTGAGTCCCGAAGTGATCGCATTGCCGCGGGAACCGGCACAGGAAGCGTATTCGACTGATCTCGGAAACGTGAGTTGGACCGTTGCAACGGAACGTTTAGCGGTGTCGGCCTCGCCATATCCGCTGGCGCCTCACACCTGGCAGGCCACGGTCGGCGCCGCGACTGCTGGACTCGAAGCAATCCCCGTCGCAGCCAAGACGCTGGCGTCGGCGGCGATCGAGTTGTTCAAGACACCAAGTGCAATCGACGCGGCGAAGAAAGATCTCGCCGCAGGTTCGCAGGGACACGCGTACACGTTGTTGACGCCCCGGGATCGAAAGCCGCCGGTCTATCGCGAAGGCACACCCGCCGAACCCATTCGGTGAGGAACGTTCGGCCGTGTGTCCATCGATGCGCATCGCTCACGCCTGACGAGAAGATCTCCGGCGTCCCGAATTCCAAACCGCGTGCTTTCATCGCCGCCGCGAACACGGGTGCGAACCTGTCGTAAGCCTCTCGCGATTCCCATACGGTTACGGTGAAGAACGCGGGTCCTTCGCGGATACCCGCGTGAAAAATCAACCCAGCTGGCGGCGCGACGGGTGGGCCGCCGATCCAGCTTTTGCGGCTGCGGCCGATTACGGGGGAGGCTTCGTGAGCAGGGTTACGAGCGCGGAAAGTATTAGCGTCCCCAACGGGATTCGAACCCGTGTTTTGGCCTTGAAAGGGCCACGTCCTGGGCCTCTGGACGATGGGGACCTTCGGAAGAACTGCTGATCCGATAAATCATAGCACGCCATAACGCGCACCCCCGCCGGCGGCGACGGCATCCGCATTGCCCCTGGCACACCGGCCACGTCGGAATGGCGCGCGGATCGGTCGTCGTGTGCTGATCTTCGCCACGCCGTTTCCCACAACGGGCCGGGGAGGTTACATGCGCGCGTCGATCCTCATCGCATGCGTGGCAGTGTCAGTCGCAGGATCCAGTCCGGCCGCATTCGCCGACCCCGTCGTGATTACCGGCGGCGTAGGAAACATCGGCGACGACATCACCGGCTTCGAGATGACGGGTCCAGGCACCTCGATTTCGCTGACCGTGCTGGGGTCGTTCGCCCCGCTCGAAATCCTGCCGGGTGAGACGGCGTCGTTCGTCGTCCACGCCGTGCCGGAGGACTTCTCGACGTTCGGCTTCCCGGTGACGCTCGACGGCACCGATTATGGCCGGGTGTTCATGACAGGGCAGCTGACGTTCACCACAAGCCCCGTGACGGCACCTCCCGTCACGCCGACCGAGCATGTCTTCACGGCACCGGGTATTCTTTCCGGAACGCTGTCGGCGTTCAGCACCAACGATACGACCCGGCCGCCGTTGTTCACGATTGATCTCACCGGGACCGGTGTCTTCAGCAGCGTGTTCCGCGGACTTGTTTCGCTGGAGAATCGGGATCGCTGGTTCGCGGGGGTCTCGCCCGCAGCGGCGATCGCCTTCGGCGAATCGGCAAACCCGACGCCCGAGCCCGCGTCGCTCCTGCTCCTGAGCACCGGCGTGGCCGGATTGTTGACGCGTCGTCGACGCAGCTGACAAGCGACTGCTGATTCCGCGACCAGGTCGGCGGCTGAGGTGCGATAATGGCGACGCGTGACAGACCATCCATCGCCGTTTGACGAAAAGGCTGCGCTCGCAGAGCTGGACCGGTTACGCGACGAAATCGGGGCGGCTCGGCAGATACGCCAGAAGAAGTCGGAAGAATTCGATCGCTTCATTCAAGCCTTCCAGCCTCCGCCTTCCCCCGCCGCCGGGCACGAGATCGAGACTCACGAGACACCGGCCGCACAGCCGCAGCAGGGCAGCTCACCCGACACCGAACATTGGTTGCTCGTTCGGGAACGACTGCTGACGCCCAGAGCGGTTCCCATTGTGACGAACGATTCCCGAATGGTGGCGACGATCTTCCGGCGCCGCGGTGCGCGGGATACGTTCCTGGCGATAGCCGCGGCCGCCATCATCGTGATAGCGCTGGCTGTGCCGGGCTATCGCGCTCGCACGCGTCCCCCATCGGCTTCGCCGGCGAATGTGACGGCGAAACCCGACGTCGCGCCACCACGGTCGCCGTCGACCGTGGCTCCGCCGGTAACGGCCGCGCCGGCCGCCGCGCTTCCATCTACCGCACCTTCTGCTCCGCCTGCCGGCACCGTCCGGGTGGACCTGCGAACCGTTGCGCCCGTGTGGATCCGCGTCGTGGCCGACGATCAGAAGAAAGTGGAAGCCGTGATTGCGGCCGACGAGCGGCTCTCGTTCACTGCCGAGCGTTCGATCGTCGTTCGAGCGGGGAATGGGGGAGACGTCCTGGTGAAGACGGCCGCTGGCGAGGATCCGTTTGGCGCGTCAGGTCAGGCACTGACGCGGACGTTCGTCGTGGCTGACCGTTCGCTTTCACCGTCGCGCTGAAGTCAGCCCGTCACCCCGAGTGCCGGCGTAACGCAGGAATATTCCGGCTTCGCCGGAACATGATCCAGGTTGATGTCCAGGCCGCCAGTCGTCCGCGCGATTACGCCCGACGATGCAGACAGCATAGAACGGCTGTATGCGCAATCCGCCGCGCACCTCCGCTCGATCGGCGATCAAACTGATTTCCGCTTCAACGCGGCAGCGTACCGGCGCGACGGCTTCGGCGATCGGCCGGCGTTTTCAGGATGGGTCGCGGTGCAGGACGGAGTCGTGGTCGGCCACCTGCTCTACACGTTCGGCTACGACACGGATGGCGCGGCCCGGTTCCTGTTCGTGATCGATCTCGCCGTGGACGAACAAGCCAGGCGTCAGGGGATCGGCAGGGCCCTGATGCAGCATGCGGCGGCGATGTGCCGCGAAGCGGGCGGCACACTGCTGTTCTGGGCCGTGCACGAGAAAAACGGACTGGCGCTGGAGTTCTATCGTGGAATCGGTGCCGAGCCGATCGCTCACGCGCAGTTCATGACGCTGGCCGTCTAGTCCTTCCGCGCGACCTTGTCGTCGCTGATGCCGAAGGTCGTGAGATTGAGAAGCGGATCGCCCGAATAGGCGCGCGTCCCGCGCAGTTCGAAGGCGCAGACGTATCCGTTCTGATTGAGATCCCACCCCGATTCGACGAGATCGAGGTTGTACGCCTTGGCTTCGTCCAGTGTGCTGAAAGGCGTCCCGAAAACCTGACTGAGGTACTCGAGTTTTTGTTCGTCGGTATCGAAACCGGCGGCCTCCAGTCCGCCGATGACCAGTCCCCACCAGGTGCCTGGCCCGTCACCCTGCACAAGGGTTGGTCCGCCGTTCAGAAGCTTCGAATCACCGGGGCACCTGCCGGGCTCCGCCTGCTGCGCGCTCACGACGACGATGGCGAGCACGGCCCCGAGCAGCGCGCATAGCATGGTTCGTGAGGTCATCTCGTCCTCCGAGGCGCATTCTATGCCTATTCTGCCCGCATCAACTCCAGTGGATTCGCTCTGGCCGCCAGGCGTGCAGGGATATAGCAGACCAGAAGGGAGATGCCGGCGACTACGGTGGCGACAGCCGCAAAGGTGACGGGATCGCGCGCGCTGACGCCCCAGACGAATGCGCTGACGACGTTCGAGGTCAGCCACGCCGCGGCGACCCCCGCCAGAACGCCCAGCAGCACGATGACGCCGGCGTCGAGCATGACGGATCCGGCGGCTCGCGACGGCGTCGCCCCCAACGCGGCGCGGATAGCGAGTTCGCGCCGTCGCTCGACCACGACGCGCCCCAGGCCGCCGGCGAGACCGACGAGAGCGATGGCAAACGCAAGTATCGCCACACCCGCGCCGACGACGGCGCGGAGCCTGCGGTCTGCCACGGATCGCTCCATCACTTCTTCGAGCGTCCGTACCGGCATCAGCGGCGTTCGGGCATCGGCCTCGTGGATCGCCGAGCGCAACGAGGATTCGAGCAGTCGCGTGTCGCCCCGCGTGCGCGCCGCAACATACAGCTGGCTAGCGGGCAGCTCCTGCCACAGGACGTAAACGGCCGGCCCCGGCCTGTCCGCAAGGCCGGAGTACTTGATGTCTGCCACGACGCCGATCACCGTCGCTTTGCCGCGCGCGCGAAGGCCCGGCAGGAAGATGCTCAATTGATGTGCGGCCGTGTCCATTCCGGGAGCGAGCGCGCGTGCAGCCGATTCGCTGAGCATCACGACGAGATCCCCGCGGCGAAGGTCGGTTTCGTCGAAGTAGCGGCCGTTCGAGAGGCGCGTGCCGAGCGCCTCGAGGTAGCCCGGGGTCACCGAGGCGAACGTCAGTTCAGGTGTCTCCGAGCTGCCGCTCTCGCTGCGAAAATTCACGGTCATTACGAGCGTGGCGTGATTGGGCGGAAGGCTGCTGCCGGCGCCGGCGGCCACAACATCCGGGATCGCCCGTACGCGCTCGAGAATGCGATCGAGCCGCGGCCGCCCGTCTGCCGCCTTGAAGTTCATCGCGTCGCCCAGCATCAGCTGCGAGACGATGGCGCCTCTCCGCTCCACGCCGACGTCGTCGCGCAGCAGGCCCTGCATCGTTCGGGTGAGCAGCGTGCCGGCCGTCAGCAGCACCACCGAAAGCGCAACCTGAAGAACTGCGAGCGCGGTCCGCACCTTGACGCCGCGCGGGGTGTCGCCGGCAGCCGTGCGCAGCATCGTTGCGGGCGGTTCGATCGCGCGTGCTGCCGGAAGCGCCGCTGCGGCCGCCGACACCGCCGTCAACGGGACGGCGAACAGCAGCACCGGCCAGTCCAGGCGGACGTCCGCCAGACGAGGGAGGATGCCGGCGGCCCAGGTCCTGATCGTGACTACCGCGACCGAAGCGAGGGCGAGACCGGCGACACCACCGAAGGCCGCGATCGCGAGCGCCTCCGCGAACGTCGTCATGAGGATCTGCACGCGGCCGGCACCTATGGCCATTCGAATCGCCAGCTCGCGTCGGCGGGCGACGGTGCGGCCGACCAGGATGGTGGCGACGTTGGCACACGCCACCAGCAGGACGATGGCGGCTGCAGCGGTGAATGCCAGCAGCATCGGCCGGACGGGAGCGAGCAGCCGATCGCGCAGCAATTCGACGTTGGCAGTCATTTCTTCCGCGTGCCGCGCCTGCGGGTCGAGCGCAGTACGCGCGCGCTCCATTTGCACACGTGCGGCAGCGATCGTCGTGCCGCGCGACAGCCTGCCGAACAGCCGCAGACGACGCTCGTCGTTCGATCGGTCGAATGCGACACCACGGACTGCCGCCGCAGGAATCCAGACGTCAGTTCCATCTGACGGAAACGCGAAACGCGCCGGCATGACGCCGATGACGGTCACCGAGGCGTCGCCGATCGTCATCGATCGCCCGATCAGCGAAGCGACGGATCCTTCGATGCCGCGGGCGAAGCGCTCGCTGACGACGGCAACAGCGGGACCGTCGTCGGTAGCGAAGACTCGTCCGACTGCTGGCGTAGTGCCGAGCGTCGCGAAGAACGTCTCGTCCACGACGGCGACCGGCAGGAAGCGCGGCTCCGATATCCCGCGAACCGTGAAGCCTTCGCTCGCGTAGCCCGACACGCTCGAGAAGGCGGGAAGTGCCGCGCGCCACTCGGGCAGGCTGGCGACGGAGACCGAGACGTCCATGACGGCGAGCCGATCGGCGTCGGAATAGGGAAGCGGCCGCAGGAGCACGCCGTACACGATCGCGAACAGGGCGGTGTTCAAGCCGGCGCCGAGTGCAGAAACGAGGATCGCGGCGGCCGTGGACCACCGATCCTTCCACAGCCGCCGTCCTGCGTAGATGATCTCACTCATCGTTGCGAGCAGGCCTGCGTGCGGATGGCCGCGTGCATCAGAACCTGAAAAGCACGCCCAATGCGGCGCGGCCGAAATCGAGCTTGTTCTGACCGAGATCGATGCCTATGCCGAGCAGATCGATTTTCTGGAACGAGTGGTAGTAGCGCACGTCGCCTTTCAG
>DATJIW010000113.1:0-10568 GCA_035492775.1 Vicinamibacterales bacterium
GATCCGGATGACATCGCCGAAGCACACCGCATCACCGATCGAGTCGTCGAACGGGCGCTCTCGATGGGGGGCACGTGCAGCGGCGAGCACGGCGTCGGCCTCGGAAAGATGCGCTTCCTCGAAGCCGAGCATGGCGCCGCCGCGCTGGACGTGATGCGTGCGATCAAACACGCGCTCGACCCCCTCGGATTGATGAACCCCGGCAAGGTACTCCCCTAGAGCATCACATTTTGTCGGTGGGACGAGAGACTAATTTCTGGTCCGGACCGCATTGTTTCAGTGACAAAACTGTAGCTGGCTGTGACAGTTACGGCCGTTGTATCATGTCCTGCCGCTGGCGCAGGCGGCCGCGTCGGGCTGCGCCGTCATCCTCGAACAGCGAAAAGGCAGGACCATGCACCGACTACTCGTCGCGGTAAGCACCGTCACAGTTGTCTCGTTCGCGAGCGTTGGGTTCGCGCAGCCGCCAGCGTCGCCGCCCGGCCAGGCGCGCAAGGCGACCATCGTCCATCCGGATCACCAGGACGTCACGCCGCCGCTACGCGACATGAAGAGGATTCCGCCCGGCGAGCAGAAAGAGGAGACGCCGCACGCCCCGATGCCGCTCCGCGGCGGACCGAAGTCCTCGCCCGGGCCGGAAGACGGCGCGCTGCAAACCTATGCGCCAGGCGCGCATGCGATTCAGGGGCCCAACGGGTTCGAAGGGGTGGGCAACAACGATGGCGTGCTGCCGCCGGATACGAACGGCGACGTGGGGCCGAACCACTACATTCAGTGGGTCAACCTGACTTTCGCGATTTACAACAAGAATGGAAGCCTCGCCATGGCGCCGGCGAGCGGCCGCACGCTGTGGCAGGGTTTCGGCGGTGCGTGCGAAACGGACAACGACGGCGACCCGATCGTCCTCTACGACGAAGCGGCAAACCGCTGGTTCATGTCGCAGTTCGCGCTGCCGAACTATCCCAAGGGCCCGTACTACCAGTGCATCGCCGTGTCGCGGACGGGCGATCCGACGGGATCCTGGGCGCGCTACTCGTACTCGTTCTCGAAAATGAACGACTACCCGAAGTTCGGCGTGTGGACCGACGGGTACTACATGTCGACGAACCAGTTCGTGAACGGCATCTCGTGGGGTGGTGAAGGCGTCGCGGTGTTCGAACGCGACAAGATGCTGGCAGCCGATCCGACGGCACGGATGGTGTACTTCGATATGGTCAACGACACGTCGCTTGGCGGCATGCTGCCCGCCGACATCGATGGCGCGGCCCCGCCGGCGGGATCGCCCGAATACTACATCCAGTTCGACGACACACCCACCGAGCTGCAGCTCTGGCAGTTCCACGTGGACTGGGCCAACACGGCCAACTCGACGTTCACACGCAAGGCGCTGCTGGCGACCTCGAGCTTCAACTCGAACATGTGCAACGGCTCGCGCAACTGCATCCCGCAGCCGGGAACGACCGTGAAAATCGACGCCATCGCGGATCGCATGATGTACCGGCTGCAGTACCGCAACTTCGGCGATCACGAGAGCCTCGTGACGAACCATACCGTCAACGTCGGCTCGAACCGCGGCGGCGTGCGGTGGTACGAAATCCGCAGCCCGGGCACGACGCCGGTCCTCTATCAGCAGGGGACGTTCGCACCGTCCGACACGCTGAACCGGTGGATGGGCAGCGTCGCGATGGACAAGGACGGGAACCTCGGCGTCGGCTACAGCGTGTCGAATGCGACGATCTTCCCGGGCATTCGATTCAGCGGACGCCTCGCGGGCGACGCCCTGAATACGTTGACCGTCACCGAGAGCGACCTGCAGACGGGGTCCGGCTCGCAGACGCACTCGTCGGGCCGCTGGGGTGATTACAGCATGCTCGCGGTCGATCCGACCGACGGCTGCACCTTCTGGTACACGACCGAGTACTACACGTCGGGCGCGACGAGCGCCGGATGGCGGACCAACGTCGGTTCGTTCCACCTCGGCTCCTGCGGGAGCGGTCCCGTTCCGCCCAATGCGCCGAGCGGTCTGACGGCAACTGCGGGTTCGTCGTCGCAGATCAATCTGCAGTGGGTGGACAACTCGACCGACGAAACCAGCTTCTCGATCGAGCGCTGCAGCGGCGCGAACTGCTCGAACTTCGCACAGATCGGCTCCAAGCCGGCCGGCACGATCACGTTCAGCGATACGGGCCTCGCAGCGTCGACGTCATACAGCTACCGTGTCCAGGCGCTGAACGGCTCGCTCGCATCGGCCTACTCGAACACGGCAACGACGACCACCCAGGGGACGCAGCCGCCGCCCGACACGACGCACGTCTGGGTCACGGGATTGACCGGATCGAAGTCGTCAATCGGTAAGGCGCAGTGGCGCGCCACAGCGGCGATCTCCGCAGGCAACGACGCCGGTGCGAAATCCGGCGTCACCGTCACTGGAAGGTGGAGCGACGGCACGACCGGATCGTGCGTCACCACCACGTCCGGCAGCTGCAGCATTCAGAGCGCGAAGCTGTCGACGAAAACGGTATCGACGACCTTCACGATCACGAACCTCCAGAGCTCGACGCTCCAGTACAGCGCGACGAAGAACGTCGCGAATTCGGTCACCATCACCAAGCCCTAGGGCGCGTCCCGCGCGCTCGGCAACGCCGCCAAACCCCAACTACTCGAGGAACCTCTCCTTGGGTAGTTGGGAACCAAGAATCGGGAATTGGGAGTTGGGAATTGGGAGTTGGGGATTGGCTTGATTGAGCCCCCTCCGCACCATCAAATCCCCGAAGCCTGGCGCGCTCGATATAATTCCGCGCCATGCCAATACGTCACAAGTCTTTATTCACGCTGACCGTCTGTCTGTTTACCGCCGCGCTTGCCTCACCGCTGGCGCAACAGGCGGCACAGGCCGGCCGCCAATCACCCGCGAACGCGGGAGGGCCGCCGCCCTCGATCGAACAACGCACCGCGGGCATGCAGAAGCTCGACGGCTACATGCCTCTCTACTGGGACGACAAGAACGGATCGCTCTGGATGGAGATCGGCAAGTTCGATACCGAAATGCTCTACGCGACCGGTCTGACTTCCGGGCTTGGATCGAACGACATCGGCCTCGACCGCGGTGAATCCGGACAGGGCCGCGTCGTCAAGTTCCAGCGGGTCGGTCCGCGCGTGATGCTCGTCCAGCCGAACTACACGTGGCGCGCCACGAGTGCGAACCCCGACGAGATTCGCGCCGTTCAGGACGCCTTTGCGACGTCGGTTCTGTACGGCTTCACCGTCGCAGCCGAAACCGACAAGCGCGTGCTCGTCGACGCCACTGATTTCTTCCTGCGTGACGTGATGAACGCCGGGCCGCGGATGCGGCCGGGGACCTACCGCGTCGATCGGACGCGCAGCGCCATCGACATGCAGTGGACGAAGGTCTTCCCGAAGAACACCGAAGTCGACGCGATGCTGACGTTCGCGAACGAAGCCGCCGGGGGCGGGCGCGGAGGGGCCGTCGGCCCCGTTCAGGGCCCGCCGCCCGTCGACACGCCGATTTCCACGGGACGTGGAAATGGCGGCTTCGGGCTGTTCTCGGGCAGCGTCGCCAGCGTGACGCCCTCGCCCGACGCGGTCACGCTGCGCGAACATTCGACGTTCGCCGAGCTGCCCGACAACAACTACAAGCCGCGGCTGGATGACCCGCGCGCCGGCTACAGTGCGATGCAGTACGTCGACTACTCCGCGCCGCTCGGCGATCAAATCGTCCAGCGTTTCATCCGGCGGCATCGCCTTCAGAAGGTCGATCCCTCGGCGAAAGTCAGCGACGTCGTCAAGCCGATTCAGTACTACGTCGATCGCGGCACGCCGGAACCAATCCGATCGGCCCTTCTCGAAGGCGCACGCTGGTGGAATCAGGCATTCGAGGCCGCCGGATTCCGGAACGCCTTCAAGGTCGATCTGCTGCCGGAGGGCGCCGACCCGATGGACATCCGCTACAACATGATCAACTGGGTCCACCGCTCCACGCGCGGCTGGAGTTCGGGTGCCAGCCTCGCGGATCCGCGCACCGGCGAGATCATCAAGGCGACCGTGACACTCGGATCCCTTCGAGATCGGCAGGATTACCTGATCTTCGAAGGACTGCTCGCTCCGTATAAGAACGGCGCCGAGAATCCGACAGCGCCAACCGAGGCCGCCCTTGCACGCATCCGCCAGCTTGCGGCCCATGAAGTCGGCCACACGCTCGGGCTCGGCCATGAGTACTACGACAGCTCGAAAGGACGCATCTCGGTGATGGACTACCCGCACCCGCTCGAGAAGCTGCGCGATGACGGGACGATCGATCTGTCGGATGCCTATGCCGTCGGCATCGGCGCATGGGACAAGGTCGCCATCGCCTACGGGTATCAGGATTTCCCGAAGGGCACCGACGAGAGGGCCGCGCTGCGAAAGATCCTCGACGATGCGTGGACGCAGGATCTGCGGTACATGACGAACCAGGATCTCGATGCGAATCCGAAGGTAGACCAGTGGTCGAACGGCGTCGACCAGGCGGCGGAGTTGAACCGCGTCATGAAGATCCGCCGCGCGGCACTTGATCGCTTCGACGAAACGGTGATCCGAAAGGACCAGCCGATGGCGACGATGGAAGAAGCGCTGGTGCCGCTCTACATGTATCACCGCTACGCCGTGGAAGCCGCGGCCTCGATGCTGGGCGGCCAGGATTACATCTATGCGTTCCGCGGCGACGGCCGAACGCCGACCAGGTGGGAGCCGGCCAACCTGCAGGCGGAAGCGCTGGATGCACTGATGGCGACGCTGAAGCCGTCAGAGCTGGCGCTGCCGAAAGCCGCGCTGGACAAAATCCCCCCGCGTCCGTCGGGCTGGGCGCGTCACCGCGAGCTGTTCGCGCGCTACACGGGCGATACCTTCGATCCGATCAGCCCCGCGTCGACTGCCGCTGACGTCACGATTGGATTCGTGCTCGAGCCGGAACGCGCAGCGCGCATGGTCGCACAGCACGCGATGGATCCGTCGCTGCCGGGCCTCGCAGACGTGATCGAGCGGCTCCGGAAGGCAACATTCGAGGTCCCAGCGAACAATCCGTATGAGCTGGAGATCCGCCGCGCCAGTTCGCGCGCGCTCGTCGAACGGCTGATCTGGCTGGCCGGTGGCGCGTCGATGCCGCAGGTGCGGGCCATCGCATCCACCGCGCTCGCTGACATCCACGGCAATCACGGGCTCGATGCGACGCACACCGAGGACGTCGCCGCGCAGGAGCTCATGAATGCCGATATCAAGCGGTTCCTGGAGCGGCCTGCCGCGCCGATCACGTCACCCTCGACATTCGACGCGCCGCCCGGCGCCCCCATCGGCGACACCGGCATGGACTGGCTCGCAACGCCGTCCTGGTGTGGATGGAGGGATGGAGGGAATCAGGAGCGTTGAGACAACTCCCAACGCCCAACGCCCAATTCCCAACTTGGGAGTTGGGTTGGGAGTTGGGAGTTGGGAATTGGGAGTTGTCAGCGAAGCGCCCCTCTGATTAGACTCGCGAACGGATGTCGACCGCCGTCATTACCGACGAGCTCGAGGCGCTCGTGGACGATATCGAATACTGGGAGCGCCTCTACAACCAGCAGCCCGCGTCGCTCACGATCGTGAGGACGTCCGACGAGGACTTCAAGAACCGGCAGATCTACGTCGCCCTCGACGATCGGAAGCTGGGGATGCTGCTCTTCGGCGAGACGGTCACAACCGAACTCGAGCCCGGTCCCCACCGTCTGCGCTTCAACAATACGTTCGTCTGGAAGACGATCGACTTCGACGTGAAGGTCGGCGAGCAGGTGCGCTTCGAAGTCATCAACCGGCCGGGGAAGCTCACCTACCCGATGCTGCTGCTCATCGGCGTAGGCCCCCTGTATCTGACCGTTCGGCGGGTGGCGTAGTTGGAGGCCACGGGGAGCTGCTGAGGCCACGCGGGACCTTCTACTAAGAGGCCACGAAGAGCACGGAGGGCACCGGCGGGCGCCGCGCGTTGCGCGGCGGTCGGAGAAAAACACGCGAGAGACAAACAACGGGATCGAAATGCGGCGTTGTTTGTCTCTCGCGTGTTTTCCTCTGACCCGGCGCCGGCCGGAGGCCGGCGCGCCCGCCGGTGCCTCCGTGGCCTCCGTGGCCTCTTAGTGAAAGCTTTGTGCGGTTACCGGACGGCCAGCTCGGTCAGCAGCGGCAGATGATCGGACGCCTCACGCACTGGTCCGGAGGTGATCACCTCGCTCGATAACACCGATGCCCGCCACGCGTTCGGCACGAACAGATAATCCAGGCGGATGTGCGGATCCCAGACCGGGAAGGTCGACCCGGGGGCATCCGGATGCAGCGAGCGGAACGCATCGACGTACCCGGCGTCGAGCACGCGGCGGATGGTGCGCCAACGAATCCGTCCGCCGCTCAACCAGACGAGCGCGCGCAAGCGTGCGGGCAGCTTGCCCACATCCAGATATTCGCCGGGCGCGAGCGTGTTGAAGTCGCCCGCCAGCACGTGAAACCCGTGCTGGTGCGCCGCGATCGCGCGGAGCAGGGCGCCCAATTCCATCGTGCGACGATGCTCCGTCCAGGCCGAGTGCACCGCGCTCAAGTGCAGGCCGAAGATGCGAAACTCGGTGCCCTCGGGCTGCACTTCGAGGAAGGCGTGCCGCGAAATGCGCGGGTGGTGCCACGCGTAGCGCGCAATCGGTATCCGGCTCAGAAAACCAAGCGACTGCCGAGCACCGCAATCCGCCTGCATCGACAGCCGTCGACCCAGCTCCGAGACGACCGCCGGAACGGTCGCTTCCTGCAGAATCACGATATCGGGAGACGCCCGTGCGACCACCTCCGCGATCGGCTCGGCGCGTCCGACACCGCCGTGGCGGATGTTGTACGTGAGGAGTTTCACTCTTGCTCTGGCTTGTCGATGAGCGTGAGGTACGGCTGGCCGATCAGCTCGCCGCGAACGTACATCACGAAGTCGCGCGTGCCCTGGATGTTCACCGGCCTGTGCACCATGGCCATCAGCCGCTCCCGCAGTGGCACGAGTTCCGGCGCGATGTCGGGATCCTCGTCGCTCAACGGCCGCGAGTGCACGCCGGGGACGAAGAAGCCGGACACCTTGTAAAAATCGAGGATGCGCGTGCCGACGAGCGTCAGATCGAGGTCGCTCGTGCCGGGACCGTCGGAATCGAACGGCGCCCCGTCCTTCCATCGGTAACCGGTGACAGCGCTCCCCCGCAGGACGACCCCGGTGTCCTCGGGAATGTATTCGCGTATGAGGTCGACGAAACGGTCCAGCTTCGAAGGATCACCGTCGAACGCCAGTCTGATGACGCTCTCGCGCTTTTCCGCCTCAGTGAGCTCGTGGTCGGTCATTTCCGCCATACCAACCGCCTGACGCAAGAAACGTGCACCACATCACTCGTGTCCGGAGCAGATGACTGATCCTGTAGCTGGCGGATGACGCCGGGGGATACGAACGCTCGCGCGCAGGTCTAACGGGCGTGGCAGGTGGATTGCTCACGCCGTCTCCGCCCCCATTCCAGACGCGGGTCTGGAGACGTGCCCCTCGACAGGAGCTGCATGCGCACACCACTGGCCATCGGGGCCCTGCTCGCCCTCGTCATAGTCCCGGCGCATCAAGCGTTCGCCCAAACCGAAGAGCCGATTCACAGGGCCATCGCTGAAGCATTTCGGACCTTCCCGCCCGCGGCTTTCGACGCGCAGTCCCCGGCGCCAAGGCCGGTCGCCATCGAATACAGCGACGCCTACAAGACACGGGCGAAGATCCACAAGGTTGCGAGCTTCGCCACGCTCCCGCTCTTCGCAACGGAGCTGGCGCTGGGGCAATCGCTGTACAACAACTATCCGGCCAGCCGGCACACCGGCCAGACGACCGCGCACGTCGTCATAGGCACGAGCATCATCGGCCTGTACGGTGTGCAGGCGGTCACCGGTGTGATGAATCTGATGGAATCCAGCAAGGACCCGAACCAGCGCAAACTCCGGCTGACGCACAGCATCCTCATGCTCGCGAGCGGTGCGGGCTTCGCAATCACGCCGCTGACCGCTCCTGGTGGGGGATTCCGGTCCGCACCGGGAGATCCGCAACTGCATCGCGCAATGGCGATCACGTCGATTGGCATTGGCACCGCGGGTTACCTGCTGATGCTGTTCGGGAGCAGGTGAAGCCAATGGCCTCGGCGGTGTCACACGTCGTCACGTTCTGGTCCACCGTGTACAGCGGTTCGCCGGTTCTCCGCACATTCGTCGCGTTCGTCCACATCGCAGGACTGGTCGGTGGTGGAGGCGCCGCAGTGGTCGCCGACCGCGCGACGCTCAAGGCCACACGTGGCGGCCGGTGCGTCACACGCGAGCAGATCGACGCGATCCACAACACGCATCGCATCGTCATTGCGGGCCTGGCCGCGGTGATCGTCAGCGGTGTGCTGCTGTTCGCGGCGGATGTCGCCACGTATGCGCCGTCGAAATTGTTCTGGATCAAGATGGGCATGGTTGCCGTCCTGATGATCAACGGCGCGCTGCTCGTCCGCGTTGGGCGAGGCGGGAGACCGCTTGGCCAGGGGAGTCGCCGCACGATGCGCTGGACGGCCGGAATCAGCCTGGCGCTCTGGTTCCTGATCACGCTCGCTGGCGCCGGACTGCCGAATATCTAGGCCGCCGTGGGCTCACGAAGAGAATTCATACAGACGATCGGTTGCTTCGCCGGGGCGCTTGCGGCGATGGGGATTGGCCGCGACGTGCTGGCCGCACCGATCACGACGGTCGATGGAGCGCAGGCCGGCGACGACCGCGTCTATCCCCTTCCCGCCGCCGATGGCATCACCGTCGATCGCAATGCGCAGGTGATTCTCGTCCGCGCGAACGGGCATGTGTTCGCGCTCTCGCTGGCATGCCCGCATCAAAGCGCGGCCGTGCGCTGGGTGCCGCAGCACAATCAGTTCGAGTGCACGAAGCACGACTCACACTATCAACCGGATGGCGTCCACGTCAGCGGCCGCGCGACACGCAACATGGATCGCTTTCCTGTTCGAAGGGACGGAAACAGCCTGCACGTCGACATCGCCCATGTCTTCCAGTCCGACAAGGACCCCGCAGGCTGGGCGGCGGCGACAGTGGCGGTCTGACTACTCCTCTCTCAGCGCGACGGTCGGCGGCACACGGGCTGCACGCCGCGCCGGCAGCCAGCTCGCCAGGAGACTCACCATCGCGAGGCTTGCAACGGCGATGGCCATCGTGAGTGGATCCGACGGCTGCAATCCAAACAACAACGCCGCGACGGCGCGGGCCGACGCCACCGATAACGCGATGCCGATGAGGGCGCCTGCGCTCAACAGGATGAGCGCTTCGCACACGATCATGCCGACGACGCGCGACCGCTCGGCGCCGAGCGCCAGCCGGATGCCGATTTCCGACCGCCGGCGCGCGACCATATACGACATGACGCCATACAGACCGATCGTGGCGATGACGAGCGCCAGAACGCCGAAGCAGAGTGACAGCGCCGCCATCAGACGTTCGCTCACGAGCGTGTCGGCGATCTGGCTGGTGAGCGTCTGGTACTGGACGAGGATCCCCGAATTGACGCGCGTGATGGCCGCTGTCATCGAATTGCTGACGCCGGCAGGCGGCAGTGTCGTGTGGATGAGGAAGGCCGTGAACGGTCCGGTGCTTTTCTGCTGCGACTGCGCCAGATAGGCGATCGGCGCGAACGGTTCGCGCAGATCCCCATACTTCGTATTCGCCACGATCCCGACCACGCGGTACGTCGGGCGTTCGCCGGCGTGCGCTTCCGTTTCGAACCTGCGTCCAAGCGGATTCCCGCCGGAGAAGTACTTCGCAACGAACGCCTCGTTCACAATCGCGACGGGCTCTGATTCCGGTGTGTCCACGCGCAAATCGAACGTCCGTCCCGCGATCATAGGAGTCCCGAGCACCGAGAAGTACCGCGCCGAAATCAGGTTCAGGTTGACATTCCCCGGCATCAGCTGCCCGTTGACGCGGACGCGGTTGTTCCAGCCGCCGCCGCTGACAGGGACGATGAACGCCTCGGCCACGCCGTCCACGCCTGGAATCGCGGCGAGCGCGTCGCCGATGCGCCGTGTCATCGACGGACGCGACGCCGGGTCCACGCCGGCGCGCCGCAGATCCAGCGACGCGATGACGACGCCGTCCTGCCGGAACCCGGGGTCGGCCGACACGAGATTGTGATAGGTGCGTACTAGCAGCAGCGCGCTCGTGATGAGCACGAGCGACAGCGCAACCTGCGCGACAACGAGGGCACGGCGCAACCCGAACCGCTCGCGTCCGTCGGTGGTCCCGCGCCCCCCCGATTTCATCGTCGCGGAGAGCGACAACCGCGTTGAGCGGAGCGCCGGCGCGAGGCCGAAGACGAGAGCGGCACCGCCCGCGACGGCCGCAGTGAACGCAAACACGCGAGCGTCCATCGCCAGATCGACGAAGACCTGCGTGCTCTGCGTGTTGAGGAATGCGACGAGCAGACGGCTGAACCAGGACGCGACGAAAAGGCCGCCGGCCGC
>DATJIW010000114.1:0-2306 GCA_035492775.1 Vicinamibacterales bacterium
GCCGGCGGTCGGATCGACTCGTTGCAGTCGAGCCTTGGTGACCAGTTCGCGGTCCTCGGCGACGTAATCCCGCAGCGAGACCGAGTCGATATCACGGTTCGCATTCTTCAATCCGGGAAGGACGTTACGCGGTGGGAGCGCGTGTTCGCCTACCCGCGGACGTCGCTCCGGCAGGTTGTCGAGTCGGTCGCGGACGGAGTCGCCGAGATATCGCAGTCGCGGGTGCCGGCAGTGTCTCTCGGCATGTCGTCGGACGCATACGAGATCGCGGTGCGCGGGGACTACTTCCTCGCGCAGCACGATGCCGCTTCCGCCGACTCTGCCCGCCGCACGTACGAGCGCGCCATCGCCGCCGATCCTGGTTCGGCCGTGCCCTCCGCGCGCGCAGCGCGCGCTCGGGTCGCAATACTCGATCGTCTGGGAAGAGCCGACGACCGCGCTGTGGGCGAAAATGTGCTCGCGGGTATGTCGCTCGCGGATGCGGCGTTGCAGAAGGACAGTGCCAACGCCGACGCATGGACGGCGCGAGCCGTCTTGTTGCGATATCGCAATCCGTCGAACTACGCCGGCGTGGTTGCCGCCCATGAGCGTGCGATCGCTGCGAATCCGAACAGCGCCGAAGCCCACGAGGCGTACGGTGTCACGCTGATGCGGCTGGGTCGTGACGCAGGAGCGGAGCAGCATCTGCGTCGCGCGTTGGCGCTGGAAGCGAACCGCGCGTCCGCGCTTCGGGCGCTGGCCGAATACGAGTACTTTCACCGCCGCTACGGACCCAGCTGCGCCCTGGTGAACGCCAGCATTGGTGCGGACTCGTACGATCCCATGGCGTACGCTCTCCGGGCGAGAGTCCGTATGCAGCTCGCTGAATTCCGGGACGCCCTGAGCGATGCGGAGACCTCGCTGCGCCTGACCGCCTCGCCCTGGAGTAGTGCGCTGCAGTTCTTCGTCACGGCGAGCGGCACGAACGTGGATGACGTCCGGTTGGAGGCCAAACGCGTTGCTGCCGTGAAGTTGCAACCGGGCAGACACATGACGGTCGCGGAGGGCGCGTACACGAGCCTCGCGTTCGAGGCGCTCGGGGATAGAGCCCGCGCGTTCGAGGCGCTGCGACGCATTCAGCCGACGGGCGTCGACATGGCCATGTCGCTGCGTGACCCGAGGTTCGACCAGATGCGATTGGACTCGCGCTTCCGACGTCTTGCGACGGTGGACGCGAAGCCGGCACGGACCGACTCGGCGTCGTCACGCAGCGGAACGTCCGGTCGCGTCCCAGGGTCACCCTTACGGTAATTCCGACGAGCGCTGTCTGACATCGCGGAGGATGTTGCTGAGCGGCCGGCTCCGCCGACGGCAGTCAGGATAGGAGCCGCGGCCGTGGTGGCCGCACTGACGGCTCTGTACGTCACGTGGTCGGCGCGGCGCGATCCGTCGTTCGTCTCCGATTTCGATCAAATCTGGGTGGCGTCGCGGGCACTTCTCGCGGGCGAGAATCCGTATCGCGCCGTGACGGCGGGATTCGGTGGGCATGGGCCCCTTCCGTTTCCGCTCTTCTATCCGCTTCCCGCCGTCGTCGCCGGAATTCCGTTCGCGCTGATGCCTCTCGTGGCCGCTCGGGCGACGTTCGCCGCGGCGTCACTCGGCATGTTCACCTTTCTGGTGATGCGGCGAGGCGTGTGGGCGCTCGTGGCCCTGCTCAGCGCACCGGCATTTCTCACGGTGTCGCTCGTCCAGTGGTCGGGATGGATGGCATGCGCCGCCATGGTCCCGTGGTTCGGCTGGGCGTTCGCCTGCAAGCCTAACGCCGGTCTGCCGGTCTTGACGGCATCGTCGTCCGTCCGCTCCGTCGTGACGGCGGTTTCGGCTGCCGCAGCGCTGCTCGTGCTGGCGTTTGTGTTGAGGCCTGGATGGGTAGGCGATTGGCTGACGGCGATTCGCGGGCAGCCTCATTTTCGACCGTATGTGCTCCGGCCTGGTGGATTCCTGATGTTGCTTGCGCTGCTGCGATGGCGGCGGCCGGAGGCGCGCTGGCTCGCAACACTCGCGTGCATACCCGGCACTCCAGGCCCGCAGGAAGCCCTGGTGTTTTTTACGTGGCCGATGTCGCCGCGACAGCTCCTGGTGCTTGGGCTCCTGTCGCATGCCGCGATGTGGATAGCGTTCCCAGCGCGCCAGTCAGGCAACTTCTACTCGTACGCCGAGGTCGCCGCGGTGGCCAACATCGCGTTTCTGTACGTCCCGATGCTGGTCGTGATACTCCGGAGGCCTAACGAGGGAACCGTGCCACGGCCGATCGAGGCGGCGATGGG
>DATJIW010000115.1:0-17041 GCA_035492775.1 Vicinamibacterales bacterium
TTCGTGAGCGTCGCGATTGCGATCTCCACGTTCGGCTTTCTCGATCTTTCGATCCTGGCGCCGACGCGGGTGTACTACGCGATGGCTGCCGACGGCCTCTTCGTGCCGGCGCTTGCGCGGCTGCACCCGCGCTACGCCACGCCCGGCGTCGCGATCATCGTGCAGTCGACCTGGTCGTGCATTCTCGCGCTGACGGGCACGTACGAGCAGCTCACGAACTATGTCGTGTTCGCCGACTGGATCTTTTTCGGCCTCACCGTCGCGACGGTGCTGACGCTGCGCCGCAAGGTGCCGCTCGCCCGGCGGCCCGCGAACGCGTTCCGCGCGCCCGGATATCCGGTGATCCAGGTGTTGTTCTCCACAATCGCGGCGGCGGTCGTTCTCAGCGTCATTCGAGCGGCGCCTTCCGCGGCGGCCAAAGGAGGGTTCCTCATCGCGCTCGGCATCCCGGTCTACTACTGGTACGCCGGACGCGCAAAAGATGCGGCCGCGCGCGCTGCCGGCGCCGGCCACTCGTCGACATGAGCGTCCTTCGATATCACGCGCCGTACATGGAATACGCGAAGACGCGGCCGCATGCGCGGTTCGATCTGGGCGGCAGCAACATCCTGGCGTGTTCGCTGGACGATCTGCCTGGGGCGCGCGAGGCGCTCGCGCTCAGCGGCGACAACGACAACGGCTACGCGCCACTGATCGACGCGATCGCGGCGCGTTATGGCGCGACACCGAGTGAGGTCACGACGGCAACGGGAACGGCCGGCGCCAACTTCTTCGCGCTCGCGGCGCTCGTGGGTCCGGGCGACGACGTGCTGATCGAGCGGCCGGGCTACGACCCGTTGCCCGGTGCCGCACGGCTGCTGGGCGCCACGACGGTTCGTTTCGACCGGACCGAGGCATCCGGGTTCGCGCTCGATCCCGATCGTGTGCGCTCAGCCATCACGCCGCGAACCCGCGCCATCGTCGTGACGCACCCGCACAACCCGACCGGCGTTGCTGCGGATGCCGCAGCCCTTGCCGAGATCGGCGACATCGCAGCGCGGATAAACGCGCACGTCATCGTCGACGAGGTCTATCGCGACGTTTCCCCAGCCGCCGGCCCGGCGATCGCGACGCTGAACGACGTCTTCGTCACGACGAACAGCCTGACGAAGTCCTACGGGCTGTCGAGCCTCCGGTGCGGATGGGTGATCGCCTCGGACGATCTCACCTATCGGGTAAGACGCGTACGGGACGTCGTCGACGGCACCGGGTCGATCGTTGCGGAACGCATGGCGACAATCGCGTTCGCGCATCTCGATGCGCTCGCATCACGGGCACACGCGATCCTCACGCGAAACAAGGCGGTGGTCGATGCCTTCCTGGGCACGCGCCGCGAACTGCGATGGGCGCCATCGGCAGGTACTGTTGTCTTTCCTGCAATCGAGGGTGTGGACGACGTGAGCGCGTTCGTCGACCGGCTGCTGCGAGAGCGGGAAACAGCGATCGTGCCGGGACGCTTCTTCGAGGCGCCGGGCCGCTTCCGGCTCGGCTACGGCGGCGACACGGAACGGCTGCGCGGCGGGCTCGAACAGTTGGCGGCAGCGCTCGATGGGGCTCTGATTCGATGAACGATGAACGATGGTCGCTCATCGTTCATCGTTCATCGCTCATCGCTAGAAGATTCTCGTCTCACCAAAATCCAGGATGCCGAACGCTTCGTCGGGCACCCCGGCAGCCGCACGCGCGAGCGACAGCGCATTGGCGGGATCGTCGATTCCTTCGTCGGTCAGTTGGAACGTTCCGAAGTGCATGCCGATGGTTCGCCGTGAGCCGACATCGAGATGGATGCGCACGGCCTCCTCGGGATTCGCGTGGACCGGCTGCATGAACCAGCGTGGCTCGTACGCGCCGATCGGGATGAGGGACAGATCAATCTGCGGAAAGCGCTGCCGGATCTCGACGAACTGACGCGAATATCCCGTGTCGCCGGCGAAGTAGATCGTCATTCCCCCGCTCTCGACGACAAACCCGGCCCAGAGCGTCCGGTCGCGATCCCAGGGAGTGCGCGCGGAAAAGTGCTGCGCGGGAACGCTCGTGACGCGGCCTCCGCCGGGCACATCGCACGATTCCCACCAGTCGAGTTCCGTGGAGTCGCGGAATCCGTACGATGCGGCACCGGCGCCAAGCCCGAGGCTCGTCACGATGACGGGCCCGCCGTGCCTCGCCATGCAGCGCAACGAGGACGGCTGCAGGTGATCGTAGTGATTGTGGCTGAGCAGAACCAGGTCGAGCGCAGGAATCCGTTCAGCAGCGATTGCCGGCGGACGAACGCGCCGCGGACCCGTGCGACCGAACGGGCCGGCGTGACTGGTGAACACGGGATCGGTTACGAACGTCGCCGCAGAAGTACGGATGAGGAACGTGGAGTGGCCTATGAATGTGACCGCCGCCCGGCCATGCGGAACCTCGGACGGCGGAGGCGCATACGGCCGGAGGGGGACGCTGGCCGGCCAGGGGATTCGCTGGCGCGTGCGCTGCCATTTGACGACGTCGGTCAACGGGCGCGCGGCGGCCCCGTGAGGATTGAAGAACCGCTCGCCGTCATAGTGATCCGACGCCGGAAATCGAGACACCCTGCCATGCTACACTCGCGTTCCCCCGGAACATGACACTCCGCGCGCACCCGGATGCGTTTCCGCTCACGCGGCACTCCGTCGTGCGCGCCATCAGAGCCCCCGATCCCGAGGCGCGCGCCGCTGCCTACGACGCCATCATCCGGGGCTACTGGCGGCCCGTTTACGCCTACATCAGGCTGCGCTGGCATCGCGACGCGGAGGACGCGCGCGATCTGACGCAGGACTTCTTCACGCGGGCATTCGAAAAAGAGTACCTGTCGCGATACGACCCGGCGAAGGCGCGCTTCCGCACGTTCGTGCGCGCCTGCCTGGACGGATTCCTGTCGAACGAACGGCAGCAGGCCGCGAGGCTGAAACGGGGCGGCGGCTGCCGGATCGAGTCGCTGGACTTCGCGCGTGCCGAACGGGAGCTGCCCGTTGCCGCATCGAGCGCGGATGCCGATCCGGACGCGTGTTTTCGGCGCGAGTGGATTCGAGGCCTGTTTGCGGCGGCGGTCGACGAGCTGCGGTCCCGATGCGACGCCACCGGCCGCACCCTCGCGCTCGCGGTGTTTACCCGGTATGACCTGGAAGAGAGCGACAGCGCGCGGCCGACCTACGCGGCGCTCGCCGAGGAGTTCGGCACCTCCTCGACGACAATCACGAACCAGCTCGCGTGGGTCCGTCGCGAGTTCCGGGAGATCGTGCTCGACAGCTTGCGGGCGCTCTGCGCAACCGATGAAGAGTTCACCTCCGAGGCGCGCGCGCTGCTCGGCGTCACACCGCGATGACGGCGATAACCGATCGTACACTCGCCCGCCTGCAGGCAGTCGTCGAGTGTCCGGAGCTGCCGGACGGGCGCTACATGATCGTCGAGCGGATCGGCGCCGGCGGAATGGGAACCGTCTTCCGCGCGCGCGACGATCTGCTCGGCCGCGACGTCGCGCTCAAGGTGTGTGCGTTCGGCGGCCAGAATCTTGACGCGCTGCTCGCCGAAGCCCGCGTGCTCGCGTCGCTCGACCACGCGGGCATCGTGCCCGTCCACGACGCCGGACGCCTGCCGGACGGGCGCGCATTCTACGTGATGTCGCTCGTCGACGGCGTGACGCTGGCGAAACGGCTGCCGGAAATTCCGGAGCTGCCCGATCGGCTCCGGCTGTTCGACCGCCTGTGCGACACCATATCGTTCGCGCACGCGCGAGGCGTCATCCATCGCGATCTCACGCCCTCAAACGTGATGGTGGGCCCTTTTGGAGAACTGCGCGTGCTCGACTGGGGACTGGCCGCGCGGGCCGGCCAGCCCGCGACGGCCGGCGGGACGAGCGGCTACATGGCGCCCGAGCAGATGCGGGGCACGACGGATCCGCGGGTCGACGTCTTCTCGCTGGGCGCGCTGCTGCGCGATCTCGTGAACACCGCGCGGCGCACCTCCCGACATCCGGCGGCCCCCCTGACGTCGATCATTGCCCGCGCTGTAGCCGTCGATCCTGACGCGCGGTACCCGTCGGCAGCCGCACTTGCCGACGACGTCCGCCGCTACGTGGATGGCCGCCGGGTGGGTGCGCATGAGGAAACGGCGATCGAACGCCTGAATCGCCTCGGACGGACATACCGGACGCCGCTGCTGCTCGTCGGGGCCTACCTCGTGATGCGCGTTCTGTTGCTGTTATGGCGCTAGCCGCAGCCCGCGGCGGTCGTCGCGCGCTTAAAGAACCAGGCGAGGACGCGTAATAGAAGGTGCGAGGAGGATCCGCGTGACGAAACCAGTACTCGGACTTGCGCTCGGCGGCGTGCTCGGCATCTTTGACGGTTTGTCGGCGCTGGTGTCGGCACCAAATGACCCCGCGGTGAAGGCGGGGATCGCCGGGATCGTGATCGGCTCGACGATCAAAGGGCTCGTTTCCGGCGTCCTGATCGGGTGGTACGCCGCGCGCACGCAATCGCTCGCCGCGGGCATCACGTTCGGTCTGACCGTAGGCCTCGCGCTCGCGTATGCCGTCTGCCTGCTGCAGAAGATGGGAGGGCAGAATCCGTACTACTGGCAGATCATGCTGCCCGGAGCGATTCTCGGCGTGATCGTCGGATATGCGACGATGACGTTCGGCCGGCGCGCGGCTGCTACGCCGTAAGCGCGATTTTGGCGGCGATGGCAAGGAGCGCTGTGCCCACGACGGCTTCCATCGCGCGTCGCGGACCGCTGCGGCTGAATGTGGTCGCGAGCGTTCCGCCGGCGGTGGCCCACACCAGATGCCACGTCAGCGCGAGCCCGACGTGCACCGCCGTGAGCAGCAGCACGCTTTGCGGCACGCGTGCCGCCCGCGGAACGAATTGCGGCACGATCAGCAGGTAGAACGCGGCGATGGACGGATTGAGCATGTTCGTGAGGAACCCTTCGACCATGTTCGTGGCCAGCGGACGGCGTCCGGCGTCTCGTGAATCCGCGTTCGTGCCGGAGCGTCCGGTGAGCGCCCGGTTGAGGGACGTGACGCCCAGCCAGGACAAGTACGCGACGCCCGCAATGCGCAGGGTCGTCCATGCGGCGGGAAAGCGGTGGAGCAGCACGGCGACGCCGAATGCCGTGAGCAGACCGTAGCAGAAAGATCCGGCGTTCACGCCGATGGCTGTTTCCACGCCCGCGCGCACGCCGCCGGCGACGCTGTTGCGCAGGACCAGCGCGGTCGATGCGCCGGGACTCATGACGAAGGGAACCGTGATGGCCGCGAACGCCCAGAGATTGGGATGCACCGCGGTCATCATAGCCAATCACGTATACTGGCTGCGGGCCCCTTACACCCGACTCTGTTTTCGTGCTCTTCACGCAGCCGTCGTTTCTCTTCCTGTTTCTTCCGCTCCTGCTGGCGATCTACTTCGCGCTGCCGTCGCGCGGCATGTCGCGGAACGTGCTCCTCCTCGCGGCGAGCACCCTCTTCTATGCGACGGGCGCGGGCAGCTTCACGTGGCTGATTCTCGGCCTGATCGCGTTCAACTATGCGGCCGCTCGGGCGGTCGATCAAAGACGCGACGGCCGGGCCGGCCGGTGGATCCTGCGCGCCGCCATTGCCGCCGACCTTACGGTGCTGGCGATCTTCAAATATGCCGACTTCACCGTCCGTAACGTCAACACGTTGTGGGCGGCGCTCGGGCGCAGCGTGTTTCCGCTGCCCCACGTCCTGCTCCCCATCGGAATCTCCTTCTTCACATTTCACGCGATCTCGTATGTGGTCGACGTCTACCGCCGCGACGCGACCGCACAGAAGCGTCCGATCGAAGCCGGCCTGTACCTCTTGTTGTTCCCGCAACTCATCGCCGGGCCGATCATCCGGTATCGCGAGATCGCCGATCAGCTTCAAACGCGCGTCGTCGTGCCCACCGGCTTCGCGGCGGGCGTGAAGCGCTTCGTCGTCGGCCTGGCGAAGAAGGTACTCGTCGCCAACGTGGTGGCAGTGCCTGCTGATGCGATCTTCGGCATGCCGACGGCTGAACTCACCGCGGCGCACGCCTGGCTCGGAGCGATCTGCTACACGCTGCAGATCTATTTCGACTTCTCGGGCTACTCCGACATGGCGATCGGACTCGGGGCGATGTTCGGGTTCCGATTCCCGGAGAACTTCAACTATCCGTATATCGCGACGAGCGTGCAGGACTTCTGGCGGCGCTGGCACATGTCGCTCTCGCGATGGTTTCGCGACTACGTGTATGTGCCGCTCGGCGGCAATCGGGTTTCAGCAGGCCGGACGTACGTCAATCTCATCGCCGTCTTCTTCCTGTGCGGTCTCTGGCACGGTGCGAGCTGGACCTTCGTGGCGTGGGGTCTTTATCACGGCGTGTTCCTCGTCATCGAGCGGCTTCGAAGGCGCAACGCCGCGAGCGCGCCGTCCGGCGTGGCGCACGTGTATACGTTGCTCGTCGTGACGGTTGGATGGGTGTTCTTTCGAGCGGAGACGTTCGGGCAGGCGGCGGGCTTCCTTCGTGCCATGGCCGGTCTTGGCCTCGGGCGACCGACGGCCTTCGATCCTTCCTACTATCTGGACCCGCGAACGGTGGCCGCCCTCGCCGTGGGGCTGATCGGCGCGACACCACGCCCGGCAGGAATTGCGCGGCGGCTGACTGCGCTCGCACCGGTGCCGGGGCTGCTCGAGCCCGCCGCAGTCGCGCTGCTCTTCGCGATCAGCGTCATGTTCATCGCCGCGAGCAGTTACAACCCGTTCATCTACTTCCGATTCTGATGACCGACGGACCGAACCCGCGTGTCATGGTGGCGGTGTTCGCGGTGTGCATTGCCATTCCGCTCGTCGCCGGCGTCGCCGGCTTTTCCATGAAGAAGTCCGCGGCCGAAGTGTCGGACGACGACAAGACAGCCGCAACAACGATTCCCTGGTTCCAGAAATTCGACGAGCGCTTCCCGTTCCGCGGCGCGTTGATTCATGCGTATGCGCGGACGTCGCTCGCGATGGGCGTGTCGCCCTCACCCACGGTGATCCGCGGAAGCGATGGCTGGCTGTACTACGCAGACGATTCGGCGCTGGACGACTACATCTCCGCCAGTCCGCTGTCCGCATCCGAGTTGAACGACTGGCGCGACGCGATCCTCCAGACGCGCGACACGCTCCGGGCGTTAGGCATCGCCTACGTGTTCGTCGTCGCGCCGGACAAGCACATCATCTACCCGGAGCACATGCCCGCGTCTATCCATCCGCTCCGCCGGGAGCACCGGCTCGAGCAGCTGACGGAGTATTTGCAGCGCACGACGGACGTCGCGGTCGTCGACCTGCGCATGCCGCTGCTCGAGGCCAAGCGGCAGGAACAGGTGTACTTCCGCACCGACAGCCATTGGGACGAGGCTGGCGCTTACGTCGCGTACCGCGAACTGTTGCGAGCCGCCTCACGGCAGATCGCCTCGCTCACACCGGCTCCCCGCAGTGCATTCCGCACCTGGACGGAGACCTGGGAGGGAGGCGACATTGCGGAGATGCTGGGTGTCCGTCGAGACATGCACGAGGACGTGCCCGTCGTCCGGCCGGCGGGTGGATGGCGCGCGCATGTGGTCGAACCGGCCCCCATGTCGGAGGCCGGGTTCGAAGTAGGACGAGTAGTGACGTCGATCCCGGATCCGGCCTTGCCGCGGCTCCTGATGATCCGGGACTCGTTCGGATCGCGGCTGATTCCATTTCTCAGCGAGCACTTCAGCCGCGCCGTGTATCTCTGGCAGATGAACCTGGATATGGACGACGTCAGGACGGAACGGCCGACGATCGTGATTCAGGAAATCGTCGGCCGCCGGCTCCAGACGTATCAACCATAGGCTGTACCGCAGCGCGAGCCCTACTTCTTCTTAGGCGTCCCCTTGCTGGCGGTCGTGGTGACGCCGACCTTGGACGCAGTGTCCTGCGCCATCTTCAGATGGTCCTCGAGGGTGGGAAGCGTGTTGCCCGCCCAGGACTTCAGGTCGGGGTTCTTCGCCGTCTTCGACTCGCTGCGGAACTTGGCCACGTCTTCTTTATGGTCCTGCAGCATGTCGCGCATGTAGGCCTTGTCGAACGCATCGCCGGATAGATTCGACAGGTGATCCTTGGTCGCCTTGTGCTTGGCGTCGAGCTCGGTCGGCAGGGTGACATGGTGCTGCTCCGCCCACTGCTTCAGCTCGTCGTTCGCCTTGCCGTGATCCGTCACCATCCGCTCAGCGAAGGCTTTCACATCGGGACTGGAAGCTTTTTCCTTCGCGAGGGTGCCGAGCTCGACCTCGGTCAGTCCGCCGACCGCCGCCTCGTGGGCGAACGCTTTGTCCGAGGCCGCCACACCGCTGCTTGTCTCACCGCTCTTTGCCTGGTGCGTTGTTGTTGCCTTGTGGGTTTTCGGCGCTGCTGGGCTGCCGGTCTGCGCCGCCGCCGGCGCAGCCAGTGCTGCGCTGAGCACCGCCATCATGAGAGTTCGTTTCATCTGTTTCCTCCACCTGCGATCGCGAGCCTCAGCGGCCCGCATTAGAAAAGAAGTACGTCCAAACAGCGGTGCAAGCGCGATACCGGGACGCGCAAAGCCGCTCGCGAAACTCACCCGTTTCGAAGGGCTCGACCGTCGAACTCACCCGTTTCGGCAAATCCCTTGACAGCGTCGCCGCTCGTGTCCTACGCTTTCCGGGTTCGCGCTCGCCGCGAACGTTTATCCAGAGTGGCTGAGGGAACAGGCCCGACGAAGCCACAGCAACCAGGCGCTGGTGCCCAGGTGCTAATTCCTGCCCGATAACCGGGAGAGATAAAACCTCGGCCGCCGCTCCGGTGGCCGCGAAAGATCTCACTCCCACGTTCGCGGGGCGCCAACGTCAATTGGCGACTTGGTGAATTGGTGATTTGGTGACGTGGTGAACTGAGCTGAACCGCTCGGTTCGCAATTCGACCATTCGCCAGTTCGCGAATTCACCAATTTGGGTTGTGCCCCGCCGGAGTTCGCGTTGACGACGTCCGTTCTCGATCGGCCCAGCTCGCAGGAGCCGGGCACCATCCCCGCTGTTGTGAACCTCGGCCTGCTGGGTTTCGGCACGATCGGCAGCGCCGTCGCCCGGCTGTCGCGAGCCGCGGCAGCTGACCTTCATCGTCGCGGCGTCGCACCGGTCGTCCGCGCCGCGCTCGTGCGCAACGCCGGGCGTTCGCGATCGTCGGCAGCGTTGACGCCGCTCCTGACATCCGATGTCGACCAGTTCTTCGCTGCGCCGATCGATCTGGTCGTCGAGGCGCTGGGCAACGCCGAACCCGCCCGCACGTTCGTGGCCCGGGCGCTCGAGTCCGGGATTCCGGTCGTCACGGCGAACAAGACGCTCGTCGCCGCGCATGGCGACGAGCTGTTTGCGCTGGCGCGGCAGCGCGGCACGGCGCTTCGGTACGAGGCGACGTGTCTCGCGGGCGTGCCGTTCCTCGGCACGTTCGAGAGGCGTCCCCTCGCCGCGCGCGTCCGGGGAGTCACCGGAATCCTGAACGGGACATCGAACGCGATTCTCTCCGCGCTTTCTTCCGGAATCACCTTCGAGACGGCGCTCGCCGATGCGCAGCGCCGCGGTCTTGCCGAACCGGACCCATCGAACGACGTCAGCGGCGCCGACGCGGCGCAGAAGCTCGCCATCCTCGTCCGGTTGTTCGGCGAGCGGTCGGTTGACGCCGCGCAGATTCCCGCGACGCCGCTCGATGCAGTCGACGTGGACGACGTTTTTGCCGCGGCTGCGTTTGGCGGACACATCAAGCCGCTCGCCTGCGCCTCATGGACCGGCGACACGGTCCGTGCGTTCGTGTCCCCGACGTTCGTCGACGACAGCCATGCGCTCGCGCGCGTCTCGCACGTGACAAACGGCGTCGTCCTCGAAGCCGAAGGCGGCAGGCGATGCTTCATCGGACCTGGTGCAGGTCCCGACGTGACGGCGGCAACGTTGCTCGACGACGTCGTGGAGATTGCGACCGAGCGTCCGCCGGTGGTCTCCACGCGCGCCGGGCGCGCCGCGTCTGTAGAGCATTTCGAATCGGGATGGTTCGTGCGCATTCCCGGCGACGCGCCAGAGGCGGAGATTGCCGAGCTCCTGGGATCGTTCGGCGTCTGGTGCGCGCGGTTGTCGCGCATCCGCGATCGCAGGTATGCGCTGACGTTTCGGGCAACGCGCGAGCGCGCGACCGCGGCGACCGCGGCGCTTGCGGCCGCCACGCACGCGGTCGTCGTCGCCGTTCCGGCCGTGACGGGAGACACAGAATGTTGAGCGTGCTGAAGATCGGTGGATCCGTGCTGCGCGATGAGTCGTCTTACGCGGCGGTCGCGCGGTATCTGCGCGAGCGGGCAGCGCGCCATCCGGCCGATCGGCTGGTCGTCATCGTGTCAGCGCGCTACGGCGTCACCGATGAACTGCTCGAAGCCGCGCGCCGCGCAACCGCGGAGCCAGACCCAGTCGCTCTCGATCTGCTCTGGTCGACAGGAGAAACCGCATCGGTCGCAACACTCGCATTACATCTTCAGCGGGAAGGTGTGCGAGCGGTGCCGTTCAACGCGCATCAGACCGGATTGCACGTCGCCGACGGGCCGTTCCGCGCCGGCGTCGCGACGGTCAGGCCGCTGCGGCTGCTCACGGCGGTCGCCTCGGCCTCCATCGTCATCGTTCCCGGTTTCTTCGCCGTGGGCGCGGGCGGAACGCTTGCATCGCTCGGTCGCGGCGGTTCCGATCTCACAGCCGTCCTGCTCGCGATCGCGCTTCGAGCGGATGGCTGCGAGCTCATCAAAGACGTCGCCGGCTACTTCACGGCCGATCCGAACCTCGATCCAGGTGCCCGGCAGATACAGACCCTGTCCATCGATCGTGCGATCGCGATGGCCGCCGCAGGCTGCGACCTGGTCCAGGCGGCGGCGCTGGATGCCGCGCGCGACGCGTTTCTTCCGATCACGGTGCGGTGCCTCGATGCCGCCGCGCCCATCACCTGCGTTCAACCAAGGAGTGCTGTTCATGGAGTTCGCTACGAAGACCATCCACGCCGCGCAGCCGTCGGAGCCTGAGACCGGCTCGCTGATTGCGCCCATTTTCCAGACGTCGACCTACGAGCAGGACGCACCGGGCGAACACCGGGGGTTCGACTATTCGCGCACCAACAACCCGACCCGCGCCCGGCTCGAGGCAGTGCTCGCCGAACTCGAAGGCGTCTCGTACGCGGCCGTGTTCGGATCGGGCCTCGCTGCAGAGAACGGCATCCTGCAGGCGTATCTGCGCCCAGGGGACGAGATCGTGATTCCGCAGGACGTCTATGGCGGGACGTATCGCATCCTCAACCGCGTCTTCCAGTCGTTCGGGGTCGCGATCCGGCAAATCGACATCGGCGACGCCGTCGCGCTGCGAAACGCGTTGTCGCCGAAGACGCGGCTCGTGTGGATCGAATCGCCCACGAATCCGCGCCTGCTCGTCTACGACATCCCGGCGATTGCGCGCGCGGCGCACGATGGGGGCGCGCTGCTCGTCGTCGACAACACCTTCGCGACCCCGCTCTTCCAGCAGCCGTTCCAGCTCGGTGCCGATCTGGTCATCCACAGCGTGACGAAGTATCTCGGCGGACACTCCGACCTCATTCAGGGCGCCGTGCTGGCGCGCGACCCTGGCGTGTTCGAGCCCGTGAAGTTCCTGCAGAACGCGACCGGTGCGGTGCCGTCGCCGTTCGACTGCTGGCTGACGCTGCGGGGCTTGAAGACGCTCGAACTGCGCATGCAGCGACACGAGGAAAATGCGCGCCAGATCGCCGCCGCGCTGGAGGCGCACCCGCTCGTCCGGCGCGTGTACTACCCCGGACTTCAGTCCCATCCGGGCCACGAAATCGCGAAACGGCAGATGACGGGGTTCGGCGGGATGGTTTCGTTCGAGCTGGATGGGACGGTCGAGGAAGTCGTGTCGTTCGTCTCGTCTCGCCGGTTCTTTGCTCTCGGTGAAAGTTTGGGCGGTGTGAAGGCGCTCGTCTGCCATCCCGCGCGTATGACCCATGCGTCGATTCCGGCAGCCGAACGCGCGGCGCTCGGATTGTCCGACACGCTCGTGCGGCTGTCGCCGGGTTGCGAGCACCCGCGCGATCTCGTGGCGGATCTCGTCGAAGGACTCGACGCGGTGGCAGCGGCGCGCCAGACTATCGCCGTGCCGGCGGTAACCGTCTGATGACGTCGCCAATCGACGTCGGGATTCTTGGCGCGACCGGAGTCGTCGGTCAGCAGCTGGCGTCGCTGCTCGACGGTCACCCGTGGTTCCGGCTGTCGTGGGTCGCCGCCAGCGAACGCTCAGCGGGCAGACGGTATGGCGACCTGCCATGGCGGCTCCCGGGACTGGTGCCCGCAACCGCGGCACGGCTCACGGTATCGCCGCTCGATCCGGACAACGCGCCCGTGATCCTGTTTTCCGCGCTCGACGCGGGCGTCGCCGGAGAAGCAGAAACGGCGTTCGCGCGATCGGGCCGCATCGTCGTCAGCAACGCCCGCAACCACCGGCTCGATCCTCTCGTGCCGCTCGTGATCCCTGAGGTGAACGCAGGTCATCTCAGCCTGCTCGACGCGCAGCGGCGGGAGCGAGGATGGAGCGGCGCGATCGTGACGAACCCGAACTGCTCCACAGTCTTTGTCGCGATGGTGCTGGCAGCGCTCGACGGCTTCCAACCTTCGCGTGCTCTTGTAACGACGCTGCAGGCGGTGTCGGGAGCGGGACATCCGGGGGTTTCAGCGCTGGACATCCTCGGCAACGTGATTCCGTTCATTCCCGGCGAGGAAGAGAAAATCGAACGCGAGACACGGAAGATTCTCGGCCGCCTCGACAATGGCGGCGTCGCAGACGCAGCGATGGTGCTCAGCGCGCAAACCACCCGCGTCGCCGTGCACGACGGCCACACGGCGCTGATGTCGATCGCGCTCGATCGGACTCCCTCGATCGAGGAAGTCGCGGATGCGCTTGCGAGGTTTCGTGGCGACGCCGAGGTGTCGGCGCTTCCCAGTGCACCCGCGGCCCCCATTGTCGTCGCGACCGGCCACGACCGGCCGCAGCCACGTCTGGACGCGTGGACCTCCGGTGGCATGGCGGTCACGTGCGGACGCCTGCGTCGCTGTCCGGTGCTCGGCTACAAGCTCGTCGCACTGGGACACAACGCGATACGCGGCGCTGCCGGCGCGGCGCTGCTCAACGCCGAACTGCTGGTTTCGCGGGAACGCCGTTTGCGAGCAACGCAGGCGGAGGCAGTCGCATGGCCCGCGGAAGCTCGAGCAATGGATCCGTTACCCGGCACGTTGTCGCCGGTTTGATCGGTGGCCTCGTCGCGTCGTACGCGATGGAGCACTTTCAGCAGACGCTGTCGTGGATTTCCCGCGAGATGGGCGGCGCGAGCGGCGGAGGCGGCCAGCAGCACCGGCAGCCGCAATCGGAGCCCGCCACATACAAGGCGGCGGATGCGGCGGCCCATGCAGTCACCGGCCGCCACCTGCGGCGTCAGGACAAGCCGCTGGGCGGCTCGATCGTCCACTATGCCTTCGGTGGGGCCGTGGGCGCGATTTACGGAGCCGCCGCCTCACGGAACCGCGAGATCACGGCGTGGGCAGGGATTCCGTTCGGCGCCACCGTGTGGCTCGTGGCCGACGAGATCGGCGTACCACTGTCGGGCTTTTCAAAAGCGCCAACGGAATATCCGCTGCAGAGTCACGTCTCTGCACTTGCGACGCATCTGGTCTACGGCGCAACGACCGAAGGCGTCAGAAGACTGCTGATGCGGCCGCGCTTCGATCGGGAGCCTACGGCCGTTTCTCCGCCGCGATGAACCAGTCGACCTTCCGCTCCGCAAGATCCATCGGAACGGCGCCGCTCGCGAGAATCATGTCGTGGAACCGGCGCGGATCGTACGCGGGACCGAGTGCCGACTTCGCCTTCTCGCGAAGCTCCACGAATTTCCGCATTCCCATTTTGTAAGCGAGACCCTGCGCGGGCAGATCGCAGGAATAGCGGAGCGTCTCTGTCTTGATCTCCGTGTCGGACTGGATCGTGTTCTCGCGCATGTACGCCATCGCCCGCTCGCGGGGCCATCCGAGCAGGTTCATCCCGGTATCGACGACGAGACGAGAGGTCAGGAAAGCATCAGCCAGCAGCCGGCCGGCGCGGTCGTAAGGATCGCGGTACATGCCGAGTTCTCCCGCGAGGAACGACGCGTAATCGCCCCACCCTTCGACAAACGCGGTCGCGAGCGAGTCCTTGCGGAATGGCGGCAGATCCGCGTTCTCATACTGGAGATTGATCTGGAAATGATGTCCCGGCACCAGTTCGTGAGCAATGAGCGAACCGGCCCAGAGAAGCGTGCGGTCCTCGAGATGGCTCCCGTTGTATTTGTAATAGCCGCTGCGATCCTGTGGTGTGGGAACCTGATAGTACCCGAACGTCATCCCCGGCTCGAGCTGCAGCTCGAGGCGCTTCACGCCGAACGGCGCCTTCGGCTGCCGCCCGAAGACCTCCGGAATGCGTGGGAGGATCCGCTGCTCGGCCGCCATGAGCCGCTCGCCCACTTCGTCAGGTGTTGTGGCGTAGAAGCGCCGGTCCGTCCGCAGGGACTCGCGGAACTCGGCGAGCGTTCCCGCAAACCCCACCTGGCGGCGGATCGCATCCAGCTCGGCGTTGATCTTGTCCATCGCGTCGAGTCCGATCTGATGGATTTCCTCAGGACGGACGTCGAGCGTCGTTTCTCGGCGGACGAGAAATCGATAGTAGTCCTCGCCGCCGGGGTACTGTGACAGCCCGACCGCGTCGGGCGCGCGAGCCGCGTAATCCCCGGCGAGAAGCGCGACAAGACTGCGGGCCGCCGGCTCCACATCCGAATCGATGCGGGAAGCCACACGCGACGCGAACGCCTTCCGGTCGTCAACGGGTAGTGCCGCCGCCCGTTCCGCCGTGACGCGGAGCAGGTTCGTGTCGCTCTTCGCCGCGAGAGGAGCGAGTGTGTTCGCGATCAGCGGCAGCTCCGGCTTCGGAATGCGGATGCCGCGGCCGGCTTGCGCCGTGAGCTTCGCCTCGAGCGAGCGGAGGAACGGACCGTATTGCGCGAGCAGTTTCTCGTAGCGTTCCTCGTCCTCCCGCGACTGCAGCGGATTGTTGACGAAGGCCTGATTCACGCCGAGAAACTGGAACGTGTACGGCGTGATGGGGAAAGTCAACCAGTAGTAGCGAGGCGCCTCGACAAGCGCCATCCCTTCTTTTCGCAGAATCTCGAGCGACAGGTCCTCTTCGTGCGTCAATTCCGCGGGAGCAATCCCTCGGAGCGATTCGATCAGCGATCGGCCGAACGCCGCGTCCGCTTCGGTTTTCGCCAGCGACACATCCGGCAGTGTCTCGATCGGCAGGCGGCGGCGGGTCCGAATGCCCAGACTGTCGCGCTCGAGAAATCCGTCGTACGAGGACTCGGCTTTCTGGAGCGCTTCGCGCGACGCGTTCTGCGCGGAAGACGTTGCCTGAGTTCGTGTCCCTCCCGGACCGGGGATGAACGCCACAGCGACGAGGACCGTCACGATGACCACGGCCGATCCAGACGGCGACCTCATGAGGACCTCCATTCAACGTCTGCCTTCTTTCCTGCGTCGACGCTTTTCCGGGTGCGCGTCAGCGAGAAGAGCGCATTCGGGGTGCGTTGCCCGAGCACGGCGAGTGCGGTCGTCTCGCCGACAGCGGGTCCGTGCTTGAACCCGTGGCCCGAACCTCCACCGACGATCCAGAGGTTCGCCGCCTCGGGATGCCGGTCGATGATGAAATGATGATCGGGCGAGTTTTCGTACTGACACACGCGGGTCTCGACGAGCGGGGCTCGCGCGAGCGCGGGAAAACGCTTCGCAATGTATGTGCGGGCGGACTCGATGGCGTCCGGTGTCGGCAGGCGTTCACCGCTGGTCGGATCGAACGACGGTCCACGTGCATCGTCGGCGATCTTGAAGCCGCGCCGTTCGTTGCCGGGAATCCCGTAGAAAAAGCGCGGCACTTCGACCCAGACGGGGAATCGATCTTCGTCGAACCGTGTGTCGCCCGGCGGCGCACCGAAGTAGAAGACCTCCTGCCGCGTCGGCGCAATGACATGTCCAAGAAGATCCGGAAAGAGCCGCGGCAGCCAGGGGCCGCAGGCGAAGACGAAAAGGTCGGCGGACAGCGAACTGCCATCCGAGAGGGCCACCGCGGCGAGTGGGCCGCCCTCGATCCGAGGCGATTCGACGGCCGCGTGCCGGTACGTTCCTCCTTCTGCGACGAACCCTTCCACAACGCGCGCGCAGGCCTGGCGCGCCAGAAGGTATCCCGCCTCCTGCTCGAACAGGGCCCAGCGGATTCCTTCGAATGCAATCTGGGGATACCGCCGTGCGGCCTCCGCCACCGTCAACTCCTCGAACGGGAAGCCGTTGTCGCGCAAAATCGGCATCGAATCGCGGACGAACTGGCCCTCGTCGGCGACCATCCACAGCGCGCCGGTGCGGCGGTAGAGCGTCTGCTTCCAGCGCGCCTCGTGCTCGCGCCACAGCGTGAAGGCGCGCGCGGCCATCTCGGTGTAGATGCGATCGGATCCGTAGACGCCCCGGATTACTCGCGTTTCTCCGCCGGAGCTCGCGCGCGAATTGCCGGGGCCCCATGCGTCGACGAGCGTCACCCGGCAGCCGCGGCGGAGGAGTTCGAGCGCGCTGAACCCGCCGAATGCTCCGGCACCGACGACCACGACGGAGCGGCCAGGCGCCGGCGCCGCGCCGCCGCGCATGGGCAGGATCGCCGTCGATCCGGCCGCCGTCGCCAGGGCACCCAGAAACGTCCGGCGCGTCACCGAAGGAGACGAGGCCCGCATGATCGACGCGGGACTGTATCACGCCGTGACGTCAGAATACCGTCGACGCCCTGGCCGAAAACCCGATGAGCAGTTGCAGGGCCTCGACGCTGAACTCGGTTCGTCGTTCGGCGTAAA
>DATJIW010000116.1:0-28707 GCA_035492775.1 Vicinamibacterales bacterium
GATCGATGGTGGCAGGAACTACGGCTGGCCGGTGATCGTTCACGGCATCGACTATCCGGGATCGCAGATCGGTGAAGGCATCACCGAGAAGGCGAACATGGAGCAGGCGGTGTATTACTGGGATCCCGTCATCGCGCCGTCCGGGCTCGCGGTCTATCACGGCTCGCTGTTTCCGGGCTGGGAAGGGAACATCCTGGTCGGCGCGTTGCGTGGGCAGCACCTCTCGCGCCTGACGCTGAAAGACGGCCGCGTCGTGTCGGAGGAACCGCTGCTGGTCGACCAACACTCGCGCATCCGCGACGTTCGCGTCGGACCGGACGGCGCGGTCTACGTGCTGACAGACACCGACGGCAAGCTGTTGATGTTGAGGCCGAAGATCAGGTAAGGGCGAGGTACTCGTGCGCGAGGCGCACAACCATTGCGCCCTCGCCGACGGCTGACGCGACGCGGTTCATCGCTCCTCCACGAATATCGCCTGCGGCAAATACGCCGGGGACGCTCGTTTCGAGCGGCAGCGGCTCGCGCGGCTCCTTCCAGACCTTCGGAAAATCCGGCGACGCCATCAGATCGCGGCCTGTCAACACGAACCCTTTTTCATCGCGAAGGACGCCAGCCGGAAGCCATTCGCTCTGCGGACGCGTGCCGATGAAGACGAACATCGCGTCGAACGCTTCGACTCGAGCAGAATCGTCGCCCACGCATGCGAGGGCGATCCGCTCGACCCGTCCGTCGCCTTCGACGCGCTCGACTTCGGTCCGCGTGCGCAGGTGGATGTTCGGCGTCTTCTGGATCTGCTCGATCAGATACTGCGACATCGTGTCGCGCAGATGATCGCGTCGCACCACGACGTGGACCTCTTCCGCGTAGCGCGCCAGATGCATCGCGCCCTGTCCGGCCGAGTTGCCGCCACCGACGACAAGCACGCGCCGTCCGGCAAACGCGGGCGCCTCGGCGACGGCCGCGCCGTAATAGACGCCCGCGCCGGTGAAGTCGGCGACGCCGGCGGCGGGATGCTCGCGGTACGCCATGCCCGTCGATGCCAGCACCGTGCGTGTCACGAGTTCACGGCCATCGGCAAGCGTCACGTGCTTGTAGCCACCTTCGACGAATGCGCCCGTCACTTCCAGCGGCGCAAGGACTTCGGAGCCGAGACGCTGGGCCTGCGCAATCGCGCGGCGTGTGAGCTCGCTGCCGCTCACGCCGTTGGGAAATCCCAGATAGTTTTCGATGCGGGAGCTGCTGCCGGCCTGGCCGCCCGGAGCGTGTCGATCGAGCAGCAGCGTCTGCAGACCTTCGGACGCTCCGTAAACCGCCGCGGCAAGTCCCGCCGGCCCCGCTCCGACGATCACGAGATCGTAGACTTCGAACGCGGCCGACAACGGATGGCCGAGTCGCTCCGCGACCTGGCGCGGCTCCGGGTTGCAGAGAACAGAGCCGTCTTCGAACAGCAGTACCGGCAAATCGTGCTCTGCGACGCCCGCAGCCTCGACCAGCCGGCGCGCCTCCGCATCGCGCGTGATGTCCAGCCAGCGGTACGGTACCAGGCTGCTCGCGAGGAAGTCCTTGATCGCATGGGATCGGGGGGACCACTGGTGTCCGATGAGACGCAGGCCCTTCGCTTCGGGCAGATACTCGGCCAGCCATCCGTCGAGCAGATCGTCTACGACGGGAAAGAGGCGTTCGTCAGGCGGGTCCCAGGGTTTCGACAGGTAGTGATCGAGATGCGCCTCGTTGATCGCTCTGACGGCCGCATCGATCTCGGAGTACGCGGTCAGCAGAACGCGACGCGCCGTCGGATAGGTCGCTCGCACCTGCGTGAGCAGTTCGACGCCAAGCATGCCGGGCATCCGCTGATCGCTGATGACCATGGCGAGGGACGACCCGCGTGCCTTCAACTCGTTGACCGCGGTGAGCGCCTCGGCTCCAGAGCCCGCGCTCATGATGGCGTAATGGTCGCGATAGTGCGATCGCAGGTCGCGCCGCACTGCGGCGAGCACCTGCGGATCGTCGTCCACGACCATCAGAACGGGTTTGTTCGTCACGGCGCGACGGCGGCCTCGCGCTCTGCGTTCACGACGACGCGGAACTCCGTTCGTCCGGGCTCCGACTCGACGTCGATCGAGGCGTCGTTGTGGACTACGAGGCGCCGGACGATATCGAGGCCGAGCCCGGTTCCCTTGCCGACGCCCTTGGTCGTGAAGAATGGATCGAAGATGCGGTTCTTGATGTTCGGAGGAATGCCGCCGCCGTTGTCGACGATTCTCACGACGACGCCCATGGCGTGGCGTTCCGCGAAGACTTCGATGTGGCCGGAAGAGGGAACCGCATCGAGCGCGTTGTCCAGCAGGTTGGCCCAGATCTGGTTCAGTTCGCCCACGAACCCGATCACGCGCGGAAGATCCGGCTGGACGTTCACGGTAATCGTGACGGCCTTCGAACGCGCCTTCGATCGCAATACCGCGATCGTGTTCGCCAGATGCGGCTCGAGCACGAACGGCTCGGCCACCGACGACTGGTCCATGTGTGTGAAGCCCTTGATTGCGGAGACCAGTCCCGAGATCCGCGACGCGGCTTCCTGGATATCGGTGGCGAGACCGCGCAGCGCGCACCCCGCCGCGAGCCACTGTACGACGGCATCGAGCGCCGGCCCGTTGACGTCGGCCGCCAGCGCCTCGAGCTGATCCAGCGTGGCCGACGTATCGGCGAGCGTTTCCGCGCTGCCCTCGTCCAGGCCGTGATCGCTCAGCCAGTCGGCGATCGACTGCTCGCGTTCCGCCTGTTGAATCGGCGAGCGCACACCGGCCGTTTGAACGGTGCCGCACGCCTCGCGAATGCGCTCGATCGATCTGAGCTGGGCCTCGGTGAGTCCGGCGCCGCCGAGCGCGATGACCGCGCGCTGCGCATCATCCAGACGATCCGACAGCAGCGCGGCGCTGCGTTCAATGGCCGATGAGGGGTTGTTCAACTCGTGCGCGATGCCCGCCGAGAGCTTGCCGAGCGAGGCGAGCTTCTCGTTTTGCAGATCGCTCGAATTGAACTGCCGCGCTCGATCGACCATAGCGTGCACGAGGATCGACGTGACCTGCTGGCATTCGCGGATCATGTCCGGCATCAGCTCGCGAGGCACCGCGAGCACCGTCGTCGGCTCCATCGCCACCGTGTCGTTCGGCGGACTGGTCAGCCGCGAATACGGCAGCATCCCCGTAACCGTACCTCCGCGCCATTCCATCACCTTCTGCAGTCCGCTGCCGTGGTCGAGGTGCAGCGCGATCTTCCCGGAAAGGACGATGAACATTTTGTCCACGGATTTGCCCTTGGGGGTGAGGACGTCTCCCGTTCCAAGGTCGCGGAGTGTCCCGTGCGCCACGAGCCATTCGAGCTCTTCACGCGGCGCCGAACCCAACGTCTCGTGCGTGACAAGGCGATCGACGAGATCTGCAGGTGTCATTGCTGGCCCGGCAAGGAGTGAAACTCAATCGTATCGCATCGCACGGTCACATGGGTTGGAGACGGAACTCAATCGTCGCATCGCTCGAAAGACCCGCTTCAATTCGACGGGTTACGTGGAGCTGCGCGTACCGCCGACTCTATACGACCGTGACGTCGCTCCGCTGCGACGTGCCGGCAGCCTCCCTCGCAGTTCCGGCAACGAGTACCGCGGCGGCCATGTCGCCGCTGGCGTTGAGCACGGTCGCGAACAGATCCGGAATCGCGTCGACCGCTATCAGGATGCCGATCCCTTCGATCGGCAGCCCGACCGCGAGGAAGAGCGGTGCGAGCATCAGAAACGCACCGCGCGGGACCCCTGGCGGTGCGAACGCGAGAAACGTAGAGGCGAACGCGATCGTCGCGTACTGCGCAACGTGGAGGTCGTGATGGTAGAACCACGCGACGAAGAGCGTCCCGAAGGTCCATGAGACCGGCGCCGCGAACTTGAACATCGAGACGGACAGCGGCAGGACGAATCCGCTGACGTCTTTCGGCAGGCGAAGCGTACGGTCAGCCTCTTCGACGAGCGCGGGGAGCGCCGCGATCGACGAGCTCGACGAGAAGGCGATGAGCTGCGCGGGAAAAAGCGCGGCCGCGAAGTCATGCAGCGGAACCGCCGCGACGATGCCGACGAGCGGATAGAGGAACAGCGTGAACAGCACGCTCGCAATCGAATACGCGGCGATGTAGAAGCCAAGCGCCCCGGCCAGACCGGTGCCGCCGTGCGCGCCAAGCGGCAGCATCAAGGCGAACACCCCGATCGGCGCGAGCCAGACGATCCAGCGGACCAGGACGAGCATGGCCTCGCTCAGCGCTCGAAAGAACACCACGAGCACCTCTCGCGCGCCGGCTGGACTGCGCGCGATGGCGAGCGCGAACAGCAGCGTGAACAGGACGAGCGGCAGCATCTCCCCGTTTGCCGCAGCCGCGACCGGGTTGGTGGGAATCAGCGAGAGCAGCCAGCTCGAAAAGCTGATGGTCGACGCGCCCGTCGCCACGGAGCTTGCGGCTTCTGCCGCTCCGGGCGGAAGTTCCGGCCTGACGGTCACTATCGAGGAGAGCCACGAGAACGCCGCAATGCCGAGCGGAATGGCCAGCACCGCGCCGCCGGCCAGCATTGCGACGAACACGGCAACCGTTCGCCGTCCGACCCGGCCGATTGTGGAGATGTCTGCCGCGGAGGCGACACCGGTAACGAGCAGCGACACGACCAGCGGAATGACGGTCATGCGGATCGCGTTCACCCACAACGCCCCGATGGGGACGAAGGCGTCGGCGGCTGCGAGCAGCGCACGGCTGTGTGAGGCAGCGATCGCCATGCCGCCGGCGAGACCGGCAACCAGCGCTACGAGAACGCGTGTGCCCTCTTTCATCGTTCCCTTACATCATCAGGTCGCCGCCGTTGATGTCGAGCGACGCGCCGGTGATGTAGCCGGCGTGCTCCGACGCGGCAAAGCAGATGAGATCCGCAACCTCCACCGCGGTGCCGAGCCGCGGCACGGGATATCCCTCGGCGAGTCGATCGAGCACGGCTGGTGACGCGCTCTCGCGCGTCAGCTCGGTGTCGATCATTCCGGGACACACGGCGTTGACGGTGATGCCGTAGCGGCCAAGCTCTTTCGCCGCGGCCCGGGTGAGGCCGAGCAGCCCCGTTTTCGACGTGGTGTAATGCGCGCCGCCGAGCGTGCTGACCATCCGACCCGCGGTTGACGAGATGTTCACGATTCTCCCGTAGTGCTGCCGTTTCATGTGGGGCAGCACGGCCTGGATCAGAAGGAAAGGCGCCGTGAGGTTCACTTCCATCGCCTGACGCCATTCGTCCACGGAGATCTGCTCGAACCGCGTCGTCAACGGGAGCGCTGCGTTGTTCACCAGGATGTCCACACGGCCGAACCGTTCGACCGTGCGTTCGACAATGTGCTGCGGAACTCCCTCGGCCGCGATGTCGCCGTCGAGCGGCAGCACGTCCGATCCCAGCTCGCGTGCGATTTGTTCCGCGCGCCCGTGTCCCCGCACGTTCACGGCGACCGATGCGCCACGTTCGAGGAGCCGCGCCGCCGCAGCGCGGCCCAGACCTCGGGCGGCGCCGGTCACGATGGCCACGCGGCCCGAGAAATCACGCGGAGGCTGATCGGGCATCAAGGCCGGCACATTCTATCTGCATTCGGCCGCGCGACGGATAGGATGGAAGCGGCAGACGATGCACCTGAACACGCGCTTCGGCGATGAACTCGCGCACATCCTTACTCCTGCGCGCGTGACCACCAATGCGAGCCTCGCGCCCCTGACGACGTTCAAGGTCGGCGGCCCGGCGGATTGGTTAGTGTCCGTCGAAACGACTGGCGAGCTGCTGGCGGTTGTCCGTGCAGCGTCTGCGGCCGAAGTTCCGCTCACGATTCTGGGCGGTGGCTCCAACGTGCTCGTGGCCGACGCGGGCGTTCGCGGCGTGGTCGTTCGCTTTCGCGGCAGCGGCGTGCGTTCGATTGACGAGACGCGCGTGCGTGCAGACGCGGGACTGACGATCAACGGTCTCGTCCGGTGGACCGTCGGACGCGGACTGAAGGGCATCGAATCGTGGGCCGGCACGCCGGGCACGGTCGGCGGGGCCGTCCGCGGCAACGCGCATTTTCGTGGACGACTGATTGGTGAGCTCATCGAACAGGTCGAGCTGGCGACACCCACGGGCGAGCTGATTGCTGTACCGTCGTCCGGGATGGAGTTCGGCTACGACCGCAGCCGCGTGCAGCGTACGGGCGAAGTCGTCGTTTCGGCCTGCTTCCGGGTCTCAGCCGGTGAACCGGCGGCGCTCAGGGCCGTCGCGCGCGAGTCGCTCGCGTTCCGAAAAAACACACAGCCGCTCGAATCGGCGAGTGCCGGGTGTATCTTCCAGAATCCGGATCCGCGCAAGGACCGGGTGCCCGAGGGGATTCCACCGTCGGCCGGTGCGCTGGTCGATCGCGCGGGACTCAAGGGTGCGAGTGAAGGCGGCGCCAGGGTGTCGCCGACCCACGCGAATTTCATCGTGAACGACGGACGGGCCACTGCAGCCGACATCCGGGCGTTGATCGCGCGATGCCGCGCGACCGTGCGCGAGCGATTCGGTGTCGAGCTGCACGAAGAAATCGTATACATCGGCGAGTGGTAGAGCGAGGCCGCATGGCGACGCTGGTCATCGAAGGCGGACGGCGGCTCACGGGCCGCATCACCGTCGAAGGCAACAAGAACTCGGCGCTGCCGCTGCTGGCCGCGTGTCTGCTGACGACCGAGCCCTGCCGGCTGAAGAACGTCCCTCGAATTCGAGACGTCGACGTTCTGCTCGACCTGCTGGTCGACGTCGGCGCCGAGATCGAAGGCCGCGGCACGTCCACGCTGACCGTCACATGCCGCAACGTGACCAAAGATCGGCCGAATCCGGATCTGGTCGGGCGTTTGCGTGGCTCCGTCCTCTTGCTGGGTCCGCTGCTCGCGCGCCGCGGCTCTGCGCGGCTGGCGCCGCCCGGCGGCGACTTTCCCGCCCGGCGCACGATCGCGACGCACCTGTTTGCGCTCGAAGCCATGGGCGCCCGCATTCACGACGAGCCTGGCCATGTGCTTTCGGCGCCCGACGGGTTGAGCGGCGCGTCGATGTACCTCGACGAGGCCTCGGTGACGGGTACGGAGACCGCGCTGCTGGCCGCCGCAACAGCTCGCGGGTCGACGGAGATCCGTCACGCGGCCATGGAACCGCACGTCGTCGAACTCTGCGAGTTCCTGTCGAAGCTGGGCGTCGGAATCGAGGGAGCTGGAACGCCGACGATCCGCGTGTCGCCGGCGGCGCGGCTCACCGGCGCCGAGCACCGGCTGCTCGGCGACTACATCGAGGCTGGCAGCTGGGCGGTCGTCGCGGCCATCACCGGCGGAGACGTCGAGGTCACTGGTGCACGCGGGGTCGACATGGAAGTCATCGCGGCACCGCTCATCAAGATGGGGCTTCGATGCACGACCGACGGCGATCGCTTTGCCGTGGAATCGGCGCCACTCGTGGCTGCCGGGAAGATCACGACAGGACTGTGGCCAGGGTTCCCGAGCGACATGATCAGTCTCGCGAGTGTGCTGGCGACGCAGGCCGATGGCCGCACGCTCGTGCACGACTGGCTTTACGAGCTTCGACTGTTTGCGCTCGAACAGCTCAGCGCCATGCGGGCGGATCTGTTCGTGTGCGATTCCCACCGGATGATCGTCACCGGGCGCACGGGATTGAAGGGACGCACCCTGGACAGCCGCGACCTGCGTTCGGGTATGGCGCTCGTCGCCGCCGCGCTGGCGGCCGACGGCGAGAGCCGCATCTCTCCCGTGGAGACCATTGAACGCGGTTACGCGACGCTGATCGAACGGCTGCGGTCACTCGGAGCGCAGGTCGAACGACAGTGATTACGCGCATTCAGACGGGATCCGCGATCTCCACATCAGGGAATTTCGCAAGCCTCTCCGGAGTTAGATGAGATATGCGAGCGCTGATCGTCTCGGGCATGTTCGGTGCAGTCTCCCTGGCGGCGATGGCGGTGCCGTTCGCGCGATCGAATGGTCCCTCCGCCGGACCACCGCTCCGGCACGTCGTCGTTGCGGAACTGTTCACGTCCGAGGGTTGCTCGAGCTGTCCGCCGGCAGACGCGCTCCTGCGGCACATCGCGGAGTCGTCGCCTGTCGAAGGCGTCGACATCATCGCGCTGGAGGAGCACGTCGACTACTGGGACAACCTCGGCTGGCGCGATCCATTTTCGTCCGCCGCGCTCACGCGACGTCAATCCGACTACTCAGACCGCGTCTTTCGATCCGGCGAGATCTACACACCGCAGCTCGTCGTCGACGGAACGTTCGAGGCAATCGGCAGCGATGACCGTGCGGTTCACGACGCGATCGTTCGAGCCGCGTCGCACCCTGCGGCAGACGTTGGGGTAAGGTCTGCCGTCTCTGACGGCCGGGACCACATCGAAGTGTCCGTCCAGATTCCCGAGTCGATCGAAACGCGTAAGCCGGCCGACATCTACGTTGCGCTCGTCGAAGACGGCCTGACGACGCGCGTGGAGCGCGGCGAGAACCACGGCCGCACGCTGCCGCATTTCGCGGTCGTCCGCGCGCTTCAGCCGGCGGGCTCCATTCAGCCTGGCACCCGCACGGCCGCCGCCGTCGCCGATGTTCAGCTCGATCGAACCTGGCAGCCCTCTCACCTCCGCGCCGTCGCCTTCGTCCAGGAACGCAACACTCTCCACATTTTGGGGGCAGCTCAGGGGCGATAGTCTTCAATTCCCAACTCCCAATTCCCAATTCTGAATCCGCAATTCCCAACTCCAATCCCGCGCCCGCCCCCGCATGCCGCGCCCCGCGTCCCGCGCTCCGCCCCCGCGCCCAAATCGCCCATCGCCCATCGCCAATCATCAATCTCAAATCTCAAATCGCCGATCGCCAATCGGCAATTGCTAATCGCCAATCGGCAGTCGCCAATCGCCAATTGCGCCCTTCCCCCATCCCAGCCATTCCTTGTTTCGGAAACGCCCGGCCCCGTGCTGCATCTAATAAGCAGGCGGTCATATCCGGTCAGGCGCGCCTTTGGATAAGGATTCGGTGAACGATGATGACCACCGTGGCCTCGCTGGCCGCCGTCGAGCCGGCGGAACAGACTGATGAAGACGTGATTCGTCAGGTACTTGCCGGCAACACCGGCATGTTCGAGCTGCTCATGCGGCGCTACAACGAGCGCGTGTACCGTGCGGCACGCGCGATCGTTCGAGTGGAACACGACGCGGAAGACGTCATGCAGCAGGCGTACGTCAACGCATTTACGCACCTGCGCCAGTTCAACGGGTCCGCCCGGTTTTCGACGTGGCTGACACGGATCGCGATCAACGAATCGCTCGCGCGCGTCCGTCGCCAGGCTCGCTACCAGTCTTTCGATCCCGACAACAGCAACGTGGAACCGTTCATGCCTCGCCGCGCGATGGATGACCCGGAGCGACAGGCATTCACGCGGGAACTCCGCAGCCTGCTCGAGTGGGCAATCGATGCGCTGCCAGACGGGATGCGTGAGGTCTTCGTGCTGCGTGAGGTGGAAGGGCTGAACACGTCAGAAGTCGCCGACTGCCTGGGCGTGTCGGACGACGTTGTGAAGACGCGGTTGTCCCGCGCGCGCGCGGCGCTGCGGCGGCTCCTCGCGGCGCGGACAGGGGCGACGGCGCCCGACGCGTTCCGTTTTTACCGTCCGCGCTGCGATCGAGTCGTTGCGGCCGTGCTGGCGCGCATCGGCGCTCATCGCGGATGACCTGGTCCCAGGGGCGCCCGTCACCTTTGGGCTCTTCGACACTCTGATCGCTGAGTCTCCTCACCGCCGTCCCGGTCGGCGGTTGCCGCACGGGGGGAAGGAGTGTCTCGGCACATGCGCGCCATCAAAGCAGTCTCCGTCGTCTACGTCCTTGCGGTCGCGTTTGCTCTCGCAGGTATCGCGCCTGCATCGCGCGCCATCGTAAAAGCGGCGGCTCCTGACGACACCAATGCACCGAAGAAGAACGGGCAGCAGATTTTCCGCTTCGACACGTTCGGCGATGAGCAGTTGTGGACCGACGTGCTTCGAATGCCGGAAGTGATCTCGACCGTGAGTCCGAGCGCAGCGCTCTCCGTCGGGCTGAAGGTCGACGTCGATGCGCTGCCTCCCAGCGTCATCGCCGCGCTGCAGGCAAAACAAGTCGATCTGAACAATCCCGCCGTCACGCTCGCGCTCCTGCAGCTCAACGCGGTCGTCGGAGTGAAAGGGCAGGTCAACGAAGCCGGCGAACTCACGAAGGTCGGCATTACCTGCGCACTCTGCCACTCGACCGTGGACGATTCGTTCGCTCCGGGCATCGGCAAACGCCTGGACGGCTGGGCGAACAAAGATCTGAACGTGGGCGCCATCGTCGCGCTGTCGCCGGTCCTCGACGACGCGACGAAGGCGGAGTTCCGGACGTGGGGACCAGGCAGGTACGATCCGCGTCACCACGCGTTCAACGGCGCGTCGATCATTCCGCTCAACAGCCCGTCGCTGCCAATCGAGATCCCGCCTATCTACGGCTTGAAGGGCGTTGGCTTCGAGACCGTCACGGCCGATGGACCGATCTCATACTGGAACGCGTACGTCGGCGTGAGCCAGATGGGCGGCCATGGAACGTTCGTCGACCCGCGCATCGGCCTCTCGATCACACAGACGCCGGATCTGGTTACGCCAAAACTTGCGGATCTGCTCGCATATCAGTTGAGCCTCGAGCCCCCGATCCCCCAGAAGGGGAGCTTCGACATCCAGGCTGCCGCGCGTGGGAAGGATGTGTTCCGCGGACAGGCGCAGTGCAGCACGTGCCACCAGCAGCCGAACTTCACGGATGTGCTGAGCGGCCCAGACAAGAGCGTGCCGTTCCTGCACGACCCGTCAGAAGTCGGGATGGACCCCGGCTATGCAATGCGTACCGCGACCGGGAAGTATCGGACGACCCCGCTTCGCGCACTCGCGTTCCATGCGCCGTACTTCCACGACGGCAGCGCCGCGGATCTACTCGCGGTCGTCAATCACTACGACACGCTCTTCCAGCTTCACCTGACGGAAGCGCAAAAAGCGGACCTGGTCGAATATCTGAAGTCCCTGTAGAGCCAGTTTCCAGTCTCCAGCTGTTTTCCTTACTGGTGACTGGAAACCTTCCTATGGGAGCGTCTGTGTGCAGAAGGCACACCGGCGTGCCGCGATCGGGACTTCGCTCAGGCACTCCGGGCACTTCTTCGTCGTTGGATCCGGCGGCGCCTCTCCGCGGTGCCGCCGCGCGATGATGGCGTTCATCGGCGCCACGACGAAGAAGTAGATCGCCGCCGCGATGAGGAGGAACGATATGACGGCGTTGACGAAATCGCCGATCGGGAACTCGCTTCCGTTGACGGTGAACTTGATTGCCGAAAAGTCGGGCTTGCCCGCAATCGCGGCGATGAGCGGCGTGAGCAGGTCCTTCACGAGTGCTGTGACGACAGTCCCGAACGCACCGCCGATGACCACGGCGACCGCGAGATCGACCACGTTGCCGCGCAGAATGAAATCCCGGAATCCCTTCAACATCGTCTGCTCCTTGACTTGACGCGTTGCGATCGTTGAACGGGCGATCAGCGGTGGTGTTCGGCCATCTTCCGCATCGCGATCATGACGGCAACGCTGCCGAGCGTTTTGACGAGCGTCGGATGCGCGGCATAGAACTCGCTCATCTTCTCGACGATGCCCGGGTCGTGCTGCTCCACATGCTCCGCGACAGCCTGCACCGCGCTCGGCGAAATCGAGTTCGGAGAGGCGGCTCCGCTGGCGACGTTCGCCAGCCCCGGAATCATCGACGTCAGACGCGCACGTTGATCGGGAGAGATCGACGAGAGCAGCGTGTTGATCATCGCCATCTTCTGATCGGCGTTGCCGTTCGCGAAGAGGTTCGATACGAGCTGGCCGAAAGGCGGAGTATCGTTCGACCGGAATGCGGCAGCAATACCCTGGGCGACCGCTGAGGGGTCAACGGACTGAGCCATCTGATCGAAGTGCGCGGTGGCGTCGCCTGCGGGTGTGTCGCCGGCAGCGTACTGATTGATCAGGCCCTTCACGTCGTCGAGTAAACCCATGTGACCTCCTCATCTCCTCGGGGCGAGCGGGTGGCTTTACGCAAATGGGCTGGGCTGGGCGGACGGAGTATACGCCAGAATCTACGCCGTCCGGCGGACGTAGACGTAAACAGGCAGACCGGCCATGAGCAGCAGAAATCCCCAGTAGACGACGTCGGCGCCTGCGCCGCCGATGGCCCAGAGCGAATACGCGAAGGCGCCGGCGCATATGGCCCTGCCCCCGGCCGTGAGACGCATGCGCGGGTCGCGGCGCTGAAGCATGAACGCAGCCAGCGAGCAGAATGCGTAGGGAACCAGCGTGCTGAGCGTCGAGAGCAGGATGATGAATGTGAACAGTTGCACCAGCCCGCGCGAGTAATTCATACCGATGAGCGCGGTGGTGACGACGGCTCCGATGATCATCCCGGCTGCCGGCGTATTGCGCGAGGACATACGCGCGAATACGGCGGGGAAGAGGCCATCACGCGCCGCGGCCAGCGGCAACTGGCCCACGATGAGAATCCAGCCGTTCAGCGACCCGAAACATGAGATCGCCGCACCGATTGCAATCGCCGCCGCGAAACGGTCGCCGGCCAGCAGTTTCGCCGCGTCGGCAAACGGCGCGGTCGACTGGCTGAGCGTGTTCGGCGCGATGAGCGACATGAGGCCGACGGTGCTCACGATGTAAATCGCCGCGGTCAGTACCGTCCCCACGAGCGTTGCCCGCGGTATCGTGTTTTCCGGATCCTCCACCTCGCCGGCCGGAATGGTCGCGCACTCCACTCCGAGCAACGCGAAGAGCGTCAGGGTCGCGGTGGCCGTAATACCCCTGGCGACTCCGACGACGCTCGTGTCAGCGACGGCGAAGTGCGAGCCGTTGAAGCGAATCAGTCCGATGACGCCGATGACGACGAGCGGCACGATTTTGAGCGCGGTCGTGACGACCTGCACCTGCCCAGCCTTCCGCACGCCGGCGATATTCACGAAGGTGAGGAACCAGACGACCCCGATGGCGAGCAGGCCGGCAGCGGCGGCGTTGTCGACCACGGATGGGATGAACGGGTGCAGGTAGCCGACGAACCCGACGGAGAGCGCGGCGTCACCGCAGATGACGGAAATCCAGTAGCCCCACGCCACCAGAAAACCGGGGACGTCGCCGAACGCCTCTCGTGTATACGCGTACAACCCGCCCGTTGCCGGATTGAAGCGGGAGAGGCGAGCAAACACCAGCGCCAGCAGGACGGCGCCGATCGTCGAGAAGCCCCAGCCGCCGAGCGCGAGTCCCCCGAACGCTGCGAGGGAGGACGGCAGGAGGAACACGCCGGACCCGATCATGTTCCCCATGACGAGCGCGACGGCGGTCCAGAGCCCGATCGCTCGGCGCGGCGACGCCGGCGCGCTCGACACCTGCATGATCAGATGTCGTCTACTGAAGCGAACGCATGAAGGCGATGACGTCGGCCGCGTCCTGCTTCGACATATGGAACCGCGGCATCGGAGGCCTGAGCTGGCGCCCGTCGCGGCCGATCGCGCCTTCCGTCAGCAGCCGCATCGCCTGGTCGTCGTCGTAGCCGGGCAGTCCGGCGTTGCGCGGGGCGCGGATGGCCCAGTTGTTCGGCCAGGGCGGACGAACAGGCACCGGCCCTCCATGGAATTGAGTGCCTTCGATGATGTTCCCTGCCGGGTCGCGATCCGAGTGGCACTCGACACACATCGCCACGTTCTCGACGAGATACCGGCCGTGCTCTACGTTGCCGGCAACACCCTGGACCACGATGGTGGCGGGTGCCGGCGGCGCTGCGCCCGCTGAAGCGCGCACCAGCGCCGTGCCTGCGAGCAGCAACGCGGCCCCGGCGATGACAAGTGGACTCCGCATCCGAAAAAGCCTCCGGTGAAATTATGACCCAACGCGCGACGCCGCGCGTCCAGGCGCCTGAATGAGGTGGTGGGTGAATGTCAACGCCGGACCCGATCTTGCAGTCCGGCGCGGCGTGCTCGACGTGCGACGCCATCGTCTCGATCGCCTGAAGCAGCTGCATTACGCGCACAAGCTCGTCCTTTCCATCATCATCGTCTTCGGGATCATCGCTATCATCCTGGTGCTGTCGCAGGACGAGCGGACGCTCAAGATCGAGAGTGCCTACGGAGCGCAGGATCCGCGGTTCGCGGCATACATCACGGCGCTGCTCGGCGTGGAAACGACCAGCGGCAACGAGTACACACTCCTTTCGAACGGCGACGAGTTCTTCCCCGCGATGCTCGACGCCATTCGCAACGCAAAGCGCCGGATTTCGTTCGAGACTTACATCTACGAGAAGGGCAGCGTCGCCGACCAGTTCACGGCGGCCCTGTCGGACGCAGCTCGAAGGGGAGTGCAGGTCGACCTCGTGGTCGACGCGTTCGGCTCGAATCGCATGTCCGAGGAACACGTCGAGCAACTGAGGCAGGCCGGAGCGCGCATCGGCCGGTTCGGCAAAGCGAATTGGTACGCGCTCGACAACCTGACGTATCGGACGCACCGCAAGATCCTCGTCGTCGACGGGCGCATCGGATTCACCGGAGGTGCCGGCGTGGGCGACCACTGGCTGGGTCACGCGCAGGATCCCGATCACTGGCGCGATTCGATGGTGCGGGTCACAGGCCCGCTCGCACGGCTGATGGAAGGCGCGTTCAACGAAAACTTCGTCGAGACCGCTGGGCCCGTGACGCCGGCGGTCGATCCACTGCAATCGCCGCCTCCGCCGGAGCCGCACGACGCCGCGTTCGTGCTGCGCAGTTCGTCGAACACCCGCAGCAACGATCTGAAGCATTTCTATCTCGTCGCGATTGGCGCCGCGCGCCATTCGCTCGACATCTGCTCCCCCTACTTCATCGTCGACGAGTCGTCGGAGTGGGCATTGCGCCAGGCAGCCGCCCGCGGCGTGAAGATCCGGGTGCTGGTCGAAGGAGACCACACCGACGCGCTGCCGGTGAAGTACGCGAGCCGCGAGTACTACCAGAAGCTGATGGATCTCGGCATCCAGATCTACGAATACCAGCCGACGATGATGCACACGAAGGCCATGATCGTGGACGGCACGTTTGGCATGTTTGGCTCCGCGAACTTCGACAACCGCTCGCTGGAAATGAATGACGAGATGAACGTCGGCGTCAGCGAGCCCGGTTTTGCGCAGACCCTCGCCAGGGATTTCGAACGCGATCTGCGGTTGTCACGCCGTCTCGACGCACAAACGTGGCAGCGGCGCTCTCCGCTCGAAAAAGCGCGCGAGTACTTCTGGAGCTTCTTCGGTGAAGTCTTCTAACGCTTGATCCTCTCCCGCGAATTCACCGATTCGCCGATTCACCAATTAAACTAGCCGGATGGTTCGTGTCCGGTTTGCCCCGTCTCCAACGGGATATCTCCACGTCGGAGGCGCGCGCACCGCGCTCTTCAACTGGCTGTTCGCCCGACGGCAGGGCGGCACGTTCGTGCTGCGCATCGAAGATACGGATGCCGAGCGGTCCTCCTGGGAGATGGTGGCGGGAATCGTCGACGGGCTGCGATGGCTTGGCCTCGACTGGGACGAAGGACCCGACGTCGGCGGACCGCACGCGCCGTATTTCCAATCGCAGCGCCTCGAGATGTACCGGGCACGCGCCGAACAACTGGTGGCCGAAGGAAAGGCATTTCTGGACGAGGGAGCGATCCGGTTCAAAGTGCCGCCCGGACAGACGGCGTTCGACGATCTCGTTCACGGCAGGGTGTCGTTCGAGAACGAGCACATCGAGAACTTCGTCATTCTGCGGTCGGATCGCCATCCGACGTATCACCTCTCCGTCGTGGTGGACGACATCGACATGCGCATAACGCACGTCGTCCGTGGCGACGATCATGTGTCGAATACGCCTAAGCAGGTCCTGCTGTACGACGCGTTCGGCGCCGCGCCGCCGGCGTTCGCGCACGTGCCGCTCATCCTCGGACCCGACAAGAAGCGCCTGAGCAAACGACACGGCGCGACGTCCGTCATGGAGTACCACCGGCTCGGCTATCTTCCCGAAGCGATGGTGAATTTCCTGGCGCTGCTTGGATGGTCGCCGGGAGGCGACCGGGAACTGTTCTCCAAAGACGAACTCGTCGGCTGCTTCACGCTGGAGGGAATCAGCGGCGGCAACGCCGTCTTCAATCCGGAGAAGCTCGATTGGTTCAACCAGCAGCACATCGCGCGCATGTCTCCGCCCGAACTGCTGCAGCGGATCGAGCCCCTCCTGCGCGCGGAGGGCCTGTGGCGCGACTCGCTGACCGGCGCCGACGCCGGCTGGATCGCCTCGGTGCTGGAGCTCCTGAAACCTCGCGTGAAGAAGCTCGATCAGCTCGTCGACGAGCTGCGGCCGTTTCTCGTCGAGCATCCGAACATCGACCCCGAGGCAGCGGCGAAGCACCTGACCGATTCCGCCAGAGAAGGACTGAACGTGCTCGCGACGGAATTGCAACGCGCACCGGCGCGGGATGCCGCGGCGATTGAGAGCATTCTGAGATCGACTGCGGAACGTCTCGGGCTCAAGGCGGCGGTGTTGATCCACGCCACCCGAGTCGCGGTGACCGGGCGAGCGGTGAGCGCCGGCCTGTTCGACGTGCTGTCGCTCCTCGGACCCGATCGAGTCGTTCGGCGCCTCATCGACGCGAGCCGTTACACACCCGAGGCATAGGTCTACAGCCACTCGTCCCATCGCCGGCTCTGCCGGCGGGCCGCCGATCGGCATCCCTTTACCCTTTCACGCGAAAAATCCTCCATTCCGCCGCTCAGTTGAGACGAGTTCCTCGACCAGCCCGGCTGTAGTCGGAACTGCCCGACTCTCTTTATCCATTGAGCTACCCACTCGTAAATCAATGATTTATCGGGAGTTAACGGGCATGTCCGTTGCAGTTCGGCTTGACTGAGTTCTCCCAGGCGGCACCGTTCCGCCGTTCTCAACCCGCTCGACCGGGAGGAGGAAACCGTGGCGAAGGAAGATCGTGGATTCGCGTCGATGGATCCGGCCAAGCAGCGTGAGATTGCAAGCAAGGGCGGAAAGGCCGCCCATCAGAAGGGCACGGCGCACGAATGGACCAGTGAAGAGGCGCGCGACGCCGGGCGCAAGGGCGGAATTGCCAGTCACCGTCGTCGACGCGAACAATCGGGAGGCACAGACGACGCTTCGGGCAGCCCGGACAGCATGAATAGCGAACCGGCCGGCCAGTAGTCTGCACGAACCGGGGGGCGCCCGCGGCCCCTCACACCCGTCCCATACCGGTCCCGGTTAGACTCTGAGCGTGTCCGCTCCGATGTCGGCCGAGGACTTCGCGCGTGCCCGCCGCACGCTGCTGCGCCGCGACGCGATCCTCGCTCCGGTCATTCGAAAGTACAAGCACCGCACCATTCTCGAGACGCCAGCGATCGATCCGTTCTCGGCGCTCGTCCGCACGATCACGTCTCAGCAGCTGTCGACAAAAGCAGCCGCCACCATTCATCGCCGCATCCTCGATTTGATGCCCGGCGGCGTCGCCACTCCTGAATCGATTGAAAAAACGACCGACGAGCAATTGCGTGCCGCGGGATTGAGCCGCCAGAAGATCGCGTACGTGCGCGATCTCGCGAAACACGCCTCCACGGGTGACCTTCCGCTGCACGACTTGAAGACGCTGAGCGACGACGACGTCATTGCCGCGATTACGCGGGTGAAGGGACTTGGCCGCTGGTCCGCCGAGATGTTCCTGATGTTCCGCCTGCATCGCGCCGACGTGCTGCCCGTCGACGATCTCGGAATCGTCGTTGCCGTGCAGCGCCTCTACGGCCTCCGTAAGCGTCCGAAACCCGATCGCCTGCGCAAGATCGCGGAGCCCTGGCGCCCGTATCGTACCGTTGCGTGCTGGTATCTTTGGCGGAGCCTGGAGAACACCGAGGACTGAACGATGAAACGACTGTCAGCCATTGTCTCGGCCGCCGTCTGTCTGCTGGTGACGCCGATTGCGCCGCTCACCGCACAACAAGAGAAGAAATGGGACGTCAACGCCGCTTACGGGCCGACGACGAACGTGTCGTTCGATACCGATGAAGCGACATGGATGAATCTGGACGTCAGTCCGGACGGACAGACCATCGCGTTCGACCTGCTCGGCGACGTCTACACGATGCCGGCCAAAGGGGGAACCGCGACGCGGATAGCTGGCGGTCCGGCGTTCGACATGCAGCCGCGATTCAGCCCAGACGGCAAGCGCCTCGCGTTCACGAGCGATCGTGACGGACTCTGGAACATCTGGACCATGGACGTGGACGGAAAGAACGCGAAGCAGGTCTCGCACGAGCGGCGGTGGTGGGTGAACAGCCCGACCTGGTCGCCCGACGGGCAATACATCTTCGCGCGCCGCCACTTCGTTGCGCAACGCTCGCTTGGATCGGGTGAGATCTGGATGTTCCACGCCAGCGGCGCCGACGGACTGCAGGTCACCGAAAAGAACGGCTTCCAGAAAGACGCGGGCGAGCCCGCGGTTTCTCCGGACGGCCGGTACCTTTACTACAGCAAGGACATCACGCCGGGACAGCAGTTCGAATACAACAAGGATCCGAACGGCACCATCTACGCGATCATCCGCCGCGATTTGAACAACGGTCATGAGCGGCGGTTCATCGATGTCCAGGGCGGCTCGGTGACACCGCGCCCGTCCCCCGACGGCAAGTGGATCGCGTACATCCGCCGCGTGCGTCTTCAGAGCAAGCTGTACTTGCGCAACGTCGAAACCGGCGCCGATCGGACGCTCTTCGATCACGTCGACAAGGACCTGCAGGAGGCGTGGGCAATCCACGGTCTGTATCCGCAATACGCGTGGACACCTGACGGCAAGGACATCCTGATCTGGGGCGAGGGAAAGATCTGGCGCGTGGACGCCGCGAGTGGCGAGTGCCAGGTCGTGCCCTTCAAAGCGCACGTTGATGTCACGATCAACGACGCGGTTCGCTTCCCCCAGAAAGTCTACACGCCCGAGTTCCAGGTCAAGATGCTCAGCGACGTCGAGACGTCGCCCGATGGGAAGCGCGTCGCGTACAGCGCGCTCGGCCACATCTACGTCAAGGAGCTTGCCGGCGGCGAGCCGAAACGCGTCACGAGCGGCAACGATCGGTTCGAGTACGACCCGTCGTGGTCGCGCGACGGGCAGTGGCTGGTCTACACGACCTGGTCGGACGCGGACTACGGCCGCGTGCGCGTCTCCAGGCCCGACGGAACGGCGGCTCGCGACGTCGTCAGCAAGCCTGGACACTACACGGAATCGTCCTTCTCCCCTGACGGGCGGATGATCGTCTTCCGAGCGGCGAGCGGCGGTACGGATCGCGGCAGACTCTATGGAGCGGATCCGGGTATTTACGTCGTTCCCACAGACGCGTCTGCACCGCCGCGGCTGGTCCGGGAGAGCGGCGGCGGCGCGACCTTCGATCACACCGGCAAACGGATCTTCGTGAACGACTTTCGCGACAACAAGACCGTGCTGCTCAGCGTCGGCATCGGCGATCCGGATTCACCGCTGGCTGGCGGCGACGAAGTCGTCCATTTCAAGTCCGACAACGCGACGCAGATTGTGCCGTCACCGGACGGCAAGTGGGTGGCCTTCGCGGAGGGCTGGCATGCGTTTGTCGCACCGTTCCCGCACACCGGACGCGCGATTGATCTCGGGCCGCAGATTCAGGGCTACCCCGTTGCGCGCATCTCGCGCGATGCCGGCTTCTTCATTCACTGGTCCGGCGACAGCACGAAAGTGCACTGGTCGATGGGACCGGATCTCTACACCCGTGACCTGACCCACACGTTCGCGTTCCTCGATAGCGGACTCGAGAAACCCGACGAGCCCGAGGCGAAGGGGATTCCGATCGGTTTCACGGCGAAAGCGGACGTTCCCGACGGCGCGATTGCGTTCACGAACGCACGGATTATCACGGCTGCCGACGGTCCCAACAGCGTCATCGACAACGGCACCATCGTCGTCGAAGCCAACCGGATAACGGCGATAGGCCGCGGAGTGGCGATACCGGCGGGCGCGAAACGCATCGACGCGACGGGGAAGACGATCATGCCGGGCATCATCGACGTCCACGGCCACGTCGGCGGCGAAGGCGACGGCATCCTCGCCCAGACCTTCTGGCCGTTCGCCGCGAACCTCGCGTTCGGCGTCACCACGGCGCACGATCCGTCGAACGACAGTGTCACCGTGTTCACCAACAGCGAGATGATCCGTGCCGGCGAGAAGCTCGGTCCGCGCCTGTACTCGACGGGCACGATCCTCTACGGCGCGGAGACGCCGTTCAAAGCCGTCATCGACAACTATGACGACGCGGTGTCGCACCTGAGGCGGCAGAAAGCGATGGGTGCGTTCTCCGTCAAGAGCTACAACCAGCAGCGCCGCGACGCACGGCAGATGATCATCAAGGCGGCGCGTGAGCTGCAGATGGAGGTGGTCCCCGAAGGCGGCTCGCTCCTGTACTTCAACGAGTCGATGGTCATGGACGGGCACACGACGCTCGAGCACTCGCTGCCGGTCCCCCGTCTCTATAAGGACGTGGTGACGCTATTCGCGAAGAGCAGGACCGGATACACGCCGACGCTGATCGTGGATTACGGCGGCCTCATGGGCGAGTACTACTGGTATCAGCACACGAACGTCTGGGAAGACCCGCGCCTGATGGCGTTCACGCCGCGCGAGATCGTGGATGCGCGATCACGCCGCCGGCTGATGGCGCCGGAAGACGACTTCAATCATTTCAACGTCGCCAAGGGAGCGAAGCAGATTCTCGACGCGGGCGGCTCGGTGCAGCTTGGCGCGCACGGCCAGCTCCAGGGCCTCGGTGCGCATTGGGAGCTCTGGATGCTGCAGCAGGGCGGGATGACGAACCTCGAGGCGATCCGCTGCGCCACGATCAACGGCGCGCGCGCCCTGGGCCTGGACGGCGACATCGGCTCGCTCGAGAAAGGCAAACTCGCGGACCTGATCGTGCTCGACAAGAACCCGCTCGAGAACATCCGCAACAGCGAATCGATCGACATGGTGATGCTGAACGGCCGGCTCTATGATGCGAAGACGCTCAACGAAATCGGCAACCACCCGCGGGAACGGCTGAAGTTCTGGTGGGAGCGGTGAAGAATCGCAGAATTGAAGATTTCCCGTAACTTTAACTACAGCGGTCACTTAGAACTGAAAGAAGGCCTCGTGGGAGGCCTTTTTTGGCGCCGGGTCTTGACATTTCAATCCGTCATACATATATTGCAAATTGCAATGACGCTCGGCCAGAAGCTCCGTCAGCTTCGGCAGCTCGAAGGGGACCTCAGAGGATTGGGCCGTCCGCTCACGCAAACGGAACTGGTCCGCCTCGTGAAAACGGAGCTCGGCAAGTCCATCAGCCAGTCGTATCTGTCGCTCATCGAAAAAGGCGACCGGAAGCACCTGACGCACGACACGCGGCAGCTCCTCTCGAAGTTCTTCAAGGTGCACCCCGGATATCTCATCAGCGACCCGCCAGGATTCAGCACGGAGCTGAGTCCCGAAGTCGCGTCGATCGAACCGACGCTCGATCGCTGGATGAGTGAGGGCGCCATCCGCTTTTCTCACGATCCGTCGCTCAGTGCCGCACTCGATCACATCGCGACCCACGCGGACACGCGCAAATGTCTGTTACTGCTCGGCGAGATGGTGTCGATGCCGGGTCTCGTCGATCGTCTCGCGCAAACGCTGCTGCCTCAGGAGGCGGGTTCATGAACTGGCCGCAGATCTTTCTCGGCTGCTTCGTGGTCGGGTTCGCGTTGAGCGCGCTGTCGTTCGCGCTCGGCGCCGCCCACGCGCATCTCAACATCCACGTGCCGTGGGGTCATCACATCCATGGCCACATGTTCCATCCGGAGCATCCGGGCGCCGAGGCGATGTCGCCAATCAATTTCGCGACGATCATGGCCTTCCTCGCCTGGTTCGGCGGCACCGGTTTCCTGCTGACCACGACGTTCGGCTGGCTCGTGGTGCCCGCCCTCGGTCTTTCCACGCTGGCCGGACTGGTCGGGGCCACGATTGTGTTCTGGATCATGGCCCGCGTGCTGTGGTCGCCGCACGAGAACATGACGAGCGCCGACTACCACATGGTCGGCGTGCACGGCCGCCTGACACAGCCCATTCGCGCCGGCGGGGGAATCGGCGAGCTGGTGTTCTCGCGCAATGGCGGCCGTCACTCGTGCGGCGCGAAGAGTGACGATGGCCGCGCCATCGAAAAGGGCGTCGAGGTAATCGTGACGGACTACACACGCGGCGTCGCGTCCGTACGCCGATGGACGGACTTCGAAGCGGAGAACTGACGGGAGGGTCAGCAACAATGGGCAGCATTCAGTCCATGACTGTGGGGTTCTGGGTCGTCGTCGGCCTGATGGTGCTGGTCATCGCACTGTTGGGGTCGTTCCTCGCATCGCTGTATCGCAAAGCGGGACCGCACGAGGCGCTCATCGTCTACGGCTTCCGCGGGACGCGGATCGTGAAGGGACACGGCACGGTCATCTTCCCGATGGTCGAGTCGTACCACGAGCTGTCGCTCGAGCTGATGTCGTTCGACGTCGCGCCCGTGCAGGATCTCTACACGAAACAGGGTGTCGCCGTCACCGTCGAGGCCGTCGCACAGATCAAGGTGAAGTCGGACCTCGAATCGATCCAGACGGCATCGGAGCAGTTCCTGACCAAGCCGCAGGATCAGCGCGAGAGCCTGATCCGCCTCGTGATGGAAGGCCACCTGCGGGGCATCATCGGCCAGCTCACGGTCGAGCAGATCGTGAAGGAGCCTGAAATGGTGGCCGATCGCATGCGGTCCACCTGCGCGGACGACATGAACAAGATGGGTCTCGAGGTCATCTCGTTCACGATCAAAGAAGTCCGGGACAAGAACGAGTACATCGTCAACATGGGCCGTCCCGATGTGGCGCGCATCAAGCGCGACGCGGATGTGGCGGCGGCGGAAGCGGACCGCGATACCGCGATCAAGCGCGCCGAAGCGCAGCGTGCGTCGGCCATCGCCAGGGCGCAGGCCGACCAGGAGCGCGTGCTCGCCGAGACGCTCTCGCAGACGAAGCAGGCGGAAGCGACGCGCGACCTCGAGATCAAGAAGGCGCAATACCTCGAGACCACCAAGAAGCAGCAGGCGCAGGCCGACAAGGCATACGAGATTCAGACCAACGTCATGCAGCAGCAGGTCGTCGCCGAATCGGTGCGCGTCCAGCAGATCGAGCGCGAGCAGCAGATCAAGGTGCAGGAAGCCGAGATCCTGCGGCGCGAGAAGGAACTCATCGCAACCGTGCTGAAGCAGGCGGAGGTCGAGCGTCAGCGCATCGGGGTGCTGGCGGATGCGGAGAAGAACCGGCTCTCGACGGAAGCCGAGGGCTTCGCGGCCGCGACGCGGGCAAGGGGTGAGGCCGAAGCCGACATCATCTTCAAGAAGGGCGATGCCGAGGCGCGGGCGATGAACGTGAAGGCCGAGGCGTTCCAGGAATACAACCAGGCGGCGGTCATCGACAAGCTGCTCACCGCGATGCCGGAGATTGTCGCCGCGCTCGCGTCGCCGCTGGGCAAGGTCGACAAGATCACCGTCGTCTCGACCGGCAACGGCTCGTCGACCGGCATGCACAAGATAACGAGCGATCTCACCGACATCGCCGCGCAGGTGCCGGCGCTCGTGGAAGCGCTGTCCGGCGTCCCGATGACCGACCTGCTCGCGAAGGTGCGCAAGCTCGGTGACAAGGCCCCGCGCTCTGGCGAGCCCGCGGGTGTGTGACCTCTGTGCGTGCGCGACCGCGTGCGCTGCAAAGTTCCAGGGCGCCCCTTCAGGGGGCGCCTAACTCGAAAGGAAATTCACCATGGCAGTTCTCGAACGTGTGGCCACGCTGGTCCGCGCGAATCTCAACGACCTGATCGATCGCGCCGAGGACCCCGAAAAGATGATCAAGCAGGTGATCCTCGACATGGAGAACCAGCTCGTGCAGGTGAAGACACAGGTGGCGATCTCGATGGCGGATCAGCACCTGCTGCAGAAGCGGCAGTCGGAGCACGAAGACAAGGCAGCCGAATGGATGCGGAAAGCGGAGCTGGCCGTGGACAAAGGACAGGACGATCTCGCGCGCGCGGCCCTCGAGCGGTATCAGTCGGTATCGAAGCTGGCGGAGAACTTCAAGAAGCAGGTCGCCGAGCAGAAGACGCAGGTCGACACGCTCCGCAACGCGCTCGATCAGCTCGACCAGAAGCTGGCGGAGGCGAGAGGCAAGAGCGACGTCATGCTCGCCCAGCACCGCCGCGCGCGTGCGCTCGAAAAGGCAAACGACGCGCAGCTGGCCATCGCGGCCAAGGGCCCGGTCGCGGACTTCGAGCGCCTCAAGCATCGCGTCCAGCGCAGCGAGGCCGTGAGCCAGGCCAAGTCCGAGCTCGTGGCCGACGACGTCGACCGGCGCTTCGAAGCGCTGGACAAGGAGGACGAGATCGGCCGTCTGCTAGACGGCCTGAAGGCGCGCCGCAGCAGCGGATAGAGAACTGATAATTTGGGAGTTGGGAATTGGGAGTTGGGAGTTATCTGGATGTCCCCCCAATCCCCAACTCCCTGTCCAGCTCGTTCGGGTAATAGATCACGCCGTCCTTCATGACCAGTGTCGGGCGGCGGATATCGCTGATATTCGTCTCCGGGTGACCGTCGATCAGCACGAGGTCGGCGAGCTTGCCGGCCGTGATCGATCCGAGCTGATCGTCGGCCTTCATGATGCGCGCGGCGCCCAGCGTGGCATCGGCCAGCACCCGCGGCGCCGGAATTCCCGCCTTGACGTGCAGTTCCAGCTCGCGCTCCAGCGTGAAGCCCGCGATCGAGTCCGTCCCCGATTCCACCGGAATTCCCGCGTCATACATCACCTTGACCAGGCGCAGCATGTTCGCGAACGTGTCCTTGAACGTCTGGTCCATTCCCTCGGGAACCGGCAGCCCGCCGCCAAGCAGCCCGCGCCTGAACTGCGCCGGCAGTCGCGGGGCGATGTCCGTGTACGACTCGGGAATCTTCCCGGCGCGGTTGACGAACATCTCCTCGAAAATGGCGACGGTCGGATCGATCGCGACGTGATGGTCTTTCAGAAGGGCGATGAAGTCGCGCATCGGCTCGCCATTGACGTCGATGGCGGCGCCGCGCCTGGCCACCTCGGTGAACCGCACCGGCGTCATCGTCTTGTCCTTGACGTCGGGCATGAAGTTCAACATCAGGAAGTTCGCGTGCTGGATTTCGTCCATGCCCGCGCGGACGCCGTCCGAGGCGGTCATGCCTGCCGGGATGTGCCCGCTGACGCGCATGCCGTGCTTGTGCGCTTCGTCCACGATCGCCGGCACGAGCGCCGGATTCAGCGAGCTGTAGATCTTGATCTGCCGGTAGCCGAGTCCCGCGTACCAGCGCACGTAGTCGCGCGCCTGCTGCTCGGTAGAGGCGAGAATCTTCGTCGGTCCCTGATATGGACCGGGCCCGTCGATGAAACCGGCGGGGAAGATGCGAGTGCCGATCTCCTTGCCGGCGTCGATCCGTTTCCGTCTCGCCTCGAGTTCGTCCGTATCATTCGCGAGATCCCGCACCGTCGTCACGCCGACGGCAAGGTTCATCATGCCGTCGTTGGGCGCCACGTGCGCGTGCATGTCCCACAATCCCGGCAGCAGCGTCTTGCCTCGGCCGTCGATGACCGTCGCTCCTGACGGAGGCTGGACGTCGGCCGCCGCTCCGACGCGGTCGATGTGGGTGCCCGACACGATGACGGTCTGGTCCGGGACGACGACGCCGGCGGTGCTGTCGAAGAGCGCCACGTGTTGGATCGCGACTGGAGACGCGGACTTGTGTTCGAGCTTTGCTGCCAGCGATTCGGCGCGGACGCGCTCGACCTCCGTCTGGGCCTTCTGGAGATCTGCCGCTGAACTCTCCCAGCCATCGCGGATTGTCATCATCCACGATGCGCCGGCCGCGAACAGGTCGTTGTGATCGTCGACCCAGACGTAATTTGGCGTCAGGTCCAGCCCGGATATCGCGTAGAGCGACACCGGCATCGTATTGCCGCCATTGTGCAGCTCGCGCTGCAGCACACGCTCGACGCGCGCTTCGCCTTCCGGCAGCAGTGCGACGGATCCGCCCTGCGCGAGCGCGGCTTTCACGAGGATCCCGGCATCGGCGACGCCGCCGTTGAGCGGCACGTAGAGCGCCCGGCTCGCAGCCTTTGCGCCCTGCTCCGCCTGGTTCTTCCATGTTGCCTGGCCGTTCGAGACGGAGAAGGTCTCCGACACCGGCGTCTTGTAATAGTCGTTGCCTGTCAGCTCGAACGACCGCAGCAGACCGTCCGTCCCGGATGCATACGTCTCGGTAATGCGGGGGCCGCGGCCGCGGTCGTTGAACGCGAAGAAGGCGTGGGTCATGCCGTCCGGTGTCCGCCAGACGATGTTCGTGCCGGCGCGATTGCCCATCATCGTGACCGTGTAGCGTGCGGCATCGGATGGGATGCCCGGGGGAACCTCGATCAGCGACGCCTGGACGTTCGATTGCGTGGATGCCGGCTGCTGGCCCGCAGGCATCATTGACACGAGCGCAACGAGAAAGGACGCGAGTAGAATCCGCATGGCGCCGCGAATTCTGCTGCGTGCATACTGCACGCGTCAAGCGGGCGGCGCGGCAGCATGCCTCTGAATTCCGGACCTCGGCGAAACGCGCCGCCGGCCATTGTCAACGGCGTATCGGCCGCGCTGCGCCGCCTGGCGAGGCCCGTCGGCGAGTTCAACGCCGAACGGTATTTTCGCGGCGAGCATGGCCTGCAGTTCTACAACGTCGGGACTGCCGCCATGCGCGCGCTCGCGAAGGACGTCTACCAGGCGCATCGCGACCACTGGACCGTCGGCGATGCGATCACGCTTGCCGACGCGCTGATGCGCGATCCGCATCTCGAAACCAAGTCCGTCGGGATCGAGGTCGTCGCGCGGTTTCGCAAGACCTTCACGCCGGCGCTGCTTCCGCGATGGAAGCGCTGGCTCGCGCAGAATCTGTCGGCGAACTGGGCGACGACCGATGCCATCTGCGGATCGCTGACCGGCCCGTTGCTGTCCGATTACCCGGAGCTGGTGCCCGAGATGCGCACGTGGGTGCGTCACCCGAACCTCTGGGTCCGCCGCGCGTCCATCGTCTCGCTCATCGTCCCGATGCGGCGCGGCCTTGGCGTCGATCTCGCGTACGAGAACGCTCGGATTCTTCACGGCGACCAGCACGACCTGATTCAGAAGGCCGTTGGCTGGACCTTGCGCGAAGCGGGGAAGAGGGATTCGGCGAAGCTGGAGGAGTACCTGAAATCAAACGGTCCGTCGATTCCCCGCACCACGCTGCGGTATGCGATCGAACGGTTCCCGCCCGCGGCAAGAACACGTTTGCTGCGCGAGACGAGGTCGACCGACGGCGTGAAGCGCTGAATTGACTCCGGGCGCCGAGGCCGGGATGGCTTCCATAGGCTCGTCGTTGTGGCCGCGGCTGTCGCGTTCGATCGGGCTCTCCCGATCAGGAATCCGGCACCCGCGCCAATCGCTGCGCTCACCATCGTGGCATGCGCAATCTTCCGTTCCGCGAACGTCGCGTCATCGTAGGCGCGGAACCCCATCCAGAAGCCGGTGCCGGCGCCGATCCCCGCGCCGATCAGCGTCCATTTGAGAATCGTGCCGGCCTTCGATGGTTTCCGCGTCGATTGCTGGGCGAAGGCTGGCGCCGCCTGCGCCAGGACCAGCGCGGCGAGGACGGCTGACGAGACCAGGTTGCGCGTCATGATTCGACCTCCGCTCCGGAAGGCGTGAACGGGAGTCGAATCGGCTCATCACGACGCGCGGTGGGCGGATCCTGTCCGCGAACAGCCCCACGAATCCTCGGCGCGAAGAAAGACCGTCGACGAGGACGCGCCTCGCGATAGGCGGGGCGCCCCGTTTGCGTCCACCCGCAAATGCGCTCCGCCCTTCGCTTCGGAAAGCGCGACACAGACCGCGAATCGGCACCTAGACGAAGCCCGGTGCGCGGGTCCTGTCCGCAAACAGCCCCACCAATCCTCGGCGCGAATAAAGACAGTCGACGAGGACGCGCCTCGCGATTGGCGGGGCGCCCCGTTTGCGTCCACCCGCCAACGCGGTCCGCCCTCCGCTTCGGAAAGCGCGACACAGACCGCGAATCGGCTCATCACGACGCGCGGCGTGCGGGTCCTGTCCGCAAACAGCCCCACCAATCCTCGGCGCGAAAAAAGACCGTCGACGAGGACGCGCCTCGCGATTGGCGGGGCGCCCCGTTTGCGTCACCGGCAAACGCCGTCCGATGGTTCTCGCTACACGTGCCGCGAAGGGGAGGCGAATCGGGTCATCAAGAAGCGCGCGGCGCGGGTCCTGTCCGCAAACAGCCCCACCAATCCTCGGCGCGAGGAAAGACCGTCGACGAGGACGCGCCTCGCGATTGGCGGGGCGCCCCGTTTGCGTCCACCCGCAAACGCGCTCCGACCTCCACTTCGGAAGGGGAGGCGGATCGGCACATCACGAAGCGCGGTGCG
>DATJIW010000117.1:0-24602 GCA_035492775.1 Vicinamibacterales bacterium
CAGATTTGCGTAGGAGGTCTTCAACGCTTCCTGCAGTTTTTCCGGCTCGATAACCTGTGTTCCGCGCTCGCCGCTCCGGCCCCCACCCGCGCCGGTGAGCGTTCCCACAAGCAGGCCGTTCTCCGTCACAATCAGGTTGAAAACGTCGCCAACGGAGCGCACACCCTCACCGGGCTTCCAGTCGTATTTCCCCGCCATGACCCGCGCCAGGCCGGCGAACTTGTCGGACAGCGTCCCTGCCTCCTTGGACAGGGCTGTCTGCGTGGTCTCCGCGCGCAGCGGCGCAAGGCTCAGCACCGTCGCCATCGCGACCGCGCACGCAAACGTTCTCGTTCGAATCGTTCTCATGGCCATCTCCTGTTCCCGGCTGTCGTCAGATTGCTGCGCCGTCCCTGCGGCTGCTGATGCCGGCTCCACGAAAAGCTGGCGCCGATTGGCGGCCCGCCACTCTTTATGACGGAGAACCGACAATTCCGCAGCTTCATAATTTTCACAATGATATTGACTGCCAGGCACGATTCGGCTAATCGTTGGGAGGCGTTGTTGAGAGTTCTTCAGGAGGGTTCCCGTGTTGGATGATTTGAACGCCCTCGTAGAGTTTGCCCGGGCCGGGTCCATAGCCGGTGCAGCCGATCGTCTATACCGGACACCATCCGCTATCACCCGGCAGCTGCAAAGGCTGGAGGCCGCATTGGGTGCTGAGTTGCTCGACCGCTCGGTCAAGCCTCCGCGCCTGAACTCGCTCGGCTCCAGAGTGCTCGAACAAGCTCGAGATCTGTTGCAGCGGACGGAGGCGCTGAAATCTGTTACATCGAGCGACGCTGAACCTCACGGCCTCTTGCGCATCGGGATCTCGCATCCCCTGGCCGAGGGGACCCTTATCGGCCCTATCCTGGCCCTCACTGAAAAATACCCCAGGGTCCGGCTGCGGCTGTTGAGCGAACTTACCAGTGAATTGTTTCGCCGGCTGCTCGCGGGTGACCTCGAAGCTGCAGTCGTGCTTTTGCCCGAAGGCAAAACTGCGCCTTCACCGCTTCTGACGAATATCATCGCCAGCGACCGCATGGAGATCGTTCAGGGCGCCGCAGGCAACGTTGGCGGTGATTGGAAAAGCTTGGGCAGAGCACCCTGGGTGCTCAATCCGCCCGGGTGCCCGCTTCGGGCACGCCTCATCGATCGGATGGAACGTGACGGCTTCACCCCAATGATTGCAGCTGAAGTCCACAACATGCATTTGCAGCTGGCATTCGTTCAGTCAGGATATGGAGTCGGCCTGCTGCCTGCCCGCTTTATTGTCAGGAATCACTCTATCGATGCCGTGAAGGTCTTGCGTCCGCCATCGTTCGACCTGCGCCCGTCCGTTGCGATCGTGCGGGTTGGACAACTCGGCGCCTTGGAGAAGGCCGTCGGACTGTTGGAACACGGCATCCGGCAATTGTTTGAGGCAGCCAACACAAGGAAGCCCGTCACGAGGAGCCGCAGGAGTGTGCCCGCGAATCGGCGGGCGGCGCGACCGCCCAAGTAGTTCCCGGACATCGCTTGTTGCAGCTTCATGAGATACATCCTGCTTGCGCCAGCTCAAGCCTTCACGACGAGATCCATCTCAACGCAGGCCCCCAGCGGCAAGGCGGCAACTGCGATCGTCGTACGGACAGGGAACGGCTCCCTGAAATGCCTGGCGTAAACGCCATTGAGCGCCACGTAGTCACTCATGCTCGTGAGAAACACACCGACGCGCACGACATCATCGAAACTCTTGCCGGCCGCCTTGAGGACCGCCGAAAGATTCTGGAAGACGCGGTCCGCCTCCGCCGCAATTCCTCCCGGTACCAGCTTGCCCGTCGTCGGCTCCTGGCCGACCTGACCACTGAAGTAGATGAAACCACCGGCGTCAACGGCCTGGGAATACGGGCCCACCGGCGGGGCGAGTTCCGGCGAGGCAATTGCGGTCTTGCTCATGGAAAACTCCTGTGAATTAGAGGTTCGATGGTCAGGACGGTCGACTCCTGACTCTTTATGACGGAGAACCGACAATTCGACCACTTCATTATTGTCACAATGATATTGACTGCTGCGCACGATTCCGCAGCGAGCATGGCAATGACGTGACCGAGCAGCAGCTAGCGATGATGCGTAGCAGAGGCATCTTTTTCGATTTGATGCCGACCTTCTTCGATGGCTTCTTGTGGAAAACATCCACTTGACTCCCGGGTGCGCCGGTGGTGCAATATGTTGCTGTCACACATATGGACACCACACCCTTACGGACGGAATGGAAGAAGGGCAGCGCCGAGATGTTGATTCTGTCGCTCGTCGAGGCCCGGCCCCGTCATGGCTACGAAATATCGAAACTGATCGAGCAGCGGTCGGAAGGCGCGGTCCGCTTCTACGTGGCCTCGCTCTATCCATTGCTCTATCGCCTGGAAAAGCGCGGTTGGATTCACGGTCGCTGGGTTGAAAAGAGCGGCCAGCGCCGACGACGTTATTACCGCGTGACGTCGCAGGGTCGAAAGGTTCTCGCCTCCCAGCGACGCGGCTGGCAGGTATTTGTCAACGCGATCAACCGGATCACAGAGGCTGAAAATGCCTGAATGGAAACCCGAGATTCTCCGCAGACTGGCCCTGCTGAGACTCGGCCCGACGCGCGAAGCCGAGATCGTCGATGAGCTGTCCCAGCACCTCGAAGATCGCTATCAGGAACTGCTCTCCAGCGGCCAGTCGGATGACGCCGCATTCCGCACTTCACTCGAGGAACTGAAAGACGAACACCTTCTCGCCCGAGGCCTCGAGCGCGTCGAACAGGATGCTTCCCGCGACCCTATTGTGCCCGGAACCGCACGGAGCAATGCCTTCGCGGGTCTCCTTCAGGATATTCGTTATGCGTTCCGCACGCTGCGGAAGTCGCCCGGCTTCGCCGCGGTGGCCCTGCTGACGGTGGCACTGGGCATTGGCGCCAACACCGCGATTTTCACGGTGATCGACTCGGTTCTGCTGAAGGCGCTGCCGGTGGACCATCCCGAGCAGCTCGTTCTGCTCACCAATCCGGATGAGCAGAGCCGTGCAATCGGCTTCAACGATGGCGTCCGCGATCTTCTGACCTATCCCGAATTTCAAGACATCGCACAGAATAATGGCGTGTTCTCGGGCGTTCTCGCGGCGTCCAGTTACACGAGCTCAATCCCCACCGCGATAGACGGTTCCGGCGAAAGCATGGGCGCCGCGTCTGCAGAAGTGGCGCTCGTCAGCGGGTCGTATTTTTCCGTACTGGGCGTCGATCCGATTCTCGGCCGCACATTTGGCACGGAAGTAGACAAGCTGCGCGACGCGAATCCGGTCGCCGTGATCAGCTACGGATTCTGGCACACGCGTTTCGCGGGTGCGCGCGACGTCATCGGGCGCAAACTCCGTGTCTTGAGAACGACCTATACGGTCGTCGGTGTCACGCCGCCGCAGTTTCACGGTGAAACCGTCGGCGCGAACCCGGAAGTGTTTGTGCCGCTCAGCATGCAGACCGAGATTTCTCCCGGCCGTGACTATCTCTCGCCGGAGACAAATCATTTCAGCAAGACCGAATGGCTGCAGGTCATTGGCCGCCTGAAGCCGGGCGTCACCCTGGCGCAGGCGCGTGCCGCGATCACCGTGGAATTTCAGCAAATGATGCGAGCCGAGACTGCCGGGATGTCCGCGCACGATAAGCAGCGGTTCATGATGCAGACCCTCGCGGTGAGGGACGGCAGCCGCGGCGCTTCCACGCTGCGCGCTGATTTCGGCAAGCCGCTGCAAATCCTGATGGCTGTCGTCGGCCTGATTCTGCTGATCGCCTGCGCAAATATCGCCAACATCCTCCTGGCTCGCGCGGCGGCGCGGCAAAAGGAAATTGCGGTGCGCGTCGCGCTCGGCGCCGCCCGTGTGCGGCTCGTTCGCCAGATGCTCACCGAAAGCGTGTTGCTCGCAGCGATTGGCGGCGCCATTGGTCTGTTGTTCGCGACCTGGGCCGAGGTTGCGCTGCTTCGCATGGTTTCCGCCGGAAGCAGCCAGGTTCCGCTCAACCTGCACCCGAACGGCAACATTCTCGCGTTCACGCTTGGTGTGTCCGTGCTCACAGGAATTCTTTTCGGGCTCGCGCCGGCGTTGCGCGCCACGCGCGTGGACCTCAATTCTGTCCTCAAAGCCGCGGGTCGCGGTTTTTCAGGGACTACATCGCGCCCCGGGCGCATGCCCATCGGCAAAGTGCTGGTGGTCGCTCAGGTGGCGCTTTCGCTTTTGCTCCTCGTGGTCGCAGGACTCTTCGTGCGGAGCTTCCGCAATCTCTCCCGGACGAATCTCGGTTATGACCGCGCTCATATCGTGCAATTTGAGACGAACGCCGTCACCTACGGGTATCAACGTGCCGACGTCATTCCTCTTTACAGCCAGATATTGGAACGTCTTCGCGCGATTCCGGGCGTCCGCGGAGCCAGCCTTTCCGATAATGGGCTTCTTAGCGGAACGGATTCACAAGATCCTTTCACGTTGGAAGGCCAGGGCAAGGCGCGCGACGATGAAGAAGTGCGATATGACTGGGTCGGGCCGGGCTTTTTCGGCGCCTCAGGCATTCCCATCCTCGAAGGCCGCGACATCGGCCCGCAAGACAGCGGCAATGGCCAGAGGAGTGGCGTCATCAATGAAACGTTTGCGCGAAAGTTCTTCTCGCATGCGAATCCCATCGGGCAACGCGTGACTGTACGTGACTCCGACGGCTCTTTTGATTTCGTGATTGTAGGCGTGGCCGCGGATTCAAAGCACGCCAGTGTTCGCGAAAACCCGTTTCCGCGCTTTTACACGCCGTTCTTCAACCCCGTGGGCAAAACCGGGCCAACGTATGCGACGTTTATCGTTCGTACTTTCGGCTCGCCAGATGGCGTCACTTCGTCGATTCGGGCTGCGGTCAAGGGTGTGGCAGCCAATCTGCCGCCGATCACGACGGAAACGATGAATCAGCAGCTTGCGGATTCGTTGGCGACGGACCGAATGATTACTGAACTCTCGGGAGCGTTCGGCGCGCTTGCCGTCATCCTTGTCTGCATCGGCCTTTACGGAATCATGGCCTATGCCGTCTCGAGCCGCACCAGCGAAATCGGCAGCCGCATGGCCCTCGGCGCGCAGCGGCAGAATGTTCTCTGGCTGATTCTCAGGGAGTCCCTGCTGCTTGTCTGTGTGGGCGTTCTTATCGGTGTGCCTGTTGTTTTCGCGGTCGGCAAATGGATTTCGAGCCTGCTCTTTGGAGTGACGGCTGCCGATCCGCTGGCGATCGCTCTCGCGGCAGTCCTGATGTTCCTCGTCGGCATCGTGGCGTGTTACGTGCCGGCCCGGCGCGCCATGCGCGTCGATCCTATCGTCGCGTTGAGATACGAGTAGGACGAAATGAGCTTTCCAAGGCGCCAATTACTTCAATTGCTGTCGTACGCTTTCGGATCACGCTTCATTCTGTCGCAGACGACATTTGTCCTGGCTGCACAGAACGCCGCACCGCCATTGAGTCCTGTTTCGGCTGCGCCAACAGCCGCTGAACACGAATCGGGAGGAACGGAAATGGAAAAAGTGGCGGGAATCGGAGGGCTGTTCTTCCGAGCTCATGATCCGAAAGCGCTGGGAAACTGGTACCTGCAACACCTGGGAATCGCGCTCACACCAACGAGCCAGGGCCAGACCGTCTGGCAGCAAGAGGCCGGACCAACCTCCTTCAGTCCATTTCCCGAGACGACGAAATATTTCGGCGATCCTGACAAGAGCTGGATGGTGAACTTTCGCGTGCATGACCTCAACAAAATGGTAGCCCAGCTCCGGGCGGCAGGAGTTGAGGTGACAGCCCCGGAATCTTTTCCTGGCGTGGGGAGCTTCAGTCGTCTGCATGACCCGGAGGGAAATCCCATCGAATTGTGGCAACCTGCGTGATCGGGTTCACATTTTGGCTTTGATCGGGCGGGCGACATGACAGTCAACACGACGCGTCATGCTGACGTGCCGACACTTCTTCGGAGCACGGTGACTGGAGCATGGCAGCGGTTCACATCAAACGGCCGACGCCCTGCTCCGAACGACATGCTGCTCTTCAACCCCTGACCACGTCCATGCCTGCCAGATGATGACCGAGGTGGCCACAGTCTCGATCGTGGCGAAGAACAAGTACTCAGGAAAAGCGGGCGGCCTGCCCCATCCGGCCAGAGGCGGAACGAAGGTCAGGAAACCGTTGATAAAGGTCACAATGCCACCCGCGATGATGTTTGCCAGCCGGTTCGCCCTGAACGGAAGGAGTCGACACGCCAGAATCATGGCGATGGGTATTTCCATCAAGACCGCTGAACCCATCAGAGCCCATTGGGAAAGAGGCTCGAATGAATTTCGTGTGCCGGCAATAGCAAACAGGGCGACAACGTCCGCATACAGATAGTTCAATAACGCGAAGACCCACAATAAAGACAGCCGCTCTTTGATGTCAGGCATATCAACCTCCGAACAAGCAGCATCTGAGTTGCGCTTCGTATCCGACGAATGCAGCACGGACATGCCGGCATTCTCCGGTCAGATGGTTATCGGAGAATAGCACCAGTGAGCGTCATTGTACTGATGGCGTCACTATTCGATGCCGGCCTTCGCTTCGAGCTGGTGGCGAACCAGTGGAGGACAAGGACTCGTCCCGGAACTTGCCGTTGAACGATTCGTCGTCGTTGTCTGCCGTGGCTTGCCGGGATCGATTTGGGCCGTTGAACGGCGCTGGCGACCGCTTCACTCGGCGCGGAGCGTCGCGATGGGATCGACGCGCGCGGCACGAAGAGCTGGGACGGCGCACGCGGCGAGTGTAATCGCCGGTAGCAGCACCGCGACCACGCCGATGGTCAGCGGATCGGCGGCAGCCGTGTCGAAGAGAAGTCCCGAGAGGAGCCGGCCGGCGGCCACCGCGCCCGCCAGGCCGATCGTGCCACCGATCGCCGTGAGCGCGAGCCCGCGCCCGGCGACTTGCGCAAAGAGTGCCCGCGGGCTGGCGCCCAGTGCGGCGCGCAGTCCGAGCTCACGGCTTCGCCGCGCGACGACGTACGCCATGACGCCGTAAATCCCCACCGAGGCGAGGAGGATGGACAGTGCGGCGAATGCACCAAGCAGCGCGGCGCTGAATCGCTCCCGCGCGACCGACGCTCGTGCGAACTCCGCAAGCGTGCCCATCCGGCCCACGGCCAGGTTCGGATCGATTCGCGCCACCGCCTCGCGCATCGCTCGCGCGAAGTCCGCGGGATTGCCAGTCGTTCGCGCCGCGACCACCATCACCCCCCAGGCGTTCTGCCGATGCGGCACATACACGAGCGCGCGGTCGGCGTCCCCGAGACCGTAGTAGCGGACATCGGCCACGACCCCGACGATCTCGCGCAGCAGGTTCTCGTCGCGCCACGAGCGGATGCGGTGGCCGATGGCATCGCCGGCGGGGAACACTCGGCGTGCGAACGTTTCGTTGACGATGATCACCGGGGGGCTCGACGCGGTGTCGCGATCGGTGAACGTGCGGCCGCGCACCAGCGGGATGCCGAGTGTCCGAAAGTAATCGGGGGTGACGACGTTCCAGTTGGCTTCGTAGTCCGAGGTGGCCGGGGGCTCCGGCTGTCCTTCCTTCAGGAACACGCGGCCGAGGCCGAAGCCGCCCCCGCCCACAGGGAGGTACGATGTTGCGGCCGCGGAGGTGATTCCGGGCTGAGCGGCAAGATCACGCGTGAGCCTCTCGAAGAACCGAATCGCATCATCGTCCTTCGGGTAGCGCGCATCCGGCAGCGACACGCGCGCAGCGAGCACGCGGTCGACGGCAACGCCGGGATCGCGATTCACGATCTTCGTGAAGCTGCGGATCAGCAAGCCGGCGCACACCATCAACACGACCGCCATTGCCATCTCGGCGACGACGAGCGCGTCACGAAGGCGAACCGTTGCGGTCCCGGCCCCGGCGCCCGCCGATCCTTCGCGCATCGCCGCGACCGGCGACTGGCGCGACCCGGCCACCGCCGGCAGGATGCCGAACAGCACGACCGACCCGAGCGTCAGCGCCGCCGCAGCGGCGAGCGCCGGTATGTTCAATGTCATCGCGGCGACGAACGGCACCCCCTCGGGTGCAAGGCGCCGCAGCGCGCTCATGAGCGGAGCGCCCACGGCGACGCCGAGCGCGCCGCCAGCTGCGGCGAGCAGCAGACTCTCGATGAGGAGCTGCCGCACCAGCCGCACCCGGCTCGCGCCGAGCGCGGTCCGTACCGCGAGCTCGCGCCCGCGCACGGTCCCGCGCACCAGCAGCAGGTTGGCGATGTTCACGCACACGATGAGCAGGACGACGCCGACTGCGGTGAGCAGAACGAGCAGCGCGTCGCGCAGCTCGCGCTCGACGAAGTAATCACGCATGGGGACCAGATTGCTGCTCCACGATTTTCGCGATTCGGGATGGTCCTGCGCCACGCGCGCGGCGATCGCGGCAACGCGCGTGCGTCCGGCCGCAATCGTCACGCCAGGGGCCAGGCGCGCGACAGCCTGAAAGATGAAGTTATCGCGCCGCGACCGCACGTCCTCGCCGAACTGCGCGGGCCGCATTGGCAGCCAGATCTGCTGCTCGGCTGGCCACATCGAATCGGGCGGCAGCACGCCGACGATACGGACCGGCACGCCGCCTATCCGCAGGTCGCGATCGAGCACGTCGGGCGCACCGCCCAGCGTGCGCTGCCACAGGCCGTAGCTGATGACGGCCACGCGCGCGCTCTTCACATCGTGATCGGCCGCCTCGAAGGTCCGGCCGACGATGGGGCGAACGCCCAGGACGTCGAAGAACGCCTCACCAACCTCGGCGGCCTCGACGCGCTCGGGCGTCGCCGTGCTGCCCGCAACGTCCACCGCGGTCGGCTGCCATACGGCGACATGGGTGAAGATGTCACGCTGCTCGCGCCAGTCGAGGTAATCGGCGTACGGGACGCTGGCGCGGTCGAATCCGCGGTCCGCGTTCGTCGAGACCGGCACGACCAGCGCGCCGGGATCCGGGTACGGCAGCGGCGCAAGGAGCACGGCATACACCGCGCTGAAAATCGCGACAGTCGCGCCGATGCCGAGCGCGAGCGTCACCAGCGCGACCAGCGAGTAGGCCGGCGACTTGAGCAGGACGCGTGCGGCGAAGCGGATGTCCTCGATCATGATGCCCCTTAGACGGGGCGGCCATGCGGCAGGTTGGCCGCCACGATCAAGTTGCTCAGGTGGCTGCCGAGGTCCAACGTGTTTCGCACGTGGTTCAGCCGCGTCACGCAGCTCACTCCGCTGCAGGGACCCGCACTGACACGAACTCCGTGACACAACCGCCGCGGTGCGCTACTGTGACCGTCGAAAAGGGGCTCCACGCTGAAATCAGCCCTTCGCAGCCTCACCCGGCAACCCGGCTTCACGTGCGCCGCGATCGCTACGCTCGCGTTGGGAATTGCCGCCGCGACCGCTCTCTTCAGCACCGTCAACGCCGCCCTCCTCGAGCCGCTCCCTTACCCCCGAGCGCAGGATATCTACACTGTCCGCACGTACATGATCGACGGCCGCTTCACTGTCGGTCTCCTCGCGACCGAGGAGATGAGCGAACTCCAGCGACTCGCACCCTCGATCCGATACGCCCTTGGCGTGCGGCGCGACGGTACCATTACGACTGACGGCACCCCGCGTCCGGTGGTTGTATACGCCGTGTCGCCGCGGTTCTTCGATGTCTTTGGGCTTCCGATGGCGCTTGGACGCGCAATCACCAACGCCGACGATGCGAATGGCGCACCGAGGGTGGTCATCCTCTCGTATGGACTTTGGCAGCGTGCCTACGGCGGGCGCCCGGACGTCGTTGGCTCCGTCATCACGTTCATGGATCGCCCGGCGCGCGTGATAGGCGTCGCGCCGGCCGCGTTCGACGTGCCGGCCGGAACCGATCTGTGGGCGAACGAGTTCATGTCCGAAGGCATCGGGCATCTGTACGACGGCTACATCCGGCTCGCGCTTGGGACGTCGGCCGCATCGGTCGAACCGGCCATGACGCAGGCGATGGCGACGCTCGGAAAGAAGTACCCCGACATGGACGTCGGGCGCGCCTATCGTCTCACGCCGCTTCTCGCGACGACCGTCGGCGACCTCGGTCCGATCCTGGTGATCCTGCTCGGCGCAACCGGGCTGCTGCTCCTCCTCGCGATTGTGAACGTCACGAACCTGCTCCTCGCGCGCGGCGTCACGCGCGCGCGGGAGATTGCCGTGCGGACTGCGCTTGGCGCCGGGCGCGCGCGGATCCTCGCCCAGTTGCTGCTGGAGGCGATCGTGCTGGCGTGTTGCGGTGGCGCGCTTGGTATAGCCGCCGCGTTCGCGAGCACGCGCGTGCTGCTGCAGATGGGGGCGGCCCGTTTGCCGCGGCTCGCCACTGTACCGTTCGGCGGCCGGGTATTGCTCTTCGCGGTCGCACTCGTGGCTGCGGTCGCCGTGTTGATCGGTGTTCTCCCTGCGCTCCGGCTCGCGGACACGGACGCCTCGTTGATCATGAACGAGACCGGCCGCGGCGTACGCGGCGCGAGACGCACGCGTCGCCTCCTCGGACCGCTGATCGCGATTGAGCTGGCCGTCGCCGTTGCCGTTGTCGCGGGGGCCGCCCGCCTGGTAGCCAGCTACGAGCGGCTGCAGAGCAGTGATCCCGGCTTCGTGGCCGAGGGCCGGCTCGTGTTCGACGTCAGGCTGCCCCGGACATCGGTCGCGAACGTCGCCGATTATGTGCAGGCGCAGCGCCAGCAGACCGAATGGTGGCGTGCGACAGAGGCGCGGCTCCGGCAGGCAGGCGCTGTGAGTGTTGCGGCCACGAGCACGGTTCCGCTCGAGCACGAATGGGATTCCACGACGTTCGTCGACATCGTGAGCCGGCCTGACATCCCTCCACGGAACCGGCCCAACGGGCGCCTCCGCACCGCAACGCCCGGGTTCTTCAAAGTAATGGGGATGCGGCTGGTCGCAGGGCGCGACTTCTCCGGTGCGGATACGCCGGACGGCCGACTCGTCACCATCGTGAATGAGGAGTGGGTCCGACGGTTTCTCGGGGACAGAGATCCACTGCATGAACAGGTCAAGGGCCTGAACTTCCACGTCGTCGATGGCAAGGCCGTCGACGACGGCCTCCAGATCGTCGGGGTCGTCGGCAACGCGAAATACGCGTCATTGACCGCCGCTCCTGAGCCGACGGTCTACATTCCGCTCCCGCAGACGCTCCGCTCACGACTGTCCATCGTGGTCACGAGTCGCGATGTCCATCCGGAACAACACAGGATGGCGTTCCGGCGGGCGCTGACCGACGTCGAGCCGCGGCTCGCCATCGAGAGCACCACCTTGTCATCTCTGGTGTCGTCATCCATTTCGCGACAGCGGCTCGGGACGGTGTTGATGTCGGGATTCGGGCTCACCGCGCTGCTGCTTGCGACCGTCGGCGTGTTCGCGGTAGTTGCTTACAACGTGTCGCAGCGCACGGCCGAAATGGCCATCCGGCAGGCGCTGGGCGCCACCCGTGTGGACGTGTACTGGACGGTGGTGCGGGACGGAGGAGGTGTGGCAATTGCGGGTACCCTCGCGGGCCTCGTACTCGCGTGGTGGACCGGGCGCCTCATCGCCGCGTACGTGTATCACGTCGCGCCGGCCGATCCCGCCGTGCTGAGTGTCAGCGCGGGGATCGTATTGGCCGTCGCGTTCGCCGCCATGCTGCTGCCGGCGCGGCGCGCCGCGTCGCTCGACCCTGCGAGCGCACTGCGGTTGGAGTGAACGATTCGATCCAGATTCGCGCCAGCGAGCCAATCGCCGTGCGCGCCAGGCTGGTTCCGGGCGACCGCCAACGGCAGACAGGGCCGCACTGCTCGACACGCTGCACACTCTAGTAAAGAGGCGGGCGACTCGCGCGCGTGGCATTCAACATCGCCGACAGCTGCCACGCGTTCTCCAGCGCTGCTCCCGACGCCGTGTTGTCGAAGATGCACCATGCCGCGGTCGATGAGGACACGTGCCGGAGAGCCTCGGCGATCCCTTCCAGAAACCGGCGGTCGTACGCCGACCAGTACTTGCGGGGCGCGCCGTGCAGCCGGTAGTAAGCGATGCCAGGCCAGCCGCCGGGCCGATCTGCTCCGGCAATCTTCGTCGGGTCGGCGGCGACGCGGCCAACCTCGAACTGCTGCAGCAGGCTTTCCGCATCGGGCGAGAACCAGCTCGCATGCCTCGGCTCGCACACGACGAGGTCAGACGATCGTCGCCGTAACACTTCGAAGAAGCGCCCGACGCTGCGTGCATCGAACTCGAGCGACGGCGGCAGCTGCACGAGCAGGGGGCCGCGCTTCGACTTCAGTGCACTCGTCTCTTCGAGAAATCGGTCGAGCGCCGCCGCCGCACCTTGCAGCCGTAGTTCGTGCGTGATGAGCCGCGGCACTTTGAGGGCGAAGCGGAACGACGGACCGGTCGATCGCGCCCATCTCGCGTACGTCTTTTTCTGATGCGGCCGATAGAACGTCGAATTGATCTCGGCGCACCTGAAGACTTGCGCGTAGCGCTGCAGGTGGGTTCCGACGCCGGGACACCGCCCGGCCGACATTGCTGGAATGGTCCATCCGGCGGTGCCGATACAAAAGCGCCGTGTCACGCGACAGGGCTACCTGGCCATGCCGGTGCCACGCTACTCCGGCGGCGCCGGATCCGGCTTCACTCGAAATGCCAGGCTGATGCGCTCGCCGACAGGCTCCGCCGTCTTCGCGACGCCGTGCGTGTAATGGAGCTGCGTCGCGTAGTCCATGACGAACAGGCTGCCGGACTCCAGGTCGATATGAGTCGTTCGACGCGGCGTCGTCTTGGCGCGGATCGTCATGCGACGCGTGGCGCCGAGCGAGACGAGCGCAATCGGAAACCCTTCGCGCAGCTCGTAGAGGTGATCGTTGTGCGGTGCGACACTGTCGCGTCCGTCGCGATACAGGTTCAGGCCGACCGCGTTGAAGGGCACGCCGAGATGGGTTCTCACGCGCGCCGCCGCCGCGCGAATCGCCGGCGGAATGTCGCTGGAAGGCGAATCGAGGCGGTAGTGGCCGATGAGCCGCGGCACCTTGACCTCGCGGTCGTACATCTGCCGCTGCACCTCGCGCCAACTCACGGCGACTCGTAACTCGGCAAACCAGGCAGCCGCAGTCGCCGCATCGATGAAGCGCGGAGTGTACGTGATCCGTCCACGGTCGTCGTTCTCGACGATCCAGTCGCTCGACTCGAAGAGCGTGAGCTGCGCCACACTTCCAGTGTCGCACGCCGCCCCGAAACGGCATGCCCGGCGCAGATCGACCTCATCCGCGATATTCTGCCAGCGGTGACGATTCGCCCGCACGATGGTTCAGGCCTTCGCCTCGCGACGATTTCGAGGCCCACGAAGGCGCATGAAACCGTCGTTCAACCCATCTGGTAATCAGGCAACGTGAACTTGTCGTGCAGCGAGCGCGCCCAGAACGGCTTGCCAAGCCACCGGAGCGCGAACGCACGCACGGCAAGCTTGCGCACCATCAACCCCGCGTCCGTTTGCGGTGCGAAAAACCCGCGGAACCAGGTCGCTGCCTTCTGTTTGCCTGAGACGAACGTCCGCAGCCGGCTCTCATACGCGGCCACTGCGCGCGCGCAGTCGCCATCGGCTCGATGCAGCTCTCCCGCCAGGACGTACGCCTCGAGCATCCCGAGGCCCGAGCCCTCGCCGGCGAGGAGCGACGGACAGGCGGCGGCATCACCGACGAGCGCCACGCCGCCGTCGCCCCATTGCGGCAGATGGATCTGGCTCACGCGATCGAAGTACACGTCCTCGGCGGCGTCCATCGCGTCGAGCAGCTCCGGCACTTCCCATCCCATGTCGCCGTACGCCTGGCGCAGCACCGGGCGCGGGTCGCCATGGCCGCGATGATCGGCGCCGATGCGTTCGGTGCCGCACACCAGCATGACCACGGTTTCGTCGTCGCGCAGCGAGACCCGTGCCGCCTGACGCCCGCGCACCGTGTGCGACACGAACGTCAGCTCGTCGCGATGGGGATAGCCCCGGACCCGAAACACCGCGACATAACAATCCAGAAATCGTTCGAACTGCGCTTCCGGACCAAAGGAGAGGGCGCGCACCTCTGAATGCAGTCCGTCGGCGCCCACGACCAGATCGAATCGCTCCTGCCGGCCGTCGGTGAGCGTGACGAGCGACGCGGCGCCGTCTTTCGCAATCGCGCTGATCGAGAGGTTGAAATGGATCGGGATTCCCTCACACGCGCCGGCGAGCGCGGACGCCAGATCGGCCCGCGCCACGCTGATGAAACGACCCCGCTGTGCCTCGTACAACGGCGTCAGATCCATATGCGCTTCATCGCGGCCGTCGCGATCGACCATCTGCAACCGCTTCATTTCATAGCCGCGTTCGCGCAACGTCGAGATGATTCCCATGCGCTCTGCGATCTCGTACCCGAGTCCCCAGAAGTCGATGAGGTACCCGCCTGTTCGAACTGCCGGCGCCCGCTCGAAGAGCACCGGATCGTGCCCCGACCGTCGGAGCCAGTAGGCGAGTGTCGGGCCAGCGATGCCCATGCCGTTGATGGCGACTCTCATGTCGGATGTCCTTTCTCGTCAGCCACAGGACTCGGTGCGAGCTCATGCCTGACGCTCGTCCCGGCCGCGCACCTGGCCCTCACCTCGCCCCCGCTTCGCCGTCCGGCGCGCGCGCGGACGCCGCCTGGACCCGAGCATCGCCTCGAGCGGCGCGGCCGTCTGCATGACGTCCAGCGTCGGATCGACGAGACGGTGGAACAGCAATCCGTCCAGCGAGGCGGCGAGCAGCACCGCGGCAGCGGTCAGGTCCAGGCTCGGGTCCAGCTCGCCCGCGTCCCGCGCCGCCTCGAGCCGTTCGAGAATGGCCGACCGGAAGCGCTGCGACGCCCGTTTCGTCCACCGGCGAAATGAGGGGTCGCGCGTCGCCTTCACCATGGCTTCCGCGAGGATCGTCGATCCGGCGGTGCGCTCGCCGTACCGCTCGATCCACGCGAGGACGGCGCGGAGCGACGCCCTCATGGTCGCGCCCGACCGGAGCACGTCGATCGAGGGCCCGAGCTCCCGCCGCAACGCGTCCTCGGCCGCCTCCAGGACGAGCGCCGATACCGATCCGAAGTGGTAGTGGACCAGCGCGGGGTTCACGCCCGCGCGCTCAGCGATGGTGCGGGTCCGCACGCGGTCGATGCCGATTTCGGCCATCAGGGCGACCGTCGCCCGGAGGATCCGCTGGCGCGTGCGGGACGCCTCGTCGTGGCCCGCGACCGTTCGCCGCGACTTAGTCATATGACTAAACCATATGACCAACCACCTTCCGTGTCAAACGTCGCGCAGTGCGTCCTCGACCAGGCTCGCGCTCGGCGCGCTCGGGTTCTCGTTCGGTGGCCCGCTCGTCGAGCGTCTGTGTGAAGATGTTCGTCCACAGTTCAGCCGCCGAGCTACACTGCAGCCGTCCTTCAACAACACAAGGAAGAAAGCTCATTGCATGACATCAGATACGTCGGACACACCGAACATTGGATTCGTCCTCTACACCAAGAGTTACGCGCCGGGCACCCTCAACGCGAGATGGGTGTTCTCAGGCAAGTACAGCGGGCCGGGAATAGCAACCGGGGGGCCGAAGGAGGGATTTGCGGGACGGTACCACGTGCGGTACTTCTACGATAGTGGAGCGTTTTCAGACGAGTACGACTTGGTGATCGAGAAGATCGCGGAGTTCTACAAGGTGTCGTGGCTCGTGGATGGGAACGTCTTAGCTCTTGGCGTTGGCATGGAGGTCGAAGAAGGCTTAGCTGTCGGTTGGCGCAGAGTCGGTGACTGACTGTTCACTTCGATGTGCCGCGCGGTGCTCGCATGTGTAGAGCATGTAAGGGGTCAGGCCGCCTCGTCAAATGGCCTAAATCGTACTGCATGAAGGTGACGAGCCAGATGCGCGTGACTCGGTCGCGCACGCGCGACCTGACCAGCAAGACTGCGTGCTAGCGTCGTGGCCGGTTGACTACCTGCGCTTCAGCGCGTCGCGGCACCGGGCACCGCGATCGTCCCGAGAAACGAGCCGGACGTCACGAGTGTTGCCAGGTCCAACGTCCGCTCCACCGTGAAGGTCCCGGTGGCGCCAGCGAACCGACCCGTCCCGCCAGTGATGGCCGCCTTTTCCACGATGGTATGCACGCCCGGATTGCTCGTTGGCGCGCTTTGACCCGTAAAGTTAGCAGTCAGTGTGTCCCCATTGGCTGCCGTGAACTCCATGGTCCCGGTTGCGCTACCGGTCACAAAATTCACGCGGTGGGGGACCGAGATCGTAAATTGACCAAGTAACGTCGCGTTGCCCGTACCCTCGAAGAGTACCGTTGCGAACGAGGAGGGCGGAGGATCGAACGCCACAGTGGACCCGCCCGCCAGTGTGCCCTTGAAAGGCACCTGTTTGAGTGCTGAGACGGCCGACGATTCCCCAGAGGTCCCGTCGCCGGACACGTTGGAGCTGAAATACGAACGACCGTCCGGCGCCGATGTCGGGCTGGTGGGCGAACCAGGTTGACGACAGGCGATGCACATCGTGGCGCCGACGAGACCGACGATCAATTGCGAGACACGCATGGACGACTCCTTCTGGTTGACGTCGAGGCGACATCGCGCGTCACGCAGAGCGCCTCGGCAGGACGACAGCACTATGCGCGATCGCACGGAGGCCGGCCATTGACGGCGCCTTGAAAAAGCCTCGGATGTTTCTTGACGGGGTCCGACGCAAGGCGAGCTTGGCTTGTGTCATCGTTATGGGCGAGCGTTCGAACGCGAGAGGCTCGGCCGCATGACGTTCCGGTTCGCAGATTTCGAGCTCGATCCGGTTGCCTACGAGTTGCGGCGCAACGGAGAGCGCATTCGGCTCGCCAGGCAGCCGATGGACCTTCTGTTGCTGCTGCTGGAACGGCCGCAGGAGCTGGTGGCGCGCGATGAGATCGCGACGCGGCTCTGGGGCAAGGATGTTTTCGTCGACCTTGATGCCGGCATCCACACGGCCGTGCTCAGGATTCGGCAGGCGCTCGGGGATTCCCGCGAATTGCCGCGATTCGTGGAGACCGTAGCCGGTAAGGGCTACCGGTTTGTCGCAGCTGTCGAAGTGGTACCCTCGTCGCGCCGCCACGCATTGCCAGTGGGGTCCGACACGCGACGTCATAACCTGCCGCCCGATCTCACGAGCTTTATCGGACGCCACCAAGAACTCCTCCATCTCTCCGGGCTGCCCGCATCGTCCCGTCTGGTGACACTGACCGGAGCCGGTGGCGTGGGAAAAACGCGTCTGGCCATGCGCCTTGCCTTCAGCCTTCGCGACCAATTTGCTGACGGCGTGTGGTTCGCGGATTTCGCGCCCCTCTCCGGGCCCGACTTGATGACGCAGACGGTCGCGACCGCCGTCGGCATCCGCGAGGTTCCGCGTCGATCGTTACGCGAAAGCCTTCTCGATCAGCTGCGTGATCGTGAACTGCTGCTCGTGCTGGACAACTGCGAGCACCTCATCGCGCCCTGCGCCGAGCTCGTTGAGGCCCTGCTCCGCGGCGCGCCGGCGCTGCGCATTGTGGTGACCAGCCGCGAGGTACTGGCGATGCCCGGCGAAATCGTATGTCGCGTTCCGTCGTTATCGTTACCGCCAGCTCTGACCCCGCTTTCTGTGACGGCGCTGGCGGATTCGGAAGCCACACGGCTCTTCGTCGAGCGAGCCACCGCTGCCGACCCGGCGTTCTGCACCACTGACAGGAATGCGGGGGCGATCGCACGCATTTGCCAGCGTCTGGATGGCATTCCATTGGCGATCGAGCTGGCCGCAGCGCGCGTCGCCGTACTGACACCGGAGCAGATTGAGGCGAGGCTCGACGACAGGTTCCGCCTGCTCACCGGAAGCATGCGAACCGCCGTCGCGCGGCAGCGCACACTCGAGGCCGCCGTAGACTGGAGCTACCAACTGTTGTCGGATGTCGAACGTGAGCTGTTCACGCGGCTGTCGGTGTTTCCGGCCGGATGGACTCTGGAAGCCGCCGAGAAGATCTGTGCTGGCGACGGAATCCATTCGAGTGACGTTCTTGATCTGTTGTCGACACTCGCGGCTAAGTCTTTGCTGGGATCCGAGGGTGATTTCGACGGCGAACGCCGGTACCGCTTCCTCGAGACCGTTCGACAGTACGCGCGCGAGCGGACGCGCCCTGGCGAGCTGGACCGGATGCGTCGGCGCCATTTCGAGTACTTCTTTGACAAATTTCGCGGGTCCGAGAACGTCCTCCGCAGTCACGGTCAGGTGACGCATCTCCGGCGGTTGGAAGTCGAGCGCGAGAACGTCCGCGCGGCACTCGAGTGGGGTGTCACTTCGTCCGCTATGGCTGCACAAGCCCTCGATCTCGCGGCCGCGCTGTTCTGGTTCTGGTCGAAGCGTGGCGTGTTCGACGAAGGCACCCAATGGATCGAACGGGCGCTGGCTGCGGCCGTCCACGCTCCGGTGAGGCTGCGCGCGCGCGCATTGATCGGTTTGGCACACATACGGTTCTGCCAGGGAACCTACAGCGAGGCGACCGTTGCGGAAGCGCTGTCGCTCGGCCGTCGACACGATGATCCGTGGGTGGTGGCGTTCGCGCTGTTTCTGCAGGCGCTCGCATCACTTGAACGAGGCGACGACGAAGAGGCTGCCAGCCGAGCACTCGCGGCGCGAGAAGCCGCCGATGCGAGCGGTGACGCCTGGCAGCATGGCGGCCCGCTTCTGACCCTCGCCAACATCGCACTGTCGAAGGGCGAACACGAGCGCGCGCAGCAGCTCTATGAGGAGTCGATTGAGGTGCATCGGCAGACTGGTGACGCATGGGGCCTTGCCATTGTGCTCTCGACATCGGCCGGCCTGTGCCTCGTTGGCGAAGACCTGGACCTGGCGCGGGCCCGGGCAGCCGAGGCGCTGTCTCTTTGTCAGGACCTCGAAGACGAGCGCGGAATTGCGTGGAGCCTCGACCTCTACGCCGGCCTCCTGGCGGCCGGAGGCGACGTCAAAGCCGCCGCCCGCGTGTGGGGGGCCTCCGACGAACTGCTGAAAAGTAACGGCGGCTACTTGCCGCCGGCGCTCCGGTGGATCCGCGATCGTTACGTAGAGGCCGCAAGAACGTTGCTGGGCAGTGGTGAATTCGACGCCGAGCGGAGAGAGGGGCGCGTGATGGCACTTGCGGAGGCAATTGCGTTTGCCCGTCATCAGGCGCGTCTTCTTCCTTGAGAGTTGTCGGCGGCAGCTCCGTGAGCCGTGCCGATCCGTGCGCGATCGTCCGTGCGCAGCGCTCCGCATCAGGCTTTAATAGACGCAAGGCCGGCGTGCAGGACTTCTGTGACGCGTGAGGTCATCGACGACGACGGTAGCGCTGCCGCCATCAGCCCGAACGTGCGTCCGATCACTGCCGCCGGCAAGCGTCCATTGGCCCCGCGAGGTCGAGGCGTGTGATCAGGTTTCAGCTCTCGTCGCCAGCTGTGCAGGGCCGCTGAGATGTGGGCCGCTGAGATGTGGATCCGCTTCCGTCCCGTCGTCTCGCGCCTCATCTTCATGCTGGCGCGCCGGCGCCTGGACGAGGACACGCGAGTTGAAATCGACGCGCACCTGGACTCATTGACCGAGGACTATGAGCGCCGAGTGAAATCGGCAGCTTCGGCTGACCCTCGATTTCCAAATCGAGGCGCTAACGTGGCAGTGCGCTCCGCCAGTTCAGCACGACGTTGATCGTGGGTAGCGGCTGATCGGTGCCCAGCAGGAGGAGAAAGCGTTGTCCATCCGCGTTGATGCCGCTGAGCACGGGACGAGACAGGACGCCTGACAACCTCGGCGTCCGATGGCCAGGGATGTGGAAGAGCGGCGCCGGCTTGCCAGGCGTTGCGCCGGCATCAAACGGGACGCGCATGATCGTGTCGCCGGAGCCATAGAAGATGTCTTTTCCATCCGGGCTCCAAATAGGACTCTCGCCGCCGGACGTCGAGATCTGCCACTGCTCGGGCGTCGGTGGATAACGCCTCACATACACCTCGGCGCGCATAGACGCGTTGGATTGATAGGCGATCCACTTGCCGTCCGGTGAGAACGACGGCGACCTTTCGTCGAACGACGTGGTCACCAGGGACGTAAGCGTCGGCTTCGGACCGAGGCTCATCGTGTAGATGTCGCCTCCCGCCGTCGCTGTCTGGAGCCAGGTCAAGACCGTCATACCGTCAGGGGAGAAGCCATACGGGATTTGCCACTGCCGTGCGGGCAGCACGGGGCAGCGCTCGACTCCATCCAGCGATTTGATGCAGACCTGCCCAACGCCGTCGAACTCGCGGAAGTAAGCGACCTGCTGGGAGTCGCCGCTCCAGTGTGGGAATCCGTACGAGCCTGGATGAAACGTAAAACGTGACAGCCGGCCGTCCGCCGTGTCGAGGAGCCAGAGGTCGTTGCCATCCTCCATGGTACGGACGACGGCAACGTGTTTACCATCGGGCGAGAGCGCCGCGTCCGTGTATCCACCAGGGTCGCCGAGTTCGGCGTCCTCGCGCCCGCGCGCGTCGACCCACACGAGGCGAGCCGCGTTACCGGTGTCGGTGCCTGGAAGGTACGCGAGTGTGCCGTTGAGTGACGCGCTCACGATGCTGAGCGCCTTCGAACTCATATAGGAAACCTTGCCGAAAGGAAGCGGAACGGCTTCGCCACTGAGCGACAGCGCGTCTGGATCGAATCGCTGCGACATCAGCACTGTGCCGCGTGAAAAGACGACGCGATCGGGCGGAGCAAACACCGCGTTCGACACGTCGCTCAGAATCACTTTCCGCAGCTTGCCGTCGAGCGAGCCCACGACAAGGTCGCTCGACGCGATATAGAGAAAACGGTTTCCGTCCGGAAGGAACCAGGGCCAGCGAGCGCGGATCCCGTCTGCCTCTAACGGCGTCGCCACCTCGGGCCGGCCGCCGCCGGCTGAGATGCGATACAGCCGGCTCGCGAGCGTCGGCGCGAACACGATTACCCCGTCACGGTTCCACGAGCCGCCCCGTCCGGACGCGGCCTCGCAGAGCGTCACGATCGGCCCTCCGATCAGGTCTAAGCGGTGGAGTTTCTGGTTGGCGAAGAAGCCGAGCTGTGTGCCGTCCGGCGACCAGAACGGATACGACGCATCTTCGGTCCCGGCGAGGGCTCTGATCTGCGTCGTGGCGAGGTCGCGGACATACAGAGAGGCCCCGGAATGCGAATCTTCCGCTACGAAGGCGATCCTCGTACCGTCGGGCGAGAGCGCGATTCCCTTCGTGTCGAACGGATAGAGCGAGGTGTTCGGCGGCGTCTCGATGGCGAAGTGAACGAGCGGGCTCGATGACGCGGTGCCACGCTGCTGCGCGACGCCAAGCCCGATCGCGACAAGCAGCGCGACCGCGGCGACGCTCCAGGCTAGATGTTCCCGCCGCAGCCGCCTGACCGGCGCGGCGGTCGCGCCGCTCGCCGTCGATCCGCTTTCGAGAATCCCCCGCATCTGGAGCATCACGTCGTGCGCGGTCTGCCAGCGGTCGTCAGGATCCTTCGCCAGGCAGGTGCGCACAAGGCGATCGAGCGCAGGCGGCGTCGTCGGCCGCTGCTCGGAGATCGGCGGCGGCTCGCTGGCGAGGATTGCGGCAATCACGCTGGCGCCGGTGTCGCCGGCGAAGGCACGCCGCCCCGTCAGCATCTCGTAGAGGATCGCGCCGAACGCGAAGATGTCGCTCCGCGCGTCCGCCTCGCGGCCCTCGACCTGCTCCGGCGGCATGTAATGGAAGGTGCCGACGATCGTTCCCTCCGCGGTCAGCGCCCGCGTCATCGTCCGGCCATCGGCATGCTGGACGATGGGCCGGGTCGATTTCGCGAGTCCGAAGTCGAGCAGCTTCGCGCCGGACCGGGTTAGCATGACGTTTGCCGGTTTCAGGTCGCGATGGACGATGCCGTGGCGATGCGCTTTGTCGAGTGCGTCGGCGATGTTGATGCCGATGCGTACCACCTGCTCGATCGTCAGCGAGCTCGTCTGCAGCCGCTGCTCGAGCGTCTCTCCCTCGAGCAGCTCCATCACGATGTAGTTGTCGCCGACGTCGTAGAGCGTGCAGATGTGCGGATGGCTCAGCGACGAGATGGTTTTTGCCTCCCGCTCGAAACGCGCGCGCCACTCGGCATGCGATGCGAATTCGGCCGGCAGGACTTTCACCGCGACGCGGCGATCCAGGCGTATGTCGCGCGCGCGATAGACCTCGCCCATGGCGCCGGCGCCGAGCGGCGCGACAATCTCGTACGGACCCAGCTGGGTGCCTGGAGAGAGTGCCAATGTGTGGTGCACGACGCGCACGCGTCGCCTGTGGAGTATATCGGAGACGGTTGCCCGACGCAGGGTCAGCCGCGATGCATTTGGATCAGCCAACGGATTACCGGTGACTGTGCCGCCGCCGGACTTGAAGAGCGATCACGGTCAATTTGTGTATATAATACTGAACCAGATGGTTCAGTATACCCGGCCTCGCTTCGATGCCTCGTTCGCCGCGCTCTCGGACGCCACCCGACGCGGCGTGCTGGAGCAGCTCGGGCGTGCAGACGCTTCGATCACGGACCTTGCCGAGAAGTTCCACATGACCCTCACCGGCATGAAGAAGCATGTCGGCGTCCTGGAGCAGGCGGGGCTCGTCATCACAGAAAAGGTCGGACGCGTGCGGACCTGCCGGCTCGGCGTGTGCCGGCTGGAGGAAGAGGCAGCATGGATCGAGCGGTACCGCCGGCTCTGGGACGCGCGCTTCGACGAGCTGGACAGGGTTGTCGAGGAACTGAAACGCAAGGAGAAGGTCGATGGACGCAAAAAGAGAGAGTAAGCCCACGCCCATGAGGAACCGCACCACGGTGGAGCGGACGTCCGCGCGTGAGCTCGTCGTGACGCGAATCTTCAACGGCCCGGCGCGTATCGTCTTCGACGCCTGGACCAGGCCCGAGCTGCTCAAGCGGTGGTGGGCACCGAAGTCGTTTGGGGTGTCCTTCATTTCCTGCGAGGCCGATGTTCGTGCGGGGGGCACCTACCGTTTCGTGTTCGGCCACCCTGCCTCCGAGCAGCCTATGGAGTTCTTCGGGAGGTACATCGAAGTGACGCCGCACTCCCGCCTCGTCTGGACCAATGACGAGGGTGGCGAAGGTGGGGCCGTCACCACGGTGACCTTCGAAGAACGAGGTGCCGAGACGCTGGTCGTCATGCACGACCTGTATCCCTCGAAGGAGGCTCTCGACAGTGCCATCGCGTCCGGCAGTACAAGCGGGTTCAGCGAGACGTTCGATCAACTGGACGAAGTTCTCGTCACCCTCGACGCGAGCGTGGGGCCGTCGTGAAGTCGTCGAGCGCGCGGTCGGCCGCCTCGCTCTTCAGGTTCCCGATTTGCGCCTCGACTGGAAGTCCGCCGACGACGGCACGAACACGTCGCGGATCTTGAACGAAGACTCATTGACGAGCACACCACCGTGACACGTGTACCATGTTGGCTGTGCGCTTCTCCCGGTCGTCACGTGGGCGCCTCACCAAACGGGATCTTGCGCGCTTTCCAGGTGAAACACTCCTCGATCGCGTCGGCCGCGCCGCCTGCCATGCGGGGTGCCTTCCGCGCAAGGAGTTGTATGAAGCATGGGAGACGGCACGTCGTGTGCGTCGGCTGTTTCGCGGCGGACGTATCGTCGATCTCGCTGCGGGTCACGGGCTGCTCGGGCAATTGATGCTGATCCTTGATGACTCGTCGCCATGCGCCGTGGCAGTCGACGCCGTGGTGCCGGCGTCGGCCTCCACGCTGCACCAGGCGCTCGTCGAACGCTGGCCGCGGCTGGCCGGACGGGTCACGTTCGTGGCAAGTCCGGTGGATGGGATTGAAATTCTGCCGGGAGACATTGTCGTATCCGTTCACGCCTGTGGTGCGCTGACGGATGTCGCACTCCAACTTGCGACGGCCGCGCGCGCACGCGTGGCGGTGTTGCCATGTTGTCACGACGCCGGTGTCTGCGACGCCGGCGCGCTATCCGGATGGATGGACGATGCGCTCGCGATAGACGCCGTTCGAGCCCACCGCCTGTCACGTCAGGGCTATCAGATCTGGACACAGCGCATCCCGCAGGACATCACGCCGAAGAACCGACTCCTGATTGGCGCACCCGCCGCTGCGGCCTCGCTGTAGCATGGCGCTGCAGGCGACGGTCGACAAGGTCATCAGAACGTCAATTCAGTGATCACTGCGGGAGACCGATTGAAGTCGCTGAACCGCAGCCATTGCGCCTTGACCCGGATGTACGTGACACCTGGCCAATGCTGTCGGTCGCGCCCGCCGGGAAACCGAACGAAGTAGAGTTCCTTCAGGCGATCAAGTTCAGCGCCGGTCGGTTCGTCCGTGATGCCTTCGAGCTGCACGGTGCGCTCGTCCCGATTCGCGATCCCGCCAATGACCAACGCGCAGCGCGGGGTTCGCCGGAGATTGGCGACTTTGCGAGTCGTATCCACCGTATCGAACACGAC
>DATJIW010000118.1:0-26097 GCA_035492775.1 Vicinamibacterales bacterium
GCGACTACGAGCTCGAGCGGGTGCAGCAGGTGCTCTGCCGCCGCACCAAGAACAACGCCGTGCTCATCGGCGAGCCGGGCGTCGGTAAGACGGCGATCGTCGAGGGCCTCGCCCAGAAGATCGTCTACGGCGACGTCCCGCACTTCCTCGCCGACAAGCGGATCCTCGCGCTGGACATCTCGCTCATCGTCGCGGGCACGAAGTACCGCGGTCAGTTCGAAGAGCGCCTCAAGGCGATCATGAAGGAGCTGACCGACAACCCGAACATCATCGTGTTCATCGACGAGCTGCACACGCTGGTGGGGGCCGGATCGGCGGAAGGCTCGCTCGACGCCGCCAACATCCTGAAGCCCGCGCTCAGCCGCGGCGAGATCCGCTGCATTGGCGCGACGACGCCGTCGGAGTACCGGAAGTACATCGAGAAGGACCGCTCGCTGGAGCGCCGGTTCCAGGCCGTGAAGGTCGATCCGCCGAGCGAGACCGAGGCCATCTCGATCATCCTCGGCGTCAAGGACCGCTACGAGCAGTTCCACCACGTCGAGTACACGCGCGAGTCGATCGAGGCGGCCGTCTACCAGTCGAGCCGGTACATCACCGACCGGTTCCTCCCCGACAAGGCCATCGACCTCATCGACGAGGCCGGGGCCCGCGCCAAGCTGCGCGAGGCGGGCTACAGCGAGGAGTTCGGCGAGATCAACCGCAGCATCCGCGTCGCCGTCGAGCAGATGGAAAACGCGGTGCAGACCAAGGACTTCGAGAAGGCGCAGTTCTATCGCGAGCAGGAAGTGACGGCGCGCGAGAACCTGCAGTTCGTTCGGGAGAAATTCGAAGTCAAGAACCACGGTCGCAAGGTGGTGGTCGCCAAGCAAGACATCGACGAGGTCGTCTCGAAGTGGACGGGGGTGCCGCTCGCCTCGATCAACCAGGACGAAGGCGACAAGCTGCTCCGGATGGAAGAGGAGCTGCACAGGCGCGTCATCAGCCAGGAGAAGGCGATTTCAGCCGTCTCACGCGCCATCCGCCGGTCCCGCGCGGGGCTGAAGAACCCGAACCGGCCCGTCGGCAGCTTCGTGTTCCTGGGCCCGACCGGCGTCGGCAAGACGGAGCTGGCGCGCGCGCTCGCCAATTTCCTGTTCGGCAGCGACCACGCCCTCATCCGCTTCGACATGTCCGAGTACATGGAGAAGCACTCGGTGAGCAAGCTGATTGGCTCGCCGCCAGGATACGTCGGCCATGAAGAGGGCGGTCAGCTCACGGAGAAGGTGAAGCGGAACCCCTACTCGGTGGTGCTGCTCGACGAAATCGAGAAGGCGCACCCGGACCTGTTCAACATCCTGCTGCAGGTGTTCGAGGACGGCCACCTGACCGACGGGCTCGGCAACCGGGTGAACTTCAAGAACGCGATCATCATCATGACCTCGAACATCGGGGCCCGCTTCATCCAGAAGAAGGCGGCCCTCGGGTTCCAGGCGGCCGATCCGGCCGAGATCAACCGCACGGTCTCCGACATGGTGCTCGGCGAGGTGAAGCGGACCTTCAACCCCGAGTTCATCAACCGCATCGACGAGATCATCGTCTTCGAGGCGCTGTCCGACGAGGATCTGCGTCTGATTCTCAGCCTGCTGGTCGATCAGCTCAACGCCAATCTCGTCGATCGGCAGCTGCGGATCGCGCTCAGCCCGGAAGTGGCCGACTGGATTATCGAGGCCACCTGCAAGGACCGCTCGTACGGAGCGCGGCCGCTCCGCCGGGCGATTCAGCGCTACATCGAGGACCCTCTGTCCGAGGAGCTGATTCGCGGTCACCTCCGGGGCGGAGAAATCGAGGTCTATCTCGACGCCGGCGCTCTGGCCTACCGGCCCGCCGGCCAGGTCGAGGCCGGCCGCAAGCTGGCCTGAGACGTCCTACATCCTGTAGGCTTAGAGGTTTGGGGACCCCGGTGGTCGAGCTGCCGGGTGTCCCGACAGGATTCCCAGAAAAGATGCCCAGGTTCCTCCTGGCGCCGGCCCTCGCCGTTGCGATTGGCGCCAGCGCGATGAGCGGCCAGGCGCTCGCGCAGGCCCAGGAGCCCGCGCCGCCGCCCGCCCAGCAACAGCCGCCGCCCGCCCCCCCGGGGCCCGAAGTGCGTCCGCCGGAGCCGGTGGCCGCACCCGCCGCGGAGACCGCCCAGGGCGCGCCGGCGAAGCCCACCCAGGGGAAGCTCCCCGCCGCCGGGTCGGCGCCGCTCGTCCGCTTCATCGAGCTGGCCTTTCCCAGGCAGGGCGGGACGTCGGTCATCGATCCCCAGACGTACCTCTATTACATCCAGACGCAGGTCTCGCGGCCGTCGGCTGACGTGTGGACGCCCTACACCGAGAAGACCGAGCAGTCGCTGCTCGAGGACTTCAAGCGGCTCTGGGCGACCAACTTCCTCGACGACCTGTCGATCGAGGTCGTCGACGACAACTACCCGAACGGCGTCGTCGGCAAGCGCATCATCTTCAAGATGGAGGAGCGGCAGCGGGTCAAGATCGTGGACTACGTCGGCTCGAAGAAAGTCGAGCAGTCGAAGATCGAGGACGAACTGAAGAAAAAGGGCATCACGATCCGGCTCGACTCCTTCATCGACCAGGGGCTCGTCCGGCGCGTGGCGGGTGTCGTCCGCGACATGTATGCGGAAAAGGGATACGAGTTCGCCGAGGTCAAACCCGAGATCAAGCCAATTGAAGGCGGAACGAAGCTGGTGAATCTGTCCTTCGTGATCAACGAAGGCCCGAAGGTCAAGATCCGTGCGGTCGACTTCCAGGGCAACAAAGATCTCGGCGACGGCAAGCTCGAAGGGAAGATGAAGGACAACAAGGCGCCCGGCTTTTTCGGGTTCATCACGGGCGCCGGCACCTACAAGGAAGACAAGTTCGCCGACGACGCGGAGAAGGTGGTGGAGTATTACCGCGAGCACGGATATGTGAAAGCGCAGGTCGGGCAGCCGACGCTGCGTGTGCTCGAGGATTCAAAAGACGGCAAGGACCGCTACGTCGAGCTGCAGATTCCCGTCACCGAGGGTCCGCGCTACAGAGTCGGCGAGTTCACGTTCGCGGGCAACAAGGTCGTGAAGACCGACGGCCTTCGTCCGCTCTTCAAGCTGAATGCCGGCGACTGGTACAACGAAAAGCTGATTCGCAAGGGCCTCGACAAGGCACGTGAAATGTACGGCACCGGCGGCTATTTCGAGTTCACCGGTTTTCCTGACCTGTCCTTCCCCGGCGAGCCGCAGGAGGGAGCCGACGGCGCCTCCGGTGCCGGGAGCGCCGGACCACCGCCCCCGGCCGCGGCAGACAAGCCCGCTCCCGCTCCTGCTCCTGAAACGTCCAAGCCGGGCGAAGCGCCCATCGTCAACGTGACAATGCGGATGGAGGAAGGCAAGCAGTACTTCGTCAACCGGATCACGTTCGTCGGCAATACGACCACGCGGGACAACGTGATCCGGCGCGAGATCCGGCTGTTCGAAGGCGGCGTCTTCAACACCGAGGCGTTGAAATACAGCGTGCGCCGGATCAACCAGCTCGGATATTTCAAGAACCTCGAGGGGGACGCGATCGACGTCCAGAAGACGCCAGGCGCGGACAACAAAGTCGACGTCAAGCTGAAGGTCGAGGAACAGAACCGCAACCAGATCACCTTCGGCGCGGGCGTGTCGCAGTACGAAGGGTTCTTCGGCCAGCTGGCGTTCCAGACGTCGAACTTCATGGGCCGCGGCGAAACGTTCAGCGTGTCGGCGCAGCAGGGCAACCTCGCGAAGAACTACCAGGTGGGCTTCACCGAGCCGTTCCTCTTCGACCGTCCGATCACCGCAGGGGTCAACGTCTTCCACCAGTCCATCCAGTACCAGCTGCAGTTCACGCAGATCTCGACCGGCATCAATACCGTCTGGGGATTCCCGGCCGGTCCGTTTTCGCGCTGGTTCGTCAACTACAGCTATCAGAACGTCCGCGTGACGGACATCAACCCGGCCTACACGTCGGCGCAGGTCACGCAGAACAATCCGTTCCTCGTGGACACGCTGCTGCTCGGCCAGGCGAACCAGGAACGCCGGATCAGCAAGATCGGACCGAGCTACGTCTACAACACGGTCGACAACCCGATCTTCCCGACGCAGGGCCGCCGCTATTCGCTCTCGGTCGACGTCGCGGGTCTCGGCGGCGACAGCAAGTTCATCAACCCGAAGGCGGAGGGCATCTGGTATTTCCAGCAGACGCACCGCACGTCGCTCGGATTGCGCGCGGCGGCGGAGTACATCGCGCCCTACGGCAGCGGCGGGTGCAGCGTCAACGGGCTGACGGTGAGCTGCCTGCCGATTTTCGAGAAGCTGTTCCTCGGCGGCGAGTACAGCGTCCGCGGCTATGATCTGCGCAGCATCGGCCCGCGCGACCCCGCGACGCAGCTGGTGATCGGCGGCAACAAGAGTCTGCTCTTCAACGCCGAATACATGATCACCATCGCCGGACCCGTGCGCCTCGTGCTGTTCTACGACGCGGGCCAGGTGCGCGACGAAGGAGAGAACTTCAGCTGGACGGAGCCGCTGACGAAACACACGGTCATCAATCAGCTGACGCCGTTCCCCGGCGACCCGTACTATTTGATCTCGACGCTCAACAAGCCGTATCTGTCGACGGACGAGCAGATCGGGACGACCAGCGCGTTCAAGACGTCGACGGGCGCCGAGATCCGGTTCTTCATGCCGGTGCTGAACGTGCCGTTCCGGTTGATCTTTGCGATGAACCCGCAGCGCGGCGGCGTCCTCGACAACAATCTGCAGCCGGAGAAGAAGTTCAAGTTCCGCTTCGCGGTGGGCACGACGTTCTGACGATGTGAGGGGTAGGCGCGCCGACAGGCGCCGTAAGGGGTCCGGGGCGATGCTTCCGGCGACAAGAGGAAAGGGCTTTATAACAATGAGACTGAAATTGATGATCCCGGCTGCCATGGCGTTCGTGCTGGCAGCCGCGTCGGCGTTCGCGCAAACAGGGCAGCCGCCGGCGGGGCAGACACCGGCGCAGCCGCAGCCGCCGGCGACGCAGGCGCCCGCGAAACCGGCGGTGCCCGCGCAGCCGCCTGCCTTGAAGCCGCCGGCCCCGTTCCCGCAGGACTCGAAGTTCGCGTTTGTCGACATCAACGCGGTCGCCGCGAATTCGAGCGCGGGCAAGGAGGCCAGCAACAGGCTGAAGGCCCTCCAGGACAAGAAGCTCGCCGAGATCAACGACAAGAACAAGCAGCTGCAGGCGGCGCAGGCGAAGCTCAATACCGGCGGGGCGGTCCTGAACGACTCGGCGCGAGCGCAGCTGGAGAAGGACGTCGATCGCATGCAGCGCGACATCCAGTTCACGCAGCAGAACGCCCAGGCCGAGTACAACGAGCTGCAGGAAGACCTCCGGAACGAATTCCAGAAGAAACTGATGCCGATCATCGACGCGCTCGCGACGGAGAAGGGCCTCTACGCGATCTTCAGCGTCGGCGACGCGGGCGCGATGTACGTGCACCCGGGTCTCGATCTGACGGCGGAAGTCGTCAAGCGTCTCGACGGAACGCCGTCGACCGCGAAGTAGCGCTGGTGGATGAATTCGTGAGTTGGTGAATTGTCGTCTCTGATTCACCAATCACCAACTCCCGAATTCACCAATTGCAGTACACTCCTCCCCCGTGGTCTCCATCGACATCCCCGGCGCACTCGACAGGCTCTGCTACCGCTATCCCTCGCCGCTCGTCGACACGATCACCGAGCATGAACCGGGCCGCCGCCTCGTCGCCGTAAAGAACGTCACCGTCAACGAGGATTTCTTCCAGGGACATTTTCCGGGCGCGCCGTTGATGCCGGGCGTGCTCATGATCGAGACGCTGGCGCAGGTGGCGACCGTGCTCCTGATGCACGGTCCGGACGCGGCGACGTTCGAGCGGGTGTGGCTGCGCGGGGTGGACGATGCGAAGTTCCGCCGGCAGGTCGTGCCCGGCGATCGGCTGCAACTGGAGGTCACGCGTGGCGTGCGCCGGACGTCCATTCAGCGCGTGACGGCGGTCGCGCGCATCGATGGTGCCGTCGTCGCCGAGGCGGAACTCGTCCTCGGCGTCGAGTCCGCCGATTCGAGCCGGGCATCGTCGGCCGACATCCATGCGACCGCCGTGGTGCACCCGGGAGCGCGCATCGGACCGGGGACGGTGGTGGGGCCCTTCGCAAGCATTGGAGAGCACGTCGTCATCGGGCGCAACTGCCGGGTCGGCGCGTCCAGCGTCATCGATGGATGGACGGAGATCGGCGACGGCAACGAAATCTTCCCGATGGTGTCGATCGGACTCGTGCCGCAGGATTTGAAGTTCGGCGGCGAACCGACGCGCGTCCGGATCGGCAACCGGAACGTGATCCGCGAGTTCGTCACGATCCATCGCGGAACGGCCGGCGGGGGAGGCGTCACGAGCATCGGCGATCACAACCTGCTGATGGCGTATACCCACATCGCGCACGACTGCCACGTCGGCAACGAGACGATCTTCGGCAACGCCGCCACGCTGGCGGGCCACGTTGCGGTGGGCGACTACGCGAACGTGGGCGCCTTCTCCGGCGTGCACCAGTTCTGCCGCGTGGGCCGTCACGCATTCATCGGCGGCTACTCGGTCGTCACCAAGGACGCGCTGCCGTTCGTGAAGTCGGTGGGCAACCGCGCGCGCATTTACGGGATCAACACCATCGGACTGCTGCGGCGCGGCTTTGCGCAGGAAACCATCACGAAGCTGCGGCGCGCGTATCGGTATCTGCTGCACTCGAACACGAGCCGTGCGCTGACCCAGATCGAGCGCGACCCGGCGCTGCGCTGCCCCGAGGTTCAGTACCTGGTGGAATTCATCCGCACGTCGACTCGCGGGGCAGGACTGCGTCGTCCGAGCCGGCGTTTGGAGGAAGTCGTCGACGAGTAGAGAACCGAATACAGACGTTCTGGTTCGATCGGGCGCGAGTGCGGCGGTTCATCGGATGAACTGGAACGTGCCGGCGAACCACCGAACCCACCGTACCGCCGAACTCCCGAACTGCGACGTGTACGTCAGTGCGTCAGGGATGCAGCACCGTCACCGTGAAGGAAACCGGCGTGTCCGCCGCGACATTCCCGGTGTCGTACAGGTGCACGCAGTAATTGCCTTTCGTCGAAGCGTTCGCCTGGAGCAACGACCCCGTCGTCCCAGCCGGGTTCACCAGCACAACCTGACACGTCGTGCCGTCCCAGGTGCCGAGCGCAAACCCGACCTGTACGGTTGAGAGCGGCGTCAGTGACGTAATCGTGGCCGCAACAACGCCTGGCCCGCCGACGGCGAATGTGTCCGTGACCGCCCCGTTCTTAGTGATCGTGCCCGTGAGCGTGTCCGTCGTGGGAGTGGTTGGCGTGATTGGGTTACTCGAGCTGCCGCACCCCGCGGCCAGCGGCATCACCGCAAGCAGTGCCGCGATCAGGTTTCTCCGTCCCTTCATTCAGTCTCCTTATGACCCGGGGCTCGCGCTACGCTCTCCATCAGACGATGATCGCCGCCGCTCGGCCGGGAACGGCACGTCTGTTTGCTAGACTATCCAGTTCGTGGCCACCATTGGAATCATCGCGGGGAACGGCCGGTTCCCCTTCCTTGCCCTGCAGGGCGCGCGCAGCCTCGGCCACGACGTCGTTGTCATCGCCGTCAAGGAGGAGGCGTTCCCCGAACTCGAGCAGGCTGCCCGTGAGGCCGGCGCCCAGGTACACTGGGTGTCCCTCGGACATCTAGGCAAGTGTATCAAGCTCTTGAAGGCCGCCGGGGTTGGCCAGGCCATCATGGCCGGACAGGTGAAGCACGCGAAGATTTTCTCCCGCATCGTTCCAGACCTGACGCTGCTGTCGGTGCTGACCCGGCTGAAGGCACGGAACACAGACGCGCTGATCGCCGCGGTAGCCGACGTCCTGCGCGGGGACGGAATCGAGCTGCTGAACTCGACGGTGTTTCTGGAGCCGCTGCTGGCGCGAAGCGGCACGCTGTCGCGCCGCGCGCCGGACGCGTCGGAGGTCGAGGACTTTGCGTTCGGCTACCGCATGGCCGATGCGATCGCCGGCCTGGATATCGGACAGACGATAGTGGTCAAAGACAAGGCGGTGGTGGCAGTCGAAGCCATGGAAGGAACCGACGCGGTGATACGTCGGGCGGGAGAGATCGCGGGGAATGGCACGCGCGTCGTGAAGGTCGCGAAGCCCGCCCAAGACATGCGCTTCGACGTCCCTGTCGTCGGTGTCGCGACGATCGAATGCATGCGCGTGTCCGGCGCAACCGCGATCTCGCTCGATGCGGGACGGACGCTCGTCGTCGATGGCAGCCGGTTCTTCGCGGCGGCCGATGACGCCGGCATCGCGGTCGTCGGCCGCGACGTGAGCGCCGCCGCTGTGGGAGCTTCCGGTGAGTGACCGTCTGAAGGTGGCCGTGATCGGCGCCGGTCATCTCGGGAAGCACCATGCCCGGCTGCTCGGAGGCCTGGACGGGGCGCAACTCGTTGCCGTCGCTGATATCGACGCCGAGCGCGCGCGGACCTCGGCGTCACCGGCCGGTGCGAGAGCGACGACGGACTATCGCGAGCTGTTCGACACAGTCGATGCGGTCTCGATCGCCGTGCCGACGGAACTGCACCATCAGGTGGCGCTGCCGTTCCTCGAGCGCGGCAAAGGCGTGCTTGTCGAAAAGCCGATGGCGCGGTCGGTCGCGGAAGCGGACGAACTCATCGCCGCGGCCGCGAAGACCGGTTCGACCCTCCTGGTCGGCCACACGGAGCGGTACAACCCGGCGGTCGCTGCCGTCTGGCCGATTGTGTCGTCGCCGCGCTTCATCGAGGTGCACCGGCTCGGGTCGTTCCCGGATCGCAGTCTGGACATCGACGTCGTGTTCGACCTGATGATCCACGATCTCGACATCATCCTGGCCATGGTCCGCTCCGAGGTCGCGTCGTTCGAGGCTGTCGGCGTACCGGTGCTCACGTCGAAGTACGACATCGCGAACGCGCGGCTGCGATTCGCCAACGGATGCATCGCGAACGTGACGGCGAGCCGCATAAGCCGTGAGCGCGTGCGGAAGATCCGGTTCTTCCAGCCCGATTCCTATATTTCGATCGATTACGCGGAGCAGGAAGTCGAGGGCTGGCGGCTCGTGCGCCGCGCCGACGCTGAGCGTCCCGGCATCGAAGGCGGCCGTCTGCCGGTGGTTCGGGAGGAGCCGCTGAAACGCGAGCTGCTCGATTTCATCGGCGCCGTCCGCGACAACCGTCGGCCCCTCGTCACGGGCGAGGACGGCCGGCGCGCGCTGGCGCTGGCGCAGCAAATTGCAGAGAGAATGGAGAGCGTGTAGGGGAGGGCGGAGAGAGAGAGAGAGAGTTTTACTAAGAGGCCACGGAGGCCACGGAGTATCCACGCCGAGGCCATTGCGCGACGGTGGCGGGCGCCGACGGGCACGGACATCGCGCCGCCGGCCTTCGGTCGGGCGGTCGGCGTGGCCACGAATTCACAGATGCAAGCGGCAATCGCTGCTGACCCGTTTGCATCTGTGAATTCGTGACCACGCCGCCCCGCGTAGCGGGGCGCGATGTCGATGCCCTCGAGGACGATGGCCGTCCTCCGTGGCCTTCGTGGCCTCTTAGTAGACCTCCTCCCCGGACCTCGAGACGACGATGTACAGAGATCTCAACGACTTCATCTCGGCGCTCGACCGCGAGCGCGAACTCGCGCGTATCAGCGAGCCGGTGCACCCGGATCTCGAGATCGCGGCCGTCACCGACCGCGTGTCGAAATCACCGGGCGGCGGCCCCGCCTTGCTCTTCGAACGGCCCACCGGCTACGACATTCCCGTTGCCGTGAATCTGTTCGGCTCCGACCGGCGCATCTGCATGGCGCTCGGAGTGAAGCATCTCGACGAGCTCGCAGCAGAGATCGAAGAACTGACGTCGCCGAAAATGCCGTCGGGGATGCTCGACGCGCTCAAGATGCTCCCGACCGTCAATCGCTTGCGCGATCTCATGCCCAGGACCGTCACGAGCGCACCGTGCCAGGAGGTCGTGCGCAAGGACGCTTCGCTCGACGAGCTGCCGATCCTGAAGACGTGGCCGGAAGACGGCGGCCGCTACATCACCTTCCCGCTCGTCTTCACGAAGGATCCGGAAACAGGCATGCGGAACATCGGCACCTACCGCATGCAGGTGTTCGACGGTCGCACGACCGGCATGCACTGGCAGCGGCACAAAGGCGGCGCGCAGCACTATCGGGTCGCGGAGCGGTTGAACGAGCGTCTTCCGGTTGCCGTCGCGCTGGGACCCGATCCCGCTCTCGCGTACTCCGCGACGGCACCCATGCCGGAAGGCCTCGATGAACTCCTCCTTGCGGGATTCCTGCGCCGGGAACGGGTGGACCTCGTCAAGTGCGTGACCGTCGATCTCGAAGTGCCCGCGAACGCGCAGATCGTGCTCGAAGGCTACGTCGAGCCACGCGAACGTCGCAGGGAAGGACCGTTTGGAGACCACACCGGCTTCTACTCGCATCCCGACGACTACCCCGTGTTCCACATCACGTGCATCACCCGGAGGAAGAAGCCGGTTTATCTGACGACCGTCGTCGGGATTCCACCGATGGAGGACTACTATCTCGGCAAGGCCAGCGAGCGGATCTTCCTGCCGCTCATCCGGAAAACGCTTCCCGAGATCATCGACATGCATTTCCCGGCGGCGGGGATTTTTCACAACATCGTGATCGTGTCGATCGACAAGCGGTACCCGGGCCACGCGCGCAAGATCATGAATGCGTTCTGGGGACTGGGACAGCTCATGTTCTCGAAAACGATCCTGGTCGTCGACAAGGACGTCGACGTGCAGAATGAGTCGGAGGTCGCCTGGATCGTCGGGACGCACTACGATCCCGAACGGGACATCCAGTTCACGCGCGGTCCGGTCGACGATCTCGAGGACGCGAGCGACCTCCCGGCGTACGGCAGCAAGATGGGCATCGACGCGACGCGCAAATGGCCATCGGAGGGATTCAAGCGCCCGTGGCCGAAGAAGCTGGCGACATCGGAAGAGGCCGCACGCCGCGCGGACGCGCTCTGGGCGAAGATTCAGCGGGGATGGAAGGCATGACGGCATTCACGGCGCATGAGGCGCAGGCGCTTCTGGGCGAGCGCGACCTGATTGCGGTCGGCTCGCGCGGCGACGAAGAGCGGCGCCGGCGGCATGGAGCGAAGACGACGTTTGTGCGGGTGTTCGAAGTACACGGCGATGCCATCCCCTCGTCATTGCCTGCGCGGGCAACCGCTGGTGAAATCCGCCTCTGTGGACGACCGCAGTCGCTCGAGCAGGCTGTCGCTGCAGTCACGGCCGCGCGCAAGCTCGCCGACGCGACCGGCGTTCCGCTGACGGGCTATTCGCTCTCGGATCTCTTCGATACTGCTTTCGGCTCACGGGACGGTTTCCGGACGCTGCTGAGCGCGCTGCGCGATGCAGGCCTGGAAATCATCGCGGCGGCGGCGGTCGACGCGTCCGACGATGTCGCTGGATTGATCGGCGACGCGCATGAGCGCGGTTTGCTCGTGCCCCGTCTGACGGTTCAGGGGAGTCCGGATGCCTCGGATGTCTCCGCGGTGGCGGACGCTCGAGTGGCGCTCGTACTGCGCGCACAGGAGATTCAGCGCGCGGTTGGAGGCGTGCGCGTGTTCGCGCCGCTGCCGCGAGTGAGCCCTCCCGGCCAGCCATCGACGGGCTACGATGACGTCAAGGTGATCGCGATGGCACGCCTGCTTGCCGCCGACATCGATTCCATCCAGGTCGACTGGGCACTCTATGGACCGAAGCTCGCGCAGGTGGCGCTGACCGTCGGCGCCGACGACGTGGATTCGATCTCGCCGCTCGAAGGTGATCTCGGACGACGGCGCAGCCCGATCGAGGAGATCCGCGGCAACATCATCGCCGCGGGTCTCGAGCCGGTGGAGCGCAACGCGCGTTTCGCATGACACGACTCGGCGCTGTCAGCTACTTGAACGTTCGTCCCCTCGTGTACGGACTCGAATCCGACCCGCTGTTCACGCTGCGATATGACGTGCCGTCCGTGTGCGCGGCGCTGCTCAAAGACGAGGCCATCGATCTCGGCATGATTCCGTCGATCGAAGCGCTGCGCGGTGGCTACTGCCTCGTTCCGGACCTGGGCATCATTTCCGACGGTCCCGTTGCCTCGGTAGCGTTGTTTACCAGGATGCCGCTCGACCAGGTCCAGCGAATCGGCCTGGACACGAGCTCGCGTACGTCGGCCGCTCTCACGCGGATCCTGTGTCTCGAGCGCTGGAATATTTCACCGGACTTCGTTCCACTTGCGCCCGACGCCGCGGCACGTCTCGATGGTTGCGACGCCGCGCTGCTCATCGGAGATCCGGCGCTCTTTCTCGACCATCAGGCCGCTGGCTTTCAGAGAATCGACCTGGGCGCCGAGTGGACGTCCATGACCGGCCTGCCGTTCGTGTGGGCCGCGTGGGCGGGGCGTAAGGGTGCGGTTGGTGAACGGGAAATCACGGCGCTGAAGGCCGCACGTGACCGCGGCGTCGAGCACAGCGACGCGATTGCGGACGATTACTGCGGTCCCGAGCGAGCGCCTCTCGGTCGGCGGTATTTGCGTGAGAATATGAGATATCGACTCGGCGTCCGGGAAATCGAGGGCTTGCAGCGGTATTTCGACCTCGCCTGGCGTCACGGCGTCGTCGAACGCTCCGGGTCGGCTGAGTTCTTCGCCTGACCGATGACTGTTACCAATATCGTTCAGAAGGTCCGCGACGGCGGACGTGTATCGGCGTCGGAGGCTGCGACGCTCTTCCACGAGGCGCCGCTTCCGCTGCTCGGACGCGTCGCCGACGAGATTCGAGCGCGCCAGCATCCGGGCGACGTCGTCACGTACATCATCGATCGCAACGTCAACTATACGAATGTCTGCGTCGCGCGCTGCAACTTCTGCGCGTTCTACAGGCCCGTCGGCTCCGACGAGGGCTACGTTCTCGGCTTCGACGAAATCTTCCGCAAGATCGACGAGACCATCGCCGTGGGCGGCGGGCAGCTGCTGCTGCAGGGCGGGCACAATCCCGATCTCCCGATCGAGTGGTATGAAGATCTGTTTCGCGCGGTGAAACAACGGTACCCGGAGTTCCGGCTGCATGCGCTCTCACCGCCTGAAGTGATCCATCTCACGCGCATGACACGCCTGCCCGTTGCGGCAGTCATCGATCGTCTGATCGCTGCCGGCCTGGACTCGATTCCTGGCGGCGGCGCGGAGATTCTCGTCGACCGCGTGCGGAAGCTGCTGAACTGCTATGGAAAAGCCACCGCGGACGAGTGGCTCGACGTGATGCGTCAGGCACACGCTGCCGGTCTGCGCACGACGGCGACGATGATGTACGGACACGTCGAGACCGTCGAGGAGCGTATCGAGCATCTCGCGCGATTGCGAGACCTGCAGGACGAGCGCGGCGGCTTCACTGCGTTCATCGCGTGGAGTTATCAACCCGAGCACACGCAGCTCGGTGGCTATGAAGCGACCGGAATCGAATATCTCCGCATGCTCGCGCTCGCCCGCATCGTCCTGGATAATTTCCCGAGCCTCCAGGCCTCCTGGGTGACGCAGGGCGGGAAGGTCGGTCAGCTCAGTCTGGCCTACGGCGCCAACGACATGGGCAGCGTGATGATCGAGGAGAACGTCGTTCGCGCGGCTGGCGCGGCGTACTGCATGGACGAGGTCGAGGTCGTACGGAATATCGAGAATGCCGGGTTCACGGCGAAGCGCCGAAACATGCACTACGAGATTCTGGGCGAACCCTTCTTCCGTTCGCGCGCTGTCCCGCGAATGCTCGAACTCGCCATCGCTCGCGCCGAAGGGGATACCAGCCGTCCGGAGGAGCTGACCCAATACGCGGCGCGCAGCGCTGGCGAGAAAAAGCTGCGCTCGCAGCCGCAGTAATCACTCCGGCCTGGATGGTTTCTTATACAGCTCGCTGGGTTCTTCCCGTCTCGCGGCCGCCGATCCGAGGCGGCGTCGTCACCATCGAGCGGGGTTTGGTGACCCGCGTCGACGAAGGCTGGCGCGATTCTGGCGCCATCGATCTGGGCTCGGTGGCGGTGCTGCCCGGCCTCGTCAACGCGCACACGCATCTCGAACTGTCATGGATGCGCGGGCAGGTGCCGCCGTCCAACTCGATGCCGCTGTGGGCGGCCGGTTTGATGTCGCTGCGGCGCACGGTGTCGCTCGAACCTGCCGAGCCGATCGGCGCGGCGATCGCCGAGGCCCGTGCCTGCGGCACTGCCCTCGTCGGCGACGTCACGAACACGCTGGCGACGTACGAGTGGATCGCGAACAGCGATCTTTCCGCCGTGCTCTTCCGCGAACTGGTCGGGTTTTCGGCGCCGGATCCAGACCTGCTCGTTCGGACGGCCGCCGATCAGATCGCGGCGCTGCCGCCGGCGGCATCTGTTCGTGCGTCGATCGTCCCGCACGCCCCGTACTCGGTCGCGCCGGCGCTGTTCGACGCGATCCGAAGGTATGCGGCCAACCGGCCCGTCAGCGTGCACCTTGGCGAATCGCCGGACGAGATCGAGTTTCTGCGCGCCGGCACCGGCCGCTGGCGCGCATTGCTCGAGTCGCTCGGCGTCTGGAACGATCAGTGGACGCCGCCCGGCTGCGGCGCCGTCGAATACCTCGAACGCTTCGATCTCGTGAACGATCGCCTCCTTGCCGTCCACGGCGTGCAGTTCACCGACGACGACCTCGCGCGCCTGCGCCGCGCGGGCGCAACGGTTGTGACCTGCCCCCGCAGCAACGCCTGGACCGGCGCCGGTGAGCCGCCTGTCGGGCGCTTTTACGCGTCGGGAGTCCGGGTTGCCATCGGCACCGACAGCCTGGCCAGCGTAGGTGACCTGAATCTCTTTAGTGAACTCGCGGCGGTTCGTCGTCTCGCGCCTCGGGTCCCTGCTCGCGAACTGCTCGCGAGCGCCACCGAGCACGGCGCCGCAGCGCTTGGATTTGCCGACGAATTCGGCACGATCGACCCGGGAAAACCGGCGCAGCTCATTGCCGTTCGCATACCTGAGCACGTCGCGGATGTGGAAGAATATCTGGTTGGCGGTATCGATGCCGGGGACGTCGAGTGGCTTGACGCCGAACGCGAGCTCGAACCTCGGAACCGGACGCTGACCCCCGAAGCTTGAACCATGAACCGACTGAGGACCTACTTCTCCTTCGTCCGCTTCAGTCACAGCGTGTTCGCGCTGCCGTTCGCATTGACCGGCGCGCTGCTGGCGCTCCATGCGCACCCCATTCCCGCATCCGAAGTGCTGCGGCGGATCCTGTGGATCGTGGTGGCGATGGTCGCCGCGCGAAGTGCGGCCATGGGGTTCAACCGTCTTGCAGACGCGTCGTTCGATGCGAAGAACCCCCGCACGGCGATGCGGGAGTTGCCGCGCGGTGCGATGAGCCGCCGCGAAGCCGTCGTTTTCGTCGTCGCCGCATCGGCGATTTTCGTGGTGGCCTCGTACGAACTGAGCTGGACCTGCTTCGTCCTCTCGCCGCTCGCGCTCGGCATCGTGTTCTGGTACTCGCTCGCCAAGCGATTCACGACATATACGCAGCTGTTTCTCGCCCTGGCGATGGCGGTCGCGCCGGTCGGCGGATGGCTGGCAGCCGGCGGACCGGCCGCCGCGCTGGAGCCGTGGATGCTCGGCGCGGCCATCGGCACGTGGGTCGGCGGATTCGACATCCTCTATGCCTGCCAGGATCTGGAGTTCGATCGCGCCGCAGGCCTCCGCTCCATCCCCGTGCGATTCGGTGTTCCTGATTCGCTGCTCATCTCGCGGGCGATGCACGTCATCACGGTGGTATGCCTCGCCAGTCTCGCGGGCATCGCCGATCTCGGGCGGCTGTATCTGGCCGGCGTTGCCATGGTTGCCGTTCTTCTCGCATACGAGCAGTCGCTCGTCAGCGCGAACGACCTCTCGCAGGTGAAACGCGCGTTCGACCTGAACGGCTACGTCGGCATCCTTTACTTCGCCGCGACCGCCGCGTCCTTGTATGTCCACTAGGACGATCGCGCTCGGAATCACCGGCGCCAGCGGCGCCGCATATGCCATGCGAACCATGGCGGCGCTGCTCGAACGAGGCTGCCATCTCGAGGTCGTCATCTCCGATTACGGCCGACGGCTGCTGCGGGACGAGTTGGGTGACCGAGCGGCGGTGGACAGGTTGCGCGAGTATCTCGTCGACACCTACGGACCGTCGGCGTCGCAGGGCACTTATACGATTCTGAGCAACAAGGATCTCGGCGCCACGATTGCGAGCGGCAGCCACGACTGCGAAGCGATGGTCATCGTCCCCTGTTCGATGAAGACGCTTGCGGGAGTGGCGCACGGCTTGTCGCGCAACCTCATCGAGCGCGCGGCCGACGTGATGTTGAAGGAGCGGCGCCGTCTCGTGCTGGTCCCGCGCGAGACGCCAATGAGCCTGCCGCAGCTGAGGAACATGGTGCTGTGCGCCGAAGCCGGCGCGATGATCATGCCTGCGATGCCTGCGTTTTATCAGATGCCGAAAACGCTGGACGACCTGGCGAACTTCATGGCGGGGAAGATCCTGAGCGCCCTCGGGTTCTCGCAGGACTTGTATCCGCAGTGGGGGTGACGAGCCCCCTTGCGCTTCGGAAGATCGTCGCCGCAGGCTGCTTTTAGGATGCGATCCGCGACGCCAGACAAGTCTCCGGAGCGGATCGCGTCGATGTTCGACGCGATCGCCGGCCGCTATGACTTCCTCAATCACCTGCTGAGCGCCGGGCTCGATACCAGGTGGCGGGCCCGCGCGGTGCGCGAACTCGCCCTGAGTGCCGACGCGCACGTCATCGATCTGTGCACCGGCACCGCGGATCTCGCGATTGCGTCAGCGATCCACGACGCAGGCGTGCAGGTCGTTGGGGTCGACTTTGCCGCCGAAATGCTTCGCGTTGGACTCGCAAAGTTGCGGGGTCGCGAAATGGCTCGTTCCATCACGCTCATCCGCGGCGATGCGACGGCGATTCCGGTTTGCACGGGCTGGGCAGACGCGGCAACGATCGGGTTCGGGATCAGGAACGTCGCGCGACCCGAACAGGCTCTGGATGAGCTGGCCCGAGTGCTCAGGCCCGGCGGCCGGCTGGCCATCCTCGAATTCGGGGAACCGATCGTCGGCGTGCGCGCGGTTTACAACTGGTACTTCCGATCGGTGCTTCCTCGTCTCGGGAGGCTCGTGTCGAAGCATCAGAGTGCCTATTCATACCTGCCGGCCTCGGTTGGAAGCTTTCCCCCGCCTAAGGTGTTCGCCCGAACGATTGCCGAACATGGGTTTCAGCACGTCCGGGCAGTCCCGCTGAGCCTGGGGATCGTCTATTTGTACGTCGCCGACCGACGGTAACAGTTCGGCGGGGGCCGTCGTATAATTCGTGTAAGTTCCTGATGTACTTCAATTTCGACGACTTGCGGCCCGATACGCCGCGACTCGATAGCTCCCTCACCAGGCTCGAGCAGATTCTGCTGACTCTGCTTCTGTACGCGGTGATTGTGATTGCGGCGCTTCTCGCCCCGCGGCTGCCGTTCGTGCGGGAAATGGAGGCGAAGCAGCAGGAGGCGATCCAGCAGCGTCTGAAGGCCCAGGAGGATCTTCGCAGCCGGGCGCAGTTCGTGTTCGTCCAGCCGAAGGTCGATATCGTCACGAAGCTTCCGCGGAGACTGGCGGAGTTGTCGGACAAGAACCGTCGCGCACAAACGATAGAGAGATCACCGAACCCGAAGAATCCGCTGCCGTTTTCACGCGGCAACAGCAGCGAGCGTGTCGTTGCCGATGCGAGCCGTTCGAAGGAACCGCCATCGGAGCAGCCGAAGCCGGCGTCGCGCGGTGAGGAAAACGGCGCCGAGGGCGCATCGCCCTCCTCTTCACCGAGCGAGTCGCCGGTTCCCAATACAGCGGAAGCGACGATGGCCCACAACAGCTCGCGGCCTCCGCTTGGAACGGCATCGGGTGTGCTGAGCGACGCCATCCGTCATGTGGAACGCTACACCGGCGGCGAGTCGCTGCAGAACGTGCAGGGGAGCGGTGATTACGGCCCTTCGATTCAGTTCGATACCAAGGGGGTCGAATTCGGGCCATGGCTGCGGCGCTTCATCGCGCAGATCAAACGCAACTGGTTCGTGCCGTACGCCGCCATGTCGCTGCACGGCCACGTCGTGCTGCAGTTCAATGTGCACAAGAGCGGTGCGATCACCGACTTGCGCGTCGTGCAACCGTCGGCGATCGACGCGTTCACCAGCTCCGCATTCCACGCGATCCAGCTGTCCAGTCCAACGATGCCGCTGCCGCCGGAGTACCCCGACGAACAGGCGCTGTTCACGGTGACCTTCTACTTCAACGAGACGCCGCCGGGCGGCGGAAACTGACGTGCGTCCGCCGAATCGTTCGCAGCAGCTCGGGCTGTATCTCGCTCTCAGCGCGATAGCGCTCTACGCGATCTCGCGCCTGTTCTGGTCCTGACGCGTCCGCTCCTCGTCGCCATCGTCGGTCCGACGGCCACCGGCAAGAGCGCGCTTGCCATTACGCTTGCGGCGCGCTTCGGCGGAGAAATCGTCGCGTGTGATTCGACCGCTGTGTATCGCGGGTTCGACATCGGCACCGACAAGGTCCCGCCCGGCGAGCAGCACGGCATCCCGCACCATCTCGTCGACGTCGTCGAACCGACCGAAGAGTATTCCGCCGCGCGGTACGCGCGCGACGCTGCCGGCGTCATTCGCGCGATTACCCGACGCGGGAGACTGCCGATCCTGGCGGGAGGCACGGGATTCTACTATCGGGCGCTCACCCGCGGGTTGTTCGACGGGCCGAGCCGCGACGAAGCGCTTCGAAGGCGGCTCGAGACCGTCGCCGTGCGCCGTGGCCCTGAGTCGCTTCACCAGTGGTTGCGGCGCGTTGACGCTGCGTCTGCCGATCGGATTCAGGCGCGGGACGTGAAGCGCGTCGTGCGTGCGCTGGAGGTCTGGATTCTGACCGGCCGTCCGCTCACGGAGCATTTCGCCGACACGATGTCGCCGCTGGAAGGCTACGATGTCGTGACCGTGGCGCTTCGTCTTCCAGCGGAGGCGACGCTGGCCCGGGTCGCGCGGCGCGTCGACGCACAGTTCGATCGGGGACTCCTCGACGAAATACGCGCGCTTCTCGCGCGTGGCGTTCCCGAAACCGCGCTGCCGTTCACGGGTCTCGTCTACAAGCAGGCGCTGGAACACCTGCGCGGAATTCGCGGGGAGCGCGAAACCCGCGACCTCATCGTCCGTGAAAACCGCCGGTACTCGCGCCGTCAGTTGACCTGGTTCCGCAAGGAGCCGGGCCTGCTCTGGTTCGACGGCCCCGGCGAGCACCCGGCGATCCAGGCATCCGTCCTCGCCGCGCTGGAAAAGGGGACAGTCCCCATTTTTCGCAAATAATGGGGACAGCCATGGTGCCGGGGCGGGTCATCTGGATCGTGCTCGACAGCCTCGGCGTGGGCGAACTGCCCGACGCCGCGGCATACGGAGACGAGGGCAGCGACACGCTCGGCAACATCTCCCGCGTCATACCCCTGACGCTGCCGACGCTTCGATCGCTCGGCCTCCCGCGCGTGGCGCGCGTGCACGGCATGACAGATGTCGCCGAACCTCGCGGCGCGTACGGCCGCATGGCGGAGCGCTCGCCGGGCAAGGACTCGGTCACCGGTCACTGGGAGCTGACGGGCATCGTGCTCCCGAAGCCATTCCCGACCTTCCCTGACGGATTTCCCGCGGCGCTCATCTCGGAGTTCGAGTACCGCATCGGTCGCGGCACGCTCGGCAACAAGGCCGCATCAGGAACCGTGATCATCGACGAACTCGGCGCCGAGCACGTGCGCACGGGGAAGCCGATCGTCTACACGTCGGCCGACAGCGTCTTTCAAATAGCCGCGCACGAAGACGTCATTCCCGTTCGCGACCTGTATCGCATCTGCGAAATTGCCTACGAGCTCGCTGCCGAAGGATACGGCATCGGCCGCGTCATCGCCCGTCCGTTCGTCGGCCAACCCGGCGCATTTCAGCGGACGGCGAACCGGCGCGACTTCGCGCTGCCGCCCGCGGGCACGACACTGCTCGACGCGCTGACCAGGAACGGCGTCACCGTCTTTGCGATCGGCAAGATCGAGGATCTCTTCGCGGGCCGCGGCATCACCGCCGCCGTGCACACGCGGAGCGACGATCACGGCATGGACGAAGTCGAGCAGGCGATGCGCGCGATTCCGTCAGGGCTGATTTTCGCGAACCTCGTCGACTTCGACACGCAGTTCGGGCATCGCAACGATTCGTCCGGCTACGCGGCGAATCTCGAGCGCTTCGACGCGAGACTCGCGCGCCTGCTCCCGACGCTCCGCGAGACCGACATTCTGATCATCACAGCCGACCACGGAAACGACCCGACGACGCCCAGCACCGACCACGCGCGTGAATACGTCCCTGTGTTCGTCGTCGGCGCGCCCGTCAAGCCTGGCGTGGCGCTCGGCACGCGCGAGACGTTCGCGGATCTCGGCCAAACCGTTGCCGACGTATTCCGCGTCGGACCGCTCGCACACGGCACCAGCTTCCTCCGCGATATCCTGTTGTGATGGGTGCGTCGATCCGCGAAGACCTCGAGTCGCGCGAATATGAGATCCTCGCGGCACAGGCCGCCAAGAGTCGCGATACGCGTGGTCGCCTGCGTCCTGAGCCGGAGGACCCCATCCGCCCGGCATTTCAACGCGATCGCGATCGCATCATCCACTGCAAGGCGTTCAGGCGTTTGAAGCACAAGACGCAGGTCTTTTTCGCGCCCACCGGCGATCACTACCGCACGCGCCTCACCCACACCCTCGAGGTCTCGCAGATTGCCCGCAGCATCGCGAAAGTGCTGCGGCTGAACGAGGAGCTGACCGAAGCGATCGCGCTCGGCCACGATCTCGGGCATACGCCATTCGGCCATGCGGGCGAGCGCGTCCTCCAGTCGCTCGTTCCCGGCGGTTTCGAGCATTACGAGCAAAGCCTCCGCATCGTCGACGTGCTCGAACATAACGGCGAGGGCCTCAATCTGACGTGGGAAGTGCGCGACGGCATTGCGCGGCACTCGAAAGGAAAGCACGGCGTACCCGTCGGCGCCGACCCCGCGCATCGCGCCAGCACAATCGAGGGGCAGATCGCGCGCGTCGCCGACATCATCGCGTATGTCAATCACGACATCGACGATGCGATCCGCGCAGGACTGATCAAGGCAGAGGATCTTCCACGAGAGCGGATCGAACTGCTCGGCAAGACGTCATCCGAGCGCATAGGCCGGATGGTCACGGACGTCGTCATGCAGACGTTGCAGCGGGACCTCGCGGAAGTGTGGATGAGCGATGCGGTCCTCGAAGCGACGGTCGGTCTGCGGAGCTTTTTGTTCGACGCCGTTTACGAGAACAACGTGGCGACATCGGAGTTCAAGAAAGCCGCGGGGATCCTCGGCGGCCTCTGGGAGAAGGTGCGGGAGAACCCGAAGGAGTTCCTCGATCAACGCACGATCGAGAACGAGGGGCTGGACGCCGCCGCACGCGACTTCGTCGCCGGAATGACCGATCGATACGCAGTCAGCCTCTACGAGCAGCTCTTCATTCCAAAGCCCTGGGCGTAGGCGTCCCCCATGCCGCCCTCGCATCCCGCGCTCCCATCCGCCCCCGCATCCCGAACCCGCATCCCCCACCCGCAGCCGCACCCCCATCCCGCGCCCGCACGCCCATCCCGCGCCCGCACCCCCACCCCGCCCCCCGCATCCCGCGCCCCCTCCAGCACCCGCACCCCGCGCCCCAATCCCGCCCCCGCATCCCGCGCCCGCACCCCCATCCCGCACCCGCTTTCACGTTATAATGTGTGGTTCCCGCTCTGCCGGGAGAACGACCTGTGCCCATGCGCTTCGATTTGACACAGCTCGGCCGGCACGGCCGAGGCGACGACCAACTCGACCGGACGTACGAACCGTCGGCTTTCCGCTATGCCGGGCAGAACGTGGACGACGAGGGCTACGCCATCGTCGCGCCCGTCCATCTGGTGATGGACGTTCATAAGCAGGCCGAGGTGTACCGCGTGACCGGACGCGTCGATGGGACGTTGCGTCTGGACTGCGGACGGTGCCTGGAGCCGTTCGACGTGCCGGTCGACACGACGTTCGAGCTTCGATATGTTCCCGCGTCTGAAAACGAGGGCGAGGGGGAGCGCGAAGTCGCCGACGACGACTTGACGACCGCGTTTTACCGCGAGAACGCGATCGATCTCGAGGAGCTGATACGCGAGCAGTTCCAGCTCGCGCTGCCGATGAAGCCGCTGTGTTCCGAGGCGTGCAAGGGGCTCTGTCCGGAGTGCGGCGCGAACCTCAATACGAATCCCTGCGAGTGCAAGCCGACGTGGGCCGACCCGCGGCTGGGGGAATTGAGCGAACTGCTCAAGAACGCGAAACACAGTTAAGAAGAGTTCAGTCCATGCCGAATCCCAAACGACGCCATTCGAAGACCCGCACCGCCAAGCGCCGCACGCACGACGCGCTGCAGCCGATCGGCCGCGGCGAGTGCCCGCAGTGCCACGAGCCCAAGCCCCCGCATCACGTCTGTTCGAACTGCGGCTACTATCGAGGCCGTCAGGTCAAAGCGGTAGAAGAATAACGGCGAGTTTCCAGTCTCCAGTTTTCAGTCTCCAGGTCACAAGGCAGCCGGTCTTACGCGGCAGCTGGCGGTGGCAACTGGCAACTGGCAGCTGGTAGGCAGCTTCCATGCGTATTGCCATCGACGCGATGGGCGGCGATCTCGGCCCGTCCGTCATCGTGGACGGCGCGCTCGTCGCCGCACGCCATCTGCAGGTCGGATTGCTGCTCGTCGGTGACGCCGCGGTGATCGGCAACGAGCTGGCGCGCCACCCGGCGGCAGGCGGCCTCGACGTGCAGGTCGTCGACGCACCGGAGCGCATCGAGATGTCCGAAGCCGCTGCGGCCGCGCTGCGGCGCAAGCGCGGCGCATCGATACGCGTCGCCGCGGACTGCGTTGCGCGTGGACGCGCAGGTGCGCTCGTCAGCGCCGGCCACACCGGCGCGTCGGTTGTTGCGGCGCACGCGGCCTTTGGTTCTCTGCCGGGAATCGACCGGCCGGCGCTCGCGACGATCATTCCGACGCGGCACGATCGCGCGATCCTGCTCGACTCGGGCGCGACCGTCGGCTGCCGTCCGCACCATCTCGCGCAGTTCGCGGTCATGGGCGCGGGCTACGCGCGGGTTGCGATCGATCGCCAGGATCCCACGGTGGGGCTGCTGTCGGTCGGCGAAGAGGAAAGCAAGGGCAACGAACTCACGCGCGAGGCATATCAACTGCTGAAGCACGCACCCATCCGTTTCATCGGCAACATCGAAGGCCGGGACGTGTTCGCCGGCATCGCCGATGTGATCGTCTGCGACGGGTTCACCGGGAACATCACGTTGAAACTGAGCGAAGGTCTCGTGGACACCGTCGAGGGACTCCTGCACGACGAACTGGCGCAGACCTTCGGTGGCCGCGTGGGCTATGCGTTGTCCCGGCAGGCGTTCCGCCGCTTCCGGCGTCGTGTCGACTACTCCGAGTACGGCGGTGCCCCGATCATCGGTCTCAACGGCCTGTGCATCGTCGCCCACGGCCGATCGTCGTCCAAGGCGATCGCGAACGCCGTCACCATGGCCGTCCGCGCCGTCGAAACCGATCTCGTCGCGCGGCTTCGCGCGTCGGTCTCGGATTACGACCAGGCGCGCCGAACCCTTGAACGTGACCGCGAACGCGCACCCGCGAGCGCGCCCGCATCCGTGGCCGCGTCCGCACCCGCACCCGCGTCCACACCCGAGAGCGCACCCGCACCCGCACCCGCGCCCGCACCCGCGCCAGCACCCGCACCCGCACCCGCACGCGCACCCGCGACCGAGAGCGCCCCCGCGCCCGAGAGCGAAGCCGCCGCCGGACCCGCACGCGACAGCGCCGCCGCGCCCGCACCCGAGAGCGCACCCGCGTCCCCTACCCGGAGATGATCGCCTTTATCTTTCCCGGCCAGGGCGCGCAAAAAGTCGGCATGGGCAAGTCGCTCGCCGGTGCGTTCGAGATCTGTCGCGATACGTTCGCGGAGGCCGATGCTGCTCTCGGCGAACCGCTCAGCGCGTTGTGCTTCGACGGTCCGGACGACCGCCTGATGCTCACTGAGAACACGCAGCCGGCGATCCTGGCTGTGAGTACGGCCGTCGCGCGGCTCGTCAAGTCGCGTGGCGTCGATGCGTCGTTCGCGGCGGGCCACAGCCTTGGTGAGTACTCCGCGCACGTCGCGGCCGGTACGTTATCCTTCGCGGATGCCTTGCGCATTGTCCGGCGGCGCGGGCGATACATGCAGGAAGCGGTGCCGGTTGGCGAGGGCGCGATGGCGGCGATTCTCGGGCTCGACGCGGAAGGCGTGGCGCGCGCCTGTGTCGAGGCGGAAGATGGACAGGTCGTGACTCCGGCGAATCTCAACGCCCCGGGCCAGGTCGTGATTGCCGGACACTCTGCGGCGGTTGCGCGCGCCGGCGAACGCGCGAAAGCCGCGGGAGCGAAGCGCGTGATCGCGTTGTCGGTGAGCGCGCCGTTCCATTGTCCGCTGATGAAGCCCGCCGAAGAGCGCCTCGCGCCGGAACTGCGTGCGCTCGAGACGCACACGCCCGGCATCCCGGTCATCGCCAACGTCGACGCGGAACCGAAGCGCACGGCGGCCGAGGCCATCGAGGCGCTCGTCCGCCAGGTGTCCTCGCCGGTGCGCTGGGAAGACGTGGTGAGGCGGCTCGCGGCGGAGGGTGTGACGACCTGCATCGAACTGGGTCCGGGGTCCGTGCTCGCCGGCTTGATCAAGAAGATCGACCGCACTATCAGGGTCTTCAGCGTCGAAGACGAACGGGGCTTGCACGCGCTCGAGGCAGCCCTTTGACCGGTGCCGGCAAGGTATGATCCGGTTAACTGATCGCGTCGCGATCGTCACCGGCGCCTCCCGCGGCATCGGGCGCGCGATCGCGACGAGGCTTGCGCAGCAGGGTGCGATCGTCGTCGCGGCCGCACGTGGCGAAAACGCCGCAGACGCGGTGCGCGAAATCACGGCAGCCGGCGGGCGCGCGGAAGCGGCCAGCGTCGACGTGAGCGACGCTTCCGCGATCGATGGACTGGTTGGCGGGGTTCTGGCACGACACGGCCGCATCGACATTCTGGTGAGCAACGCCGGGATTGCCCGCGACCAGTTGATCTTACGGATGAAGCGCGACGACTGGGACGCGGTGCTCGCGACGAACCTCACCGCGGCGTTCGCGCTGACGCAGGCGGTGTTGAAGCCGATGATCCGGCAGCGCGCCGGACGCGTCATCGCGATCAGCTCCGTGGTCGGGCAGGCCGGCAATGCCGGCCAGGCGAACTACGCCGCGTCGAAGGCGGGGCTGATTGGTTTCGTGAAGGCGGTCGCGCTCGAGGTGGCGTCGCGCAACATCACGGCGAATGTGGTCGCGCCTGGCATGATCGAAACGGACATGACACGCGCGATTGCCGACGCCGCGCGCGAGGAATGGGCGTCGAGGATTCCGCTGAAGCGGCTGGGTACCCCCGAGGACGTCGCGGCGGCCGTGTGTTTTCTCGCCTCGGACGAGGCGTCGTATATTACGGGACAGGTGCTCGCCGTCAACGGCGGCATGTATATGTAGCGCCGCCTTCGCACGGGGCGATCGCGAGTGAGCGTAGCGGACGAGCCACCGGCGCGGAACGAGCCGACGAAGCGGCGAGGGAGCGACGGTGTAGGGGAGTCCGAGGGGCGAAGCCCTTCGGCTAATCGGGAGATGGAGCGCCGCCTTCGCACGAGGCGATCGCGAGTGAGCATAGCGAACGAGCCACCGGCGCGGAACGAGCCGACGAAGCGGCGAGGGAGCGACGGTGTAGGGGAGTCCGAGGGGCGAAGCCCTTCGGCTAATGGAGAGATGGAGC
>DATJIW010000119.1:0-11945 GCA_035492775.1 Vicinamibacterales bacterium
CCTCCGCCACGATTTTCATCGTCGGCGTGGTGTTGGTGAAGACTGTCGGCTCGACGAAGTAGCCGCCGTTGTCGCCGGCCTTCTTGCCGCCGGTCACGACTCGAGCGCCTTCCTTGACGCCGGCGTCGATGTAGCCGAGCACCTTGTCCATGTGCTCGGGGGTCACCAGCGGCCCCATCTTGGTGTCGCGCTTCATCGGATCGCCGAGGACGACGCGATCGACCTTTTTTTGCAGCGCATCGACGAGCCGGTCGTAGATCGAGCGTTCGACGAGCAGCCGCGAGCCCGCCGAGCACACCTCACCCTGATTCGCGAAGGCGCCGAACAGCGCGCCGTCGACAGCCTGCTCGAAGTCGGCGTCCGCAAACACGACGTTCGGGTTCTTGCCTCCGAGCTCCATCGACATCCGCTTCATCCCGCCGGCACACTCGCGGACGATCGCCTTGCCGACTTCCGCGGATCCGGTGAACGCGATCTTGTCGACGCGTGGGTCCGCCACGAGCGCCGCGCCCGCGACCTCGCCACCGGTCACGATGTTGACGACGCCGGGAGGCAGATCGAGGCTCTGAAAAATTTCGCCGAGCAGCAGCGCAGAAAGCGGCGTCTGTTCGGCGGGCTTCAGCACCACTGTGCAGCCGGCGGCGAGTGCCGGCGCCAGTTTCCACGCTGCCATCAGGATCGGATAGTTCCACGGGATGATCTGACCGACGACGCCGACCGGCTCGCGGACGACCATCGATAGAGCATTGTCGGGTACGTTGAGCGTCTCGCCATGGACCTTCCCGGCGAGTCCAGCGTAGTACTCGAAGCAGTGCGCAGCATCAGCGACGTCGAACTCCGCTTCGGCGATCGGCTTGCCCATGTTGCGGACGTCAAGCTCGGCGATCGCCGCGGCGCGCGCGCGGATTGCCTCGGCCACGCGATACAGCATCGTCCCGCGCTCGCGGCCGGGGAGTCCGGGCCACGGTCCTTCGTCGAACGCACGGCGCGCGGCGGCGACCGCCGAGCAGACATCTTCGGCAGATGCCTCGGACACCTCGGCAAGTACGGACTGGTCGGCCGGGTTGACGATCTTCCTGACCATGCCATTACGGGCGGCGACCCACTCCCCGTTGATCCACATGTTGGACTGCATCACGACTTCCTCCGGCCGGAGACGCGGTCGACACGCATCCCTCGGCGACTCAACTCCGCGAGAAACGGCGCGACGGGGACAGCCACCTCGGGCGGGAGCACGCCGCGGGAATGGATCTCGCCGCGCAGGAGCAGTTGGACGGCAATCGATGGCGGACACCCGGTGTCCGCGTCGACGCCGACGCCCCATGCCGGGATGCCTGGCGCGTGGCAGGTCATCACCTCTTCGACCGGGCATCCCTCCCGCTCGCCGTAAACCGCCACGCGCAGGATTTCGTATTCGTCGGGCGCAGACGCCGGCGGCTTCGGCATCTGTTTGAGGAGCGCCATCAGCACATCCCGCGGAACGACGCGCACGCGGCCGATTTCGATCGGCTTTGGCGAGAGCAGTCCCAAAGACGATGTCAGCCGCAGTTGGCGATCGAGGTCCGGCGGGAACGCAATCCTGAACGACACGTCGCGGATACCCTTTTTCCTGAAGCTCAGAGGAAGCGTCGCCACCTCGGAGTGGATCGTGCGGCTCGGTCTCTGCGTTCCGACGGGATCCGGGAAATCGATGGTTACCGGGTCGCTCATGGCTGGAGCCGATCCGAAGCGGCCGGACGTGAAGGTGGGCACCGGAAGCGACGCCTCGTCGAGCACGGTCTGAATCGAATAAGACGCGGCAAGCACACGATTCTCGTGGTGAGTCGCACGATCGATCCCGGCGACGGCGATGTGGATTTCATGAACGCGGTCCATGCCGTCGGCGGCAGCGCGTGCCAGGACGTTGACGATCCCTGGAGCCGCGCCCATACCGACCAGGGCCAGCAGCCCCCGCTTCTTGAACTGGCCGTGGAGCTTCAACTGCTGACGCGTGACGTGGAACAGGCCCCCGAGGTCCACGTAGTGGCTGCGGATCGCCAGCGCCACCTGCATCGCGCGCAGGTTCAGATCGTGCTGACAGCAGTTGACGATGCCGTGTACGCCACGCAGAACGCTCGTCGCCGCGGCGGGATGGGAGATGTCGACGGCCCGTGCCCTCACGCGCCGGCTGGGATAAAGCGTGCGCAGCTGCCGGACGAGCACGTTCGCAGCGCGGGCATCGAGATCCGCGACGATCACGTCGACGTCTGCCGGAGCCGTCTCGCAGAGATCGCGAACCGTGATGCGGCCCATCGCGCCGGCGCCGCCGAGCACGGCGATGCGAGTGGACGGCGTGCGGCTCACGCGGGGATCTCGCCGCGCCGGTTGCGATACGGAAACCAGAATCCCTTTCGCTCGGGCACGAAGTCGATGTGGACGTGTTTGACGTCGCGGAAAGCGTCGAGTCCCTCTTCGCCGAGCTCACGTCCCATCCCGCTCTTGCGCATGCCGCCGAACGGCGCGGCGTCATTGTCCGTGAGCGGGTCATTGATCCAGACCGTACCCGCCTTGATTTCCTGCATCGCGCGCATTGCCCAATTCAGGTTCTGCGTGTAGAGGTTGGCGCCGAGTCCGTACTCGCTCGTCGCCGCGCGCTCGATCGCCTCGTCCGGGGTCGCGACCACCTCGATCGCCGCAATCGGTCCAAAGATTTCCTCGCAGTGCGCGATCGAATCCGCGCGGACGCCGGAGAGAATTGTCGGCTCGTGAAAGTAGCCGGGGCCGGCGTTCCGAGGACGTTTCCCGCCGGCCAGCACTTCGGCGCCCTGCGCGAGCGCCCGCGCGACCTGGTCCTCGACCCGCGCGCGCGCACGTTCCGAGATCATCGGACCGAGGTCGGTGTCCGGATCCATCGGATCGCCGAGTTTCAGGTCTCGAGTGTGCGCGACGAATCGCTCGATGAAGGCATCGGCGATCGGCTGAACCAGGTAAATGCGCTTCGCAGAGGTGCAGACCTGTCCGTTGTTCAGGAAACGCGCGAAGGCAGTGCCGGCCACCGCAACGTCAAGATCGGCATCCGGGAACACGATCAGCGGATCGATGCCGCCAAGTTCCAGGTTGACCCGTTTCAGCTGGCGTCCGGCGCGCTCCGCAATCCGTTGCCCGACGGCCGTGGACCCGGTGAACGCGATGCACGCGACGTCGGGATCGTCGACCAGCGCCTCGCCTGCTTCGGGTCCGGTCCCGGTCACCACGTTGACGACGCCGGGCGGAAGATGTCCAAGGGCGCGTTCGCAAAAGCGAAGCGTCGCGAGCGGTGTGAGCTCCGATGGCTTGACCACCACGCTGTTGCCGGCGGCGAGCGCCGGCGCGATCTTCCACGCCAGGAGCAGCAGCGGATAATTGAACGGAACGATGGCGGCGACGACGCCAAGTGGTTCCTTGATGGTGAAGTTGATCTGGTGCTCGGCGGTAGGTGGCACCGAGTTGCCGTAGGAGTTGCGGGCGATCTCGCCGTAGTAGTCGAAGCAGGCGGCACACCACTCGACCTCGTCGAGGTTCTCGATGCGCGGCTTGCCGCCCTCGCGGGTCAATACCGCCGAGAGTTCCGCGCGATCGTCACGCATCAGCCGCGCCGCGTCGTGCAGCAGCTTTGCTCGCTCCACTGCCGGCATCCGTCCCCAGGGCTGCTGCGCGCGCTTCGCGGCCGCGCACGCCCGGCGCACGTCGGCCGCGTCACCCTCGACGACGGTTTCGATCGGCTCGAGCGTGGCGGGATTGGTGATCGTCCGCGTCCGGTTGGCGCTGCCGGGCGTGGCCTTGCCGTCGATCCAGAGGTTCACCATGATCCTGCATCGTACGGCAACGATAGGAGGGTCACAAAACGCGATTGCGAGAGTTTCGGCTGCCCTGGCAGGGAGGGTCCCATGGTTCGACGCAACCCGAAGGTGTGCGCGGGTGCGTCAGGCCCCGGCTCGCGATGGATCAACGGGAATCTCGACCGTCACCGTCGTTCCTGTCCCGAGTTTCGATTCGATGTGATGCGTACCACCGAGGAGGCGCGCGCGGGCGGCGATGCTGCGAAGGCCGAACCCACCCTCCGCGCCCGCGAGCCCCGCCGGCGACTGACCGTGGCCATCGTCGGCGATTGCGACCCTGATCGTGTCGGCCCGGCGGGCGATCGTCACATGCGCGTTCGACGCCTGCGCGTGCTTGACGATGTTGTTCGCGGCCTCCTGGACAATCCGGTAGACGTTGATGCCGCCGTCCCGCGGCAGCGCCTTGTCTACCGGCTCGATGTCGCTCGTGAATGCGACCCCGGAGGCGTCGGCCATGCGGCGCAGCATCCGGTCGATGGCGTCACCGAGGCCGACGTGATCGATGTTGTAGGGCTCCAGCTCGCGCGTCAGCGCGCGGACTTCCCGGAGCGACTCCTTGGCCGTGTCGGAGATGGTCTGAAGGGACGAGCGCGGTTCGTCCGGCAGCGACCGATCGAGCGCGAGCCGGGCCCAGTTGCCGATCAGGAGGAGCTGCTGCCCGATTCCGTCGTGCAGTTCGCCCGCCAGCCGTTTGCGCTCGTTCTCCTGTGATGAGATGAGCTGACGGGAAAATTCCGCCTGGACGGCCTGCGCATGGCGCAATCGCGCAACGCGAACCTGTGCGCCGCCGAGCGCGGCGGCGATGATCAATCCGACAACGGTCATCGCGAACCACGGCCGCCGCCAAACGGGACTCGCCACGGTGAACGCAATCGACTCCGGTTCGGGGTTCCACAAACCGTCGCCGTTCGACGCAATGACCAGGAACCGGTACGAGCCGGGGGCGAGGTTCGTGTATTGGGCGACACGGCTGTCGCCGCCGTCGATCCAGTCAGGATCGAATCTTTCGAGGCGGTATCGATAACGGACGCGCAAGGGCGCCGAGAGGCTGAGGCCAACGAAGCGAAATTCGATATGGCGAGTATCGTACCGGATCGACGGCGGAGGATCGACCGGCACGTCGTCGCCATCCGCGAGGAGGTGCTCGATGTGCACGCGAGCGGGCTCGCTGCTGCTCGCGAGCCCTGCCGGGTCGATCACAGCCACTCCGCCGACGGTCGCGAACCAGAGACGGCCATCGGTCGCCTTCCAGCGTCCCTGACCGAAATCGCACTCTCGATTCTTCAAGCCATCGTCCGTATCGAACGCACGTGATGCGATCCTCGCGCGCCGGCCGGCGGCAACAGCGAGCAGTTCCTGCCGCAAGACGCGGAAAATGCCTTTGTTGCACGTCATCCAGAGATATCCGCTGTCGTCCTCGAGCAGCGTCCCGACAAGGTTGTCGTAGAGGCCGCTGGCAGTCGTGTACTGCGTGAGACGGCCATCTTTGTACAGAAATAGCCCGTCGCGGCGAGTACCGATCCACACGTTGTCGTCGCGATCTTCGTAGATGGCTTCGACCGACGACGGCATCCCGAGGTCGTGCGTCGCGTCGACCATCCGGCCGCCGGTCCAGATGGCGAGCCCCTCGGTCGTCCCGATCCAGATGTCGCCCGATCGACGCTGATACATGACATTCACGTATCGGCCGGTCGTGCCGGGGTGATCGATATGGGAGCCTGTCATGCGGGCGACTCCGCCGCCCCACGTTCCAATCCACAAATCGCCGGCGCCGCTCCTCAGCAATGCGTTCACGTGATCGACTGGAAGACCGTCGGCTGTCGTATATCGCGCGAACGTTCCGTCGTGCAGCCGATTCAGCCCGCCTTCTGTGCCGAGCCACATCCCGCCGTCAGGATCCTCCAGCATGGCGTTGACTCGATCGTGCGCCAGACCTTCGCGAGTCGTGAGGCACGTCGGACCGCCCGATTCGAGCCTGCACACCCCTCCCGCATGCGTACCGATCCACATGATCCCGCGGTGATCCTGGAGCAGCGATTCGATCACCTCGTCTGTGAGGCCGTCACGTTTTTCGATCGTGACGAAACGGCTGTTGCGCAGCCTGTGGAGACCACCGGGCTGCGTGCCGATCCACAGGTTGCCCTCGCGGTCCTCCGTCAGCGCGTACACCATGTCGTCGGACGGGGTGTCTCCGAGCAGCCAGCTTTCGAGCCGGCCGTCGCGAACTCGCACGATGCCGCCGCCCGCCGTGCCGAGCCACAGGTTTCCATCTCGATCGTCCGTCAGCGTCATCACGGCAATCGATGGCAGCCCGGCGCCCGTTGATACGACCGAGAAACCCCCCGCAGTCTTGACGCAGAGCGCTCCGTCGTGAAATCTCGCGCCCAAGGCGCCCCCCAGTATTCCGATCCACAGCCGGTGCGAACGGTCTTCGTGGATCGCGCGAACGCCGCCCGGCGGCAGACCGTCGGCAGGCTGCACGTGGACGAACCGTCCCTTCTCGAATCGGTCGAGGCCGGCGTCGGTCCCGACCCATAGCGTGCCCTCGCTGTCGACGAACACGGCGAGCACGTTGTCGCTCGCCAAACCGTCTTTCGCGCTCAGGACCGTAAAGCGATCTCCGTCGAACCGCGCGACGCCGGCGCCACGGAGGCCCACCCAGAGCGTTCCGTGCGCATCGCTGGCGAGCGCCTGAATCCGGCCGGCAGGCAACCCGCGGTCGGGACCGTAGTGGGAGAATTGGCCCGCGCGGTATCGGATCAAACCCCCGCGATCGGTGCCGGCCCAGAGACTGCCATCTGGCGCTTCGTGCAGCGCAAAGATGAACGGATCCGTGATCGCGGGCGTGTTGGTCCGATCGAAGACGTTGAAGCGGAGTCCATCGAATCGAACGAGGCCTTCGTCCGTACCGAGCCACAGGTAGCCGTCGCGGGTCTGCACGACTGCGTACACCGAGTTCTGTGGAAGCCCCTGGTCGGTCGTCCAGACCTGGTGCACGTACCTGGACAGAGGCTGCGAAGGATCGAGCGCCAGCGCCGAGGCCGTAATACACGACGCGGCGACGAGCACGCCAATCAGACGCGCGAAAGGGACATGGGGCACGGCCGGCACTACGATACCGCTGAGAGCGTGTCCGTGCGCGCGAACGTCCGCGTCGCCAGGCGGCCGACGTGGTTGAGAAGGCGCACGGTGCCGTATATAATTGGTGGTTCGTATTCCCCCTGTGCCGGTATCGTCTAGGGGTCAGGACACGTGGTTCTCAGCCACGGGACCGGGGTTCGAATCCCCGTACCGGTACCAATTTTCCCCAAGAAAAAGCTGACTTCCTCAGATCGGATTGAGGAATGATGGCTGACGACGGTCGCTGTGACGTTCCCACCAGGAACCTTTGTGAACAAGACATAGACGTTCTACGTCTATGTCTTGTCAGTCGGCCGCTCGGCGCGCTTGGAGCATGGTATGAAGCACAACACGATCCTGGTCACCACGTCTCTGCTTTCGATCCTCCTGCTGACGCTTCACATCACGGACGACATCGTCCGCGGGATATCGAAGGCCGAGCCGTCAAAAACGGCGCTCGTCGTCCTGGCTATCCTGCTCTACGGGACGCTCGTACTCTCCGAACGGCGATCGGGCCACGTGATCATGTTGCTCGTGGGGTTGTTAGCCTTCGCCATGCCGGTCATGCACATGAGAGGCGCGCATTACCCCGACATCGCGAGGTCCGCCGGCGGTTATTTCTTCGTGTGGACTTTGTGGGCGCTCGGCGGCGTCGGCGGTCTCACCGCCGCCCTGTCAGTGCGCGGGTTATGGGTGCTGCGATCGGATAACCGGCGGTCTGCTGCTTCAGTGTGATCATCGGGCCGACACGCCGCCGGGAAGTTTCCGCGTAACGCCGTACGGGTACTACCTCCGCGGGTCCGCTTGATATCATGCGGACTCAACATGAAATTCCTTTCCGCTCTTCTTCTGATCGCTTTCCTTGCCGCCGCAGGGGTGTGGGTGTACGCCGGCCGCCAGCCCGGACCAACGATTGACATCGCGCGACCGGCGAAGTGGGTGGGTGCCAACACGGCGGTGCAGGTCGGTGTCGCCGCGGTGAAACTGAAAACGGTTTCCATCGTCTTCGAGCAGAACGGAAAACAGACCACGCTCTACACGATAGCGCCGGCGGCCGGATCGGCGACCGGTCAGGGCGACGTCAAGCAGGAAACCACCGGACGGGCGACGATCTCGACGACGATTTCGAAGCAGACGGTGCCGGATCTCAAAACCGGGGCCGGCAGGATCATCGTCACCGCGTCGGCGCCCGTCGTGCACGGCATCCGCACGGCGCAGACGACAGCCACGAAGGACGTGCAGGTGCGGTTGGAGAAGCCGACGATTGCGGTGCTCTCCACGAAGCACTACATCAACCTGGGCGGCTCCGAAATGGTCGTTTATCGCTCGACGCCCGCGGACGTCGAATCGGGCGTACAGGTCGGCGACGTCACGTATCCCGGGTATCCGGCGAGCGGCGTTCATGTCGATGGGGTGGCGGCGATCACGGATCCAACGATCAAAGTCGCGTTCTTCGCGCTGCTGTACGACCAGGACCTGAACACCCCGATGTTCGCGTATGCGAAAGACGAAGCCGGCAACGGCGCCAGGGCGGATTTCGATCACCTCACCTTCCCCAAACCATTCAAGAAGAGCCGCATCGATCTGCCCGATTCCTTCTTGAACCGCGTCGTCCCGGCAATTCTGGCGACGACCGATGACGTGCACCCTGACGGTGATCTGATCCAGCAATTCCTCGTGCTGAACGGCGACCTCCGGCGAAAGAACGCCGCGAAAATCGCCGGCTACGCGAAAGAGTCCTCGCCCGAAATGCTCTGGAACGGCGTCGTCTTTCATCCCTTCACGAACAACGCGGTCGAAGCGGCATTCGCCGATCAGCGGACCTACATCTATCAGGGCAAGGAAGTCGACAGGCAGGTCCATCTCGGGTTCGATCTCGCGCGGATCGTTCACTCGCCGATCGTGGCGGCGAACCGGGGCAAGGTCGTCTACGCGGCACCGCTCGGCATCTACGGCAACTGCATCATCATCGACCACGGCCAGGGTGTGCAGTCGCTTTACGGCCACCTCTCGTCGTTCGCCGTCAAGGCCGGCGACAACGTCGAGAAGGAGCAGCAGATCGGCGTCAGCGGTGAAACCGGCCTCGCTGGCGGGGACCACCTGCACTTCACGATGCTCGTCGGCGGCCACATGGTGAATCCGGTGGAATGGTGGGACGCGCACTGGATTCAGGACCGGATCATTCGGAAGCTGCGCGAAGCCGCCGGCGGTTGAGCTTTGCAGACCACATATCGAAAGTCGGCCACCTTTCGGCAGTCAACCGGCTGCAATTTCCCAGCGCACGCCGTGGTGTGATATTCAAGATCCGATATGTTCCCTGTTTCGAAGACGATAGCGGCGGCACTCGCGGTCGGTCTGCTGGCGGCCTGCGGGAGCGGGCCGAACGAGTCGGCCAAACCGTCCTCTCCGGCGGCAGCGACCGGCGGCCAGAAGGTCGACCAGGCGACGGCCGGGACGATTTCCGGCACGATCTCGTTCGCCGGCGAGGCGCCGAGGCTTCCCGCCATACAAATGGCGTCGGACCCGACCTGCGCGAGCGCGCACAAGGATCCCGTTCAGCCGCAGACCTACGTGGTCAAGGACGGGGGGCTCGATAATGTCTTCGTTTACATCAAGGACGGTCTCGACAAGAAGTATGTCTTCACGACGCCGACCGAGCCGGTAACGCTGGACCAGAAGGGTTGCGAGTACATACCGCACGTACTCGGCATCCGGGTCGGCCAGCCGCTGCAGATCGCGAACGACGACAACACGATGCACAATGTGCACGGCATGCCGGAGACGAATCAGGAATTCAACATCGGGCAGCCGCTGGCCGGCATGAAGAGCACGGTGACGTTCACGGCACCGGAAGTTCTCGTGCCCTTCAAATGCGACGTGCACAGCTGGATGAACGCTTACATCGGCGTCGTGAATCACCCGTACTTTGCCGTCAGCGCCGATGGAGGAAAGTTCGAGCTGCGCGACGTTCCGCCGGGCACTTATACGATTGAAGCGGTCCACGAGAAGCTGGGCAGGCAGACGCAGACGGTGACGCTCGGCCCGAAAGACAGCAAGCAGGTTTCCCTCACGTTCAAGGCAGGCGCATGAGATCCGAAGCCGTCGCGCTTGCTGCCTCGAAGAGCCGCACCGCGGATTTCGCCGCGCTGGCGAAGCCGCGCCTGAACATGCTCGTCGTGGCCTCGTCGCTTGCCGGCTACATGATGGGGACGACCGACGGAGTGTCGGCGCTGCCGCTCCTGGCGACGCTCGCCGGAACAGGCCTGGTGGCAGGTGGAGCGTCGGCCTTCAACCAGGTGCTCGAGCGCGATCTCGACGGGCTGATGCGTCGGACGCGCATGCGGCCGTTGCCGGACGGGCGCGTGCAGCCTTTGGACGCAGCGGTGTTCGGCGTGCTGCTGACGGCGACGGGACTTTTCATCCTGGCCGCGTTCGCCAACCTTCTTTCGGCGACCGTCGCGCTCGTTACGCTGGTCTCCTACGTTGCCGTCTACACGCCATTGAAGCGCCGGACGTCGTTGGGGACGGTCATCGGCGCCATTCCCGGGGCGCTGCCCCCCGTGATCGGCTGGACTGCCGCGCGCGGCTCACTGACGACCGAAGCGTGGACGCTCTTCGGGATCGTGTTCCTCTGGCAGCTTCCGCACTTCCTCGCGATCGCATGGATGTATCGCGATGATTACGCGCGCGCGGGATATCCGATGCTCCCCGTAATCGAGCCCGACGGGCACAGCACGGCCCGGCAGTCGCTCGTGTATGCGACGGCGCTGCTTCCGCTGAGCCTTGCGCCGACGCTGCTCGGCCTGGCCGGAAATTTGTACTTTGCAGGAGCGCTCGCGCTTGGCGTGGCCTTCATCTATCTGACGTATCGGTTCGTCAGGACGCGCGCCGTCCGGGACGCGCGGATCGTATTCTTCGGATCCATCTTGTATCTGCCGCTCGTCTGGATCCTGATGATCGCCGACAAGCTCTAAGGTGATCTTGAGACACTCGGTCGAATCAATCCCAATGCCTGGTCGCCCCCTCCCGCTGCGGCGTGTGTCCGCTGTGTTCGTCAGCTTGGGAGTTGGGAATTGGAAGTTGGGCGTTGGCTACCGGTTTCCACGGCCGTCTAGCGACCAGGCGTAATCCAGTTGCCCTACGCGGCGCTTCCCGCCGTCAATGCCGCCCTGAACGCCACGTGCGCCGTTCTGCTCGTCGCCGGCTACGTGCTCATCCGCCGGGGCCGCAGGCGAGAGCATCGCCGCGTCATGCTGACGGCGTTCGCCACCTCGGTGCTTTTCCTCATTTCGTACCTCACGTATCACGCGCACGCCGGCTCGAAGCATTTCCCCGGTACCGGCGCGGCGCGCGCCGCTTACTTCACTATCCTGCTGACGCACACAGTTCTCGCAGCCGCGATCGTGCCGCTCGCGATTGTCACGCTGTCGAGAGGACTGTCGGCACGCTATGACCGCCACCGCGCAATCGCACGATGGACGCTTCCGATCTGGCTTTACGTCTCGGTGACGGGGGTGGTCGTGTACTGGATGCTGTATCGAATCCGCTGGTAGTCGAGCCCTTTTACTAAGAGGCCACGAAGGCCACGAAGCAATGCACGCTTCTGCGCGCCGTCGCGCCGGGTCGCCGTATCTGCGAAGCGGGTCGGCGACCCGGCTCGAACGGTCGAATGATCGGAAAACACGAACCGCGGAGGCGTTCAGCGCGGCTCGTGTTTTCCGATCATTTCGACCGTTCCAACCCGTGCGAAGCACGGGCGCGGCGGCGCACTCGCGCGTGCGGTGGCCATTGCTGTCCAATATCTTGGGGCAGTCGCTTTACGGTCGGCTGGCCAGATGGTAAGCCAAGGGCACAGACGAGTAGGCGCCGTCGGGCGTGCGTGCTCCTGGCATTTCAGTTTCGCGGGCGAGTCAGTCATTTTTGGCGGTCGGCCGAACCGGGTGTTCGCCACGTGCACGCTTCTGCGCG
>DATJIW010000120.1:0-24152 GCA_035492775.1 Vicinamibacterales bacterium
ATGATGCGCCGATGCGCTTCAGCGGTCGTATGGAGGCGATCGATCGCTTCCGTGGCAAACGCGACCGCCGTGTCGAAGCCGCACGTGCTCGTCGTGCCGGCGATGTCGTCGTCGATGGTTTTGGGCACGCCGACGATCGGAATTCCGCGCTGTGAGAACTCGTGTGCGATCGCCAGCGTGCCGTCTCCGCCAGCGGCGACCAGACCGTCCAGCCGCATGCGATGGAACGCCTCGATCACGCGGCTCGCGTACTCGTAGGCTGCCGCACCGCCGTCGCCCGTCTGTGCGAACGGATTGCCGCGGCTGCTGGCGCCGAGGATCGTTCCGCCGACGCGCAGAATACCGGTGACGTCGCGAGGCGAGAGCGCGCGGCAGTGCGTCGATCCCGGCGCCGCCATGCCGTCGAATCCCTGCTCGATGCCGATGCACTCGATCCCGCTGTTGACCGCGCATTTGACGACGGCTCGAATGACGGCGTTCAACCCGGGCGCATCGCCACCGCCAGTGAGCAATCCGATCCGCGCCATGGCAGACATCGACGCGCCTCAGACGTGGTCCGCGGCCGCGGCGGCCGGTTCGCCTTTCACGAACTCGTGTTCACGATGCTTGACCGTCAGCACCGGACACGGAGCCGTGTGGACGACCCGTTCGGCGACGCTGCCCAGCCCCGATGTCCCGGCGGCATTCGGACCGTGCGTGCCCATGACGATCAGATCGGCGCCCACCTCCCGGGCGTATCCGACGATCGCTTCAGGGGGGTTGAGCGACACGATCGCAGCGGTGCGTTCACCGGCCGCAGCACCGGCGGCGCGCTCCGCGAGCCGTCGGGCAGCGTTCTCCTCAGCCTCGCGCTGCGCGGCGGTCCAGAATTCGGGGGTCTCGGCTTCGAGGCCGCGCGCAAAGAGGTCGTCGACGACGTGAAGGAGGTGAAGCGTGGCACCGAAATTCCGTGCCAGCGCCCGCCCGTACCGCAGGGCGTTGTCGGACGATTCGCCGAAGTCGGTCGCGACAAGAACGGTGGTCAGCTCGATCATCGTGAACTCCCAATCATGGATTCGACAGTCTGGACCGCAGCTCGTCAACGCCTTTCGCGCGACGTCGTAAGAGCCGCGGACACACAGCGATAATCGCGATCGCGGCCGCGACGAATGCACGGACCGCCTCTACCCCGCGAACGCGCCCACGATCGGATTCACCATCTTGACGAAGTCGTTCCACCGCATCGCAATCGCGTCCCGGTGCGTGCCCGCGTTGAACACGAGTTCGGACTGCGAGGCAAGCGCGGCGTCGACGAACACGGTCTGTCCGTACAGCGGGCCCAGAGGCGGCATCGCTCCGACCTCACAGTCGGGATACAGGCGCTGCAGCTCGTCTTCGTCGGCCATGCGGACTGCCTCTCCGCCGGCCAGGTCGAGAAGCCGGTCCAGCCGCACGACCGATGCCGCCGGGACCACAGCTTCGACCGGCTCGCCGTCGATGAAGCAGGTGACGACCTTCGCCCAGTTCCTCGCCGGGACGTGTGTCGCGGCGGCTTCGCTTCGAGCGGTGAATGCCGGCGGATGCTGCACGACCGTATACGGGACGTGAGCTTCGCGCAGGAATTCCGGGATCGTAATGGTGCGAGACATAACGCTCCTTTTCTGATGTCTTCACCAACGCAAGCGCGATACCACTCGAAAAGCCGCGCGCCTGGCGCGCGAGGCCATCCGAGATGCTCCCCAGCAGAATGCGGCTCGCGCCGTGGCGACGCGGAGCACGCCGCCAGCGGAGACGAAGCATGCGTGAGGCCAGCGTCGCCGGCAGGGATCGCGCGGCCGTGCACGAGCAACACGAGCGTGGCTGCCGGAAGTCCGTCAATCCTGCCGGCGCGTCGGCACTCTCGAGCGCTGCGGCACGCCCTGGAAAACCGCCACGCCAGGTCAGTCCCGTCTGTCGTCGCGCGCGATCCGGTCCCCTCGCCGCGGCGTGAGCGGCGAATGGCTCGAGAGATACGACGTCAACGCGTCGATATCGGAACCACAGTCGATCTGATTGGTGCCCTCGCCGAACGCCGCGAAGCCGTCGCCCCCATCCGCGAGGTACTCGTTCATCGCCACCTTGTAGGCGGTGTCCGGCCGGAGCCGCTGACCATTCATCTTCACGGTCGCTGGATCGACGCGGTGGCCAGGCGGCCGGGTGCGGTCGTATCGATACGTGAAGCCATCAGAAACCTGCAGGACGCGAAACGTGTCGGAGCCGTCGAACTGCTGCTCGAGCACTCGTAGAAGGCTTGCGCCCGTCATGGTCCTCACAAAGATCTCGTTCCCGAACGGCTGAATGCCGAACGCGTCTTCGTAGGTGATCGACCCGTCGGAGGCCGTGCTCGCCAGATCGGCGCGGATGCCGCCGGTATTCATGAACGCCACCGCCACGTCCGGTCCTGCTACGCGCCGCGCCGCCTCGAGTTGCGCGTCGGCAATCAGGTCGCCGAGCGCCGACTCGCCCGCTGCGTCTGTCTGCCGCGTGACCGTCCGCGGGGCGTGGCCTATCACCCGATGCGCGAGCGCCGTATAGAACGGCGTGTAGCGCGCGATGATGGCCGACTCTGCGCGATCCTTCGGGACGTCTCGCGTGACGATCACGTTCTCTGCCGTCTTCGACATGATCCGGTCCGTGACGGGGTCAATGCGGAGGTGTATGCGCGTGATGACGCGGCCGTAAGACGACGCGCTCGTGAGGAGCTTGCCGTCAATCGTGCAGTTATACGCGCGATGCGTGTGGCCGGACAGGACGACGGCGACCTCCGGCGACAGCGCGTGGACGATGTGGACGATGGGACCGTCGAATCCGACGCAGCCGTTGATGTCGCGGTCGGGGTTCTGCGTGCCGCCCTGGTGAATCAACGCCACAATGGCGTGAACGCCCTGTCGCTCGAGCACCGACACCAGCGTGTTGATGACGGTCGCCTCGTTGTCGAACGTAATCGGAAGGATGCGCGACGGCATGACCATGTGCTGCGTCTCGTGCAGCGTGACGCCGATGAACGCGATCTTGACGCCGCCAATCGCCTTGACCACAAAAGGCGGAAACAGCGTGGTCGGACCGCCCGTGGCCGGCCAGCCGACCTGCTTCAGCAGTGGGGGTTCGGCGCGGCTGCGGTCGAAGTGCACGTTCGCGCCGAGATATTCGAAATGCGCACCCGGAAATCGCATCCTGTCCCGACAACCGTCGGTCGGGTGGCAGCCGCCGCGCTGCATGCGCAGCAGCTCCACCCAGCCCTCGTCGAATTCATGATTGCCAACAGACGATATCTGCAGCCCTGCGGCGTTCAGCGCGTCGATCGTCGGATCGTCGTGGAACAGGCCCGAGAGCAGCGGCGATGCACCGATGTCGTCGCCCGCTGACACGATGAGCGTGTTGGGTGACTGCGCCCTGAGCCGCGCGAGGTGCGTGGAGAGGTACTCGACGCCGCCGGCCACAACGCCGCCGATCCGGCCGTTCGACCCCGCGGCCGGCTGGAGATAACCGTGGAAGTCGTTGATGGCGAGCAGTTGGACGTCGACGGGCGCGGCGGATTGTGCGGACCGCAGCGCGGAGGCTGCCGCCACCATGATGGCGGCGACGCCGAGAGCCAATCGCAGTCCTCGCGACATTGTCTTGTGAGCGTCGATTGTGGCATAGAGCGGACGCGGTGGAGATTCGGCACGTTTGCCGAATGTTGCGAAGATACCGGCGGACGATCGCTCTATGACTGATCTTCTGCGAGCACCTGCTGGAGCCGCTCGAGCTGCTCTGCGACAATGCCGCGCGCCCGACCGGCGACGATCCGACGGACGACGCTGCCGAACAAGCCATCGAACAGATCCACGCGTGACCGGTTCAGGTACACCACGTACGTAACCGGCGCTGCGGCGGTGCGATCCGGCACGAGAAGCGTGAGTCCCAGCGAGGCGTCGAAATAGTGCGTCGCGTAGAGCTGTTTCGAGGCGATCGCGTACGCCACGGGCGCGTCGCCCGTGACGGTTTCGATCGCGACGTTCGTAACGCTGACGACCGGGCGTCCGCGCACGAGCTCCTTCGACCAGTAGAGGAAATCCGTCAGATGCTCCGTTGACGAGTCCGTACCCTGGAGCAGAAATCGGTGCAGCGGCGGGAAGTATTTCGACGTAATCGTGTCGTCGTCGAGCATCGACGCGAACTCGCGCCCGACGTTCAGTCGCTGCGCGCGATCCGCGTATTCCATCTGCGCCGACACTCCGTGCTGCCGATAGCCAACGACGTACTCCAGGAGGAACTGCCGCATCAGCAGCGTCGCCTTCTCCGGCGCATCCGGGGCATTCCAGTCGGTTTCGCGGTGAAGTCGTTCGATGTCCGCTGCCGGCAGCCGAACCTCACAGTGATCGACGCGGCAGTCGCGCAGACGACTGAGATCCCGCTCGTCGATGAGGAGCGCCGCCAGGTCCTGGGCCTGCGGGGGGCTGCTGAACTTTCCGACCTGCAGCACGTCGCGCGAACGTTTGAACGTCGTGATGTCAGCGAGGTGCCCGACGTACCTCGACGGCGTCGTCCCGATGCGGACTATCCCGAGCGTCGCCACTTCCCGTCGGTTGCTGACCTCGAGCGTTCGCGAGACGACGTCGCCGCAGTCGACGCGTGCGACCTCCGCCGCCGACAAGCCGAAGGCCGTCATGAGAAACGTCCTGGCCGGATCGAAGGTCGAACCGGCCGGTGCTGCAAGCACCGCGATCGTGGCAAACATCCCCAGCAGTCGGATTCCCATCGTCGGTCACGAAGCGGTCTGGACAGCCTGCCGAATCGCTGCCGTCGCAGCTGTCGCGGGCGTCGCGACCGGTTCGCGCAGTTCGGGCATGGGTTGCGACGCGAACAGCCGGCGCACGCACCGGGCCAGCCAGCGCGCCCACAGCGCAGAGCGCTGCACGCGAGCGCTGTCGGTGGCGATCCCCGTGTTCGCATACATCTGGCGATACAGTTTGGAAATCAGCACGAACGCCAGGCGAGCCCGCAGGCTCTTCAAAAACCGGGAGCGGCGCCAGACGACATCGATGGCGTAGAACCGGTCCCAGACGTCCTGCGTACGCGAGCGCAGCTCGTCGGCGGTCATCATCGGATGCCGCGAGTAGACGCGCGGACGACGTTCCGGCGGAATCAGCCAGTAGCGTGTGAGCGGGATGCCGTCGATCTTCGGGACGTCGCCGTTCTCGCGCTCCCACTTCGCGAAATCGATCGTGCCCGGCAGCGGCTGCAGCATCACGAATTGCGCGAACGCAACGCCCGCGCGCTGCGCCAGATCGGCCGTGGCATTGAATGTCTCGGGCGTATCCGTGGGCAGCCCGAAGATGAACGAGCCGAGCACGTGCACGCCGGCTTGCCGAAAGGCCTGCAGCCGCGTGACCAGGCCTTCGCCCGCTTCATTGAAGTTCTTGAACACGGCCTTCAACCCTTCGGCTGTGACGGACTCGATGCCCACGAGCGCGCCGCGAATGCGGGCTCGGCGCATCGCCGCCAGAAACGCCGGATCTTCGGCCGCCTCCATCGTGATTTGCGTGTAGAACACCATGTCGTCGGGCAGACGTTCGAGGCGGGCCATCAGCTCGAAGCGCTCTTCGCGGATTTCGCTCAACGCAGCGTAGTGACGCTTGTCGGCACGGCGGTCCGCAGCGGCCAGGTCCGCCAGGGGCACCGGATAGAAATTGTCGTCGGCGAGCACGATGAACCTGAAGCCCTGGCGACGAAGCTGGACGATCTCGCGCACGACGAGCGTGACGTCACGCTGGCGAGGCTGCTGGCCGTCGGTGCGCCACACCGAACAGAACGAACAATGTTTCGGGCAACCGCGCACCGTTTGCACCGACGCCCACATATAACGATCCTTCGGCAGGAGATCCCATCTCGCCGGGGAAAATGCCTCGCCGGCCACGCGTCCGCCGCTGTAAATCTGCTGCGGGCTGTTTCGAGCGCAGTCGTCGAGCACCACCGGCCATACGAGGTCGCCGTCCCCGGTGACGACCGCATGAGCACCCCCGCGTTCGCGGACTTCGTCCGGGAACAGCGTCGCATGAATGCCGCCGAACACCACGAGAGCGCCGCGGGCTCGCGCGGCCTGTCCGAGGCGATAGCCGCGGAGTGCGTTTCCTGTGTGGATTCCGATTCCGACCACGTCGCCGGCCTGGATCGACTGCTCGTCCATCGGCTCCAGCGTTTCGTCGATCAGGAGCGGCGTTCCGTAACGCTCGGGCGTAGCGGCGGCAAGGACGTACTGCCACCGGGGCGTGATGACCGCGGTGCCAAACGAGACGTCGCTTGGATTGACGAGGTGAATGCGCATCGTTCGTGTCTACTGTGAGCCGCCGGCTACTCGCCGCGCGAATCGGGTGAAGAAACCGGCGGTCGCGACGCCGGCATTCTTGGATGTCCGCCCGAGGGCTGTTCCGCCCGCTGCCGCAGCCGCCCAGGGTGTTTTCAGCGGATCCTGCGCAACCTGCCGCGGCGGCGGGCTGTATGGTGGTGCGGTCGCGATCGAGGTTCCCAACAGTTGATCGGCACCAGGTTGTGGAGCTGGCAACGAGTCGACTCGGGTGGACGCGGGAGGCGTGGTTCGTTCGTGGGCCGCCTCCGGTGAAGCCGGGCGGTCGTCGCCCGGCGGCCGAGGCGGCTGCGCCACGCGCGGAACCTGGCGACTCGAGGAGTCAGCGTTCAGCGTCGACGGTACGACCGGCGCACCGGCGACGTGGAAGTGCTCAACGGTAGCAGCGAGCGATCGCGCCGCGATAGATGGCAGCGCCAACGCACTCGTCTCCACAAGATTCAGGCTTCCCAGTGCTGCCGAAAAGAGACACAACGTCGCGACGATCGTGCCCGCGATGGTGCGAGACGACGCCGGCGCGATCGTTCGCTGTGGCGATACGATCCTGAGCACGCGCGCGCGCAGCCCCGACCGGGCGAGAACGGCTGATGCGATACGCAGCCGTTCCGGTGTCGGTCTCAAGCTGGTGATCTTCAGCAGGCAGTTCGCGTACGATTTGGGCGCGCCAGTCACCGCGAGCGTCATCTCGTCGCAGCCGATCTCGCGCTCGAGCTGCAGCCGCCGGTCGATCCACCAGACGGCCGGATGCCAGCCCGCGACCGCGCGAACAAAGATCTGCAGGAGGTTGACGAGGTCGTCTCGCCGCTGGACGTGCGACCATTCATGAATCAGAACGCGATCGAGGTCGTCCGCGTCGAGCGTTCTCACCAGCGATGGTGCCGTCGCGATGACCGGCTTTCCCCACCCGAGTACTGCCGCAGCGGTCACCGACTCCGAGACCACGAGCGTGGCGCGACGCCCCGCGCGGCAGACGCGATTCCAGTGCGGCAGCAGGGCTTCCACGTCCGGCGGAAAGGCTCGAGCGTCCGCGCGCGCGCGGCGCATGGCGACAATGGCTGAGAGAAACCTGGCGGCGTGCACGGCCATCCATGAGAACCACGCACACAGCACCACGGGAACCGACGTCCACCAGGTCCGGGGCAGCGACACCACCGCATTTCCCTGGCTCGCGCCGAACGCGTCAGCCGGCATCGTCCACTGAAGCCACGGGAGCACCGGCAGAAGAACGATGAGCAGCAGCGCAGCCCAACACACCGCGGCCCGCACGTTTGCGCGGCTGCGCTCGAGCGCGAACAGCATCAGCCACACTGCCGCCGCGATTACCCCACCCTGCCAGAGCCAGTTCAGCACAACAGCCATCTCGAGTCGCTCCTACGCTCGATCGATCAGTTTCCGCAGTTGTTCGCGCTCCGTCGAGTCGAGGTCTTCGTCCTCGAGGACGTTCAGCACCAGCAGACTCGGCGATCCGTCGAACAAACGCCTGACGAGATGTCGAAGCGCGCGGCGCCGCGCCTGGCGCTCGTCGACCAGAGGGCGATAGACAAAGGCGCGGGCAACCTTGTCGTGCGTGACATAACGCTTCTTCTCGAGGATGCGCAGAATCGTCTGGACGGTGCTGTACGTGACAGTCCGCGTTCTGTTGATTGCCGTGGTGACCTCGCCAACGGATCCCTGCTGCAATCGCCACAGCACCCCCATCACCTCCGCTTCGACGTCGGTCAGGGCCGGGGATTGCTTTCTCGCCATATGTCACCCGAAGTCTTAACGAATTCAGATTTAAGTGACGACTGTAACACCGCCTCGGAACCCTGTCAATTAAAGAATTAAGAGTTTATGGCAACGGCGGAAGGGCAATGGAGGAGACGACGAATGGCCGTGACTTCTGCAGGTCCGTGATGTAGCGTGTGATCACTTTCCTGAAGCCCCTGACCCGAGGGTCGGCCGCCTCATCAAAGCTGTCGGGTTTACCCCGCCTTGAGGTGGCTGATGACCAAGATTCACACGACGGTTGTACCTGCGTCGACGTTCGACGCTTACAGGAAGAACCGAGCAACTTGCGCGGCCGCCGAGGCCGTCGTCGTCGGAGCCAAAGAAAGAACGGCTCGAGCACGTCAACGTACGATCGAGGTTCGCGAGGAAGTCCGAGCGATTAACAGGCACACGCAGGCCGCCGTGGCAGCCACGAAGCAACTGCTTCAGCCTTGCTCAAACGCAGGCGAGAGAGTCGCAAACGCGACGGAGAGAGTCCAGTGATTAGACGCCCAGACGCCATCAACGCGTTCGAGTTCGCGGTGTTGTCCGGCCTTCGCGCGGTGCAGCTGTCGCGCGGCTGCGCGCCGCGTGTCGAACGATCCGCGAAGATTGCGATTACCGCGCAGCAGGAAGTGGCAGAGCGCAAAGTGCGGCGGGCGCCCGCCGCCGACGAGCGCGGCTGAACGACCCTCGTCGCCTGACGGTATGAACAATCAAACGGCTAGGTCGTTCGTGCCTTGCGGCGTTAGGTAAACGACGGCGCTCGCCCGCCGTGACGACGAGTGGCCCCGGACGCGCCGCTGCGAGACGGACGCCGCGTTCCGGGCGGGCGATGCAGTGCGCCATGCGGACGAATCATCAAGCGCTCGACGGTGCGGCCCTCCGGCACCGGCTGCCCGACAAGAGGTGCGACGCGTTCGAGCGGTGACCCAACGATCGCTTGAATCTGCCGCAGAAGCGCGGTCTCGGACGTCGTCACCAGCGAAACGGCGCGCCCGGTTAGTCCGGCGCGGCCGGTTCGACCCACCCGATGCACGTAGTCCTCGGGAACCAGAGGCAGATCGAAGTTCACGACCAGCGGTAGATTTGTGATGTCGAGGCCGCGCGCCGCAATGTCCGTAGCCACCAGGACCCGCAGGCGACCCGTCCTGAAATCCGCGAGCGCACGACTGCGCGCGCCCTGGCTCTTGTTGCCGTGAATGACGCCGGCACGCACGCCATGATGCGTGAGCGCCTCACCAACACGGTTCGCGCCGCGCTTCGTCCGGCAGAACACGAGTGCCTGGTCGGTCCCGTGCTCCGTGAGGATCTGCGTCAGCGCCTCGCGTTTGCGATCGACGCCGACGTGGTGGACATGATGCGTCACGGTTGCGGCCACCACCTGTTGTGCCGAGACGTCAACGCGCACGGGGTCGTGCGTGAATTCGTTCGACAGGCGAGCGATGGCCTCCGACAACGTGGCCGAGAACAGCAGCGTCTGCCGACGCCGCGGCAGCGCGGCCGCGATGCGGCGCAGCGCCGGAAGAAAACCCATGTCCAGCATCCGATCGGCTTCGTCCAGGACGAGGACCTCGATTCCCGAAAGATCGGCCGTGCGCCGCTGCATGTGGTCCATCAGCCGGCCAGGAGTGGCAACGACGATATCGGTGCCCTGCCGGAGTGCTGCGCTCTGTGCACCCATCGCAACGCCGCCGAAGACGACGGCGGCGCGGAGCCGTGACGGCGCGGCGAAGGCGGAGAGCGCCTGATGGACCTGCACCGCCAGCTCCCTCGTCGGCACGAGGACGAGCGCGCGGGGTTTGAGGCGACCCTCGCGTGCGCCGGGCACGCGGAGGCGATCGATCAACGGCAGACCGAATGCCGCGGTCTTGCCGGTGCCCGTCTGAGCACGGGCAAGAAGATCGACGCCACTGAGCACGAGCGGAATGGATTTGGTCTGGATTGGTGTGGGAGTGGTGTATCCCAGTCCCGGAAGCGATGCACACGCCGTTGGGCTGAGGCCCAATTTCGAAAACATGAACTATCTTTCAATGCCCAAGAGCGATTTCCCAGCGGCGCTTTGGGTAAGTGTGGACGCGTCGATCGCCGGCATGGCGTCGTCACGTCAGCCGAAGCATGCGGCTTCGGGGCGGATTCGACTTGTAGCTAGGCTGGATATAAGGAGGACTGGCCCGGGCGAGGGCCGCAACGCTTACAGACCGCAGAGCGCGTGGGAAGATCCGATACTACTCACTATATCACACCGCTCGGCCGTTACGAGGGGCCGTGTCGGCCTTCCGCCCTGGCGGTCGATTCGACCGGCACGTCGAGCGTCACTTGGGCGCCGAGGACGATCGTCACCTCGTGCACTTCCCCATCGTCCGCGAGCGGAATCGCAGCCGCGTCGACCCGCACGCCATCGAGCTCCGCCGAGGCGACGCCGGAACAGCGGTGCTCCGGGTTCCACACAGTGAAGCGATACCGCGTGCGTCCGATACGCCAGCTCAATGAATAGCGCGGCCACGCCGTGGGAACGCAGGGATTCACGCTGATCGTCGCGCCGCTCCGCCGCAGGCCGAGGAGCGCTTGAACGGCCGCCTGGTACATCCATCCCGCCGACCCCGTGTACCACGTCCATCCGCCGCGGCCGATGTGCATCGGGTGCGCGTAGACATCGGCGGCCACGACATACGGCTCCACTCGGTACCGCTCGGCGTCCTCTGCCGTGCGCATATGGTTGATCGGATTGATCATGTGGAACAGTTCCATCGCTTCGTCGCCGAGCCCGAGGCGAGCCAGTGCGATCACCGTCCAGAGCACGGCGTGCGTGTACTGCCCGCCGTTCTCGCGGACGCCAGGCACATAACCTTTGATGTACCCGGGATCGTGCGCCATGTGATCGAACGGCGGCGTCAGCAGCAGCACGATCTGTGCGTCGCGGCGCACCAGGTGCGCGCGGACGGCGTCCATGGCGCGAGCGGCCCGGCGTGGCTGTGCCGCGCCAGACAGCACCGCCCATGACTGGGTCAGCGAATCGAGCTTGCACTCCTCGTTCTGCACCGACCCGAGCGGCGTTCCATCGTCGAAATAGGCCCGCCGGTACCAGTCGCCATCCCAGGCGAGTTCCAGCATGCCCGTCAGCCACCGCGACTCTTCCCTGTAGCTTCGAGCGAGATCGTCGCGCCCCCGGCGCTCGCAGATCGGGGCGAACTCGTTCAGCACGGTCACCAGAAACCACCCGAGCCACACGCTTTCGCCCCGGCCCTGATAGCCGACGCGATTCATCCCGTCGTTCCAGTCGCCAGAGCCGATGAGCGGCAGGCCGTGCGCGCCGTGGCGCATCGCGTGGCTGATGGCGCGCACCGAGTGCTCGAAGAGCGACGCCGTTTCCGAGGACGTGCGTGGCAGCACGTACGCTTCCGCCTGATCGGGTTCGAGCGCCGGTGCCTCGAGAAACGGCACGGATTCATCCAGCACCGACTCGTCGCCCGTCTGGGAGACATAGCTCGATATCACATAGGGCAGCCACAGCATGTCGTCGGAGCACCGCGTTCTGGTTCCACGTCCGCTCGGTGGATGCCACCAGTGCTGGACGTCGCCTTCGACGAACTGTCGCGACGCCGCGTGCAGCAGGTGCGCGCGACACAGATCGGGCCGGACATACATCAGCGCAAGCACGTCCTGCAGTTGATCGCGGAACCCGAAAGCGCCGCCCGGCTGGTACGGACCGCTGCGCGCCCATATTCGGCAGCTCAGTGCCTGATAGAGCAGCCATCGATTGACGATGAGGTCGAATGAATCGTCCGGCGTACTGATCTGGACCGCGTCGAGTATCTCGTCCCACGTGCGCTCTACGGTCGCAAGGGTCGCTTCCGCCTGCCCAACCGAGGCATACCGGCCAGCCAGCTGAATCGCGTCGGCGCGGTCCTTCCCTTCCCCGAGCGTAAAGACCACACGTTCGGATTCGCCGGGTCCGATTTCGAGAACGACGTGCAGCGCGCCGCACGGATCGAGTCCAGCGCCCGTCCGTCCCGTGAGCCGCTCGCGGAAGAGCGCAGCCGGCGCGCTCAGCGTGCGGTTGCGTCCGACGAACTCGGCGCGGTCGCCCGTGTGAGACCGCGTGGCGGCCGAGGTGCGCCAGAACGCCACGCGGTCGCGGAACTCCGCGTTGTACGCGTTGCGCGCTAGCAGGACGCCGGTGTCACCGTCCACCTCGGTCACGACGAAGCGCCGCTCGCCCGCGCGCGGCGGACCCAGGCACCACTCGAGGTACCCGAACACGCTCAGCCGCCGCCTCGCAGCCGAAGTGTTGGTGAGCGTGAGAACTGCCAGCTTGACAGGATCCTCGGGCGCAACGAAGACCGTCAGCTCCTGCTGCATACCCTCGACGGCGTACTGATAGCGCGTGATGCCGGCAGCGTGCCGGATCACCCACCGACCGGCATCCGGACGCCGAGGCAGCGGTCCCGGTGTGGCTCCCCAGACTGCGCCCGTGTCGTCGTCACGCAGATAGAGAGCTTCCCCGGTCGGATCGGTCAATGGATCGTTCGCGAACGGCGTCAGCCGGTTCTCGCGGCTGTTTCCAGCCCACGTGAAAGCAGACCCGGAGCTGCTCACGATCGTGCCGAACGTGGGATTCGCTATGACGTTCGACCATGGCAGCGGCGTCTCGCGTTCGCCGTCGAGGACGACGACGTACTCGCGGCCGTCGTGCGTGAAGCCGCCCAGTCCGTTTTCCATCACAAGCGGCGGTACCGTGACGGGCGTCGATGAGGGTTGCGGCGGCTGGATGGATGCTGACGGGGGCACATCATCGCCACCATACAGCCAGGGAGCCGGGCGCTCCAGCTGCGCCGCGAGATCTCCGAGCTCGCCGAGCAGGACGACTGCCGCCACGGCGGAGAGCAACCGGCGGTCTGCTTCGGGCATTCCTTCTCCCCGCAACAGAAACATGCCGCCCGGTTTTCCCAGCCAACCCGCCCAGGGCGGCTCCTGCACCAGGAGAGACAACAGATTCTGCAGTTCGTCGAGATAGTCCGCCGGATGCTCGTTCAGGAGGATGACATCGGCCCGAAGCCCTTTTATCCGCCAGTATTGCTGTGCGGTGAGCAGCTGGCGCGCGAGCGGCATCGACCGAACGTCAGCGATCCGCAGGAGGAGGATCGGCACGTCTCCGGAGATGCCGTAGCCCCACAGGTTCTGCTGGGCGAGCGTGTTGACGGCGAGATCGGCCGGGCTGATTCGGGACCGATCCGAGCCGAACACACGAGACGCGAGGCGGTCGAACAGGATCGCGTGCTCGTCGCTGAGGCCCAACTGCTGCAGCGTGATGTGCACGTGGGTGAACGCCATCGAAAAAGCGCGGGCCGCGGCGCTGCCGTCGCGATACTTGCGCGCCAGCGCCAGGGCGGTGGCCCGATCCGGAGCGATACCGGTTCCAAACGTCACCCGGATGCGTGCACCCGGTGCGAGGCGGATGCGTTCGCGCAGGGCGCCGATGGGATCCAGGACCGCACCCGTCGTGCCCGACAACGCACGGCCCTCGAGCGCGATCGGATTGGCCGGCGAACGTCCGCGGCCCAGGAAACGCGAACGATCGGTCTCCCACTCGACGGCTCCGCCGAGCCGCGGCCCGTCGACGCCGAGTACGTGGAAACCGACGATTGGCGATTCATCCGATCCACGCGGACGGCGGCTGAACAGCAGACCCGCGCTCTGCGGATCGAACTCCGTCTGGACGAACAGCTTGCCGAACGCCGGGTGCGCCAGGTCGTCCTCGGGACGGGCCAGCACGATCTCCGCGTAGCTGGTGACCTCGATCTCACGCGTCTGACCGCCCCGATTGACGATTGTGAGGCGGCGCACCTCCACGTCGTCCTCCGACGACACGGTGATCTCGAGCTGCGTGTCGATGTCGGCATCGCGGCGGCGAAAGGTGACCTTGTCGAGATCGAACGTCGCCTCGAACCGGTCAGGCTCCTGAAAGCCCGGGAGGTACGCGGCGGACCAGACACGATCCGACCAGGCATCGCGGAGGTAGATGTAATTGGCGCCTGCGTCGGACGTGGGATCGTCGCGCCGGCGGGTCACCGACAGGTCGCGCCACATGCTGAATCCGCCGCCGGCGCTGGTGACGGCGGCGGTGTAGCGGCCATTCGAGAGGAAATGCGTGTGCGCGCTCGTCGAGTGCGGGGATCGATACCGTCTCGACGCGAACACGGGCAGCGACGGCGGCCTCGTCGTGCTCTCGGCGGGGCGCGGCGCCGACAGAATCGCTTCGCGCGGCACGCGCTCCTGCAGGAGCAGTTCCGTGGCCTGCACGCGAGGATCCGCGTGGAAACGCGAAACGAACACATCGCTGCAGATGACGTTCGCGAGCGCCACCAGCGACATGCCCTGGTGGTGCGCGAAATACGCCCGGACCACGGCCGGGCGTGCGATCGTCTCCGGTGTCGCATCGACGTCGCGATTCCGCGGGTTGTAATCGAGGGCCTCGTAGTACCCGAACCGGCCTTCGACGCCCAGGCGTGCGAGCCGCTTGAGGTTCTCGGCGGCCAACGACGGAGTGATCAAGCTGGCGAGTGCCGTCGCATACGGAGCGATGACGAGGTCGGTGCCCAGTCCGCGCTTCAGTCCAAGACCGGGCACGCCGAACGCCCGGTACTGGTAGTTGCCGGCGGAATCGGTAAACGCGTATGCGGACTCCGAAATCCCCCAGGGCACATCGCGCTGGCGGCCGTATTCGATCTGTCGCCGGACGCTCGCGCGGCAGCTCTGATCGAGCAGCGTTCCGGGGAAGGTCCGCATCAGCAGGAGCGGCATCAGATACTCGAACATCGTGCCGCCCCAGGACATGAGCGTCGCGCGGCCGTCCACGTTCGTCACGAGTCGGCCCAGATGGAACCAGTGGTGCTGCGGGACGTCCCCTTTCGCGATCGCGACGAAGCTCGCGAGGCGTGCCTCCGATGCCAGCAGATCGTAAAAGGAGCTGTCCAGCCGCCCCGGGCCGTCAGCGTCGGCCAGCCGGTATCCAATCGAGAAGATGCGCCGCCGCCGGTCGTACAGGAAGTCGAACTGCATCGCATCGGCGAGAGCAGACATCCTGCCGGCGAGATTGCGCACTGAATCGGCATCGACCGGGTGCTCCACCGCGGTTTGCGCGATCGCCTCGCGCACGGCCTCGCACCAATAGGTGATGTCGTGACCCGGATCGGCCTCGTCGTCGAACCCCTCGGCCGCCGCGGCGAGGTCAGTGCCCAACGCCTCGAGCCGTGCCCTCTCGCCCGGCGCGTCCGTCAGCGCCGCTGCGACGATCTCGCGCGCCAGACGGTTGATCTCGGTGACGATCTGGCGGGATTCAGATCTGGCGTTGCTCGATGACGATGCTGCCGCCAGTAGATCAGCGGTGTCGGCGAGACCGGCGAGCCGCTGCCGCCTTGTCTGGGGGTGTTCCTCGAGCTGGAGAAGACCCTGGGCGAGTGCGATCAGCGCGGCGGCAAGGTTGCCGCTGTCGACAGTCGAGACGTACTGCGGATGCAGCGGCGCACGCGTGGCGGTGTCGTACCAGTTCAGGAAATGGCCGCGATGCCGCTCCAGGCTCTCGAGCGTCGTCATCATCGCAGTGAGCCGACGGAGAAGGGCGTCTGTCGGCAGGTATCCGAGATCGTGCGCCGCCAGCGTCGACAGCAGGCTCATGCCGATGTTCGTTGGCGACGTACGGCGCGCCAGTCTTGGAGCGTCGCCTGCCTCCTGGTAGTTGTCGGGCGGCAGCCATGCGTCCGCCTCGGTGACGAAGCTCTCGACATAGCGCCACGTCCGGCGCGCGGTGCGGCGGAGTACCGTCCGGTCGTCGTCGCTGAGTGGCCGGACGCGTGCGCCCACCGGCACGCTGAGCCAGTAGGCGACAAAGGGCGCGATCATCCAGAGGAAGAGAAACGGCGACGCGGCCGGAAGCGCCGCCGGCTCGCGGGCGTTGATGGCGACGGCCACGGCGGTTGCGACGAGCGGGCTCGACGCCATCTCGGTGACGAATCGGCGCAGCCCCTGTCCGCCCAGTCCGAGCGCCCGGGCGGCCGTCGTCGCTGCCGTCTCCCATTCGAGCATCCGCCCCTTCCTGATGAAGAGGCGCACGAGCGTGACGACGATCGCGTGCGCGCTGTCGAAGGCGTGGAACGCGAGGAACGTCAGGCTGAGGAAGATCTGCGCGAGCGCCGTGACCGTGTCGCGGCGGAGGTTGACGAGGAAGACGGGGATAGACTGGGCGCGGCCCGGTCCCACCAGCAGGCGCGCGATGACCGGCAGAAGCTGCGATGCCACGACACCGATGACCGTCGCGGTCCAGAACCAGCGCGGGCCCGGGAGCAGCGTCCATCCCGCGATGAGCAGCGCCAGCAGCGTCGACGCGACGAGGCTGCGCCGCAGGTTGTCGAGGATCTTCCAGCGGCTGATGATCGGCAGCGTATTGCGCCGGAGACCGTCGCGCGACGGGACGAAGGGGAAGAGCCAGAACAGAATCTGCCAATCGCCGCGGATCCAGCGATGCTGCCGGCGGGCGTGAGAGAGGACGCTCGACGGATACTCGTCGACGAGCTCGACGTCCGATACGAGCGCGACCCGCGCGTAAAGGCCTTCGAACAAGTCGTGGGACAGCAGCGCGTTCTCCGGCACCAGGCGGTCGAGCGCGGCGATGAAGGCGTCGACGTCGTACAACCCTTTGCCCGTGAAGATGCCTTCGCTGAAAAGATCCTGGTAGGTATCGGATACGGCAGTTGTGTACGGATCGACGCCGGTGTGTCCCGAATAGAGGCGCGCGAACAGCGATCCGGCGGCGCTCGTGAACGTGACGCTGATGCGCGGCTGCAGGATGCCGTACCCTTCCGTCACTCGGCCGACGCGCGAATCGAACGCGGCGCGATTGAGCGGATGCGTGATGATGCCGATCAGCTCACGAGCGACCCCTCGCGGCAGTCGTGTATCGCTGTCGAGCGTGATGCAGTACCTGACCTGCGGAAGCAGCGTCAGGTCACCGACCGCCGGGATGAAGCTCGTATCGGTGGCGCCGCGCAGCAGGCGATTGAACTCCTCGATTTTTCCGCGTTTGCGCTCCCATCCCATCCAGAGGTCTTCGCGCTCGTTCCACTGACGCAGGCGGTGAAAGAGGAAGAAGCGATCCGCGCTGCCGTTCGCGTACTTGGTATTGAGCGCCGCGATCCGGACGCGCGCCGCCTCGAGAATCTCTGCATCGTGCGGCAGCGTTTCGGAGGCTGCGTCCCGGAAGTCGCTCAGGATGGCGAAATGAAGGTGCGGATCGACGTTGCCGAGTGCCTGCACTTCGAGATGTGAGACCAGGTCATCCACGCGCTCTACGCTGTCGAGGATCGTCGGCACCACCACCATCGTCCGGGCCGACGGCGGGATGACGTCGTAGTCGAGGCGCGGCAGCCGGCGCGGCGGAATCAGGTAGCTGATCAGCCGCTGCAGAATCTGGATGGTCAGCTCGCTGGCAGGGACGGCCGTCAGGAGTGCGACCAGCACCAGCGGGATGCCCCGCCAGCCGTACCACGAAGCATAGAGGACAGCGACCAGCACCAGCAGGGCGGTGCCGGCGGCGATGGTTCCAAGATAGCCCAGCGTCGCGTGCGCGAAGAACAGACGCCGGATGCGCCCTTTGAGTGTGGGCCTCCACGCCACGCTCCGCTCGAACTGCCGCCGCCCTCCGCCGATCAAGTGATAGCCGACATGGGAGTCGCGCGCGTCGGGGTTCCGGACGTAATTCTGGCGCGCGCGTTCGACGCTCTTCAGCGCGACCAGCAGCTGGCCTTCACCGGTGGGTACGGCGAGCTCCTCGATGGCGTGTCGATAGCGGTCGCGACTGCGGAAGTCCATCCGGCCGTACACGCCCGCGGGATCGCGTTGCAGCACCTGCTCGACGAGACTGACGCTCTCGAAGAACTCACTCCAATCGAACGTCGAAATGAGGCGAAGGCTGCCAATGAGGTTGGCCATTCCGGCCTGTTCCAGCGCCTGGCTCTGTCCTTCCGCTCGAATCGCGTCTTCGACCGTCTCGCCGCGGGCCGCGAGCGCTTCGTCGAGCCGCCGGTGCAACCGTGATGCGATAGGGCCGAGCGCGCGTGAGCGCTGGAGAAGACGCGTGACAAACGCGTGATGGACGTGCTCGGGCCATCCCTGGAACGAGACGGGCGTCGCGTCCTCCGGCGCCGCTTCGACCGCTACGGCGAGCCGGTCCGCCGCCACTCGATGCGCGCGGGTCGCGGCGAGCTCATCGGCCCTCATGCGGAGATGGTCGAGCAGCGCCAGCTTCAGCACGCTCGGCCAGGCCCAGAGCTCGCCCATCGCGAGCGGCGTCACCGACTGGAAGGCGCTGACGAACCGCTGAAGCCGCTGCGCTTCCAGCCGCCCTCCGCTGGACCCGATGAGTTCCAGCGCGAGCGCGTATATTCTCGGAAGTCCGGCGAATTCGTCCGCCGCGACCCGAGGAAGTCGTCTGAAGAACGAAGGGGGCAGATCGTGCTGAATGTCACGCGCGGCTGCCGCGATGATGTGAAAATTATCGAGCAGCCATTCGGCCGCCGGCGAGACGCCCTCGCGTTGCGCGTCTTCCGCGAGCTCCGTGTAGATCTCGCGGAGCGCCCGCATATGGTCCTTGACCTGGCGCAAATGCGCGCGGCCGCCGCCGCGCTGGCGCGGCTCAATCGAGAGCAGCGCCGCCAAACGCCTGGCGTGCTCTTCCAGTGACTCGATATTCAGCAGTTCCTCGCCGCCCGCCAACGTGCGGGGCCGCGTGAACACAGCAGGCCGCATACTCACTCAGCATGACACGCTTCGACCCGCCGCCGATCGGAATGAGCAGCGCTGAAGAAGGACTCACCGGCCTGGAAGCCGCGCGGCGCTTCGCCGTGTACGGTCCGAACGAGGCGGCCCCCGTACGCCGTTTCTCCGCTGTCGTTCAGCTGTTTCATCTGCTCGCGAATCCGCTCGTCATCATCCTGCTCGTCGCGAGCGCGATTTCCGCTTCCCTCGGACAACGGGTCGACGCGCTCATCATCGTGACGATGGTGGCGCTCGGCGTCGCGATCAACTTCTGGCAGTCGTACCGTTCCCAGCAGGCCGCCGAGCGGCTCCGGTCGTCGGTGATCCCGACGGCGACCCTCCTCCGCGACGGAGCGTGGGTCGAGACGCCGCGGCGAGAGGTCGTCCCCGGCGACGTGTTCCGCCTGTCCGCAGGGGACCTGGTGCCGGCGGACGGACGGTTGCTGGAATCACGGGATCTTTCCGTCCAGCAGTCGATGCTGACGGGCGAGTCGCTGCCGGCCGACAAGGAGGCGTCGGCCGCCACAGCGGAGGAGATGCCAGACCCCAACGCGCCGCACCTCGTGTTCCTCGGTACGTCGGTGGTAAGTGGCACCGGAACCGCGCTCGCGATCGCGACCGGCCCAAAGACGATGTTTGGCGAGATCGCCGTGCGGTTGCGCACCCGGGCTCCGGAGACCGAGTTCGAGCACGGACTGCGGCGATTCAGCCTGCTGATCCTTCGCACGACCGTCGTACTCGTTCTGTTCATCCTGCTGGTGAGCATCGCGTTCAAGCACAACGCGTTCGAGTCGCTGCTCTTCGCCGTAGCCCTGGGCGTCGGCCTCACACCCGAGTTCCTGCCGATGATCAGCTCCGTTACGCTCACGCAGGGCGCCCTGCGCATGGCGCGCGACCAGGTGATCGTGAAACGTCTTCCGGCGATTCAGAACTTCGGCAGCATCGACGTCCTGTGCAGCGACAAGACCGGAACGCTCACCGCCGGCGTCATGCAGTTCGATCGCGCCGCCGATCCGATCGGCGGGGCATCCGAGCGCGCGTTGACGCTGGCCTACATCAACGGTCGGTTCGAAACGGGCATCCGGAGTCCTCTCGACGCCGCGCTGCTCCGCCAGGCGGCGGCCGACGTCACCGGCTACACGAAGGTCGATGAAATCCCGTTCGATTTCGAGCGCCGTCGCCTGTCGGTTGTCGTGGAGCCTCCGGATGCCGCCGGCCGCCATCTCCTCATCACCAAGGGGGCACCCGAACCGATTCTCGCGCTCGCAACCGCGTTCGAAGCCGGCGGTCAAGTGGTGCCACTCGACGCCGCGACGCGCCAACGGTGTGCGGCCGTCCACGAAGGCATGAGCGCGGACGGGCTGCGGGTGCTGGCGGTCGCCTACCGGTGGCTGGACCCTCGCGCGGCGCACTCGCGCACCGACGAGGCCGACCTCGTGCTGGCGGGTTTCGTCAGTTTCGCCGACCCCGTCCTGCCGGACGTCGCGGGCGTCCTCGCGGAACTCGCGCGTGACGGCGTCACCGTGAAGATTCTGACGGGCGACAACGAGCTCGTCGCACGGCACCTCTGCACGGCCATCGGTTTGGACGCCCGGCGGATCGTGACCGGTGACGACATCGCCCGCATCGACGACGCGGGCATTGGCCATCTTGCCGAACAGGCGTCCGTGTTCACACGCGTCTCGCCGCTGCAGAAGAACCGCATCATTCTCGCGCTGAAACGCCGGGGGCACGTCGTCGGATTCATGGGCGACGGGATCAACGACGCGCCCTCCCTGCACACCGCGGATGTCGGCATTTCGGTGATGGCGGCCGCCGACGTCGCGCGCGACGCGGCGGACGTCATTCTCGGCCAGGCCAGCCTCAGCGTTCTGCATCGCGGAATCCTCGAGGGCCGTCGGGCGTCCGGCAACATGATGAAGTACCTGCTGATGGGCACCAGCTCGAACTTCGGCAACATGTTCAGCATGGCCGCAGCGTCCGTGTTCCTGCCATTCCTGCCGATGCTGCCGACGCAAATCCTGTTGAACAACTTCCTGTACGACCTGGCCCAGGTGACCATCCCGAGCGACAACGTCGATGATCGGTATCTTCGGCGCCCTCAGCGGTGGGACATCCATGTCATTGGGCACTTCATGTTGTTCATCGGTCCGATCAGCTCGATCTTCGACTTCCTGACCTTCTATGTGCTGCTGCATTACTTTCACGCGAGCGAAAGCCTGTTTCACACCGGGTGGTTCGTCGAATCGCTGGCCACACAAACGCTCGTGCTCTTCGTGATCAGGACAATGGGGAACCCGTTTCGGAGCCGGCCGAGTCGGTCGTTGACCGTGACCACCCTGCTGATCGTCGCCATCGGCATGGTGCTGCCGGTGACCCCGCTGGCCGGGCTGCTCGGGTTCACGACGCTGCCTGGCTCGTATCTCGCCTTTCTCCTGGTCATGACGATCGCGTATCTCGCGCTCGTGGACGCGGCGAAACGCCAGCTCGCGCGACGCCTGGGACTCTGAGCGGCCGCATCGGTTTGACAGATGTGCACAACTGGACAGACACCGTTCGCGTCCTGTCCTACCGTCGAACCACCCGGTCATCTCATTCCGGGTTCGCTCGAGGACGCGGGCGTGTTGGGGGGCCGATGTTTGCATGGATCAAAAGACGACGACCCGCTGGGCGCGAGGTTCTGGAAACAGACGCCACCGCCCCCGAACGGTCCCTTAGCTCCGGCAATTCAGCGCCGCTTCACAAGTATCTGTACGATCGATATGCGGATGCGGTCGTCCTGACCTTCGCGGAGATCGAAGACCTGGCCGGTGTCGCCTTGCCCGACCTGGCGCGCCGGAGCAGCGACTGGTGGACCGCGCCGGAACCGGACTCCTGCTTCGCGGATTCGTGGATACAGGCCAACAGAACCGCCCGGCCGAATATAGGCGCCCGGACCGTGGCCTTCGTCCGCGCCTGCTGATAGAACGCTGCAACGCCAGCGAGTCTCTCCCTCGGGTTACACCGCGCGTTCTCGTGAACAACGGCGCCCGCATGTGGCGGTCGACACCGGATTGATTGCGCACGTCGCACGAGCCGAAGTCAGCGGCGGCTCAAGTGGCCTGCGCGAAGAGTCGTGTCACGAGCGCTTCCGCCGCCGCCTGAATCCGTTCGAGATGCGCGCGGTCCCGGAAACTCTCCGCGTAAACCTTATACACGTCCTCGGTGCCCGACGGGCGCACGGCAAACCACCCATCGTCGGCAATGACCTTCACGCCACCAATCGATTCGCCGTTGCCGGGTGCCGTCGTGAGGACTGCGCGAACGGCGTCGCCGGCCAGCTCCTTCGCGTCGACTGAATCGGGAGAGATCTGCACGAGGAGCCGTTTCTGTTCCGGCGTCGCGGGCGCATCGATCCGTTCGTAGACCGGCGCACCGAGCTCGCGGGTCAGTTCGACGTACCGCGCGCCAGGATCGATGCCGAGCGTTGCGGTGATCTCCGCCGCGAGCAGACCAAGCACGATTCCGTCCTTGTCTGTGGTCCACGCCGTACCGTCGGTGCGCAGGCACGATGCCCCGGCGCTTTCCTCGCCCGCGAAGCCGAGCGTACCGTGCAGCAGGCCGTCCACGAACCATTTGAATCCGACCGGCATTTCGAGAACACGGCGTCCCAGTCCTCGTGCGACGCGGTCGACGATGCCGCTTGTGACCACGGTCTTGCCGACCGCGACCTCCGCCGACCACTTGGGGCGGTGGGTGAACAAGTAGGAAATCGCCACCGCCAGGTAGTGATTGGGATCCATCAACCCCGCCGTCGGGGTGACGATCCCATGCCGGTCGGCGTCGGCGTCATTCGCGAGTGCCACGTCGAAGCGATCGCGCAGGGCCACGAGCGGCACCATCGCGTACGGTGACGAGCAGTCCGTGCGGATCTTGCCGTCCCAATCCACGGTCATGAAGCGGAACGTCGGATCGACCGCGTCGTTCACCACGGTCATCGCGAGGCCGTACCGCTCGATGATCGTCTCCCAGTAGTGCACGCCGGCGCCGCCGAGCGGGTCCACTCCAATTCTCACGCCAGCGCTGCGGACAGCCTCCAGGTCGATGACGCTCGCGAGATCGTCCACGTACGGTGTGATGTAGTCGTGGAGATGCGTAGTGGCCGCGCGGAGAGCGCGGTCGAACGGCATGCGACGGAGCGTGTGTGGGTCGCCGGCCAGGAGCGCGTTCGCAGTCTGCCCGATCCAGCCGGTCACGCCGGTGTCAGCAGGACCGCCCGTCGGCGGATTGTATTTGAAGCCGCCGTCTTCCGGCGGGTTATGCGAAGGCGTGATGACGATCCCGTCAGCCAGGCCCGATTGACGGCTGCGGTTGTACATCAGGATGGCGTGGGAAATCACAGGGGTCGGCGTGTAGCCGCGGGTTCGGTCGATCATCACGTCGACACCGTTGGCGGCCAGCACTTCGAGCGCACTCGCGAAAGCGGCCTCGGACAGCGCATGCGTATCCATCCCCATGAAGAGCGGACCGTCAATCCCGTGCGCGTGGCGATACGAACAAATGGCCTGTGTGATAGCCAGGATGTGCGCCTCGTTGAAGCTGCGGTCGAATGCCGAGCCGCGATGCCCTGACGTGCCGAACGCGACCCGCTCCGCCGGGACAGACGGGTCGGGATGCTCCGCGTAGTACGCCGTCACGAGCCGCGCGACGTTCACCAGCATCGAGGCTGGAGCCGGCTTGCCGGCAAGAGGACTGACGAGCGCCGTGGACAGGGAACTCCTCCTTTGTAGTCGCTTTCAGATCAGCTCTCTAATTCCTGGCGTGGTATGGTGCGAACCTCCGCTCGACATCCTCGAATGCAGTAAGGAGAGTGTTCCGTGAAATTCATGCTTACATGGCGAACACGACCCGGCCTTTACAAGGGGGCGTTTCAGCAGTTCCAGCAAACGGGTGGGTCGCCACCCAAAGGGGTGCAACAGGTTGCCCGGTATCACGTGCCCGGCTCGGTTCTCGGCTGGCACATCCTGGAAACGAATGATATGACCGCTCTCGCCGAACATGTGAACAATTGGGGCGACCTGATTGAGATCGAACTGCATCCGATCGTCGAGGATGCCGAGGCAACGGCCGCCGCGGCCAGGGTGTTCGGCAAATAGCAGTATCCCGTGAGGCCGGTGGAATCAACGGGTGCACGCGGGTGCGGACATGCCATCCGCACGGTGCGACGCTGAACCGCCGCAGGACGAAA